>CAZXCV010000001.1:0-33085 GCA_964639215.1 uncultured Staphylococcaceae bacterium
TTTCCATCACGAACGTTTGATGTTGGAATTGCTGAAGAACATGCGCTAACGATGGCAGCAGGTCTCTCACTAGCGGATAAATGGCCAATTGTATCGATTTACTCGACATTTTTGCAGCGCGCGCTTGATCAAGTCAGTCACGATTTAGCGCGTCAAAACCTTAAATCACTTCTTTTAATCGACCGCGCAGGTCTCGTTGGTCCTGATGGTGATACCCATCAAGGGATGTTTGATCAATCGTTCTTGATGAATACTCCTGGTGTCAGTGTCGCCATGGCGAGTGATATTCATGAAGCGACTGGGCTATTCGCTGAAGCTTACAAATCAAGCCCACCTTTCGCAATCCGTTATCCACGAGACTATGTTACTAAAACTGATGACGTAGTATCAATCGACCTACCATTAGGTACTTGGAAATTACTAAAAGACGGACAGAGCAAAGTCGCTATTATTAGCTATGGACCAATTATTAAGTCATTAGATAATGGTCTTAAGGACACTGATATCACCTTGATTAACGCTATTTATCAGAAGCCAATTGATCTAATGATGCTGAAATCCTGTCTAAAGATGGAAACGATTATTATTCATGATGCCTATGCGACCGCGAGTGGCTTTACAAATCTTGTAATCAGTCAATTAAATGAACTAGGTTATCAAGGAAAAATTACTCCTCGAGCACTAAAAGATGAATTCGTTCGTCAAGCGACGATTAAAGAACAGATGGAATATTGCCAAGTTGATGAACAATCAATCATAACTTTAGTTACTTAATTAATTAAATAATTTTATTGTTAACTAAAATCTATTAAAATAACGATATGAGCAAAGTGATTGTCCATATCGATTTAAATGCTTTCTTTGCGACGTGCGAACAACTTGTTGATCCATCACTTTTAAATAAACCGATGGCAGTCGGCGGTCTCGGTCGTCGTGGCATAATTCTTGCCGCATCATACGAAGCCCGTGAATTTGGGATACGCGCGGCGATACCAACCTATCAAGCACTCGAAAAGTGTCCACATCTTATCATCAAGTCACCACACTTTGAGTTATATAAACGCTATAGTGAACAATTTAAGGCGTTTATAAGCCGCTACTCGTCACTCGTAGAAATGGCTTCGATTGATGAATGTTTTGTTGATTTTACGGAAACAGTAAAAGGGATAAAAGATGTCGAAGCCTACTTTCAACAACTACAGCAAAAGTTAGTGACTGAAACAGGCTTAAAATGTTCAATTGGGATTGGTCCAACGAAGTTTCTAGCCAAGATGGGTAGTGACTATAAAAAACCGATGGGGATTACCATCATCCGTAAACGGGATATTACTCGCATTCTATTTCCTTTACCAATTAAGGATATGTATGGAATTGGCCGTAAAACATTTCCAAAGTTAATTGATAAAAATATCAAGACCATCGGTGATTTCTTTAATGCTCCAAGTCAAGCGATGGAACCACTTCTTGGACGTTTCTATCACATATTAATCGACTGGCTTCGAGGTCAAGGTGATGATGAAGTTATATTGACGCCTGCTGATCCAAAATCAATTGGTAACTCATCAACATTCTTAAATGACACGAATGACTTTGAAGAGATTAAGGCGATGTTTACTTCGTTAGCACGCGAAGTTAGTGACCGCGCTAAAGAGGATAATATGGTTGCGCGTGGCCTCCAAATTACAGTCAGAGACACGAATTTTAAAACAATAAATCGCTCAATTAAGTTAAAACGTTATTTTAATGACTTTGAAACGATTCTAAGCCAGGCTTTATATCTATTTGAACAAAATTACGATGGAAGACTAATTCGTCTTGTTGGTGTTCAAATCCATGATTTAAAACCAAATGATGAAGCATTTGAGCAGTTAAGTATCTTTAATTATGAAGAAACACGTGATCGTAATCGGACACGCTTACTTATTAATGAACTTAATCGCAAGATTAAAGACACAAAATTAATGAGCGCCAGCGATTTATTAAAGAAGGGATAAACGATGGATTTAAAAGAAGCGCGGTATCGCTACGAGCAGTATTTAGTGGTTGAGAAAGGCTTAAGTCAAGCGACTGTCAAAAACTATCAATTAGATTTAACTTTATTTTTTAATACATTTGCTAACTATAGCGACACTAATCAATTATCAGTCGTTGATATCACTGACTTCATGAAAATCCAGTCACAAGCTGGTAAATCATCACGGACGATCAATCGTCGCTTATCCGTGATTCGTCAATTTTACTTATTTTTAGAACGAGAACATATTATCTCGCTACATCTACCAAAAATCCCCGCTCCTAAGAGTGCTAGTTTTCTTCCAAGCTATTTGACTGAGGAAAAAGTCGAACAATTACTCGATGCACCTAATATCGAAAAAGACGATGAATTACGTGATAAGGCGATGCTTGAAGTCATGTATGCTTCAGGGTTACGAGTATCTGAACTCTTATCACTCCATCGTGGTCAGATTAATTTTGAAAAAGGATTAATTACCATATATGGTAAAGGAAATAAAGAACGACGTGTTCCAATTGGTGAGTTTGCCTTAGAGTTTGTTAAAGAATATATGATGACTTCGAGAGAGAAAAATCGTGGTCGTCAATCACGCTTTTTATTCTTGAATAAGTTTGGACAACCGATTTCACGACAATACTTCTTTATGCAAATACGGAAATACGCGAAGCGAGCAGAGATTAATGAACATATTAGCCCACATACATTACGTCACTCATTTGCGACCCACTTACTAGATCATGGCGCGGAATTACGCGCGGTTCAAGAAATGCTAGGGCATACAAATATCGCCACAACACAAATATATACGCATGTCTCACAAAAACGGATCCGCAGTGCCTTCGATTTGTATAGTAAACGGAAGTAATATAAAATATTACCTATCTAATAAGGAGTATTAGTTATCATGAGTAAACAATTTAAACGAGTATTTGTCATTGTCATGGATTCGGTCGGAATTGGGGCGATGCCAGATGCCGCTCAGTTTGGCGATGAAGGTGCGAATACATTTAAACATACTGCTGATGCATGCGGGGGTCTTCATATTCCAAATTTAAATAAACTTGGAATTGGTGATCTCACCTCAATTAAGGGGGCTTCGATCATTAACCATCCACAAAGCTATGCAATGCGCTTACTTGAAGCGAGTAATGGTAAAGATACGATGACAGGACACTGGGAAATGATGGGTGTCTTAACGACCAAACCATTTAAAACATTTACCGATACTGGTTTTCCAGCTGAATTAATTAAAGAACTGGAACAAAAAACTGGTCATAAGGTGATTGGAAATATCGCTGCAAGCGGAACTGACATCATCCGTGATCTCGGTGAAGAGCAAAAACAGACAGGAGCATTAATTGTTTATACATCCGCTGATAGCGTCCTTCAAATCGCCGCGCATGAAGAAACGACACCAGTGCCTGAGTTATATCGATGCTGCAAAATCGCTCGGGAAATTTGTAATCGTCCTGAATACTTATTAGGGCGTATTATTGCACGTCCATTCATCGGTACTGATAAGCATACATTTAAACGGACACCAAACCGTCATGACTATGCCTTACAACCTCCAGTCGATACCGCCCTTGATATCTTAAAGAACAATGGTTATATGACAAGTTGCGTTGGTAAGATTGGGGACATCTTTAATGGTAAGGGTGTGACTAAAACGCAAAAGACGATTAGTAATAAAGATGGAATGCTTAAAACAATCGAAGAAATTAAGAGTCATGACTTCAAAGGCATATGTTTTATTAACCTCGTTGATTTTGATTCGGAGTTCGGGCATCGCCGTGATCCCCACGGCTATGGGCGGGCAATTGAAGAGTTCGATGTGTTATTAGGCGATGTCTTAGAACACGCTAAAGACGATGACTTAATTATGGTGACCGCTGATCATGGTAATGATCCACTTCATAGCGGCACCGATCACACGCGTGAAATGGTTCCATTATTAATATATAACTCCAGATTTACGAGTGGCTGTCACTTAGAAGATCGCCATTCATTTGCCGATATTGGAATCACTACCTTAAGTAATTTTGGTCTTCAAAAGAGCAGCGAATTAATTGGCGAACCGGTCGAAGCTATCTTTAAATAGTGAAATATAGTAGAATATTAGTATATATTTTATACATAATCACTGTGGAAAACCCGTCATAATTGATGGGTTTTTATATTAAACAAATATATATACATACAAAAAACTACGTTAATAACGTTAATTTATTACTTTACTTAACATAATAAACATTATGCGAAGCGTTTTCTTATTGCGAAATTGTCCTAAATCCAATATATGAGTATAGACATGACGAATTGTGCTTGTGCTTCTAGTCTTTATGAGACACCACTCTGATAACCAATCCGGCTTTTAGTTCGATCGAACAAATATAACATGTTTAATGTCCTTTCAAAATCAATTTGGTCACTTTGAAATGACATAGCAGCTTTACTAAATTGATATACTCCATTTTTCACTTTATTTAATTGCCCGTCTTCAACTAAGCGACACAACATCTCTCTAAGTGTTACTTTTTTAATATTCAAAAAAAGTTGGTAAAGGTCTCTTAAGAACATAGTGTCTTCTTCTTTGTAATAGTTTTTTATCACTTTGATGATTTCTTTTTTTAATGACATTTTGTTTTCACTCACTTTCTTTTAAAAGCAAAATAATATCACCACACAATGTGACAAAAAGTAATATTAAGTTAGAAAATATATCACAAATACAATTTGTGTTTTAGACGACTAAAAAGAAAGTATCGGGATGCTCTGGATCAAATGGTTCGTTTGCCCACATGATTGTAATTAGGTCAGTCGTTCCAACGTTTTCAATGTTATGGGTGTAGCCGACTGGAATATCGACAACTTCTAGTTTTGAGCCACTGATGCGATATGTAATTATTTCATCGGTTCCAACTTTTCTAAAGCGAATGATACCTTCACCAGCTACAACGAGGAATTTTTCGTTCTTCGTGTGGTGATAGTGATTACCTTTGGTAATCCCTGGTTTCGTAATATTGACTGAAACTTGACCTCGCTCGGCTGTTTTCAATATTTCAGAGAAGGAACCGCGATTATCGATATTCATCTTTAAAGGATAGGAAAATTGGTCTTTTGGCAAATAACTGAGATACGAACTATATAGCTTTTTAGTGAATGAATCAGCCATATTCGGAACCATCAATGTCTCGCGACTTGCTTTAAACGATTGTAGTAACAAAACAATTTCACCTAGTTTGATTTGATGGGTAACTGGAACAACGCAGAATGGTTCTTCTCGTGTCTCCTGTCCCTCTAAAGCACGTATTAACTCAGCAACGACATCATCGATATAGACTAAGTTCATCGTCACGTTTGGATCATTGACCGTAATTGGTAAGTCGTGCGCGATATTGTGCGCAAATGTGGCAACTGCGCTATTGTAGTTTGGGCGGCACCATTTCCCAAAGACGTTCGGGAAGCGGTAAATTAGTACTTTCACATCTTCTTCTTTACCATATTTAAATAAAAGCTCTTCGCCCGCTCTTTTACTGATCCCATAAGGATTATCAAACTCGGCCTGAATTGATGATGAGAGCATGATTGGACATTTATTTTGATGCTTTTTTAACACGTCAAGTAAAGTTGACGTAAAGCCGAAGTTACCTTCCATGAATTGGGTAACATTATTAGGGCGGTTAACACCCGCAAGATGGAACACGAAATCGGTAACTTGCGCATATTGATCAAGTAAAGCTGGATCAGTGTCGAGATCAAACGGTAAAATTTCATGACCGCCACGATTTTCTAACGTGACTATCAGATTTTTACCGATGAATCCGGCTGCGCCCGTCACTAAGATTTTCATTGATGTTTCCAGGTTTTAAGCTCATCTTTGACATAGTCAAGTTCGAGTAATTTCGCCTTGATTTCTTCAATATTCAAGCGTTTGGTATTATGAGAATTATATTCTTTATCAAGCTCATGTGAGTCATAGCCTTCAACGAAGTATTTATCATAGTTTAAATCGCGCTTATCAGCGGGTATTTTATAATAACTTCCGAGGTCAACAGCCACTGCGTATTCCTCTTTCGTCAACAGTGTTTCGAAGAGTTTCTCACCATGCCGCGTTCCGATTGTTTTGATCTCGGTCTGACTACCGAATAGTTCGCGTAACGCCTTCGCTAAATCTTCAATCGTTGAGGCGGGTGATTTTTGAACAAAGATGTCGCCGGCTTCAGCATGTTTAAAAGCAAAGACGACGAGTTCGACCGCTTCCTCAAGACTCATCAAGAAGCGTGTCATCGCACCATTGGTGATTGTTAATGGTTTCTCATGTTTAATTTGATCGATAAATAATGGAATGACGGATCCGCGTGAAGCCATCACATTACCGTAGCGCGTCCCACAAATCAGCGTTTTACTCGGATCAACTGTTTTCGACTTCGCGACAAACACTTTTTCCATCATCGCTTTCGAGATGCCCATCGCGTTAATGGGATAGGCGGCTTTATCAGTGGACAAACAGACGACTTTCTTCACGCCCATCTCAATCGCTGCACTTAAGACGTTTTCAGTTCCAAGCACGTTTGTCTTCACGGCTTCAAGTGGAAAAAATTCACATGATGGTACTTGTTTTAACGCGGCCGCATGAAAAATATAATCGACCCCATGCATCGCGTTTTTGACACTGGAGATATCGCGGACATCACCGATATAAAATTTCAATTTATCATTGTGATATAACTTACGCATGTCATCTTGTTTCTTCTCGTCACGGGAAAAGATGCGAATTTCTTTTATTTCTGTATCAAGAAAGCGACGCATCACAGCATTGCCAAATGAACCGGTGCCACCCGTGATTAGTAGCGTTTTATCTTTAAACATAAGCGATGAGTCTCCTTGCTAGTGAATCTATGTATCTAGATTATATTACTATACTACTTAAAAGAACGATTAGTTCAATCGTCTTGTAAGGCAATTAACTACGAGATCGGCGGTAGTTCGCTCGCCTTCTTCTTCGGTTTGAATAAATCTTCGAGTTTAATCCGTTCACGTTCCTCATCTGAGAAGATATGGACGATGATGTCGTAGGCATCGATGAGAATCCAGCCTGATGTCGGTATGCCCTCGGTGTGATGAATCTTTCCACCTGCAAGCACGACCTGTTTTTCAACTTCATCTTTGATGGCATCCATTTTACGAGGATTACCACCGGTGCAGATGACATGATAGTCGTTTAATGGCGTTTTCTCGCGCACATCAATGACGATGATGTCTTCAGCCTTCTTCTCTTCGAGTGCGGTTTTTACCGCCTTCATGATCGAATCTGTTCTCATTCATTACCTCCTAAGTAATAAGCCATAGTATCGGCTGTTAAATCATATTTAAACGGTTTAGCGTTCGCCTTATGGTATTCATAATTAGCTTTCAATACTTCGATAAAACCTTGATGATAGTCTTGATAGCAAGCCTTAATTAAAGATGCTGAATCAAATCCTCGCAATGGTTCAATTTTATCAGCGGCATATAATATTTCTCCAATCGGTCCCATGTTTGGCTTCCCTGAGGCGTGATAACGAATTGCATCGAGAATTGCTTCATCGTTAATTCCAAAATCACGGTTTGCTAAAATAGCACCGGCAAACTGGTGGACGCTAAATGGTGGGGCACTCGCCTTCGATGCATCGAAGGCGAGAATCATCTTCTTACCATCTTCATGATCAAGCTTTTTCGCAATATCGTGGAGTAAAGCGGCACTGACGGCTTTGCCCTTATCTAACTGATTGCGGCTGGCAATCTCATACGCGAGTTTGGCGACGGAAATCACGTGTAAGAAACGTTTATCATCATAATAGGTTTTTAATTTTTCGGTGAAGTACAAATCATGATTCAAAATGTAATCAATCACGGACCATGGTAAATCAAGATTATGAAGTAGACGAATTTCAGTCGATGAAATATCGAAGCGCTTCCCTTCAACGACAAGCATATGATAGCGGTCAACATTTGTTCGTGATAAAGGATATCCAGGCCGTGCGTAAACGACGATATGGGTTAAGTCAGCAATCTTATCGCTATCTTTCCATTCATGAAATAAATTCGCTTGATCGGAGCCGATTAAGTAATAGAGTTCATCACCTTGAAATAATGAATGAAAATGTTTGATTGTGTCGATCGTATAAGAAACACCTTCACAATTCAATTCAAAATCATCGATGTGGAAGCTATTATCTGGTAAGGCCAAATTGATCATCGCTAATCGATGATTAATCGGTGCCATCTCACTTTTCCACGGCGGTTGTTTCGTCGGAAGTAAATACACATCATCAATCGTTAATTTATCTTTAACGATGTTTAAAAGCCCGAGGTGCCCATGATGGATCGGGTCAAACGTACCACCGAAAAAGAGCTTACGCTTCATGAAGGCAAAATGATTTTCCGATCTTTGGGATTTGCTTTAAAAAGAATGATGTGGCGACCAATAATTTGGACGATTTCCGCCCGCAGAGCACCCGAAAGATCAAGCGCGATTGCTTTAATTGGGGTGACCGTCGCTTTAAGGATATGAATTTTAACTAGTTCATTGGCAACTAAAGCTTTTTGGAGCATCTCTAATAATTCGGGTGTTATTTCACTTTTACCGATTTGATGGCGATATTCGAGTTTTTGGCCTTGGCGTTTTAAAAACGCCTTCTGTTTTGGGGTCAGCATTATATTTTCGCCGGTTGCACGTAAATGTGCACACCTTTCGGAGCGAGAATGCGGATGCGCTGTTTATTGGCAGTGAACGAGACCCAGCCAAGCCCCACAATTCCGACATCGAGTTTCCCCTTATCAATGATGTCGACTTCAAATGCTTCAAGATCCGTAAATGATTTGACGAGCTTGCTCGTGGGACGGATTTTATTGTGACTGACAAGCGAATCAAATGTTTTATCAGCATTGACGAGTGCGCTGCGTTTAACCTCAACGAAATTTGATAAATAAAATGTGAAGCCAGTCATCTTTCCTTGCATAAAATCAAAACGGGCGAGCCCACCAAGCATCACGCTTTGTTTTGGTGCTAATTGGTAAGTTCGGGGTTTCACTTCGGTGCGGGGCACGATTGAGCGAATCACATCGCGTTCAACGAGGCTGAGCATCGATGTATCCAGGGCATACCCTGGCGTGTCATAGAGGCGACTATGGTCATCAAGCGGGATTTCGATTACGCGTAATGTCGTGCCTGGAAATGGTGAAGTTGTAATTGGTACTTGCGTAATATTCATGAATTGTTTCATGTAAGCATTGACGAGTGTCGATTTTCCACTGCTCGTCGCTCCAATCACATAAACATTACGGCCGAGTCGTCGTTTTTCTAACTGAGCTTTAACTTCATCAATATTGTATTTTTTAAGCGGACTAGCAATCACTAAATCATCAATCGTCAGACCGGCTTGATGACAGCGCGTCATCACATATTCTCGTAATTTTTCATCTTTGACTGATTTGGGAAATAAATCACGTTTATTAGCGACCCCTATAATATCTAGGTCTTTGATTTTGTCGTTGACTTCAGGTGAGAATGAACTATCAAATGAAAAAAGATCGAGCACGTAAATGATGAGCGCATTTTCTTGTTTAGCTTGTTCGAGAATCGTGAGGAACTCTTCATTGACGCGCGGTTCTTTTGGTGCAATGTCTTCACCGTAATGTTGTAACTTGAAGCAGCGTTGACACAAGACGACTTCATGCCGTGCTAAATGTTTTTCTGGGACGTATCCGGGTAGCGTTTCATCAAGTGATTGGATAATGACACCACAGCCAGGACAACGACGGATTTTGCGAATTTCACTCATATGCTTGCCTCCATGAAGTTAAGCGATGTTTTTTTCTTAAGTATTGACGTAACGGTCGATCAATTAAACGATTGAAACGCGTCGTCCATTGGTCTTCTGACACGAGTTTTTCGGTCAAGAGGACACGAATGCCAAGACGATGGGCGGCGAGTGTGTCGGTTAAGAGCTGATCACCAATTAGCATCGTCTTCGCTAACTCAAATTTCTGTTTCACGAGAAAGGCTAGTAAGCGCCGTTTAAATGGTTTTCTCGCACTACTAAGGTAGGGAACACCAAGCTCACTCGCGTAACGGCTGACACGCGGGCCTTTGTTGTTCGATATTATAATAACATGATATCCAGCGCGACATAATGTCGCGACAAGTTCACATGCTTGACGACTTGGGTGCGTATCGCGATATGATCCGAGCGTGTTATCAAGATCAATCAAAAGATGTTTGATACCGAGTTTCTCATAAAAGTCGCTCGGAACTTCATAAATCGAAGTCGCGTGATAATGTGGAGTTAGTTTCTTTAACATAGTTATCCTTATAATGTAATTTTAAGTAATGATGCATTAACATGCTACAAATTTACGTTTACGTCTACGATATTTTGTATAATAGGACATATGAACGAGCGATTTAATTCGTATTTAGTCGAAGAATGGATCACAATCCGGTTATGGGCACTCCCAATTGGGGGCATGATTTTGGGTGGCTTAATGCCAATCATTGGTTTTTGGGTTGCCCTCGTCGGTTATATATTTGTTTATCCCGTTTGGAAAGCCGACCCAGTTACCCATAAAAATTTAAAAGTATTCGCGCTGCTCGCGATGATTCTTAGTTTTATCACGATGATGAGCCTAATCTATTTAATCGCCCTCGAAGCGATTGAACAATATTCGTTTTCGTTAATCGCCCATATCATCAAAAATTGATATTTGTTCATAATTGCCGTTTTTGTCATCTTCTTTTGCGACATCCGTCACGATGGCATAAGTTTTCGTGTCGTCATTAACAATCATGAATTCATCATGGTAAACACCGATGATTGAACTATTTCGTGGTAGTGGAAGATTGCGTTTCGCGTATTTATCAATTGGTGTTGGGTGGAAATCATCACTTTGATAGTCGAGTGAAGTATGATCATTAAGTACGAACTTCACACTGACATTTTCTTCGTTTTTGGCAATTTTACGAACATAAATTAATTCGTGGGGATCAGATTTAAAGACGCGGAAGACATATTGAACTTTACCGAGCCGGGGTGTGGTGGCAACGTAGTTATAATCAAAGATGCGCCAATGACCAGCATTGGTCACCATTAAAATTTTTCCTTTTTCAAGGGGCTCATACGTTAAGATGGCGGCGACGCGGTCGCCACCTTTTAATGAAGCGATTGCCTTAATGCCGCCGGCTTTGATACCGACTGG
Organism: uncultured Staphylococcaceae bacterium; assembly: GCA_964639215.1. GTDB lineage: Bacteria > Bacillota_I > Bacilli_A > RFN20 > CAG-826 > UBA6120. The sequence continues at coordinate 11,255 of CAZXCV010000001.1, forward strand.
TTTCAGTTCATTTTCATTGAATAACGTCGCATTGCCTTTTTTAGTCATCACAAAAAGATCACTATTGCCAGTTGTTAAGGCTACATCGATGACTTCATCATCGCGAAGTAACCGGAAACAGCCAAGTGGTCGTGAATAACGGAGGGCATAAAACTCACTTAAAGGTGTGCGTTTAATTTGACCATTACGCGTGACAATCGCGACGTGGATGTCTTCTCTAAATGTCGAGATTACAAAAGCTTTTAATAACTTTTCATCAGGATTCAGGGTGCATATATAGTTGATATGCCTTCCTTCATCTTTCCATTTGTTATCAAATATTTCATGAACTGGTAAAAAGATATAGTTGCCAAGATTCGTAAACGCAATGACATAATCAAGCGTTGATGCGGTCGCGACCCCGATGAGAATGTCATCAGCCTTCATGCCTGGATACGGTGCATCACTACTTTTAAAACTCTTAAGTGAGGACCGTTTAATATATCCATCGCGAGTAAGTGCAATCATCACTTCTTCTTTAGCGATAAGATCACGTTTGTCAATTTGCTTATTTGGTAATGGTTCCACAAGTAACTTAGTTAAACGGTCAGTTCCATATTTGTTCGCAATCGATTTTAAATCCGCCATTAAGACTCGATCGAGTTTTTTACGATCTGCTAATATCGCCGTAAGTTCATGAATCGTGCGGGCTAAGGCGTCTTTCTCGGCATTTAGCGTCGTGACGTCAGTGTTTGTTAATCGATATAACTGCAAATTAACAATGGCTTCAGCTTGCGTGCTCGTAAACCCAAACAGATTGACTAAATTAGTGATTGCTTGAGCTTTATCAGTACTTTTACGTATCGTTATGACAATCTCATCGAGGATTGAGATTGCCTTAATCAAACCATCGACGATGTGGATGCGCGCATTCGCTTTATCTAAATCAAATTGGCTCAGGCGCGTAATTACACTGACTTGATGGTCAATATAGGCATCGATGAAATCGAGTAAATTTAGTGTTTGGGGGTGACCATTGACGATGGCAACCATATTCGCGTTAAAGGCGCTTTTGACTTCTGTCTTATTCATCAAATATGTCTTGATGATCTCGGCGTTTGCGTCTTTCTTTAAATCAATCGCGATGCGAAGTCCAGAGTGATCAGACTCATCACGAACTTCAACAATCCCGTCAATGACCTTCTTATAGCGAATTTCATCGATATCGCGTACGAGTTTCGACTTTATGACGTTATAAGGGATTTCCGTGATGATGATTTGACTCATATCAGCGCTATGCACTACATCCATCTTGGAAACAACCTCGACACGACCACGCCCTGTTTCATAAATATCCTTGAGACCTTGGTCGGCAATCATCAGCCCGCCAGTTGGAAAATCGGGACCTTTGACGAATTGCAGTAAATCTTCAATTGTTGCTTTTGTATGGGTCATGCGATAGATAATCGCTTCAATAACTTCTAAAAGATTGTGGGGTGGAATATTCGTTGCTAAAGCGACAGCAATCCCGGTTGTCCCATTGACAAGTAAATTAGGAAAGCGAGCAGGTAAGACGATTGGTTCAAGCAGTGAATCATCAAAGTTTAGCTGCATATCAACCGTGTTCTTATCAAGGTCACGTACGAGTTCTTCACTCACTTCAGCTAACCGAGCTTCAGTGTAGCGGTGCGCCGCAGGATTATCACCATCAATGGAGCCATTGTTACCTTGAAAGTCAATTAAAGGCAGCCGATATTTCCAAGGCTGAGACATATGGGCAAGCGCTTCATAGATAGAACTATCGCCATGAGGATGATATTTGCCCATGACTTCACCAACTGAAGATGCGCATTTTCGATATGGTTTTTTAAAAGCATTTCCAGCGCGAAACATCGCATAGATAATGCGTCGTTGTACAGGTTTGAGGCCATCGCGAACATCGGGAATCGCCCGTTCTTGAATCACGTATTTAGCATAGCTCGCATAACGTTCGCCCATGATTTCTTCTAACGGAAAGTCAGCAATCGTCTCGACGTGCGTTGGGACAATAAGTGGGGTTTTTTTCTTAGCCATGGACAATCTCCTTCACAAACGGATCTTTGAGGGAGAAGTCGACATTTTCTTCAACCCACTTCTTACGAAGTGAGGCATCTTTACCCATCAAAATCGAGACACGGCGTTCGACGACAAGTGGATCTTCGATGTTAATGCGAATGAGCGTGCGCGTCTTTGGGTCCATCGTTGTCTCTTTCAATTGGCTCGCGTTCATTTCGCCAAGACCTTTGAACCGTGAGATCCGATATGGTGAACCAATCTTCTTCTTGGCTTTTTCAAGCTCTTCCTCGCTCCAAGCATAAGCGAATTTTGACATATCGGTTTCTTTGCTAAGACGATATAGTGGCGGTACCGCTACATAGACGCGCCCTTTTTGAATCAGGGGGCGCATATAGTGATAAAAGAACGTCAATAATAACGTTTGAATGTGGGCACCATCAGTATCAGCATCAGTCATGATGATGATTTTGCCGTATTTAGCGTCATCAACGTCAAAGTTAGCACCAACGCCAGCACCGATCGTATTTATTAATGTCGCAAACTCGGCGTTTTTAAGCATTTGTTCCATCGTGATACTATCAGTATTTAGTGGTTTTCCACGAAGTGGCAAGATGGCTTGATGGAGTCGATCACGCCCACTTTTAGCGGTACCACCGGCCGAATCGCCTTCAACGATGAATAATTCATTTAACACATACTCTTTGCTCTGGGCTGGGGTGAGTTTATCGGAGAGAATCATCTCCTGCTTAACTTTTTTATTACCGCGAGCTTCATCTTTGGCTTTACGAGCCGCAATTCTCGCATTTTGCGAATCAACGCATTTCTTAATTAAATTAACAGCGAATTCTTTATTCTCCTCAAGATAATAAGTTAATCTGGAGTAAATCATCGCTTGGACAATTGGTAAAGCGTCAGGAGTTCCGAGCTTTCCCTTGGTTTGTCCCTCAAATTCAAGCTTCGTTTCAGGAATCTTCAGTGAAATGATGGCGGTGAGTCCTTCACGGATGTCACTCCCATCGAGTTTTTGTTTGTTGCGCAGCAAATTATTATTTTCCGCATAGTCATTGACGGCGCGTGTCAAACCGGCGCGAAATCCATTTTCATGGGTTCCGCCATCTTTCGTTCGTAGATTATTGACGTAAGATAAAATGTTTTCATTATAATCCTTAAAGGCATATTGAAAGGCAACTTCGACCTTAATCTCGGCCGAATTATCTTCAAACACGATGACGGAATTAAGCGTATCTTTATCGGAATTTAAAATCTCGACATATTCTTTAATGCCTTCTTCATAATAAAAGTGCTGTTCAAGGTTCTGGCGTTCGTCTTTTGCAACGAAACGCACCCCTTTAAGGAGAAAAGCTGATTCTTGAAGGTGGTTACAAATCGTATCCCATTTAAATTCAGTGATCGGAAAAATTTTTCCGTCTGGTTTGAAACGCACGAGCGTACCATGACGCGTGGTTTTGCCAGTAATCTCGAGTTCAACGACTTTATGACCGCCATTTTCAAAGCGCATATGGTAGATGGAACCATCGCGATAGACGGTCACATCAAGATATTCGCTCAGTGCGTTCGTAACGCTCGCCCCAACACCATGGAGACCACCCGCCGAAGAATAGTTTTTATCGGTGAATTTACCACCGCTATGCAAAGTTGTGAATATAAGCTCTAATGCTGAAACTTTTGCTGTTCTATGAATGCCGGTTGGGATACCGCGTCCTTCGTCTTGAACCGATAAGGAACCATCTTTATGAATGGTGACGGTAATCAGTTCGCCAAATCCTGACATCGCCTCATCGATGGCGTTATCAATTACTTCCCAAACGAGGTGATGCAACCCCGTTAAATTAGTGGACCCAATATACATTGCTGGGCGTTTTCTCACCCCTAAAAGTCCTTCTAGGACGTCAATGCTATCTTCGTTATAAATTGTTTTTTTCGCTTCGACTATCAAACTTTACTCTCCGTATATAAATATAAATACCGATAGAATTATAGCAAAATAATAGTGAATTTGACACGATTATATTATATGATACTGGCTATGAGAGAATGGATATCCCCACAATGATTTGGATTCAATTAACTTCACTCGTTATTGCCTTCATCTTTGGTTATTTAATGGCGTCATTTCCTTCAGGCGTCGTTATTTCTAAAGTGTTTTATAAAAAAGATATTCGACTGTATGGGTCTGGCAATACCGGAGCGACAAATGCCGGACGTGTCTTTGGTAAAAAAGCATTTTGGACTGTAATGCTCATTGATATTTTTAAGACAATCGTGCCAATTTGGGCAGTGACGATAGTGATATGGGCTTTTGACTTATATAATTTCACTTGGACACCATGGATTAGTTACATCACTGCGCTTGGATGCACAACCGGTCATTGCTTCCCGATTTTTGCCAACTTTAAAGGTGGTAAAGCCGTCTCTGCCTTTGGATCATTCGTCTTTACGACCAATTGGCTAATTGCCTTAATTGGAATTATCATCCTCATCCTGATTGTTATCATTAAAAAATACGTCAGCTTAGGATCATTAATCGCTAGTGCCTCTTGTGTCTTAATGTCGCTACTATTGATGATTCCTGGTTTTGAACGCATTGGCATGTATCCACTGATGGAATCCGGCTTGATCTATTCAAGTTTTTTATTCGTACAAGCCGCTTTCCTTTATTGGCGGCATCGCCAAAACATCTTAAGACTGCTAGATCATCAAGAAACTAAAGTTAAGTGGGTTAAGTAATAATTTAGTTGTAATTTAGTATAATATTATAAAAATAAGACATTGCCGTTTAGCAATGTCTTTTATTATTTATTTGAGTGGCTATTGTTGTTTTTCAATGCTCTTCATGACTGCACGAACTTGTGCTTCTGACGGCTTGCGACCCATTGAGGTAAACATTGCTCTGATCATTTTCTCGTTAATCGGTGGGTTTTTGGCTAACTCACGCTTAAAGAACCAACGCGAGATAAAGAACCCAGCGATCAGACCGCCGATGAGCCCTAAGGCGAGATATAAAACTGAATCCCAACCAAAACCCGAACTTGAGGAAAGTATGTGTAATAACATGATGTTGCTCCTTTATTAGGCGCGTCCATCATAAGTCGCATTGTCAGTGCGCACAATAATGACTTCGCCTTCATTGATAAATAGAGGGACCCGAACTTTAAGTCCGGTTTCTAAAATGGCATCTTTCATCGCTTTATTAACGGTGTCACCGCGAATCGCTGGTTCTGTTTCCATAATTTTAAGAGCGACCTTAGCAGGTAAACTAATCCCGAGTATTTCATCTTCATAGGTCATGATTTCCACGGTTTCATCACCCTTAAGAAATTGTTTTTCCCATTCGAGACGTTCTTTCAATATTTCGATTTGATCGTAGGTCGTTTGATCCATGAACACAAGATGACTGCCAGTATCGTATAAGTATTGCATTTGTTTCTTATCAAGGCGAACAGTTTCTATCGCCGTTCCTCCCAAGAAACTCATTTCGGTAACCGCACCAGTGCGGATGTTTTTCACTTTCAGTTTAACAACCATTTTCCGCATCGCTGTTTTGTTTAAGGCGATGTCGAGGACCATCAACAAGTTATCTTCATGAATGAAGTAATTGCTTGGTCGTAATTCGGTAACGTTAATCATATAAATTCCCTTCTACCGCTGCTTGAAGTAGCGGTTATACATTAATTCAGTGCCAATCGTGGTTTTCGGACCATGTCCTGGATAGACAATCGTGCTTTGATCGAGGGCTTGGAGTTTAGCAAGACTTGTCGCGATATGACGGAAAGACCCAAGTGGTAAATCTGATCGTCCAATGCTATTTTTGAAGAGCGTGTCACCAGCGAAAAGCAAATTTTGTTCTTTTACATAGTAACAAACTGAACCTGGTGTGTGAAACGGCGTGTGGATTGCGACGATGTCGATTCCAGCAATATTTATCTTTTCATCGCTATGTAGCGGTGTCGCCTTAATCGAATAGTCACCTTTAAAGCCAAAGCTATCAGCGCCGTTAAGGTAACTATCATCGAGCATTGGTAAATCCAATTCATGAATATAAACGGGAAGATGATAAGTTTCTTGCAAGTACTCCACACCATTGATGTGATCAAAGTGTCCGTGAGTTAACAAGATGGCGCATGGAATCCAGTTCGCCTTCTTAATCCGGGAAACGAGACTGCTACCATCACTACCTGGATCGATGATAATGACCTTATCATCGTTAATTAGAAAGAATGTGTTGGCAAAATTGGCTGGATAGGATACCGTTTCTATCCTGAGCATCGCTTAGTTATTTCTTTTCCTTATGAACGGTCATTTTATTGCAACGCGAACAAAATTTGTTGATTTCCATCCGATCCGGGTGGTTTTTCTTGTTCTTGCTGGCTAAATAATTTTCCTCACCACACACGGTGCATTTTAATAAAAAACTATCACGCATATTCAATACCTCCAATATTCGCTTGCCTATTTTATCATAGATAAACATAGTAATCTATAAGAAATAACTAGATAAATGTTATAATGAACGCTACTAAGTTATGAAACGTACTGAAACAAAACCCGTCTACATCAATGGTCTCCAATTAGGAGGCGTAAACCGAGTCCTCATTCAATCGATGTGTTCGATTAAAACATCGTCAGTTACCGAAGTGGTTGCCCAAATTAAACGCCTGAGTTCTTTGGGCGCCGATTTAATGCGTGTCAGCGTCGTTGATAGGGCTGATGCTTTGGCGATTAAAGACATTAAGAAACAAATTGACATCCCCCTCGTTGCCGATATTCATTTTGATTATCGGCTGGCTCTTCAAGCGATCGAAAGTGGTGTTGATAAAATTAGACTTAATCCTGGTAATATCGGTTCAATCGATAAAATCAGCGCCGTCGTCACTCGCTGTAAACAAAAACATATTCCAATTCGCATTGGAGTTAATTCTGGCTCACTCGATTCATCGATTCATCAATATGATGAACATTATACCGCTGCAAAGCTTGTTGAGTCGGCACGAAAACATGTCAAAATACTCGAAGAACTTGATTTTCATGATATCGTCATTTCACTCAAAGGAAGTTCGGTCCTTGAAACGATTGCCGCTTATCGACTTGCTGCCAAAACATTTCCTTACCCACTACACCTCGGAATCACTGAAGCTGGCATCAAAGACATTGGCATCATTAGATCTGCCGCTGGTCTAGCACCGCTCTTACTCGAAGGAATCGGTGACACGATTCGTATTTCGTTAACCGCAGATCCTGAAGAGGAAATCATCGCTGCCAAACGATTGCTTCATGATGTTGGTCTCTACCCAAATTATCCGACACTCGTATCATGTCCGACGTGTGGACGCACCGAAGTTAACGTGCAAGACATGGCGACACGCGTGATGCAGTATTTAGAATTTATCAATAAACCGATTACTGTCGCGGTGATGGGCTGTATCGTCAATGGACCTGGCGAATCAAAAAATGCTGACCTTGGACTAGCCGGTGGACGTCAGCATTGGATTTTATTCAAAAAGGGTCAAATTGTGCGGACAGTGACTGCACTTGAAGCGTTTGATGCCCTCAAACAGCTAATCGATTCTTATTAGAACGTATCTTTCCAACCTTCAATTAGGGTTTGGTTACGTAACATACTGATTTCCTCTTTATATGGTGGACGATCACCAATCCATGGTGTTTCTAATATTTTAGGAATATTGGCGAGTCTTGGGTGATGGACGTAGCGATTCAGTGTTTTAAAGCCGATTTCACCGTAACCAAGATTTTCATGACGGTCTTTTTGAGCTCCACGTAAATTTTTAGAATCATTAACATGAAGCACTAAAAGTTTTTCAAGTCCGACAATTCGATCAAACTCGTCTAAGACAGCATCGACGTCGTGAACATTATAGCCGGCATCATTAATGTGGCACGTGTCCATACATACTCCAAGACGGTCGGGATAGTGGCTATGATCAAAGAAATAACGGATTTGTTCGAATGTTCGGCCAACTTCAGAACCTTTGCCTGCCATCGTTTCTAACGCTATTTTGACATTTGTCCCATCCTGGCTTAATACGAGATCGAGTCCTTCAACAACTTTTGCCATTCCGATTTCATCACCGGCACCAACGTGAGCGCCAGGATGTAAGACAAGGATTGAAAGTCCAAATGCAGCCACACGTTTAAGTTCTGTGATTAAGAATTGCACACCGAGTTCGAATGTATCTTGTTTCAAACTATTGCCGAGATTAATAAGATAAGGTGCATGAACAACGATTTTCCCCGGATCGAAGTCACTATTTGCTAATAAGGCTTGCCCTTCTTCGATTTTTAGTTCTTCAAGCGGTTTCCGAAATGAGTTTTGTGGGGCACCCGTATAAAACATGAATGTATTTGCCTCATAACTTAAGGCTTCTTTAATTGAACCAAGATAATAATCTGGCGCATTCATCGCCACATGACTACCGATCCATAGTTTACTCATGGTTTTTCTCCTTGGCAACTTTATATTTTTTATCGAGTTGTTCGCGGATTTTTCCTTTAATAGCGAGGCGTCGATGCCGCGCTTTGACTTTAGCAACAGCCTCTTTGACTTTCTTCTTGTAGCCTGGTTTAACTTCATGGCTCTTATTCTTACGAATGGCTTTTTGAATATCACGATTTAAATTTACGTCGACAGAACGCAATTTACGTAATGCTGGTCGTTCTTTTACTTTGAGAAGCTCGCCATTTTTAAGCGAATAATAATCAAATGCGATATTGTAGATTGCCAATCGTCCTAATTCGTTTTTTGGATCTTGATTATAGAAAAGAAAACTGTCGCCTTTATCTTGGTAGCGACCCGTTCGTCCAGCCCGATGCATATAAAATTCGATTTGATGCGGTAAGTCGACACTTAAGACATCGGTGACATTAGCGATATCAAGCCCACGTGCTGCCATATCTGAAGCGACGATAATCGGAAACTCATCAGCGCGAATCCGCTTAATCATACTAGATCGTTGCCGCATCGATAACTCGCCGTGTAAAACACCAGTTTTATAACCTTGCAAAATTAGGAAGTCATAAATCTCTTTCACAGTTGTGACTTTACTTGCAAAGATGAGTAAGAGATATGGTTGCCTCGCGTCAATAAACGCCGCAACCTGTTCGAGCATTGACTTGAAATGAGTGTCAACGAGATGGTGGGCGACACGCATCGGGGCAACTTGATCGAGGTTCTGATCAATGAAAAAGTCCGGATTTATATACTTTTTAATGAATGGTTCAAGCGCCTTAGGAAAGGTAGCTGAAAACGCCAAAATTCGTGGTTTTAAAACTTTAGTAATATATTGGTCTATTATTGGTATAAATCCAGCGTCTACTAACATATCGGCTTCATCAAGGACAATTGTCGTCACTTGGTGAATATTAATCGTGCTTTGCTCAGCTAATTTAACTAATCGCCCTGGTGTCGTTATTAAGATATGGGGAACATTTGTATGTTTCAATATTTCAATTTCACGACCGCCAGTCGCGAGTGTAATTTTCAATTTTGGAAATGCGACCGCGATTTGCTTCCCGAAATCATAGGTTTGGCGCGCTAGCTCACGTGTTGGTGATAATATGATTACTTGTAAGCCAAGAGCTGGGTCGATTTTGTCGATTAGCGGGACGATAAAAGCATGCGTCTTACCACTACCTGTCTCAGCTTTAGCAATTAAACTTTCGCCCCGAAGCACTTTTGGAATCACTTCTTCTTGGATTGGGGTTGGCGAAATATAATCAAGTTCTTTTAAAACTTGAATCATGGTATCTGTTAGTGCAAAACTTCGGAACGATCCCATAATTTACCTCGCCTTATTATACACGATGCAGTCGTCTTTTACTTATGGTACAATTACGTCATATGAATGTTTATGTCACCAATCCCCATGGCTATTGCATGGGTGTCGTTAATGCCATCAAGTTAGCCGAACAAGCTAAATATGAAAATCCGCATCGGCCTGTTGCCATTTTAGGAATGCTCGTTCATAACGAAGAAGTAATTGAGCGACTTCAAAAAAAAGGTATTTTTACGCTTTATGATACGACGAAAACGCATAAAGAGTTGCTCCAAGAAATAAACCCCGCGACAATTATCATTTTTTCCGCTCATGGACATGTCAAAGAACTCGAAGAAATTGCTAGGGCGCGTAATTTGACTTATGTTGATGCCACTTGTTCTCGTGTAACACGTAATCATGACTTAATCATTGATGCGCTTAAAAAAGGTCAACAAGTCATCTTTATCGGGAAAAAAGGTCATCCCGAAACAACCGCAGCCGTTTCACTTGACTCACGAATTATCCTACTAGACGTCAAAGATAAATTTAAATACCAAGGTCTCGATTTATTAAAGGAAACATTCGTCCTGAATCAGACAACCTTATCATTCCTTGAATTAAAGTCGATTCATCAAGATCTCTTGCGAATTTTCCCAAATATTGTCATCAATGAAGAAATTTGTTCAGCCACACGACTTAGACAACAAGCCGTGATTGATGTCCCAGCTCATGCTGATTTAATTTATATCGTTGGTAGTTCTCATTCGAGCAATACCGAAAAACTTGTTGAGGTCGCTAAAAAAACGCATCCTAAAGCATTAGTTTACCGCATCAATAATATCGATGATATTCATCAAAGTGATTTAGTCGGAAAAAAACTCGTCGCGATTGGCGCTGGAGCGTCAACGCCGCCCGAGTTAACTGAAGAAATTATCGCCTATTTACGAAAAGTTTAAATCAGTTGCGCCTGCGCTTGAAGCGGCGCTTTTTTTATAATTAACGAGGAATCGATGCTATGAAGAATTTTTTCCATCTGCGGGATAAAAATTGATTCAATCTCATGGGGAAGATCAAGATAATTATAGTGATCATTAATAATGCCGCGTCGCACGTGGTGGGGCATATCACCTGATATAAAAAGGTCATAACCTTCTTTTTGGGCGATTGAGTAGCTTCTGGAACCGCCACCACCGATAATCGCGACACGATGAATGATCTTCTTACCATAAGGAAGTAACAAGCCATAGGTCGCATGGAGGCGTTCTTTTGCATACGAGGCAAACACTTCGATTGGCAGCGGTGTTCCAAGATACCCACCGCGAGCCATTGGTTCTTCACTCAAAGGTTGAATGTCTCGTAGTCCTAATGCCTCAGTCAGTGCATCGTTCATCCCACCTTGACCACGGTCGAAATTCGTATGTAAGCTATAAACACACAACCCGGCGTGTTCAACACGCTCAATTAAGGCGAATTTAGCAGGATCATCTTTCTTGATGACGCTTCGAGGATGATAAACAAACGGGTGATGCGTCAAGATTAAATCAGGTTTCAAAGCGGCAACTTCATCATAAAGGAGGCTATCAAAATCTAACGCGAGAAAGATCGTTTGGACCATTTCCGGTAATTTACCTGCCATTAAGCCGATTCGGTCATGGTATTCTTTTGCATAACGCTTCGGAAATCGTTTCGCTAATTTTGCCAATAGACTACTTGTTTTGATCATAATTTTCGAGCCATTCCTTCTCTATTAATAAACGTTTTCGGTTAGTTTCAGGGATATCATGTTCTAAGATACGCTCGATTTCATCGATACGCTCACACATTTTTTTTCTTAATGATGGGGAGCGACGTTTGAGATTGAGGGGACCGTATTCTAATTCATAGGGTGAATAGCGGATGCTTCCCTTTTTAAAGACGATAATGTCATAAAATTGCGAAGCGTCTTCGATAATTGTCTCATCGTCAATGTGATAACCAATTAGCATCATAAACTCGCGTAACTGTTTGGTTTGTTGATGCGGGCTTATAATTAGTCTAGCAACATGCGATAAAGCAGCTTGATGATGCTCAATGATTTTTTGAATGAGCAAACCGCCCATACCTGCCAATACAATCGTATCAACATCAGTTGGTAATTGCTCAAGTCCGTCAGCTAAATATACTTTTATTCGTGGTTCAGCAATGAACCTTGCTCGTAAGCGCTCATATGGACCGCGTTTATTATCGGTAGCATACCCGTGTTTGATAATATTCTTCGCCAGTAAATAGGAGAGCAAATGTCCATGGTCTGAGCCGATATCAGCGACGACTGTATCATGTGGCACATATGCGGCAATCGTTTTCAGTCGGAGACTGATGTCCATGATTAAATGTCGCGATAATCGCCGAGGCGTTTCGCTCTCGTTGGATGGCGAAGCTTTCGAATCGCTTTGGCTTCGATTTGACGAATACGTTCACGCGTAACGCCGAATTCATGACCAACTTCTTCAAGTGTGCGTGGGCGATTATCATCAAGTCCGTAACGTAAACGCAACACCCGTTCTTCGCGGTCTGTCAAATCTTGCATAATTTTATAAAGCTCTTCTTTTAAAAGAACCGAGGTTGTGTGTTCGGTCGGACTCGTCGCTTCTTTATCTTCGATAAAGTCGCCTAAGTGTGAGTCATCTTCTTCACCAATTGGGGTTTCAAGACTGACAGGTTCTAGCGCAATCCGTTGGATTTCACGAATGCGCTCAGGGCTCATTTCACCATTGAGTTTCAATGATATTTCTTCCGCTGTTGGTTCTCGGCCAAGCTCTTGAACGAGTTGGCGCTGAACACGTGTCATTTTATTAATCGTTTCAACCATGTGAACTGGAATCCGAATTGTCCGTGCTTGATCAGCAATCGCACGTGTGATTGCTTGTCGAATCCACCAGGTGGCATAAGTTGAAAACTTAAAACCTTTAGTATAATCAAACTTTTCAACCGCTTTAATGAGCCCGAGATTACCTTCTTGAATTAAGTCAAGGAAAAGCATGCCCCGTCCCACGTAATGCTTGGCCAAATTGACGACAAGCCGTAAGTTAGAATTAATCAGGCGCGTTTTCGCTTCATCATCACCGGCAATAATCGCTTTGGCAATTTCGATTTCTTCGCTTGGTTTTAACAAATCGACTTTGCCAATTTCTTTGAGGTACATCTTGACTGAATCGTTGACTTTAATGTCACCAGCTGAAAATGCGTCAAATCGATTAATGTCAATATCTTCATCTTCCACGACTTCATCTTCATAGTCGCTCTCGAACAAGTCGCCTTCAACAAAATCAGCGGTTTCGACTTCCTTGATTTTTGTTTCATCGACTTCAAGGTCATCAATCGATTCCTCTTCTTCCTCAACGACAACTTCAATTCCCTTATTTTTAAAGAACAGGACGAGTTTTTCAGTGTCATCATCATTTAACTCGAGATGTTCGATTGAATCGAATAATTCGTCTTGGCTAATAAAACCATCGGCTTCAGCTTTCTTTTGAAAGCGTTTCTTGATGGAATCTAGTGTTTCAATCTCGCTTTCTTCTTCAATGACAACCTCGTCATCACTAATTTTTTTAATGAGCTCAACCGCCCCATCTTCACTAATTTGTTTTTTTCCTTTTGGCATACGCATGGTTCCTTTCACTTATCGCCTAACTTTTTGTGGCGTTTCATAGCCTTATTGTATTCAGTAATCAACCGGGCTTTTTCTTGTTCGTCTTGACCTTCGAGCGCTTTTTCTAATCTTTTCTTGTAATAGTAGATTTCGCGCTCACTCGTAATCACATCGTGAATCTCTTCTAGCAAGGTATCACTGCACTGCGGATAATCTTTTTCGAGGGCGAGTGCTGTTACTTCCTTAACTAGCGCTTCTTTATTTTCGGGCTCCAAGGCGTTGATATCCGCGAGTAGTCCGGTAATTGTCGCACTATTTTCACTCGATGTTCGTTCGATGATGAAGTTAGCAATCGTGCGATAAATCTCGTCATAGAAGTATTCAATCTTTGATTTATAGAAATCGATGGCTTTTGGATCATTGAGCATGAAGTACAGTAATTGTCGTTCAGCCCGTTGGAAGCGCCTTAGATGCTTGGCTTCTGGTCGAAATGTCGCGTAAAGTGTTTCAACATCCATCGTTCCTTTCTTCTCGCGATAACTCGTCACTAAGCTCTCAATCGTTGTGGTGGTGAATGATGTTAATGATGATAATTTTTTGATATATTCCTCGCGTTCGAGCACGCTTGTGGTTCCTGCTAGAAGTGGAATCATTAATTTCACGAGGTCACGCCGCTGTTCGGATGTTTTAAGTGGTCGTGTTTTCCCATAATACTCAAGCGCGAATTCGAGGCGGCCGACGAGGTTATTCAAATACTGTTTTAGCGCCTCAGGTCCTTGTTCGTTCAGTATTTCATCACTATCGCGTTCATCACCGGCATTTAGGACGAAGCGATATGGTAACTGACTAGCATCAAGCATTGGCATCATTTTTAACATTGCTGCCTGTCCAGGGGCATCGCCATCAAGACAAATGCGTAGTTCGGTATCGGGTAAGCGGAGCATCGCGAGATGCGTTTTGGTGAATGCCGTTCCCATTAAGGCGACAGCGGCATCGATCCCCGCTCGAGCGAGAGCGATGACATCCATAAATCCTTCAAGGATATATAGGTATTGCACCGGTCGTGCCGCTTCACGCGCAATATGAAAGTGATATAAGATGTTACTTTTAATGAATATTTTTGATTCAGGCGAATTAATGTATTTAGCACCTTCTACATCGCCAATTTTCCGTCCTGAAAAACCAACGACACGACCATAGCGGTCGTATATTGGAAAGATGATGCGACCAGCGAGACGATCACTAGCATCTAGTTGCATCGTGATGATACCGAGATGCTCCATGATTGACCGTGAGTGTCCCTTATTCAATAAATACTGGACGATACCTTTACCATCAGGAAGACTATATCCAAGTTGAAATTTCTCACGAATTGGTGCGGTTAATTGGCGACTTTCTAAATATGTCAAAGCGGTCTCGCCTTGTTCCGTCGTTAAACTAAAGCGATAAAACGTTAAGGCATCACTCATGCAGTCATAATATGGCTTTAATGTTTGACTAGTAATTTCATCAATTGGTTTATACCGGAGTCGCTCATCACTGAACCCAACAAGATCGGCGACTTTACGCGCTGCATCCATAAAGTGCAATTTCTCATATGCTTGAACGAATTGAATCGCGTTACCGCCAGCGCCGCAGACGAAGCATTTATAAATCTGCTTCTCCCGGCTAATTTGCAATGATGGATTTTTATCATCATGGAATGGGCATAAAGCGACAAAGCTGCGACCTTTTTTTGTGACATTGATGAAACTTGAAATGACGTTGACGATGTCAGAACGTTTTAATAATTCATCAATGAGTGTCCGATCGAATGGCATGCGTTTTTCCTTTTAATAAACTTTTTATATACTTAATTATTACTAATAAAACACTTTTACTCTTAAATATTTAATTAATTCCTCAATAGGCAGACGAATTTGTTTCATTGAATCGCGGTCACGGATTGTGACTGATTGATCAGTGGCAGTATCAAAATCGACCGTGACACAAAATGGTGTTCCGATGGCATCTTGCCGTCTGTAACGTTTTCCAATGCTTCCCGTTTCATCATATACGACATTAAAGTGCGGATTTAAGATCGCGACAATTTCAGCAGCCTTTTCATTTAATTGTTTGCTTAGTGGTAGTACTGCGACTTGATAAGGCGCGATCGCGGGATGAAGTCGTAAGACGGTACGTGTGTCTTTTTCTAGTTCTTCTTCGATAAAAGCATCGGATAGAACCATTAAGGCAAGACGATCGAGACCGAGTGAAGGTTCAACAATGCATGGCACATATTTTTCATTTGTGTCTGGGTCAAGGTAATCTAATGATTTCCCAGAATATGCTTGATGCCGATTAATGTCATAATCACCCCGATCAGCAATGCCCCAAACTTCCCCCCAACCAAACGGAAACTTATATTCAATGTCGCTTGTGGCTTTACTATAAAACGCGAGTTCTTTTTGACTATGATCTCGGAATCGTAGATTTTCTTCTTGAATACCGAGACTAGTTAAAAACCGCATTGCATACTCTTTCCAGTAGGCGAACCATTTTAAATTTGTGCCTGGAGCACAGAAAAATTCGAGTTCGAGTTGTGAAAATTCTCTTGTTCTGAACGTGAAAGTTCCAGGAGTAATTTCGTTACGAAAGGCTTTACCGACACTCGCCACTCCAAGTGGTAGTTTGCGTCTAGTTGTCCTTAAGATATTTTTGAAGTTAATGATGACCCCTTGGGCTGTTTCGGGTCGTAAATACACAAGTGCTTGGCTATCGTCAGTGACGCCAATATGCGTTTTGAACATCATATTGAATTGGCGAATATCGGTAAAATTGTAAGCACCACATTGTGAACAAGGAACTTTCTTTTCCTTAATGAAAGTCATCAAAGCTTCTTGATCCATCGCTGCGGTGTCAACATCAGGAAATGCATCATTAATTAATTTATCAGCGCGATGACGCGCTTTGCATGATTTACAGTCGATTAATGGATCGTTAAACGTTGAGACATGGCCAGTTGCTTCCCAAACTTTCGGATTCATTAATATCGCGGAGTCAATCCCGACATTCGTTGGACTTTCTTGAACGAATTTTTTCCACCAGACGCGTTTTAAATTATTGAGTAATTCAACACCTAAAGGACCATAGTCCCAGCTATTAGCGAGACCACCGTATAATTCAGAGCCTTGATAGACAAAACCATACGTTTGAAGATGATTTACTAACTCGTCAAATTTAATTTTTGTCATATATTACTCCCAGTACATAAAAACGTGCACGAACGCTATTATCCATGTAAACAATTGTGTTGTCAACCAACTATAAGTGTATGTTTGACTATTTTTACAAATTAGTCAAATAATTTTATACTTTTCAGGCGCTGACCGATGACAGCATCATAGTGAGCAATGACTAATTCGAATAATTGCTTCATATCTGCAGCATCAATATCGATTGTTACTAATTTCGTCAGATCATCACGGGCCAATATCAATAATGCCGCTAATTGTTTGATTGAAAGAGCAATGCTCGATGGTGCTTGATAATGAGCACGACAAACATAACCGCCACGTGGTAGATCAACACCAACAATATCTTTTTTACTACCACAAGTAACGCATTGATTTAATGCAAGACCCCAACCCATTAATGTCAATAAACGATTTAAATAAAATGTTGCTAATTTAATGATGTCTTCTGTTTTTTCGCCTTCTTGTATCGTCGCAAGTACAAGGCTATTAATCGCATCCCATTCATCATTATCGGCAATCATTGCTAATGTTTCTTTGATTAATTCGAGTAGTGCATATTGATTAAGCTGTTCATAACCATTAGCGGTGTAACGAATTATCTTTGCCTGGCGAAGTGTTAGTCCGCCCTGGGGTCCCTCACGCAGCCAAAAATGCGATTGGACAAACGGTTGAATTGTCGCATAATATGTACTTTTTTGACTCATCGCTCGACGTACGAAAAAAGAAATAACGCCCGAATTAGTAAGAACGCGAACCATGGCATCATCTTCTTTTATTTGAATTAAAGATAAGACTAGTCCGTCGAATTCCATTAATTAAAGCCGAATTCCTTTAGTCGTAGGAGTGAATCACGCCATTGATCTTCGACGCGTACAAATAACTCAAGAATAAAATGTTTTCCGAACTCGCTTTCAAGTTCTCGGCGAGCTAGTGTCCCAATGCGTTTAATCAATTGACCACCTTGGCCAATAATGATGCCCTTTTGTGAATCTTTTTCAACGATGATTGTGCCGTTGACATAGCGTGTATGTCCTTTATCGGTAATTTGTTCAATTTGGACAGCAATGACGTGAGGTAGTTCTTGTTTTGTAAGTAACATTACCTTTTCACGGATTATTTCACTCATTTGAAACGCCTCAGGGAAGTTAGTATAGACATCTTCGGGGAAATAGGCTGGTCCCTCTGGTAAAAGTTCGGTTAAGGTGGTGACAATCTCTTCAAGATTAGCGAGTCGTATCGCTGATATTTCGATTTGCTTGGCATTTGGTAAAAGTCGCGCATATGTTTCTTTTAACTTAGTAATCAGTGGATAAGTCGTCGTATCGATCTTATTAAAAACAATGATGACATTGTGATGATCTTTAATTTTTTCAAGGAGATACGCATCGCCCGGACCGTAAGGAACGCCACTATCAACAATGAGCAAAATCGCGTCGATATCGCGCATCGAGGCATATGCCATCTTATTCATGACTTCACCAAGTTTTTGTTTTGGTTTATGAATTCCCGGGGTATCGACAAACACAATTTGGAGTCCGTCTTTATGCAATATACCTTGAATTGCCATACGCGTTGTCTGTGGTTTTGGGGTGATAATTGAAACTTTCCGCCCAATCAAGGCATTCATTAAAGTGGATTTCCCAACATTGGGACGCCCGATAATTGATACAAATCCTGATTTCATCATTTATAAATCCTGATCATCAAAAGCATCTGGTAAAAGATTATCAACTGTACGTTCAACTACTTCTCCTTTTAAGTTAGCAAGAAGAATGACGCCATCTCGAGGGAAAAGTTCGCTGATGACTTGGCGGCACGCTCCACATGGGCTAATCGGTTTTTTAGTATCACCAATTACGGCCATCCCTACAAAATCATCTTTGTGATAACCATTCATCATCGCATGGTATAACGCATTACGTTCAGCACACATACATAAGCCATAGCTGGCATTTTCCACGTTGGCACCATGAAATACTTTGCCATCTTTCGTATAGATGGCTGCGCCGACTTTAAATTTTGAATAAGGGGCGTATGCTCGTTCTCTGGCAACGCCTGCTTCGACAATCAAATCACCTTTTTTCATTGTTTCATCCTCTTTCCA
Source organism: uncultured Staphylococcaceae bacterium (assembly GCA_964639215.1). Taxonomy (GTDB): domain Bacteria; phylum Bacillota_I; class Bacilli_A; order RFN20; family CAG-826; genus UBA6120. Next base: position 30,050 of record CAZXCV010000001.1, read on the forward strand.
ATTATTTGATCTTGTAGCGATATCATTTTAGTTTCTTGCTCAATATTCATATGGTCATAGCCGCATAAGTGTAACAAACCATGGATGAATAAGAAAGACATTTCGCGGTCGAGCGAATGGTCATAATTCTCGGCTTGTTCGATTGCTTTTTCAACCGATATAATGATGGATCCCAAATTGATAAATGGTAAATCTTTGATTTTTATTTCACCGGTTACATCATCTTGAAACGCAAAGCTGATGACATCGGTAATCTTATCAATATTTCGATAATCACGGTTAATGACCTGAATCTCATCATTAGTAACAAAGGATGTTTCAAGGATTATATCCTTGGTAATAGCCAAATGACGCATTGTTTTTTGAATTAACAATTCAAAAATATCTTTGTATTTATCATAAATTGGATCGATTTCATTATTAAAGAAAAATTCAATCTGCATTTCTTTTATATTTTATCACACTCTCACGGACTCACATGATTAAAAAGCGATAGACGAGTTGATAATATGCCGGGGCTTGTGATGCTTGAAGCCATAGGGCTCTGATTTGTTCAGAAAATAGATAATACGCTCCAAATTGAAAGAGAAAAAAATTAAGGTATACATTTCCTTCTAGGGCTGCTAATAGGAGCGCGAGAGATCCTAAAATGAAAAGAAGGATGGTTTTATAAATGAGACGTTGGTAACCGATATGATAACTGAGCTCATTTATCTCATGTAATTGCTGTGATTTGTTAACTCCGACATCAAATAATGTAGTTTCAAGCTGCTCGAGCTTTGAAATTTTTAAAGTGAGTTTTTTCGTTTCAAGCCATGCGAATAAGAGCGTCATCATCGCTACTATCAACAAAGCAATGCCACTTGCCCAATCATTTAAAGTTAGTAAGACAGCAATAAAAATTATGAGTAAACCACTATTGATTAGTTGCAGTGGATTCGTAAATATCAGACGTTTATAGTCATACATTGAAATTAAATCAGTGTTGTTTTGTATTGTCGTTATTTTCGATAATAGTTCGTGATCAAAGTTACGCATAGAGTGAATCAATGTTAACTGTTGAAGGATAAAGAATACGGCCGCGAGGCAAAAGCATAACAGAGGCATAACAAATCTCATGGAGGTATCGAAAAAATACATACCGAGAACAAGCATGACAATCGTCAATAAATATGAAAGATTCATGAGGTTCTTATGCCTCAATTTGAAATGTACTAACTGTTTCTTTAATAATCTTTTAGTCTTATTTGATTCGATTAATAATGCATATTCTAGATCCATCTCTTTAAATTCATTACTAGCGACCCAACCAGGTGCAGTCACACCATCAAAAACCATATATCTACTTTTTTTATACTTACTTATTACTATATAGTGTTGTTGCTTATTTTTATTTAGCAAAACGATTAGCGGCAATTTTGCGGTTTCTAGTACTGCTTGGTCATTGATGCGAAATCCACCAAGTGTAATCCCGTACGTTTGGGCTGCATTTTTAATATCTAACATTGACGCATTTGGTGTAAGCTTTTCGTTGATTAATAAATAGCGATGATTCTTTTTAACAAGCATCAATAAATGACGAAGTGCAATGTCACCACACATGCCTACCTCAGTTTGTCGCAAATATTTCATAAACCACCAACTATCAGTAGGTGGATGATAAGAAAAAAGACCCGAAGGTCTTTGATTCTTAGTAGCGGTTTTTACGAGCTTCTTTGATTTTCATCTTCCGTTTAACACCCGGTTTGAGATAAAACTCACGTTTCCGAGCTTCCTTTAAAACGCCAGATTTATTCACTTGCCGTTTAAAACGACGTAAAGCTTCATCGAGCGATTCATTTTCGCGGACTTGGGTTTTGGCCATGAGATTCACCTCCTTCGTGTATTGATATGCATTATGAATTATATTCACTAGCACGATAAATAGCAATGTTTTTAATATTGACCTTTTTCGACTTCAAGACCTTGCATGATTTTAACGCCGCCGCTTGTACCAATTCGAGTAGCTCCGGCAGCAACCATCTTCTTAACATCTTCTAACGTTCGAACGCCACCACTCGCCTTGACGCCGATATGCGGTCCAACGACGTGGCGCATCAGCGTCACATCTTCAATTGTGGCTCCACCAGTTGAGAATCCGGTTGAGGTCTTAACGAAATCCGCTCCGGCCGAAACAGCAATCCGGCAAACGCGTTCTTTTTCTTCATCAGTCAACAGACAAGTTTCAATGATAACTTTCAATAAATGACCGTCGCAAGCGCGTTTAATCGCCGCAATTTCATCTTTGATGAGGTCATCACGACCAGCTTTAACATTCGAGATGTTAATCACCATATCGATTTCATCAGCACCAGCTTTGAGTGCTTGTTCGGTTTCGTATACTTTAACACTCGTTAATGTTTGTCCTAGTGGGAATCCGATGACGGTGCACACCTTGACATTACTGCCCTTTAATAATTTTGCGCAGGTCGGGATAAAATGGGGATTGACACAAACGCTCGCAAAATCATATTGCCGCGCTTCATCACAAAGAGTTTTGATATCTTCATAGCGGGCATCGGCTTTTAATAATGTGTGATCAATTAATTTGTTATAGGCCATCATTTTAATCCTCCCGGATATTATTTATCGCCTTTTTTGCCTTGCTCAATCGCAAGTTTTGTCTTATCTTTCGTTGCCTTTGTTGGTTTCACTTCTTTTGGTTCGACGGTTTTTGTATCTTTTTTGCCTTTAACCGCTTTGGTTTTCTTCTTAGCATCTTCTGTTTTTGGGGCTTCTTTCTTCGCTTTTGGGGCGAGGACAAGCTTACCATCATAATAACCGCATTCTGGGCAAATCGTGTGCGATTTAATCATTGCGCCACAATGTGAACAAGTCACAAGTCCGGTTACTTCAAGCTTAAAATGCGTCCGGCGCATTCTTTTTTTAGTTTTCGACGTTCGTCTGAATGGTACTGCCATAAATATTCTCCTTTGTTACCTGCTAGATATTAACGATTATAACGTGTTTTGTCAATATTTTTTTAACATTATCTAA
>CAZXCV010000001.1:33185-104318 GCA_964639215.1 uncultured Staphylococcaceae bacterium
ACATTATCTAAAATATTTTTCTCGTTAAAACTAGTCAAATCTTTCAACCAATTCTTAATATGGGACTAAATATTGCACGAAAGATAGCCGACAGGCAACAATTGCATCATTTTTACCAAATCAATACACCGGAACCAGACTAATATTGATAGAATCAATATATGAACAAGTTAAAAACACCTTGGAGTCAATTGGATAAAGTTAATACTCCGCTTAGTGAATATCCCCGTCCACAATTTCAACGTGATTCGTACTTATGTTTAAATGGACCGTGGACCTATGGTATTAGTGATGAGCAAAACAATATTCCCTTAACAGGTATCATTAATGTCCCATTTTCACCTGAAAGCCAGTTATCAGGCGTTTCGGTAACCTTAAAGCCGCACCAATATCTCAAGTATGAACGTCAAGTTGCATTGCCATCACAATTTAATCAAGGCATCGTCGTGCTCCATTTTGGGGCCGTCGATCAAAAAGCAACTGTTTATATTAATGACAATCCAGTATTGCATCACGAAGGTGGCTTCTTACCATTTTCATGTGATATCACGTCATTTATAACTAATGATAGTTTTAAACTATCGTTGATTGTCACTGATTCGACTGATAAAGGGGATGGTCAACGAGGTAAGCAAAAATTAGAGCCAAATGGTATTTTCTATACACCGCAATCAGGCATCTGGCAGTCTGTCTGGCTTGAGAGTATGCCTTGTAACCATCTTGAATCAGTTCGAATTACACCACTATTCGATGAATACGCATTTCGGTTTGAATGCCAAGTAAAAGGAACTGGTTCAATTAACATAACGGCTGAAATTGACAATCAAACCGTTGCAACCATCACTTCTTTAACACCGTCATTCACCCTCACTCCGAGTATTGTTCAAACATGGACACCGGAACAACCGAAGTTATATCACTTCACGATTACTTATGAACAAGATGTGGTCCATACTTATAGCGCTTTGCGCCATTTCGAGCGGAAACTCGATAAAGATGGGGTGATGCGTTTCTATTTAAACCATGAACCATATCTGATGATCGGGGTTCTTGATCAAGGCTACTGGCCTGATGGTCTATTAACAGCGCCAAGCGACGAAGCACTCATATTTGATATTGTCAAAATGAAGGAGCTTGGTTTTAATACGCTCCGAAAACATATTAAGGTTGAATCACTCCGTTTCTATTATCATTGTGACCGGCTCGGGATGATTGTTTGGCAAGACATGATTAACGGTGGTTCTTCTCGCAGCATCATCCCAAATGGAGTCTTAGCGATGCTCGGGATTCATCTCCCTGATTGTCTTTATCACTTCTTTGGGCGTCACCGTAGTCACAGTCGCCTCCAATTCCAACATGAATTAATCGAGATGATTAACCTTTTATCCAATGTTCCTTCAATCGCTGTTTGGACACCGTTTAATGAGGCTTGGGGTCAATTTGATGCCATACGAGTGGTCAAAACCATCAAGTCGATTGATACGACCAGGCTCATCGACCACGCATCTGGCTGGTCAGATCAAGGCGTTAGTGATTTTTATAGTCGTCATATTTATTTCACCAAAATTCGACTAAGTCAACGCAAGGCCACAAAGCGAATAATGGCACTAACTGAATGTGGTGGCTACGCCCTTAAAGTGAACAACCATCTTTATGACGAATCAAAAGCATTTGGTTATAAGATGATGATTGATCAATCCTCATTGATGAAACGACTACAATACCTATATGAGAAAGAGTTAATCCCACACATAGCCAAAGGTTTATCAGCAATTATCTATACGCAGTTAAGCGACGTCGAAAATGAAGTTAATGGTCTACTTACTTATGATCGAAAAGTTGTGAAGGTTGCCATAGAGGAAATGCAGCAACTCAATCATAACTTAAGACAGATTTTTATTAATTGGACGAAGAAGTAATCTGAGCTCGTTTGTGACGTTTCTCTTGGATGACGAGCATTATCCAAGGAATTAAGATTAACAAGGCAAAGAGCGCTGCGGCTAAAAAGATATGTGGTGTCGGTACATCTTTAACTTGTCCAAATTCAAGATAAGTACGCCCTGTTGACATAATAACCCGAGCGCCAATAAAGGGACCAATAAGCATCGGAATTAACACATAAAAAATCATGCGGATACCTTGAAAGTGTCCCGCTTTATCGCTTGGTGTATAATCGCGCACCTTGGCGTTTAATAACGTGCCTAAAAGTAAATTTCCGCTCATCATCACAAGGCCAAAAACACCAACCAGCACTGGATTATCCACGAAAAAGAGCCCGAGTGAACCACTGATGAATAGCGCAAATCCTGGAATGAAAAAATAGTTCTTGTTATGCTCACGGATAAATCTTGAAACAATCATCGTGACGATGGAAGCTCCAAGGACGATTGCGCCCATTAATAGCGCATAATCAACAATTCCAAGATATTCAGTGAAATATACGATGAAGTATGGATACCAGATTTGCATTGAAATTGCCATGATGGCATAGGTAATTAATGTGATGTATAACCGCGTGTGTTTCTTGAATGAAGACATGCGATAACCATAAAAAAACGTTGGCCAGTAATCAGTTGAAGGCGTGAAACTTGAATCTTTAATTGTAAAAATTCCAATGACGCCACCAACCGTGATTAAACCACCAAGAATCAGAAAAAAGAGTGGCCATTGATCACCACTAGAAAAACGGTCAAAACCTCCAAAGACGAGGAGTAACGATATTAACGGGAGTGTTGCAAGGACACCTTCAATTGGACCACGATTATCTTTATTTGAAATATCGGTAATCCAAGCATTAAATGCCCCGTCATTCGCGCTGGAACCGAAGAAAGTCATGATGCAGTCCATCAAGATAACGATGACGATTCCAACGGTAACAGCTGTTGCTTGAGGCATAATCATCTCGAGGCGTTCAAGTGAGATAAAGGCAAATGACAATGTGACGAGTCCCCACAAAATATAACCGACGGTGATAAATATCTTCCGCTTACCAACTTTATCGCTTAAAGCCCCCATAAACATCGTCGTTAACGTCGCCATTCCTGCAGATGCGGCGACCATCAAGGCGATTGCTTGACTATTCGGAGCAATTTCATAATATAGAAACTTATTGAAATACATATTTTCAATCGTCCAGGCAATCTGGCCAATTAACCCAAAAAAGACGATTACGAACCAATGATTAAAACCAATTCGCTGCTGTTTCATTTCTTGACCCTCATGGAACTTTCTTTAAAAAACAGTATATGTCAATTTATTCCCCTTGTTCCAGTGCGAACAAGAAAATATTAATAAAAAACAATTATATTATTGTTTGTATGGGGCTTATTTTGGTAATCCCGGCATAGATGATTGTGACGATACTTCCTCGAATCAAATCATCCTTTCGTACATAGGCTTTGAGGTAGTTAGAACTGTGGCCTTCGTAGGCTTGACGTTTCTCGTCGTATTGTTCAATCACAAGACTGAGTGGCTGCCCGATGAAGCGTAATGCGTAAGCATCTTCAAGTTCATGAGACAACGTTAAGAGTCGCTCAACCCGCGCCTTCTTGATATTTATTGCGACTTCATCGTGATATTTTGCCGCATGAGTCCCAGCACGTGGTGAATATGGAAAGACGTGAATTTTTGCGAACTTCAATTGCTTTGCCACGTTAAAAGTATCCATAAACATCGTTTCAGTTTCGCCTGGGAATCCGACGATAATGTCGGTTGTGATGGCAATATCTGGGAGTAGTGCATATATTTCATCAATCTTATCTATAAACTGTTGCCTCGAATAATGGCGATTCATTTTTGTTAATATTTCATCGCTACCACTTTGAAGCGGAATATGAAGATGGCGCGCCATCCTTGGTTCTTGCCTTAACATCGTTAGAAAGCGTGATGTGATTTCACTTGCTTCAATGCTTGAAATTCGAAGTCGATAAAGCGTAGGAAACGATATGAAGATGTCGTTCAACAAATCATCAAATGAATAGTTAGTTAAATCACGCCCATAACCTGCGGTATGAATACCAGTCAACACAATCTCTTGATAACCACGTCCCACTAAGGTGCCAATCTCGGTTAAAACATCATCTTTTGGACGTGAACGTAGTCTTCCCCGCGCATATGGGATAATACAATAAGAACAAAAATTATCGCACCCATCTTGGATTTTGACATAAGCACGGGTGCGATCGCTATAACTCGTGACTTTTAATTCTTCATACTCCGACTTGGCGACATTTGCCTCAATCTGAACTTGTTTGATGCCCGTCGTCAGATATTTTTCAAGTAAATCAGGGATGAGATGCCTCATTGAGGTACCAATGAGCACGCCGACATTTGGTAAATCCAGCATTGATTGATCGATTTGTGAGTAACAACCCATGATTGCGAGAATTACATGTGGATTAGCATGCACAAAACGATGCATCATCTGCCGCGATTTCTTCGCACTCATATTCGTGACACTACACGTGTTAATGATGGCGATGTCTGGCGCCACATCTTGATATTGATAGCCTCGCTCCAACATTAAGAGCTTCAATGCTTCGGATTCATAGCTATTAACTTTACATCCAAGTGTGTAAACGGCAAATGTCTTCATAGCTTATATTTTTTACGTTCGTCTTTAATGATTGCCTGTGTCCATTTATCAATGAGTGTCTGACTCACTAATTTTTTGTTTAACAATTCGGTGACGAGCAAATCACGATTATTGCTAAAGTACGCCGCAACGACAGGTAAGACCCGGTCAATGATACCTTCATAATCTGGGTTGGCTAAATGTCGGTCAAATAAAGCGATTTTAACATCAAGGCCGCCCTGGGCATTGATCAATAAGATATTGCGGAAATCAAGATGATAAAACGCCATCGAAGTTCGGTCACTCCCAAGTTTAATCAGCTTGGTGAAATATGAATCGAACAGCATGAAATTGTATGTTTCAAATGGATTAATCACTGATGCTGTGAAATCTTTTGTGAGCTTATCATACGGAAAATCAAATAGTTTGTCTGGTTCATTCGTATAAACAAAGTTCATCGCTCGATTAAAAATCGGGACATACATTTTTGTCTCATTATCGATTAAATATGGTAAATCGAGGTGTTTGGCTAAGATGGCTTGACGAATGTCATGATGACGGATGCGCTGATGTTTAGCAAGTGAAGCCTGTCCAAGTTCCTGTAACTGCGCTTCAATCGCCAATTTATTTTGCAATGATTTAATTACGATGTTGGCTTTGATCAAAGAAAAGTCGTCTTCTAGACTATATAAGTCAAGAAAGCAGTTATGGTCAATCAATAAATGTCGATTAGCAATGAAAAATGCATATTCGTCGCTATCGGACAATCGTTTATTTTTTTGCTCTTGTTTTAATAATTCAAATAGTCGCATGTTCTTTGATATAACCAATCAATGCCATGGCGGCGATTGCTGCTGTTTCACTTCGTAAAATATGACGTCCTAGTGACACTGGTAGATATCCTGCCTTGATTGCCGTGTCGAGTTCGGTAGGCTCAAAGCCACCTTCTGGGCCAACTAAAATCGCTAGATCCTGATTTTGAGATATTGGAACATTTAATGGTGGTTTTCCTGCTTCGAGTTCCGAAGCGATGAGTTTGAGACCAAAGTCAAACGTAAACACTTCACTAAGCGATGGAGCAAATGATAACTCAGGCATGCGCGTACGACGACTTTGTTCGGCTGCTTCTTTAATAATCGCTTCATATCGAGCCAATTTTCTCGATATGTCGGCATCTTGCCATTTAACGATTGAACGCTTTGTAATGGTTAAAATGATATGGTCAACACCAAGCTCGGTCGCTTTTTGTACGACAAAATCGAGTTTTTCACCTTTTGGCAAACTATAAATGAGCGTGAGACGATAATCACGAGTCGCTGTTTCCAATTGTCGTTTAACCGCGATAATAAGCGGTTTCAGCATCGTGATTTCCGCTAAATATAACGAGCCGTGGTCGACGACTTCAATTTCGGTACCTTTACGCGCCCGAAGGACAACGAGTAAATGATGTTCGTCACTGCTCGATAAAAAGACATTTCCGCTACTGACGCGGGCAAAATAACGCGTCATATTACTTCAGTAACTCGTTGCGCCCGTCTTTTAGATTCGTACTCAGTAGAATATATAGACCAAGACCGACTTGCAAAATGAGAAGTACACCAAATAACGAATACATTAGAAGCGCACCTCCGATAATTGCGGTCGCGATGATGACAATCGAGGTAAATAGTGCCCAAAGGCCGATACGTTTATATGCTAAGTAAAAAAATGGCGCGCCTGTAAATCCGATGAAAAATGCCAACAAAGCAGCAATTTTCCGGCTCTTTTGACGAATAAGTTCAAAATCTTTAGCGACAGGATCATACGTTTCGGTATAATCTTGTCCGGCCATATTTACTGGCTCACCCGCTGGATTTGGCTCATGACAAATTGGGCATTCAGATAGTTGTTTTTCAAGCGGTGTTCCGCATTTCTTACACGTAAACATATCATCACCTACTTTCTTATTATTATTGATTATTTAGATAAGTAAGTAAATTAAAAGCGCTCAATGAGCGCATTTAACTAAGCTTTGAAAAATCGTTTGAAGCGATCAAACATCGATTCGCTCTTGCCGCTTTCTTTCTTAAATTCCTCTAAGAGTTCTTTTTGTCGTTTGGATAAATTCGATGGTGTCGCGACTTTTAGATGAATGTATTGGTCACCAGGATTACCACCGCGGAGGTCATTGACGCCTTTACCCTTTAATTTTAAAACTTTATCAGGTTGTGTCCCGGCCGGTATTTTTACGAGTACGTCCCCATACACGGTCGGTACTTCAAGATCTATTCCAAGCGAGGCATCAACAAATGAAATTGGAACTTCAAGGTGGATATCATTACCATCACGTTGGAAGTGTTCGTGGCTCGAGATGGCGACTTCAATAAAGAGATCGCCGTTCGTACCACCATCGTGACCACGTTCACCTTTACCACCAATGCGAATTTGTTGGCCATTATTTATGCCAGATGGGATATTAACCTCGATATCGGTGCGGACACGGTTATAACCTTTGCCACCACATGCATCACATGTGCGGTTAATCGTTTTACCTTTACCACCACATGTGGGACATGTATTTTGCGATTCCATCGTACCAAGAATCGTTTGTTGTCGGGTCTTAATATAGCCAGATCCATGACACGTACTACATGTGCTAACGTCAGAACTCGAATGAGCTCCGGTACCCCCACAACGCGTACATTGTTCATCGTAGGTAATCGGAATGCTGACGCGTTTACCTTTAATTGCGTCCATAAAGCCAATTTTGATGCGCATGAACGAATCGGCGCCTCGACGTGGACCGGCTTGTGGACGGCTGCGCCGGGAACCACCAAAGAACGATCCGAACAAGTCGCCGAGATCAACATCTTGGAAGGAACCACCACCGAATCCTTGGAACGGATTGCCACCGCCCATGTTTTGATCGAAGGCGGCATGGCCAAATTGATCGTAAGTCGACCGTTTTTGATCATCATATAAAACGTCATAAGCTTCTTGAACTTCTTTGAACTTCGCTTCAGCGTCGCTCGCTTTATTGACGTCAGGATGATATTTTTTGGCTAACTTACGATATGCGGCTTTAATCTCGTCTTTACTTGTGCCTTTCGAGATGCCGAGCACATCGTAATAATCGCGTTTATTGGCCATGTAATAATCCTATGTTATTTCTTTTCGGTAAAATCGGCATCAATCACGTCATCGTTTTGCTTCGTCTGACCTTCACCTTGTTCAGGTGTCGAACTGTTCGCTTGACTTGCTTGGGCTTGGGCCATATATTCAGCGGCTTTCTCTAAATCGCCGATTTTTGTGCGAAGCGTTTCGATATCGTTCTTTTCAAGCGCGGCTTTTAGTTCATCGCGAAGTTTTTCGGTTTCTTCTTTTTGTTTGGGATCAAGACTTGCACCTTTTTCGGCGAGTGATTGATCAATACTATTTAAATATTGTTCGGCTTTATTTTTAAGCTCAACTTCTTCTTTGCGCTTTTCATCAGCTTCACGGTTTTCATCCGCTTCACGGACCATGCGGTCGATTTCAGCTTTGCTTAAACCGGTGCTACCAGTAATTGTAATTTGTTGTTCTTTTTGCGAATCGAGATCCTTTGCGGTTACCTTGACGATACCATTGACGTCAATTGAGAATGTGACTTCGATACGAGGTTCACCGCGACGAGCTGGTTTAATGCCATCAAGTTTGAAGTGACCGAGCAACTTGTTATCGCGTGCCATCGGACGTTCGCCTTGATAAACCATGATATCAACAGCGGGCTGATTGTCGGCAGCGGTTGAGAAAATTTGACTCTTGGTTGTCGGAATCGTCGTATTGCGTGTAATTAATGGCGTCATCATTTCACCAAGTGTCTCAATTCCGAGTGTCAATGGTGTGACATCTAATAAAACGACGTCTTTAACATCGCCACTTAATACAGCACCTTGAATGGCGGCGCCAATCGAGACCGCTTCATCAGGATTGATTGATAAGTTCAGCTTTTTGCCCATGATTTGCGACACGAGTTCTTGGACAGCCGGCATCCGGATCGATCCGCCGATTAAAAGTACTTCGTCAATGTCATTGGCGGTCAAATTGGCATCTTTCAGTGCTTTGCGAAGTGGATCTTCAGTTCGCTTGAGCAAGTGTTTCGTCATGTCTTGGAATCGTGCGCGACTGATTTTGGTTTCAAAGTTAATCGGACCTTGTGAGGTTTGTCCGATAAATGGAAGTGAAATCACGGTTTCTAATTGACCTGACAGCTCGATTTTGGCTTTTTCTGCCGCTTCTTTAAACCGTTGAAGCGCCATTTTATCACTGAGTGTGACTCCATGTTGTGCACGAATTTGTTCTTGAATCCATTTGGCTAACACATCATCCCAATCATCACCACCGAGGTGATTATCACCTGAGGTCGAAATAACTTCAAACGTACCATCACCAATTTCGAGGATACTGACATCAAATGTTCCACCGCCTAAATCGTAGACGAGAATTTTACCAGCTTTCTTACTTTCAAGTCCATAAGCGAGCGAACTTGCGGTTGGTTCGTTAATAATGCGCATTACTTCTAAACCGGCAATCTGACCAGCATCTTTCGTCGCCTGACGTTGAGCGTCATTGAAATAAGCCGGGACGGTAATTACGGCTTTTTTGATTGGTTGTCCAAGCGATGTTTCCGCATATTTTTTCATATATGCTAAAACTTTGGCTGATATTTCTTGGGGTGTGAAATCTTTATTTAAAATATTAATGTGGATTTTCTTATCAGTGCCCATCAACCGTTTAATCGACAAAACGGTGTCTGGATTAATGACGGCTTGTCGTTTGGCAGCATCACCAAGAATTTCTTCACCGCTTGCCTTAAAAGCGACGACTGATGGTGTCGTATTATGTCCTTCGGGGTTTGGAATTACTTTGACTTTTCCATCTGCTTGCATGTAGGAAACAACCGAGTTTGTCGTCCCTAAATCGATACCGATAATTACTTCTTTTGCCATATGTTTATGCTCCTTTGATTTATTTATGCATCAAACTCTTCTGAGTTTGGATTGGCCATATTTTCGTTTGTTACATTTTGTGGTGGTTCTGTAACGGGAACCGTGTCTTTCTTTTTACTGAGAATAACCATTGCCGGGCGTATCAAGCGATCTTTCAGTTGATAACCACGGGCGATAATACGAACAATGTGATTTTCCTCGATATCGCTTGCTTCTGTGTCTAGTGCATGCATCGTGTTGTAATCAAAAGCGGCACCGATTGATGGTGAAACGTCTTTGACACCTTCGTTTTCTAGCACGGTTTTCAGTTGTCGATATAAATGATCAAAGCCGATGAGAAACCGTTTGATTGTTTCATCTTCGGTTTTCATATCTAAAGCGATTTGGAAAGCATCGAGGACTGGAAAAATGTTTTCGACAAATCCAGCTGCGCGATACTTAATGGCGTCGCTGAGTGACCGGTCATTTTGTTTTCTCGCGTTTTCCATGTCGGCAAATACCATGTAGTATTTATTTTTCCACGTTTCGACCTCAGCGAGAGCTGTGGTTAGTTTTTCTTCTAGTAACGCTTCTTTTTTTGGTTTCTTTTCGTCTTTAACGTCGTTTTTATCCATGTGTCTATCAGTTCGTGGTTTCATGCACGATCACCTTTCTTTCTTACTAAAGTAGTCTTCTAACATCCCAGCGATATATTCAAGCGCGCTGACGACGCGATCATAATCCATCCGAGTCGGTCCAACCACAGCGATCGTCCCTTCAGGTCGTCCTGGAATTGCAAGGCGACTCGAGATAATCGAGACATCGCCATATTCCTCTCCAACGTCACCAATCTTGATGGTGATATTTTCACCTTCTTGTTGCACATCGCGGAATACTTGCGGTGAATCGAGCAGTGAGATGAGATGACGAAGTTTTTGGGCATCGGTGCTAAATTCGGGCTGTGAAAATAGTTCATCAGTGCCATATGTTCGTAACCGATCACTTGCAAAGTGGAGGAACGCTTGGGCAAACGCCTGGTAGATTACATCATGTTCGGCAATATAATCTTGTAAGATTGGACGAATGGCTTCCATTTTGCTAACGAGTTCAGAGATTGGTGTCCCGGCCAACCGCTCATTCAAAAGCTTAATGCTTTTTTGTAAATCGGTAATCGACATTTCATCGGGCACCACGAACGTCTTATTTTCGACATAGCCTTGATCGGTTACGAACACGGCCGTGGCTGAGTTACCGGCAATCGGGATGATTGTGAGGCTGACCAGCCGTTCGTCTTTGGCATTCGGTCCGAGCACGATTGAAGCAAGATTCGTCATATGGGCGAGAATTTCACAACTTTCGCGCAAGATATCTTCGATTGACTGTGTTTTCTTATCGAGAATCAGTTGTAGTTGCTGTTTAATCGTCTCATCGACACCACGGCTGCGAAGATTATCAATATAGTAGCGATATCCTTTACTCGAGGGAACGCGTCCTGATGAAGTGTGCGTCTTTTCTAAAAACGCCGCTCCTTCAAGTTCGCTCATTTCTGCACGTATGGTCGCGCTCGAATATGGTAAATCATACGCTTCGATCAACGTGTGGCTTCCAACAGGAACCGCCGTTTTAATGAAGTGTTCAACAATGAGTTTTAAGATTTGATCGCGGCGGGATAAGACCATGATTGCTCCTCATTAGCACACTAATTCTTTGAGTGCCACGACCATTTTATACCACGAAATTAGCACTGTCAATAAATAAGTGCTAGTGGTCTTACCAAATTATTAAATTTAATCGTTGTTAAGTGACTAATAACACTTTTTATCAATCACTAATGTGTCCGAAAGTCGGTCAAAAATTGTCCGTTCGGTATGAATGATAATCATGTTCAAGGCATTAATAAGCGCCCAGGCAAAAATTGCGAGTCCAGCGACGCGGATGAGAGCAATACGGGCAGAAATTTTCTGGTCATCAAGGCGGACGACACGAATTCTTGTAATCATACTGCCAAGTGTCAATCCATTTGTGAGTGTGAGAAAACTGAATGTCAAAAGCGCATAGATGACAGCAGCCGCAATTTGTGACAAAAGAATTTTTTCAATCAGCAAGAGATTGATCGGTAATAAAAAGAAGATGGCGAAAGCGGCAACAGCAGCAATCCCATAATCAATGAAGTAAGCGATGATTCGTTTTTCATATCGTGCGATATGCATATTCGTCTCCTTAAGATAATAATGTCACGATTATCTTGTCTAAAAGCATTAAGCCATCATCAGTAGCATACCAAAAATGTTGGTAATTATGAAGTAAACCACCCTCGAGAAGTTTTGGAAATTTATCGAAGTAGCGAACGCTGAATTCAGCATCAAAGAGCCTGTGATATTCACGTTCATCAAAACCAGTATCTAACCGAAGTTTTAGCATCAGATAATATTCCTCTTTTAACGTAAGATCGATCTTTTCTCGTTCACTGATAGTGATGCCTTGGCAGTATTTACTAAAGTTTTGGGTATTCTTATAGCGAATTTCGTCGTCATCTTCTTTAATATAGCCACTTGCTCCGAGGCCAACACCATAATAAAACTCATTATTCCAATAGGTTTGATTATGACGAGCTTCATAACCTGGTTTTGCAAAATTTGACACTTCATAACGACGATAGCCAGCTTTTCTCAATTGGTCCAAGATGAGATCATAATGATTGCGCGAGCGATCGTTACTTACCGTTTTTACACCTCGAATTCCAAACACGGTGTGAGGATGAACCGTTAAGGAGTATGTACTAATATGTTCGACATCTAACTTGATGGCGGTTTCGATATCCGCGATCAAATCACGGTTCGTTTGTCCTGGAAGATCAAAGATTAAATCGATGTTGATGTTATTAAACCCAACTTCACGTGCCATAGAAATAGTCGTATTAACATCTTTCCCACGATGATTCCGGTTCATTTTTTTCAGTAATCGATCGTTAAATGATTGTACACCGATACTTAAACGGTTAACGCCATAGTGGTGGAGCAGCTTTAATTTTTCAAGCGTGAGATTTTCAATATTTCCTTCGACCGTAAATTCATAGTTATTGTCTATTAAAGGACGCAAAGTCATCAGTAATAACTCTAACTGATCGAGTCGCAAAGCAGTTGGTGTTCCACCACCGATATAAATACTTTGGAGCGATGTCGGTTGATAATGGTCAAGTTCTAAAAAAAGCCACCGTAAATATGTGGTGGCCCACTCGGGGTGATAGAGCATCTTCGTGTAATCACAATAATGACAAAGATGCTCACAAAAAGGGATATGGACGTATAATGCTTTAATCTTTTGGTTTGGTGACATCAGGAGTGAATTTTTCCATTTCTTCCTGGGTCTTATCATCTTCGATTTTAACGATGACGCGCTCAATTTCTTCACGCGCCGCTTCTTCTTCGTCAATCTTGACATCCTTGTTTTTCAAACTTGGAACATGCTTTCGTAATAAGTACGCTGCCAGTGAAATAATTCCGAAAAAGGCTAAGATGACAATGACGGCAATAATTGGATTTTCTAAAATGCTATTATAACTCACGATAACTCCCTATTACTTTTTACCCACTGGTGTGTAGATAAACTTATTTTTGTATGATTCTTTACGATAATAACCCAAACTCGCGAGATGGTCCATCGACGTGCGCGCTGTTTCATAGGCGCACCCGAGCGTTTTCTTAAATTGACTGATTGTGTAAAATTTGCCAAGCGTACAATGACGGGCATAAAAATAAGCCTCTCCACGTTTTAATGCGGGATTTGTTTCCATTAAATGCTCTTCGATCCGCGCGGCATCGACTTCATCAAGGGCAACAGGAACACTAGGTAGGGCCATACGTTCATCGAGATGAAGCGGTTTATTCAAAGATGATGAGGTCTCATGATCATTATTCATTGGTGGGCTTAATGGTGCGACACTTGGTGAAGCTGGACGTCGTTCTTCCTCTTTAAGTTCTTCCTTATCGAGGGTAACCGCATGATCGAGTAAGGCCACAACTGCTTGTTCTAGTAGCGGCAAGGTAAACGCTAATAAATAAGTGACATCGCCTGATTTTTGTACTTCACTCATGACGCGATTGAAGTCATCTCGCGTATCAATGAGGAGCGATTCCAAAACCAATAGTAAGGGCACCTCGTCATAATCGGCGTGCGCCAGCATGTTTTTTAAGGTTAAGAGCGCGATTTCTTCTGAGAATGTCTCAAACGGTTTCACGAGCATCATGTAATAGAAAGTGACGATTGCTTTGACGATTGGCGAAAATTCTGCGTGGTTAATGAAATCTTGGAGTTGTCCCATCATTTCATCGATTCTGGATGTTGGTGCGGCGACATACGTCTTTCCGATTAAAGCTTTTTGCTCGATTGAAGCAATTTCTTGGAGTCGGTAAAGTGTACTCATATCTTCTTGTCCACTCAATAGACTATAAATAGCAGCCCAAA
This sequence comes from uncultured Staphylococcaceae bacterium, assembly GCA_964639215.1. Classification (GTDB taxonomy): domain Bacteria; phylum Bacillota_I; class Bacilli_A; order RFN20; family CAG-826; genus UBA6120. Next base: position 47,169 of record CAZXCV010000001.1, read on the forward strand.
ACGCTTCGTCGATCGGATCATTTAGATGTGTCTTGGTATATTTGATGGCATTATAGTAATTCAATAAAATCATCCGGTCAGGACTAATGGTTGAAAGCGTGTCATTAACAACACTTTTTAAAAATGAATCGTTGATGTTTAAGCGGTACTTTTGGGCGACAAAGGCGAGTTGTTGCGCATGAAATTCCTGTTCATAGGCGGCATAGTTAATTGATGTTTTTGATGTTTTGTTTAAACGAAGCCACGCTTTCATCATCTGCCGTTCAATCGCGTTAATTTTATCATTTAACGAAGGGGTTACGACGACGCTTAACGGACCATGATCGATGGAGCGTAATGCAAGATAACGTGTGAATTGCCCCCGATATTTGATGATATTCGTCCAAATGACATCGATTAAAGATGTCCCCAAAGCTTTGGCGACTTCCGAACGTGTGGCATACGTTTCGTTACTAAAGCGAATTGCTAAATCATCATTTCCCATAGTTATGCCTTTTACCTTATTACAAAGATAACAAACAATCGACTAATTTTCTACTAAATTGTCTGGTCATTTTCAGCAATTTCATCGATTATTCGTCATCAAGCGATAAAACAGTCATGAACGCCTCTTGGGGTACTTCAACCGACCCAATCGCTTTCATGCGTTTTTTTCCTTCTTTTTGTTTATCTAGGAGCTTGCGTTTCCGTGAGATATCGCCACCATAACATTTAGCTAAAACGTCTTTGCGAACAGCTTTTATATTGCTGCGCGCGATGATTTTTCCTCCAATTGCTGCTTGGACCGGAATTTCAAATTGTTGCCGTGGAATGATGTCCTTGAGCTTACGAACAATCACACTCCCACGATCAAAGGCATTCCCTTTAAAGACGATGGTCGAAAGTGCGTCAATTGGTTCACCATTAAGTAAAATGTCCATTTTCGTAAGGTTACTCGCCCGATATTCGGCCAGTTGATAATCAAGGGAAGCATAACCTTTCGTCGTACTCTTCAACCGATCAAAAAAATTGAAAATAATTTCGGCTAATGGTAGTTCATACTTAATAATCATCCTTGTATCATCGAAAAATTCGAGATCGACATGGATTCCACGCCGTGCTTGGCATAATTCCATCACGGCACCGACGTATTCCTTCGGTGTCATAATCGAAGCCAGGACATAGGGCTCTTGGATTTCTTTAATCAAGGTTGGATGTGGTAACTGGCTCGGATTATCAAGATTGATGATGTCATCGTTATTCATATGGACTTTATAAATGACGCTCGGTGCTGTCAAGATTAAATTCAGCCCGTATTCGCGTTCAAGTCGTTCTTGCACGACGTTCATGTGGAGTAAACCTAAAAAACCACAGCGAAATCCAAAGCCAAGTGCCTGGGAGTTTTCTGGTTCATATTTTAGGGCTGCATCATTGAGCGATAATTTTTCAAGCGCATCTTTGAGATCGCCATATTTTTTGGAATCAACCGGATAAAGCCCGCAGTAAACCATCGGATTAATGTGGCGATAGCCTGGCAATGCCTCTTCAGCGGGACGTGAAGCGAGGGTCACTGTTTCTCCCGAATGGACATCTTTGATATCTTTAATTTGAGCAGCAATATAACCAACTTCACCTGAATATAGCACATCGCGTTTTTCTTCTTTGGGAGTCCGAATTCCAACCTCGGTGACTAAATATTTCTTATTGACGGCCATCAGTAAAATCGTATCCCCGACTTTGACTGTGCCTTGTTTGATGCGGATTTGGATGATTACGCCGCGATATGAGTCATAGAATGAATCAAAAATAAGTGCTTTTAAGGGTCCGTTCACATCACCTTTAGGACAAGGGACGTACTTCACGACTGCCTCGAGCACAGCCTTAATATTCAAACCCGTTTTCGCGGAAATGGGAATCGCATGTTCGATTGGCAAACCAATGCGATCACGAATTTCTTCTTTGGTATGTTCAACATTAGCTGAGGGTAAATCGACCTTATTAATCACCGGTATTATTTCTAAATCATTGTCGATAGCGAGATAGACGTTCGCTAATGTTTGGGCTTCGACGCCTTGTGAGGCGTCAACGACAAGTAATGCACCCTCACAAGCTGCAAGCGATCGCGATACTTCATATGTGAAATCAACATGCCCTGGTGTATCAATTAAATTAAAGACATAATCTTGTCCATCATCAGCATGATATTTTAAGGTTACCGAGGTTAGTTTAATCGTGATACCACGTTCTCGTTCCAAATCAAGTGAATCGAGCAGTTGTTCTCGCATATCACGGCTACTAACCGTTCCAGTTAATTCTAAAATCCGATCAGCCAAAGTTGATTTGCCATGATCAATATGAGCGATAATTGAGAAGTTACGAATCCGTGATCGGTTAAAATTATTCATAGGTGCTTGTATATTTTATCTTATCAAATATAAATTGCATTAGTTTCGTATCTCATTCCAAAAAGTTGTTAATAGTTCCGCTAAATCATCGGGCGTAATCACTGCTTCATACTCCGACCACTCAGCTTTAAACATCGCGCGGTATCGCGTTTCTAAATATCGATCGTCAATAAGTAAGGCTATCCCACGATCAGATTCTGAACGAATTACACGACCAACGGCTTGCATGACGCGATTCATCCCAGGATATGCATAACTAAACGCGTAACCATCCCATGACCGCGCCTCGAAATAATCGCGGATTAAATCACGTTCAAATGATAGCTGCGGTAAACCAACACCGACGACAATCGAACCAATCAATCGATCTTCGATTAAATCAATTCCCTCTGAAAAGGGACCACCCAACACCACAAAACCAGCGGTCGTTACCGTCGGAGCATGTTTAAATTCAGCGAGAAATGCTGTTTGAGCCGTTAAATCCATATCTTGTTCTTGCATGATAATGTCAATGTCCACACCTGTTTTCATATGAGCACGAACCTCATGCATATACTTATAACTTGGGAAAAAAACAAGGTAGTTTCCTAAGCGTGACGAGAGGGCAATTTCAATATAGAGCGCGACTTCATCAAGCGTTGCTTTACGCGCTTTATAACGTGTTGACACTTTTGGAGCGACCATTAATAGTAAATTGTTGGTAGGAAACGGTGATGGTAATCGTAAAACTGGATCAGTTAAATCACCACCTAGCATCGGCACATAATAATCAAGAGGCGCTAACGTTGCGCTAAATAAAACTCGCCCTTTCAAAGGTTGCATCGTCTGTCTTAGAAGTGTGCTGGAATCAAGACATAACAGTTTAATCATGAAGCCAGTCTCTGGTCCATAGGCTTGGTAATATACAAAATGTTCATCATAAAAATCACTCAACTTTAAAAAGCGGTTGGCATCGAAATAAAAATCTTTAAATTGTTCGGTCACCTTGTCTGGTAATTTTCGCATTACATCTTGTGCTTGGACGATGAAGGCGTCGAGTGCTCGTAGCCACACCGTATCTAGAACAATTACTTTTTGATATTCTTTCGTGGTAATGTCGTGTTCTTTGAACAATTTATTAAGACGTGATAGTGTCTTTTTGAATTTTGGATGCGTCACCTGGCGCATGCTTCTTTTCATTTTTTCATAGCAACCACGGGAAATGTCGCATGAATACATCGATCGACTTCGCTCTAATAAATTATGAGCTTCATCGACTAGTAAAAAATGGCGTGAACTGTCAGTATCAAAGAACCGTCTTAGGTATACCGTTGGATCGAATACGTAATTGTAGTCACCGATGACAACATCGGTAAAGAGTGATAAATCAAGTTGTAATTCAAACGGACAAATGTCGTATTTTGCGCCATAATCAGTGATGTTAAAGCGATTAAAGGAAATTTCATGACTTAAGGCCTCAGTCAGCACTTGGCGAATCTTATCATAGTAGCCTTTTGCATAGGGGCATTCATCGGGATTACAACTAGCACCAGGATTAAAACATATTTTGTCTTTAGCAGTCAGGACAATATCACGAACCAGAGCACCTTGATCGCGTAAATGACTAACGGCAACACTTGCGGCATCATGACCAGAATTTTTAGCGGTAACATAAAAGATTTTTCCATCAATACCACGGCCAAATGCCAAGACAGCTGGATAGAGTGTCGAAATCGTTTTACCAATACCTGTGGGTGCTTCTGCAAAAAGTGTGCCACCATTTTTAGTCAGTGCATACACGTATTTGGCCAGTTCCCGTTGCCCTTTACGAAATGATTTAAAAGGAAATGGGAGCTGCTTGACTGAATCATTTCGTAAAGTAATACGCTCATCGACCGCTCGATAAAAGGCAAGATAGCCACGAATCAGATTGATGATTTCATCCTCGAGCTCAGGTACTGACCGTTCATACGATTTTGTCAGCGTTTTCTGATCAGCCTGATTGATATAAATCAGCCGAATTCGAATGAGGTCCAGATCGTGAGTGATTGCATACATGTGACCATAGAGAAACGCTTGCATCGTGTGCCATTGTTCATGCATCGTTGCGAAAGTATCAAGGTCAGCAACGGTTGTTTTTACTTCTTCAATAAAAACTTTGCCAAGAATTTGGCGAATTCCATCCGCATAACCTTCAATCGTCACGTCATATTCTTCGACTTGATAAAGATGGCGAAGAAAATGTTCGGCTTCAAATTCCCCGGTTTGTGCTTGTTGATAAAGCTGATGCATCTTGGTCCCCATTTGCATTGAGGCTTTGTTAAAAATGCGATTATCAATGTCACCACTTCGCAGCATGAAATCAACTAGCTCATGGACCGACAAGCGCAGCGCTCGTCTTATTTCCATAGATGACCGAGGTAGTGCCGATGGCCATTGAGAAAATCATGTCCGATCGTTGGACGTTTACCCGGAATTTGTAATAAAGTTATCTCGATGTTTCCATCAATCAATTGAAGTAAAAGTTTTCCATTTTGTTCATGAACAGTTCCAATTTCGTTATCGATCGATGTGTTATATAACTTGGTTGCTAAAAGTTTGATTCGCTCATCATTACTTAAAACATAGCCACCTGGACTAGGAGCTAATGCTCTGACATAATTTATAAAATCACGGCTTGATAAACCGATGTTTAAATGCTCTTGTTCTATTTTTATCGAGGGAGCAAAACTAACTTGTGCCACATCTTGAGGAATACCTTTTAACTCATCATTTAGATATTGTTTTAATAGTAAGGGCACAAATGTATTGATGGTCGCACTCATCCGATTTCGTAGTGTTTCATAGTTATCATCATCTAGAATTGTGACTGGAATTTGTGCATACATCGGTCCAGCGTCCATTTGCGTGACCATCTCCATCAGCGTAAATCCTGTTTCCTTGAAACCGTGCATCAAGGCATATTGTATCGGAGCCGCACCACGTAACCTTGGTAACAAACTGCCATGGACGTTTAGTGGACGATACTTCGGCCATTTCAGTACGGCATCGGGAACGATTTGTCCATACGCCAAAGTGACGATGAGATCGGCATCGAGATGATTAATGAAATCATGATTAATACGGATTGACGTCGGCTGAAATATAGGAATATCGTATTTTTCTGCGATGATTTTTGTGGCAGCTTTCATGAGTAAATTACGGCGACCAAAAGAAGCATCAGGCTGGGCAATCACAGCGACAATATTAAATTGACCATTAATCAATGTTTCAAGTAATGATGCGGCTATTTCCGGTGTGCCCATAAAGACAACTTTAGCGTGCTTATAATCCATATTTATTCCTAATAAACATTATAATTATATCATTGGTAATCACTAATGAATTGCCATATTATAATATCGCTTTGAGTGAGGTAAATTATGATTTATGAGAAATTGACGGATTTAATTGGACACACTCCCGTTTTGCATTATCAAACGATAAATAATAGTGAACTTTATTTAAAACTCGAACAGTTTAATCCGGCTGGTTCTGTCAAAGATCGGATTGCCCTTTCGATGATTGAAGCTTTGGAGATAGAAGGAAAGTTAACAGACAAAACAACAGTGATTGAAGCCACATCGGGTAATACTGGGATTGGTTTAGCCTACGTATTAGCCGCTAAAGGGATACCATTAATTTTAACGATGCCAGCCTCGGCTTCAAAAGAACGGATTGATCTATTGAAAGCCTATGGAGCGCACGTCATTCTGACACCCGCCGATAAATCAATGACTGGTGCAAAAGCTGTCGCTGCACAACTTAGTAAAGACCATGGTTATCTTTATCTTGAACAATTTTCGAATCCCCATAATCCCGAAGCCCATATGAAAGGGACAGCCATCGAAATCATCGACGATTTTTCAAAACTCGACTTTGTTATTTGTGGTGTCGGAACTGGTGGTACGATTACTGGTTTAAGTCGGATTTTAAGAAATCATTATCGCACAATTAAATTTATCGCCGTCGAACCCGAGGAATCTGCCGTCCTTTCTGGTCAGGCGCCAGGATCTCATGGTATTTCTGGTATCGGTGCTGGATTTATTCCACCAATACTCGATAAGTCGCAAATCGATCAAATCATTACTATTAAGACCGCAGCCGCTCAAGCAAAGGCGAAAGATTTAGCAATCAAGGGTCATTTTTATGGAATTTCTGCTTCTGCCGTTATTATAGCTGGCGAAGAGGTAGCAAGGGAACACCCCAATTCCATCATCTTAATCATCATTCCCGATGGAGGAATTAAATATATGTCAACCGGAGTGTACAATCATGAATAACAAACCCGAATCTTTTTTCGCATCAATTAAACGACGCGATCCCGCTGCTCGTCATAATTTACAGATTTTGCTACTATATCCAGGTGTCGCTGCCCTCATCAATTACCGAATTTCTCACTTCTTTTGGCGTTTAAAACTCAAATTTATCGCTGAGTGGATTGCCAAAGTGTCGCGCCGACGCACAGGGATTGAAATTCATCCAGGAGCGACAATTGGAAAACGATTTTTCATCGATCATGGAATGGGTGTCGTGATCGGAGAAACAGCGGTGATCGGTGATGATGTTACGATGTACCATGGAGTAACACTAGGCACCCGCCTTGGAGGACGTGGCAAGCGACATCCAACCATAGGAAATCGCGTGATGATAGGTGCCGAATCAATGATTTTAGGTAATATCAATGTCGGTGATGGGGCAAAAATCGGAGCCAACTCCACGGTTATTAAAGATGTCGCTCCCGGTGAAGTAATCATCACTTGTTCAAGACGTGATAATAAACCGGATTAATCTTGCACCTAAGCTAGGGATATGGTAAAATTCATCGAGTTGAAAATGAGGTATTAATATGGCAAACATCAAATCACAAATTAAACGCAATCTCACAAATGAGAAGGCTCGCACGCACAACGCGGCGATAAAATCAACAGTGCGGACAGCTATTAAGAAAGCTGACAAAGCAATTGTCGCTAAAGATAAACAATTGGCAACAACATTGTGCACCGATGCCCTCGCTTTGATTGACAAGGCTATTTCGAGCAAAGTTCTATCACCTGAAGCCGGCGCTCGTCAAAAAAGCAGTTTACAACGCCGTTTGAATACCTTAGCTTAATATTTTTCACAAAAGATGGTTCCCGATAAGAACCATTTTTATTTGCCTAAATAAATATGATATGATTTTTAATATGAAAACACTAAAATCAAATCCACGTACTGATGGTTTTCGAATGCCCGCTGAATTCGAACCGCATCGTGGTACATTATTAACCTACCCGTATCGGACCGATGTGTGGCGCCTAGATGGAGTACCCGCTCAAGATAACTACATCGAAGTGGCAAGTGCTATCGCTAAGCATGAACCGGTGTTCATTGCCGTACCGCCACATCTGATGGTGGAAGCCGAGGCTCGTTATCAAATTCCGAATGTCACATTGATACCCTTAGAAAGTGATGACGCCTGGATGCGCGACAACGGTCCAACGTTTGTCATAAATGACAACCAAGAATTACGTGGCATTGACTGGGTGTTCAATGCTTGGGGTGGCGATTATGACGGTCTTTATAAACCATGGGATACCGATGATGCAATGGCTGAGTCAATTCTGAAAATTTGGAATGTTGATCGCTATCGTACGCATAATTTTGTGCTTGAAGGCGGCTCGATTCACGTTGATGGGCAAGGTTTAGCCTTAGTCACCGAAACTTGCTTGCTATCTCCTGGTCGCAATCCACATATGAGTAAACGTCAAATTAGCGAAATGCTCAAGAAATACTTGAATGTCAAAAAAGTCATTTGGTTACCATTTGGTGTTTATAACGACAATACGAACGGTCACATCGATAACATTGCATGTTTTGTGGCTCCAGGCCATGTTTTAATCGCGCTGTTCGATGACAAAAATGATCCGCAGTATGCAATGTCACAAGCCTCACTCAAAGCATTGGAAAAAGCACGTGGTATCGATGGCAAACCATTAAAAATCTCTAAGATGATTTTCCCGACGAAACTCGTGTACTCAAGCGAAGAAGAAAGCGGTACTGTCGACGAGGATGAAAATGCCATTGCGCGACCTGCCCATAAGCGGCTTGTCGCTAGCTATATAAATTTTTACATTTGTAATGGCGCCATCATCATGCCAGCCTTCAATATGCCATCAGACCAACAAGCGCAAGCGATATTGGCAAATCTCTTTCCGGACCGTGAAATTATTCCGATATACTCGAGGGAAATTCTCTTGGGTGGTGGTAACATTCACTGTATAACGCAACAAATTCCACAAGGGAAAACGAATGATGAACGTTAAAGTAGCCGCAATCCAAATGGCAATGAGTTGGGATCAACAAAATAATCTAGCGACGGCTGATAAACTAGTTCGCGCCGCCGCTAAAGATGGTGCCAACATTATTTTATTACCAGAATTATTCATGACACCTTATTTCCCCCAACTGGAAAAATATGAATATTTTGAGTTAGCCACATCCATCGAGCACAATCCTGCTATCAATCATTTTAAACAAGTCGCTAAAGAGTTACACATCGTCTTACCAATTTCATATTTTGAAGTCGAAAACAATGTTTTTTATAATTCACTCGTCGTGATTGATGCCGATGGTAAGAACCTCGGGAATTATCGAAAAACTCACATTCCGACGGGTACAAGTTATGAGGAAAAGTTTTACTTCACGCCTGGTGATACGGGCTTCAAGGTGTTTAAAACAATATTTGGAACGATCGGAATTGGCATTTGCTGGGATCAATGGTTCCCAGAAACCGCTCGCATTCTCGCGTTACAAGGCGCAGAGCTCATCTTCTATCCGACAGCGATTGGGAGTGAACCGACTTTACCAATTGATAGCCGCGACCATTGGCAAAACGCGATGAAAGGTCATGCCGCTAGTAACCTAATTCCTGTGATAGCGGCAAATCGCATTGGAGTCGAAACCGACGAGACATCGACGATGACTTTTTATGGCTCTTCCTTTATTTGTGACGAGACAGGAGCAATTATTGCGAGTATGGACCGTACGACAACAGGTCATATTGCAGCAACCTTTGATTTAACTCGCATCAAAAAATACCGCTATAGCTGGGGCATATTTCGGGACCGACGTCCGAGCATGTATCATCCAATCTTAAAGAAATAACTTATTGTTTGAAGTTAAGGAGAAATAGCTCAAATCCAAGGAAGCGGTCAATCAGACCGCTTTTAATTTGAAAATCAAGTTCATATAAACGATCAAGAATTATCAATAGCCGTGCGTCATTAAGTAATGATTGACTATTAATGGCTAATTTCACCCGATACTCATGAATCCCGAGTTTTTTAGCGATTTCTAGTTGGGATAGTCCTGTTTGTGTAAGATAGTAAATCTTAAGCATAAGGCGAAACTGACGCGCTAATAGTGAAATAAGCGTCACTGGCTCTTCAGCATGGATTTTTAAATCGCGATATATCGCCAGTGCTTCATCAATGCGACCTTTAGTTAAGGCATTGGCTAAAACATATGAATTTTCTTCAAGTGGGCGCGTGACTAACGTTTCCACGATGTCTTTGGTGATGTGATCGCCATATAGCATTAATTTTTGGGCTTCAGAGACGAATAATGTTGCATCATTATTCACACGACTGACAAGTTCATCAATCGCGCTACCATCAATTTTAATTTGATATTTTGCAAAATAACGTCGAACGTATTCTGGCCATGAATTTTTATCGATATCGGTTAACTCATAAATCATCGCTTTGTCCTTGAGTATTTTGCCAATGTCACTTTTTACATTGAATGATGTTGCGTTTACGATAAAGACGAAATCTGTTGCTTCATTTGGATGTTCGAGATATTCAATTAATGCTTGGTAATTTTGATCCTTTTCAATTTTTTCCTTGCTCTTGGTTGTAGCTAAAAAATAGCAATCATCAATGACGACCATTTTTCGATCATACCCCAATGGTAATGATCGAGCATCCATCACAATGTCTTGAATCAACGTTTCTTTAGCGTTATAACGAACAAAACTAAAATCATCAACGACAGGTAGTTGCTCTTTAATTAGTTTCTGCAGTCGTGTTTTTATCATCAAGGCTTGTTTGCCAAATAACAAATAAATCATATTGTTATTATTTTACATTAACTGAAAACTTTTCGATATGTTATTGTCCCTTCGATATCGGTACGCCGGATTGTAATTCCTTGTTCCTCAAGCCGTCTAATAATTTCAGGATGTGGATGTCCATATTGATTTTGACCAACCGATATTATCGCTTCATGTGGCTGTATATGTCTTAAAAACGAGGTCGAGGTCGAGGTTGTTGACCCATGGTGACCGACTTTAAGATAATCCGTTGGTAAAATAGGATGGTTATCAATAATTAATATTTCAACTTCGCTTGGCGCATCACCCATTAACAGCCACTGGTAGTCCATGAATTGGAAATATAGAACGAGTGAACACATATTGGCATCAAGACATTGATTAAGGGGATTGATATTATCGAAGTGTATGCCAGCTCGAACAATCGGAAAATCGGTTGGCTCGAGAATAATTTCTGAAATTGGGAATTGTGATTGAAGAGAATTAAGCGCGCCACGATGATCGTAGTCATCATGAGTAATAATTAATGTATCAATCTTATCGATGCCGTGTCGATGAAAAAACGGAACTAGTGAAACCGAGGCGATATCAAGATAGATTGAACCACCAGTATCGATTAAAATTGCCGATCGCTTATTCTTGATCAAGATAGCATCTCCCTGACCAACGTTAATAAAAAATAGTGCTTGTTCATATAAATTTGATATTGGTAAGATTGAAAAAATAATCATCAGAGTCAAGCCAAAACAACCGATGTTTTTCGTTACTTTAACATGCAATTGTTTTAGAAAAAATGATAGAGAAAAAAATAGATAATAACCAAGAATAATTAGCGGTGTAAACATCGCGAAATGAAGCTGTAGCTTTACGACTTGTGAACTCGAAATAAGGAGATGGCTCAGTCGTGTCAGTGGCCGAATTATATTCACTAATGGGAGGGAATATAAGGATAGAAGACCAAGTGTTAACATCGATGAATGAACCATGACTAAAGGTCCAAGCAATAACCAGCTGATAAGATTAACTAATCCTTGGGTGTTTGCTAGAAAAGGTAGCAAAATCAATAGCGGGATATAGCGATTTTTAAGACGATTCATGATTGACTCATGATGCTTGTTTTCCTTGACTATGTATAAGATTGAGGCGATACCAAACGACAAATAAAATCCAGGATGGTTTACTATATATCTACTAAATAACAACATCATTATTCCTAACGACGCTTTCTTAGACCAATATGACCAATGATAGGAACCCTTGTCTTTTAAAATTAAATTAAGAATTGAACCCCCGATGATGCGCCACAAGACGACTGAAGTAATATTTAGAAAAAGCCATGGTACCAAACTTATGAACGCCAAGCGTTGTGCTTTCTTCTCACTCATAAATCTAATGAGGATTAGGTTAAGAATTTTTAGGTGACCGTGAATTAACAAGCCAGAAACACTCAGTAGATATAGGAGATTTAATGAGGCAAGATTCGAAACAATATCATGATTATAATCACGTGTTGCAAACAAAATCGCATCAAGATATATTCGGGTGTCGCTATCAAAATTGTTCAGGAATCTGCTCTTGATATTTTGAATGCGCCACGGTAATAAAAATACATCGGATTTATGAGTGAATATTAGTTCATGCTGAATACCTTTATTATTCAAATATTTAGCAAAATCAAATTGTCCTTCTACTCGAAAAAAATTTATTGGTTTTACAAATCCTTCAGCCAAGATGACGTCACCAACTTGATAAGGGTGGTGTCGCATATACACATATAAACGTGTCAATTTATTTTGGACAATCAAGTAATTTTCATGAGCGTCAATTACGAGATAAAAATGAGCTGACGCTGGTTCAAGTGAGGAAGTTAAATATCGTGAGGAGAATCCACACAAAAATGCTAAGAATAATGTCAGCATAGCGGCAGTTCCAAAACGATAATAAGTAAAAACTACAATCATAATCATGGCAATCACAACAATGATTGGAGTATCAAAGGTGGCGAGAATGCCTAAATATAACCCGATGAAACACGCAACAAAATTAAACGAGCGTAATGTAGTTTTTAATTTTTTCAAATGTCGCATTACCAATGCCTGACACTTGTTTTATTTGTTCGAGATACCGATATGATCCTTGCTCTTCACGATAACCAACAATCGCTGCTGAGATTGTTGGACCGATGTTACTAATCGTAAGTAGTTCTTCTTTTGTGCCAGTATTTATGCCCACCTTGACATAGGGATAATCACCGCAAATATCATCCTCAGCGAAAATTGGAGCAATGTAATAACTCATGGCATTGATTAGTTCTACATCAATATCATAGGCAAGATCATCAGCGTTTTCAGTGACACCACCAGCTTTTTCAATCAGTTCACCGAGCGTATCTTCTTCATCCATCACATAGGTTCCAGGCTTGATAATTTGTCCAGTGATCGACACAGTAAAATATGTGTCGCTACTTCTTGATGCTGTCAAACTATTTGCTTTAACATTCGGATCGATGGCTAACAAGACAACTAATGTCACAATCATGAAAATTACAACGGCAATCATAATCTTATACATAAAAAAATCACCTCACTGTTTAATAGCGAGGTGATTAGTTATTTGACAATTGATCGTTATTCGATTTTTAAGATTTCAACTGAATATGATGTTGGAGCTTTAACGACTATTTTATCGCCGACATGTCCGCCAATAATGGCTTGCCCAAGTGGGCTCACATTAGAAATCGTGTTCGCCGATGGATTTGTTTCATGGGTGCCGACGATTTTGAAGACCATTTCTTTATCAGTTCCTAAATGCTTAATCGTGACCGTTCTTCCAAACGAAACAACTTTAGTGCTCGTAGCAGAATTTTCAATAATCGTTGCTCCCGACAAGATATCTTCAAGTTGACGAATTCGTAATTCGACATCGGATTGGCGTGCTTTAGCAGCGTCATAATCAGCGTTTTCTGATAAATCACCGAGCGAGCGAGCGAATGATAATTGTTCAATGACTTCGGGGCGGACGACATCGATGAGATGACGTAATTCCGCATTTAGCTTTTCAGCGCCTTCACGCGTCAAGATAACTTTTTCTAATTCCATAATCGGGTCCTCTTTAAGTTCGTTAGTATTTTAACAACTATCATGGGCAAATACCACATTTTTATCTTGATTCGGCGTTGAATTTTGTCATCTTCGTGGCAATTGTGTTATATTCTATTACGACTTATGAAACAACAAGCATCGCTCTTTAAATTAATGTGGTCATTTCTAAAAATTGGATTGTTCACCTTTGGCGGTGGCTATGCAATGATTCCATTGATGCAGCGTATTGTCGTTGAAGAACAAAGATGGTTGACCTATGACGAAATGCTTGAAATCATCGTGATTGCCGAATCAACCCCGGGTCCCATATCTTTAAACATTGCGACATTTGTCGGTTATCGTCAACGGAAGTTGCTGGGTGCGATTGTAAGTTCGATTGGGCTTGCGATTCCTTCGTTATTAATTATCACGACCATTGCATTCTTTTTTGATGATTTTAAGAACAATCACATCATTAGTGGCGCTTTATCTGGCATTAAGACGGCCATCGTGATTTTGGTGTTTGGAGCGTTAATAAAGCTTATTAAAATGCTCCCACACGACAAGAAAACGCTGATAATCATTGGATTATTAACTGCACTGATGTTTACGCTTGATTTATTACAAATTCCAGTATCTGGCATTTTCTTCATATTAGGAGCCGGCATTATTGGTTTATTGCTCCATGGTCTAACTAACTATCACAAGAAACGAGAAAATAACGATGATTTACCTTGAATTGTTTCTCGTGTTTTTCTCGATTGGTCTCTTCACTTTTGGTGGTGGTTACGCGATGGTGCCAATTCTCAAAGTCGAAGTGCTCGAGCGCGGATGGATGAATCAACAACTATTTATCGATTTCATCAGCATCTCTGAGTCAACTCCCGGTCCACTCGCATTAAACATGGCAACGTTTATTGGAACAGAGACTGGTGGTATTGCCGGAGCGCTTGTCGCATCATTTGCGATGATGCTCCCTTCAATCATCATCATTACACTCATTGCCGCACTTTTTCACAAAACATTGAAACACCCGTTATTTCAAGCGGCTTTAGCAATGATTAAACCTGTAATTATCGCCTTGATTGGGACGACAATTTTGTTTCTACTTAAAAATTTATTATTTCCGCTTGATGTAACTAATAATCATGCGACGTTTGATGTTCGGCACTTCAGTTTATTAATAAATTTAGCAACGCTATATTTTGGATCTCAAGCGATAAGAAAAAGGCCACTTCATCCAATGTTATTAATTGGCGTCGCAGCCTGCTTTGGGATTTTGATTTTTAGCTTTTAATCTTCTTCGTCGTTTTCTTCATCGTTTTCTTCAATGAAATGATCGAGAATCGCGCTGATTTTTTCATATTCTTCAGCTTCAAGATCAAAAAGTTCACCCGCATCGTTATAGCGAGAGGCAAGCACGTCATCGGGTGTTTTTTCATCAAAATATAAGACGTAGGTTTTATTTGTATCAGGGTCTTCATATGTAAAAAGTATTTCCATCATCACTTCACTTCCGTCATCTTTAGTAATGAGTATTTGATTATCTTTCGTGAATTTCATGTTATTTGCTCCTTTTTAAATATGATTCAAGAATCAGGACCGCGGCTGCGCTATCAATGACTTGATGGCGATGGCTCGCCTTAATGTTCGCATCGATCATCAATTTCGATGCCATGACGGTCGTTAAACGTTCATCGATTAATTCGATCTTGATATCTTGATGTTCCTGTTCAAATTCGTCTTTGAAACGAAGCACTGAAGTTGCCCGTTCAGACATCGCCCCCGACATGTGAAGTGGATAACCAAGCGCGACTGTCTTGACTTGCTCTTTAATGCATAACTCATAAAGATATTGTTTCGCGCTTTTATAATCACCACGGCTATAACGAAATGTCACTAATGGATGAGCGGCGAGACCGAGGCGATCACTTATCGCGAGTCCGAGTGTTTTCGTGCCTAAATCAACACCAATCACACGCTCTTTCATGCGACAAGATCCTTAAATAACTTGGTCGCATCTTCCCATTTACTCACGTCTTTTCCAGCCCCGAATGCTAAATCGGGACGGCCACCGCCTGATCCTTCAAGCATAGCGGCTACTTGTTTCATCACACCGCCTGCTTTGAGACCAGCCTTAAGAAAACTTGGTCCTAAATATATCACGAGCGCAATTTCTTGCATATGTTTCGCTCCGAGTAAAAAACTCGAATCTGGTTGTCGACCTTTTAGATCATCAGCAATTTTTAATAACATATCGCGATCGAGATCATTTAGAAGATGTGTCATCAACGTTCCATGACGATTAGTAATCAATGATTGTGTCAGCGTAACCGCAATCATCGATGCTTGCTTTTGTAACAAGTTACCGACACGGATATCAAGACTTGTTTTTTCATGTTTAAGTGCTTTGACGCGATCAGGTACTTCATAAATCGAGGAGGCTCCTAATTCGTCACGTACCTTCATAAACAGTTGCTCGCGCTTCTTTAATAACTGGTAAGCGCGGTGCCCGGTCGTTGTGACCATTCGTCGGATACCAGCGGCAATGCTCTCTTCACTTTCAATCGCAAAAACACCGATATCACCAGTGCTTAAGACGTGCGTGCCCCCACAGAACTCTTTGCTGATTGTTCCAAATGTCACAATTCGTACAAAATCACCATATTTCTCATCAAATGGTGATATAGCGCCAGATTGTTTCGCCTGATTGATTGGTAGTATTTCAATATTGCGCGTTGCATTTTCTTCAATATAACGGTTAACAAGCGCTTCGATCTGTAGTACTTGTTCTTCACTCACTTTGGTTGGATTGGTGAAATCAAACCGTCCATATTCATCACAAACAAATGAGCCCTGTTGACTAATGTGCGGGCCTAACACTTCAAGCAATGCTCTTTGCAATAAATGCAGTGACGAATGGTTACGCATCGTCAAATAGCGTCGTGTCCGATCGATTTTGAGCGTCAATTTATCGCCAATCTTCAACGATCCATACAAACATGTCACGAAATGCATATGTTGCCCATTTGGTGCTTTTTGAACATCGTGAACTTCAAAGCGCGTACCCTCGTTTTCGAGGTAACCCTGATCAGCAACTTGACCACCGCTTTCAGCATAAAAAACGGTTTTATCAATAATAATCATCCCATCTTCACTTAATTCATCGACCGCCACACCATTGATGAACAAGCCAATCACTGTGGCTTCGACTTCATCGTGATCATAATCAAATGTCGAAGGTGTGATAAATTCAAGCAAATCTTTCGATTGCATCCGCATGCTGTTAGCTGCTACCCGAGCATCACGAGCTCGTTGACGTTGTTCGTCCATCAATGTGCCAAATGAAGTCATATCGACGTGATAACCCGCTTCATTAACAATTTCTTGTGTTAATTCGATTGGAAAACCATACGTATCGTAAAGTTTGAACGCATCGGCACCACTTAGACCTTGAGCCGAGTCGAGATAACGACGAAGCATTGCTTCCCCATTTGCTAACGTGCGGATAAATTTTTGTTCTTCAGCCATAATCATTTTGCTAATCCGCGAAGTATGTTCATGTACGTAAGGATAGAAATCGCCCATCATCGTGGAGACAACCTCGACAAGGCGGTATAAAAACGGTTCGTTTATCCCAATACTGCGCCCATATCGTAATGCCCGTCGCAAAAGTCTTCGTAAGACATAGCCACGTCCTTCATTTGAAAATGTTGCCATGTCCGCCAGTGCAAATGTCAAAGTCCGGATGTGATCGGCAATAACACGGTATGGTCGATAGCCACTCGTTTCATAAGTGATCGTCGCTAATTGCTCAGTAGCTCTAATAATTGGGAAAAATAAATCAGTCTCAAAATTGGTTGGTGTTTCTTGTAAAATACAAGCAATCCGTTCAAGGCCGGCACCTGTATCAATATTCTTACTCGGTAATTCCTTATATAAGTCACGTGGCTGCCCTTCGATGCCATTATACTGTGAGAAGACGATCCCCCAGATTTCGATGTAGCGATCATTTTCAATTTCTTCAACGAGCAGCTGCCGTCCTAATCCCTTCGGATCATAAGAAGGACCTCGATCAAAAAACACTTCGGTGTTGGGACCGCATGGACCATTGCCAATTTGCCAATAATTACCTTCGAGTGGGATTAACTGTTCGGGCAATAAACCTTCCTTTAACCATAAATCGTGGGTATCGGTGTCACTTGGATTATACGTGACATAAAGTTTTTCTTTCGGCATCGCAAAATATTGTGGACTCGTCAAGATTTCATAAGCCCAACTTACGATTTCTTTTCGAAAGTAGTCGCCGATTGAAAAATTCCCAAGCATCTCAAAGAACGTATGGTGACGGGCGGTATACCCAACGTTTTCAATGTCGTTCGTCCGGATGCTCTTTTGAACATTGGTCAGGCGTTTATGCACGGGAATTTCACTACCATCAAAATAGCTTTTTATCGCCGCAACGCCAGAGTTGATCCAAAGTAATGTTTCATCATGGTGTGGGATTAGACTCGCGCCAGACACGACGATATGCCCTTTTGTTTTAAAGAAATCGAGCCACATCATTCGAATTTGTTGACCAGTTAAGCGCTTCATGTGTTTGCCTCCATTAAATGAAAAAAAGTGCCACTAAGGAACGAACAGGGTCGCGGTACCATCCTTATTCATTATCGCTAATGCACTCACTTGATCCTTAACGCAGACTTACGGCAACGATTAATTGCATCTCAGAAGTGGCCCCTTCTCACGTTTGCAACTATTTCCACCAGCAAGTTGTCGCTATTCAAACGCTAAGAACTTCTCTTCGTCTTTGACTAAATTATTATAACATAATGTATTTAAATGCTTATTATTTATTGATTAATCGACCTTGATAATACACGGCTTTGATTAGTCCGCCACCTAAACATTGCCCGTCTTGGTAAATGACAGCCCCTTGTCCCGGTGTGATTGCTTTGAGAGGCGCAGGTAGTTTTACTGCTAATTCATCGTCATTAATCATATCAATCACAATCGGATGTTTCATTTGTCGATAACGAAATTTTGCGGTATATTCTGTATCGACGATTGGAGGTTTGTTGATCCAATTGAGGTGATCAATCACAACATAATCTCCATATAAATAGTCATCTTCTGATTCCGAAGTCACGTAGAGAATATTTTGTTTGACATCTTTCGAGACCACAAACCAACTCCCGGCTGGTTTTGTGGCAATACCGCCGATACCCAAACCGCGGCGCTGACCAATCGTATAATAAAAAACACCGTCATGCGTTCCAATTTGATCTGAAGTTTTAATATCGATAATCGGTCCCGGTTTCGCTGGTAGATAATTTTTTAAAAATTGGCGGAAATGGCGCTCACCAATAAAACAAACTCCGGTTGAATCTTTCTTATTCGCTACATCAAGGCCAAGCTTCTTTGCGATTGAACGTACTTCGGTTTTTTTAAGCGCGCCAAGTGGAAATAAAGTCGCAGCAAGTTGCGCTTGGTTAATTTGTGAGAGAAAATATGTTTGATCCTTATCAGCGTCTTCGCTTTCAAGCATGACATAATTGCCATCTTTCGAGACTTTTTTCGCATAATGTCCCATTGCGATATAATCACATCCATGTTGCTTGGCAAATTGTAGAAAAGCGGCGAACTTGATGTATTTGTTACAAAAAATATCAGGATTTGGGGTGCGACCGTGTTCGTATTCTGTTAAGAAATACGTGAAGACATCGTTCCAGTACTCCTTAACAAAATCGATGCGGTATAGCGGAATATCTAGCGCTTGAGCAATCGCTTTAGCGTCATTATAATCAACTTCCTGCGGGCACAAATCTTGGGCTAAGGTTGGATTACCTAAAACGTCATTGTTCGCGAGGGCATCCCAATTGCGCATAAATCCAGCAATGACTTCGTAACCTTGTTGCTTTAATAAATAAGCCGCGACGGCTGAGTCGACACCACCACTAAGTCCAACCATCACCTTCGTGTTAGTGTTCATAAAGTTCCTTAGAATCAAGGATGATTGTGAAAGGACCAGCATTTTTTAGGGTCACCGTCATACTCGCGCCAAAAATACCACATGATATGCGTGAATAATGTTGATTCAATTTCAAAATGAACCGTTCAAATAATGTGTTAGCAATTTGCGGTGGTGCGGCCATTGTAAACGATGGACGGCGACCACCATTTAATGAGCCGTAAAGTGTAAAATTTGGGATGATTAAAATATCAGCAAATAAATCAGGTACCGATAGATTAGTCTTCCCATTAATGTCTGGTAATAATCGCATCACTAAAATTTTGGCAACCATTTTATCGATGATGTCATCATTATCGTCATGCGTGAATCCGACAAATAAGGCAAGTCCAAATCCCGATTTAGCAATAATTTCGCCGTTAACCGTAATCGTTCCTTCATGAATTGTTTGACTGATAATTCTCATAAAAAGTTACCGGTATCATTATAGAGAATTGCACACCTAAATGGTATATTAATCATTATTATGAAGTCACCACTTGCCTTTCGGATGCGTCCCCAAACTTTAACTGCCATTCTTGGACAATCACACATCGTTGGTCCTCGTGGTTTTTTAACGAATGCATTAAAGAAGAAAACACTCTTATCAGTCATTCTTTTTGGACCACCTGGTACTGGAAAGACGACAATCGCTGAAGCTTTCGCAAAAAGTTTTGATGTTCATGCGATTAAGATAAACGCGGTGACCGCATCCAAAAAAGAACTTGAACAAGCGATGGATGAAGCTAAGTTATTTCACCCTTCGATCATGATTGTCGACGAAGTTCATCGCCTTCCAAAGGATAAACAAGATTTGCTATTAGCCGCGATTGAGGATGGAAGTATGTACTTATTCGGGGCAACGACTGAAAATCCGTACATGGCCATCAATCCTGCCATGCGTTCACGCTGCCATTTATTAGAAGTCAAACCACTAGCTATCGAAGATATTATGAAAGGTTTAGCACTGGCACTACATGACAAAGCAACTAATATAAATAACGTCACCATCAATGAAGACGCACTGCTATCGTTAGCAAAATTATCTGGTGGCGACTTACGTTACGCCTACAATGCACTTGAAATAATTCTCATCGCGACTGATGATTCACCAATCACCCTTGATCATGTCACGAGGACACTTAAAGTTCCTCCATCGATCATCGATCAAACTGGTGGTGGCCATTATGATGCGATTTCTGCGTTACAAAAAAGTATTCGTGGCAGTGATGTTGATGCGGCGTTATATTACTTAGCAAGGCTGATTATCGCTGGTGATTTAGAAAGTATCCGCCGTCGTGTGCTTGTCACCGCTTATGAAGATATTGGTTTAGCAAATCCGAATGCGGTTATGCGCGCTGTTCAAGCGTTAGAAACGGCAAAAATCATCGGTTTTCCTGAAGCCGTCATCCCGCTTGGATTCACAGTCGCTGAACTAGCGTTATCACCAAAGGCGAAAGTTGCCGCCAACTCAATTCACCATGCACTTGAAGTCGCTGAGAAACAACCGCTTGAAGTACTCGATTATTTAAAGCTAACTCCTGTTGGTGTTGCTGAAAAAGATAAATATCCATATGATCGCCCCGATCTATGGGAAAAAATTCAATATCTACCCGACGCCATAAAACAAATGCAGTTTTTTGAACTTAATGATTCGGGTAGTTACCTAAAACAGTTAAATGAAAATTATCGTCGACTTCAACGTGTAATTCGTCGTCGTGATTTAGCTAACCTGAAAAAAGAATCAAATATTTAACTAATAGTATCGTAGACAATTGGTCCCGCTTGAACAGGATTTAATTGCAATTTGAAAGCATGCTTAATGTCTTTTAAGACGTCGGTGATATCTTGTTGATTATTAACATGGGCATAGGCGAGGATATCACCTTTATTGACATGTTGTGCGACCTTTTTATTTAAAACAATCCCAACAGAAAAATCAATGATATCGTCCTTCTTTGAACGACCAGCACCGAGCTTCGTTGCAGCTTCGCCAATTGAAAGGGCATTAATCGAGTCAATATAACCACTTTCGTCAGCGACGATTGGAATAATATGCTTGGCTACGGTAAACTTTTCAGGATGTTCAAGATATGTTACATCGCCACCTTGCGCGTGAATCATTGCACATAGTTTTCTAAACGCTGAACCATCCTCGATGGTCTTCAGAAGTTTAAATCGAGCTTCAGATAAAGTCGTGGCCGCTTGTGCTTGCAGTAACATAATCGATCCAGCCGCTAGACATAACTCAACAAAATCGGCAGGTCCTTGGCCATGGAGCGTCGCAATCGCTTCTTTAACTTCCAAGATATTACCAACTGCTAGTCCGAGTGGTTGTTGCATGTCAGTAATAATTGCGCGCGTATCACGGCCGAGTGCTTTACCAATGGCAACCATTGTTTTTGCTAATTCTCGAGCATCAGGTAACGTCTTCATAAATGCCCCTTGGCCAAATTTAACATCGAGCAAAATCGTATCCGCGCCTGATGCTAATTTCTTGCTCATAATCGAACCAGCAATTAGCGGTAATGATTCAACCGTACCGGTAACATCCCGTAAGGCATACAATTTTTTATCAGCAGGTACAAGACTACCTGTTTGTCCTAAAATAGCGAGGCCAATATCATTAACTTGGGCAATAAATTGTTCACGTGACATCGATACTGAGACACCAGGAATCGCTTCGAGTTTATCAAGCGTTCCACCAGTATGTCCAAGACCGCGACCACTCATTTTCGCGACTTTCACGCCACAAGCAGCGACCATCGGGCCTAGCGCGAGGCTTGTTTTATCACCAACGCCACCAGTTGAATGTTTGTCAACGGTGACACCATTAATCGCGCTAAGATCAATCGTATCGCCACTATGCATCATTAAATGTGTGAGCGTTGAGGTTTCATGTTCACTCATGGAAACGAATTTAACAGCCATGAGCCACGAAGCGATTTGATAATCGGGAATAGAACCGTCACTAATCCCTTTGATGATATAAGCCAATTCTTCATCAGTGTGTTGCCCACCATCGCGTTTTTTTATAATTAAGTCAATCATTCTCATTGTGGGAGCCTCTTTTCTTGTGACAATATTTTATGGCTGACGAGTGTCGTATCTTTCACTCGTAAATCATCGACTTCTTTTTGAAGGATTCCCCGTACTTGATCTGATAAAGCAACGGACGTCATCCCTTGATATTGAGCGGGAGTGATTGGTTCGAGAAATTTAATTTGAATCGGAAAACGCTTCATTTTATATTTAGTGTTTAGTGGTCTAAACGTCCCATATGATGCCATCGGGACAATTGGTGTATTCGTGTCAATCGCTAGTTTAAAGGTACCCGCTTTAAATGGTAATAACGAGCCACGAATGTCTTTATTTCTTGTTCCTTCAGGAAAGATAATCCAACTCGCGAGATGATTGCTCAGCGAATATTTGACCTTTTTCAGTACTTGAACTTCTTTTTTAAGGTTATCGCGCTCGATGAAAACACAATCAAGTCCTTTCATGATGCGACCAAAAAATGGAAATTTGATAATTTCATGTTTTCCGACAAATATGATTGGCTTTTCGGATAAGCAGACAGTAAGCAAGGCATCATACATTGAATAATGATTACCAACATAAAGGAAGGTGCCTGGCTGTTTGAGAATATCCCCGTTAATAACGGTATAATCAACGTGCAAATGCTTGACGATTTTTAGCACGAGTTTTCGGACCTTGCTATAACGATACTCTAATGGATAACGATCGGGATGGCGTGAAAAAGGAATCATCCAACCAAAATAACTGAAGATGATATCGAAGAAGCAAATGGTGACCGCGCGAATATATCGAAACATTATTACACCTGTAATTAGTTATTATAACAAACCAGGCACGCGTGCTCCAGCGTCAGACTACTTCTTTGTGGCTGGAATGATCGTTTCTAAGTAGTCTGTCATGATGTGGATGCCGATGTCGCAATCGACTTCAAGGCGTCCTTTGATGAGCACGAGTGTGCCAGGAGCCATCGTCATGAAGTAATTATTGGTGGCTCGAGACCAATAACTAATTGGAAACCGATCGATAATAAATTTACCGTTATCATCGCGGTGTGGGCGTTCGACTTCAATGAATCGAACATTGGGGCGAATCTCTTCTTTAAGAGTACCTAAGACAACAATGGGTGATAACATTTTGTTAACCCTCCTTTACATTAATTGTAAGCGAGGAATATTGAGTAAAAATCTCAAGTTTGTCTCAAATACACCCAAAAACGAGTAATGATAGCCCCTCAATCATCACTTGTTTCATTGTAACTTCGCGATCTTCGACATAACCCTTGTCACTAAAGATGAGTGTCATGTATTCATCTAGTTCATAAAAGTGATCCTCAGTACTTGGATTGATGATGATCAAAAACTGTTTATAAGGCTTAATCGCGTCTTTATTAATGTAGTGAATGATTATCCCCGTTTCATCGAGATCTTCAAAAGCAATCATTGTTTCAATCTCAGTGGCTGTCTCGGCTCGTAAGAACGGCAGTCTTTTTCGCAGCTTAACCAAATCGACAAAATATGTGAATAAATCATATCGTTCATCGAGTTGTCGATAATCATAACGATTGACTTTATCACCTGATTTATAGGAGTTAAGATCGCCATTTTTTGAGAGCCCAATTTCTTGCCCCATGTGAAAGAATGGAATTCCAAACGCCAACATCGTGGTCGCATTAATTAATTTCAGCCGTTTCAGTCGTGTTTGGAGCGATTCATTGCCATTGCTAGCGATCATTTTATCAAACAAGGTGCCGTTATCGTGACATTCAACATAGTTGATTGATTGTTTGGCATTTGCAAATTTCGAAGGGAAAATCAAATCAAGGCAACTACCGACGTAAGCGAATTTAAAGCCAAGTCGATAGCTCGAGGCACCAAGCAAATAGCCCCGGTCTTTGAGTTTATCATCCATCGTAGGACCCTTAATAATATCGCGAAATGAATCATTGAAAAAAGCAAATTCTGGTAGTCGATCACTATGATGCATTGAGCTTCGTTCATCTTCCTTGAGCTCAGTCGGCATATTCCATCCTTCACCATAAAGCATGAAATCTGGTTTTAGTGCGCGTACAGCTTTTTGTAGCAATTTAGCCGTGGTTTGATCGATGTTACTCATTAAATCAAAGCGAAAGCCATCAATTCCATAAGTTTTCACCCAATGTAGTGCTGAATCGATAATGAGTTTTCGAACCATCGGTTTTTCCGTTGCGACGTCATTACCACAAAATGAACCGTTGGAGAGTCGCCCGTCTTTTCTTCGTCTAAAGTAATAACTTGGAACGATTTTTTCAAAAACTGATAGATGGGCATGATAGACGTGATTATAAACAACGTCCATCACAATTTTGATACCAGAACGATGATAGGCGCTGACTAGTCGTTTTAAATCGATAATCCGCGAATATGGATCAGTTAAATCGCTGGCGAATGAACCTTCAGGAACGAAATATTGTTGTGGATCATAACCCCAATTATAAAAACGACTCGGTTCTTTCTCATCAACTGTTTGAAAGTCATAAATCGGCAATAATTGCAGATGGGTAATACCACTTTGCCGAATGTAATCAAACCCGATTGGATGTCCTTGTTCGGTGGTGATGCCTTCTTCAATCAATCCAAGAAATCGTCCTTTATTGACGACATTAGTGAGTGGATCACTCGTCAAATCACGAACGCTTGCCTCATAAATAATCGCATCGGTATAACGGGTTAATCTTGGGAGTGTCTCCTCGTGCAAGTCGATTGCAATTTTTTTAAAATTAATGACGACAGAACTGATCCCATTTAATGTCGACCCAAACGCATAGGGGTCAGTGACCGTGACTGTTAAGCCATTATTGGTGATTAAATAAACATACTCAGCGCCATCCAAATCACCATTGACAACTAGTTCATATGTGCCGTTGATACTCCGGTTTAATGGTAGAAAATCGGTGTGCTTGTTATGTGTTAGTTTTAAGATAACCGTACTTGCAAGTGGCGCCCAAACTTTAAATGATGTCGCCTCACTTCCATAAATCGCCCCCAAATCGGTGTCATTATACGTATATTTTTTTTCAAAATCGCTAAAATAAATCGCGTTAGTAACATCGAGCGGTACACGGGTAAATCCCTCGAGGACAATGTCAAATTGATGACCAAGCGCTAACTCATTATATGATTTTAAGTCATAAACCCAGCCACCGCTGATAGGGGTGACTTTCTCGATACGTAATGTTTCGATTTTATCAGTATCGGTGATTAGCAAGAAGGGTATTTTTTCTTCCTTGTTGAGTGGACCTAAAAGGATGGCTTTGATTTGATTAGAAGCCACGAGTTTACATGTCAAAAAACTGTCTTTCATGATTATTAGTCCGCTTGTTCCATGACTTCACGGCTGGCAGAGACGTAGACAACCGCAACAGCGTACTCACCATCATGAGAAATTGACACGTCATATTTTTGGTCGTTATAAAGCAAATATGGTACGCCTAATTCATCATAAAGGACTGAAATATGACTAAAAGCGATTTGACCAAAACCACCTCTTACTGCTTTTAAAAACGCTTCTTTTGCCGCAAAACGACCAGCAATGAATTTAACTTTATCAGCGCGTTTTTCATAAATCGGATATTCAAGCGGTGATAAAATTCGACGGGCTAACAATTCTTTGTTTTCAAATCTCGGCATGTGGACGATATCGATACCTATAGCCATATTTATTCCTCACTCACGTGGATTTCATTTCCTATTTCATCATAACGAACTAAAACTTTTATGCCTTTGTTCGATTGTGGATTATCAGGACCAGGTGCCAAAATTCCTTCAGACTGCAATCGTTTAATCAAACGTGCAACCCGTGAAAATCCCATCTTAAAATCGCGAATGATGCGACTACCAGACATATATTCGTTTTGCATGACATAGCGTTTGATTTCATCATACATGTCATCAGGCTGATCATCATAAGATCCAGGAAAAGCTGGACCCATCGCCGTAACATCAACAAGATTTTCGAAATCAGGATCATAATTTGGTTGACTATGACTCTTAACAAAGCGAACAATTCTTCCCGTATCATCTTCACTGACAAATGCCCCTTGGAGGCGCAATTCACCGTAGCGTGATAATTTTGGACAGCTGACGATCATGTCACCATTACCAAGTAATTTTTCAGCACCGGCGTGACCAAGAACAGTCACCGAATCGACTTGTGCATTCATTTGTAAAGCAACTTTGGTAATAATATTGTTCTTGATATTTCCGGATACTACGCGGGTAATCGGACGTTGGGTGGCGATAATTAAATGAATACCAGCGGCGCGTGACATTGCGGCTAACCGTTCAACGCTCTCACTAATCGATGGAATGCTTTCAACGAGATCAGCATATTCATCGACAATTAGGATAATTAGCGGCAGTGGTGCTTGACCATTATCGCGGGCATAGCGATTGTATGAATCGATATTCAATAAACCAACGCTTTTCATAATGTCATAGCGTCGATGCATTTCATTCAATAAGCGCGACAAGGCGACTTTGGCTTGTGCATAATCATTAATAATTGGTGCTAATAAGTGTGGGATGTCGCTATAACGAGCCATTTCGACATGTTTGGGATCAATGATTAAGAGTCGGACATCATCGGGATGAACGCGCATGAGAATTGTCATAATCAGCGTATGCATAAACACGGATTTGCCACTTCCAGTTGTACCAGCGACAAGCATGTGAATGATGTCTTTGATCGGTAACACTTCGATTTTGCCCAAGATGTTTTTGCCAAATGGTATCACTACGCGTTGATGATATTCGGGATTAGCATCGATATTGCGAATGATTTCCTTAAAACTGACAATGCCAATCTTCTCATTTGGAACCTCAAGTGAAGATGTTGTTTTTCCAGGGACAACTTCAGTGAATAAAGATGGCATGCCGCCTAATCTTATCGATATTTCATTAATAACGGTGGCCACGGTTTTAACGAGGGTTGAACGGTCAAGTTGGATATCAAACGAGGTAAATGATGGTCCGACTTGAAAGGAGACAGCCTCAGCTTTGACACCTAAATCAAGAAAAGCTTCATTGATAATGGCTAAACGCTTGATGGCAATTTCTTCATTATATTCAAAATCTGCTTCTTCAGGCACGTCATCAAGTAAATCGATGCTTGGATATTCATATAATGATGATGGTTGGGGTATCGATTCATGAGTGCTTAGCTCAGATCGTGGTAACGATGGCGAAATATCCGGCCTTACCGTTTCTAAGGTTACTGTCGCTCGTTTTAATACACTAGTTGCTTGGTGGCCTGGTCGCGTTAAACTAAGAGAAGTTGTTGGTGTTGGTTCATATGATTGTTTGGGTGCTTCTGGCACTGGTTGTTGCAGTTGACGTTGATACGTTAATGGTGGTTGTTCATCAACTTGAGTTTGGCGGCGATAAATCGGCTTTCGTAAAGTCGAAGCTTGTGTTTCACGAGCTAATGGTCGCGAATAAGCGGTTGTCACTTGTTGCGGACGCGGAACAAAACTGACTGTCGGTCGTGGTTTTTCAACCATCGCAGGTGGTTTGGATTCCACCGGTACTGGAACAAAATCATCTGCCGGTGTTTCGATGGCTTTAGCAGCTGCCAAGTGTTGTTGTTCAATCCGGCGCTCTTGTTGTGCTTTTCTGATGACTTTAAAAAGAAATCGCCATAGCAATCCGAGTGACATGATGACACCGATTGCTAAAACGACATATAGCAAATTAAAACCATTGGCACCACCTATGGATGTCATCAACCCCAACATCATAAATCCGACGATGCCACCTGATATTTCCTGGCCATATATCGCTGGGATGTCTTTTAATAGTGGAATGAATCCTTTGTAAGTATTAAAAAAGTTTTGGAGCGTTACTGGTGTCAAATATCCAGCATTTATAAGGGTGTAGTGACTGAATAACCCAAGTGTCGCTATCAGTGTTAATGTCAAACCAAGCGACATCAAATTGAAATGGATTTCCAGTGCTTGGCGCCGAATGATACGATAAAAACCAAGGAATATAATGAATAGAAATCCGATGAAATTGAAATTTCCAAAAAACACGGTAATCGTGTAATTAAACACTCCACTGACAATCGTCATATTTGTAAACCCCAAAACGCCAATGAGCACCCACATAATGCCAATGAGCACAGCTTCAAAGTCGTGATTTACCAGGGGATTAAATGAACTGATTCTGTTTAATTGGTTTTGCTTTTTACGCGCCATAACTAGCATTTATTATAGCAAACATCTCATTATTTTAATGAGAACAATTTAAAATTATTCAGAGCACTTCCTTGTTCTAAAACCCATGATATAATTATGTAATCTCTTATTGGAGGGTTTGTTGTGCGACGTTTGTCACTTTGGCTTGTGCCGTTATTTGCGATCACGCTAACTGCATGTGCATCTGATCAGGACATTGTCTTCACTGAAGACACACCATTCGTTATAGAATTAGCGTCTGATCACATGCGCATCATGCAAGTTACTGATTTGCATTTGACATATGGCTTTGACCGTAATGACCAAAATACTTATCGGTTAATCGAAGCGTTAGCCGAACATACTAATCCTGACATTATTGTGGTCACTGGCGACCTCACCATGACACCACTGGCACCTTCGATTTATCGGCAATTTACGCGCCGGATGGACAAGATTGGTATTCCATGGACGTTTGTGTTTGGCAATCATGATTCCGACTTCAATTCTTATAAACGTATTCTCTCTAGCGTAGCTAGTGTTACAACTGAACACATGCTTTTTAAAATCGGACCCGAATTGACAGATGGCGGTTATGGTAACTTTATGATTGAAGCACGCTATCAAGATTCTCCATTTCATAAAATGTATTTACTTGATACCAAAAATGAATTTAATGGTCTCAACGACTATGATTGGCTCAGTGAAGATCAAGTCGCTTGGTATTCCACCCATGCAGCTGATGATGCAATCAACTCACTTGAATCTACCGTATATATGCATATCCCACTTCTACAGTACAACGAATTTGCCACCCATACGCTTATCGATGGGCAGATGGGGGAAGATCGCGTTTATGCGCAAGGGCAAGAAACTGGGTTTTTCGATGCGATGGTCGCTCACGGTGTTTCTAAAGGCGTCTATGTTGGTCATGATCACTTATCAAACTTCAGCTTCATCAAAGACGGCATCATGCTAGCATATGGCCAAACAAGCGGTTATAACGGCTACGGTCAAATTGAGCGAGGAGCTCGCATTATCGAAATTGATAATCTCGGTCAACTCAGTTCTTATCTTGTGACTGATGCGGTGGTGACATTATGAAGCTATTTGATCGTCTGATTGTGTTGTTCCTTGCCATCTTTTGGTTTGTCGCTGCCGTCTTTTTCTTTCGCTTTTACTACATGGCAATTCTACCAGGACTCGCACTGATTTTTGTATTTGTCGGAGGACGCAAACGTGTTTGAACTCATGATTGGCGTCGCCGTAATCAGTTATATCATCACATTGTTTGGGATGCCCCTTATCCTCTTGCTGTTACGAATCCTTGAGGTCGTCACGAGACGAATGAAGTTAAAGGATGCGTTAATTGTCATTTTGACACCGCTATCGCTTGGATATTTTTATCTCATACCTTCACATGGCGTCATTAAAAAGTTTTATCGTGGCCTCGCAATTTTCTTTACAGTACTACTACTGATAGGAAGCTTCTTTATCTTCTATATGAGCAAATGAAAAATGCGCCAGAAGGCGCATTTATTTTAGTTATCGATATCAATGATAATCGGTATCACAAGCGGTCGCTTGCCTGTTTCTCGACGGATAAAACGCAGCGATTTATCAATGATTTGCTGGCGTGTATCATCAAGTAAAACAAACGATTTGCTTAAGTAATCTTGAATTCCTTCTTTATAAATCGCGATTAATTCTTTTAGTACATTTTCTGAGTCTTTAATGAAGACAAAACCCCGCATTTGGATATCGGGTCCGGCAATAATCTGTTTTAGTTTTTTCGAGATCGTGATGCCCATCACAATCACGCCATCATCTGCTAATTGTTGCCGTTCGGTAATCACATTGGTGCGCACATCACCAACACCAAGTCCATCAATCAAAACATCGCCAGTGTTGATGAGATCAAGCTCGTGATTTAAGACACGCGCTTTGCCATCGTTTATCTCAAGGACCATCCCATTATCCATTAAAAACGTATTTAAATGGTTAAGACCAATTCCCATCGAGACAGCGAGTTTCGCGTTAGCGACGAGTTCGACATATTCACCTTTGACCGGCATGTAATATTTTGGTTTTAGTAACGATATCAACGTCTTCAGATCTTCTTCCTGGGCATGCATGCTCGAGATTTTTTTGCGGGTGATATTGACGACGTTCGCGCCACTACGATAAAGTTCATCAATCGCGTCAGTTGCCAAAATCTCGATACCTGGAGCGCTAGGTGCCGCAGCAATAAACGTGTCTCCGACTCTAATTTTTAGGGTCTTGTCTTCATTCTCACCAATAGCAAGAACTCCAATCTTTTTATATATTTCTTCACCCGACCCCATCATTAATATCACGAGATCTTGTGGAGGCATCCGCAGATGGTTTTCTCGTAAAATAATTTTATCCTTCGGTAATGTCAAAGAGCCAAATTCCTGGAACGTACGAATGTAATCTTCGGTTTCCTTATCATAGAAAATAATTTTTTTACCTTGGGAAAATGCATAGTTGATGGCTTCTTCGAGATTATAAACCGACTGGTTATACAGTGCGATAAAAATACGCCCCGTCGCCTCTTGGAAAGGAAGTGATAGATGCGGTAGTAGGCGATGATTTGGTGAGGTGTACCCTGGTTTATCGGCGCCACCACTCTCGGTTAACAGTAAAAGCGTGTCACGTTCGGCAATTTTAGCTAAAGCATTGAAGTCATGCTTATAATTTTTATTGGCATTATGTTCAATAATGAAATCACCAGAATAAACGATATTGCCGTAAGGAGTACTTATTGAAAAACCAGAGGTATCCATGATCGAATGAACTGTTTGGAAAAAATCGAACTGATAGCCCGAAATATTGACATGGTCAGTTGGTTTAATGGGGCGGAATTCGTAGTTAAGGTTTGATTTAAACTTTTCAGAAAACTGTTTAATAAGTGCGATTGTGGCGTTAGAACCATAAATCGGCGCTGGCACTTTCCGATAGAGGTAGGGAAGTGCCCCCATTTGATCATCGTGACCGTGAGTAATAATATATGCGCGAACGCGGTCTTTGTTCGTGACGAGATAGTCAAAGTTAGGAATAATCGCATCGATGCCTGGATGCGTCGCATCGGGATATTTAAGACCGGCTTCAATCACAAATAAATCGTGATTTAAATCGATGACAAAGAGACATTTGCCATTTTCGTCGAGGCCGCCTAAAGCGAACACGCGAATGGGTGTAGACATAAGAAATCCTCCAAAACAATATAAATAATCGTGCCTTATGTTAATAAAGTTAGCATTATTATACAAAACATTCGGATAATTTCAATCAATTAGCAAATAGTTATCACTATTTTCGAACTTGAGACATCATTGCATATTCCCAAGATCAAATGAGTTATCGTCATGAGTTTGATAATTTACGGGTTCATAATAACGCATGCTCATACCATCATCATTGACGAGCACGCGTCGATTCATTTTCGTCAAGATGATTGAGACATAATAGTCACCAATCGACCCGGCGATATTTTGTGCTTGAATCACTAGTATCGGCCAATACCAATTGTTAACAGGACCACTGACCGATGTGATACATATTAGCAGCAGTGTCAAAATTAAACCCAAAATAGTGACGGGAGCTAGAGCAATCACCATGTACTCGGGACGTGAAAAATAACCCCGTTTCATACCGGCATAAGCCGCCCAGACGTGAAAACCGAAATTTATGGGCTCTTTTGCAAAGATTCGCATAAATAATGCATGAACTGCCTCATGAAGAAAAATGTAAAGGAAGAGTCCGCCAATTATACTTACAAAATGATATGGTTCTAAATCCATCCCATAAGGAATTGGTTTCAATAAAAATCCAAGTCCTAGAATAATGATAAAAATAACAGCGCTCAAAATATTGAGGAATACAGCGAGACGATGATTGGCTTTGAGATCGATTTCACGCGCGAGTTGGTACTCGGGGGGCAACAAGTTTTTGCTCATTTAATGACGCTGCGTGTGGCGATTAAATCAACTTGAAGTCCGAGGATGTTTGAGATGATCACTTGCCGCAACTTTACCGGTGCACTGACAGTGATTTTATTAAGCTCGGCCATCACCGCAAATATTTGATCTTTCGGGATTTCACCACTTGTTACAACTGGTAAACGCGTGAGTTGCGAACTGCAAATTTTAACAGTTGAGGCTAGGAGGCGCTTCGGAGCCAATAACTCGGTTTTTCCATAGATAACGCCACGCGGACATCCTTGACCAGTAACATTTAATTGCTCATCGACTTGGAGTCGGCAACCTTTCGGACAAACGATGCATATCAATTCTTTGACGTGATTCATACGCGCTCCTGAATCGATACCGTTAATGGTAAATCGTGAATAAATTCGATTGTTGCTGGTAGCGTGATATTAATCATCTCTGACGGTATGGCGACTTGATGGAATGCTCTTTTAATTATTTTTTCTCCTTGGGAAATAATCATAAAGACGTTTTTCATTGGCCTAGTTACCCGAAACTTAAGTTCGATCGGTTCATAAATATGCGCTAAGTCAATTCGTTGTGGCACAACATAACCGATACCTTTCAGCGGCTGGACATTGATAAATTTCGCATCGATGGTTTTATCTTCAAACACGAATTTAGCCGCCATTTTGCCAGCGATTTTACCTTCAGATGATACAAAATCAACTAGGTCGTGAACATGGAGCACATTACCGCAACTATACACACCTGGGATATCTGTCTGCAAGTTTTGATCGACTTTTGCCCCACGGGTTTTATCGGTAGTCACTGCAAGCTTATCTAATAATTCATTTGATGGAATAAGACCGATTGATAAGAGCAATGTGTCGACTTCAAATTCCATTTCTGTGCCTAATATTGGTTTAAAAGTCTCATCAACTTGGCTGATGACAATTTTTTCTAGTTTATGTTTACCAATTATTTTGGTGACAGTGTGTGATAAATAAAGGGGGATATCATAATCAATGAGGCACTGGACAATGTTGCGATTAAGGCCATTACTATATGGCATAATTTCAGCAACACCAAGGACTTTTGCACCTTCAAGTGTCATCCGTCGCGCCATAATTAGACCAATATCACCACTGCCAAGAATGAAAATTTTCTTACCGACGAGATAACCATCGATGTTTAAATATCGTTGAGCTAATCCGGCGGTAATGACACCGCTGGGGCGATCACCAGGTAGGGCAATCGAACCGGCGTTACGTTCATAACACCCAGTGGCTAAAATTACTGTTTTCGCTATAATTTCAACGATGCCTTCGCTAGCATTTGAATAAGTAATAACCTTATCTTCCGTCATGTTCATGACCATAGTCTCAAGCCGATATGCAATGCCTCGATTCGTTAAAGCATCGATAAACCGTTCGGCATATTCTGGACCTGTCAATTGTTCTTTGAACTCTTGGAGGCCGAAGCCAGGGTGAATGCACTGATTCAAAATACCACCAAGAAAACTATCTTTTTCCAATACCAAAATATCACGTAATCCCGCATCATAGGCGCTTGTAGCAGCGGCCAAACCAGCAGAACCACCACCGATTATGACTAAATCAATCGTTTTCATTATGGTGACTTCCTTTGGTCGCTTCTTTTAAAATAAACGTGCTTTCGGCATCATAGAGAATTGCTTGCTCGCTGACACCATAGTGATCGGCAAGGATTTTAACGACCAATGGTTGGCAAAAACCTCCTTGGCATCGGCCAAAACCAGCACGTGTCCGTTTCTTGACAGCTTTGATTGAATGCGGAGGGCAGCTTCGTGATAGGGCATCGCGAATATGTCCTTCAGATACCATTTCACAGCGGCACACCAAATGACCAAAGCTTGGATCTACTTGAATGAGTGCGGTTATTTCTTCTTTACTCATGCGATTAAAGCGATATTGAGGTCTAATATATGGATTAAAATTTGGGTTAAAAACTAAATTAATCCGTTTCGATACATATTCGTTGATAACATATTCAGCAATTGCCGGAGCTGAAGCTAATCCGGGTGACTCAATCCCCGCCACATTAATGAAATTGGGATGCCCAGGTGCGGGTTCGATAATAAAATCACCCGTTGTCGGTGTCGCTCGTAACCCAGAAAATGTGCGAATGACTTTATCAAATGGTAGCTTGGGTACGAGTTTCAGTGCTTGTTCTTTGATGAAATCCATCGTTTCCTTGTCGGTTCCTAAATCATCGCGATCATCAATATAATTGCTATTGGGACCAACGAGGTAGTTATAAGAATATGATGATGTGACGACGATTCCTTTGCCGCGTTCGTCAGGAACTGGAAAAATAATGTGCTTAATGAAATCGTTGTCAAAATGATCAAAGACAAAATACGAACCTTTACGAGGTTTAATAGCAAAATCATTCGGTCCAAGCATTTCTGAAACAAGGTCGGCATTTACTCCGGTGGCGTTGATGATAATCTGGCCATCATGGACTGCCTTATTCGTCTTGATTCGGTAACCAGTGGCAAGTGGTGTGATTCCAAGAACTGTTTCATTGAGAAACAATTGAACCCCATGGTCAATCGCGTTTTCCATTAAATTGACGACAAGTTCAAACGGGTCGATAATGCCAGCAGTCGGAGCATATAAAGCGTAGGCGACATCTGCAGCTAACTGTGGTTCGATTCGATGTATCTCTTCAGCGTTTAAAATATGCGTGGTGACACCGTTTTGACGTCCGCGTGCTTGAAGTTCTTCAAGTACGCATCGCTCGTGCGGATTTCGCGTTACCGTCAAACTCCCAATCCGACGAAAAGTAACATCAAGCTCTTGACAGACGAGATCATAAAGTTCATTACCACGGACATTCAAACGAGCTTTTAAAGAACCGGGTTCGGGGTCATAGCCGCTATGGATGAGGGCGGAATTAGCCATCGAGGTAAAATTTCCGACATCATTTTCTTTATCGATCACAATGATATCGAGGTGATAACGCGCCAGTTCGCGGGCAATGAATGCACCACTAACGCCGGCTCCAAGAATAACAATATCATGCATAAGAAAATACCTCTTAATCATGATATTACCATTATTGAATTTGAGATTAAATAAAAAAGGTTAGCATTGCTAACCTTAATCTAAGTTATTTTTTCTCAGTAAATTCTTTATGAGATAAGGCAACTCGGCCTTTTTCATCAATTTCGACAACACGAACTTTTAGTGTTTGGCCAAGTTTGACGACATCTTTCGGATGTTCAACACGGTTATGAGCGAGGCGTGATACGTGAACCATACCGTCAACATCGCCGAACAAATTAACAAAGCAACCATAAGCTTCGATTCTGACGACGCGACCTTCATAAATCTCACCGATTTTCGCTTCTTTTGTCAAAGCTTCAATCATTTTCGCGGCTTTATTAATCGGTTCGCGATCTTGGTGATAAATCATCACACGGCCATCTTGCTCAATGTCAATTTTTACTTGATCACATTTTTCGATAATGTCGTTAATGACTTTGCCACCAGGACCAATCACATCGCGAATCTTATCAATTGAAATACGCATTTGATACAGTTTCGGGGCGTATTTGCCAACTTCTTCGCGTGGGCTATTAATTGTGGCGTTCATTGTTTCAAGAATTTTCGTGCGCGCTTGATGAGCTTGGGCGAGTGCCTCTTGGAGCACATCACGGGTAATACCGCGGATTTTAATGTCCATCTGTAAGGCGGTAATACCACTCTTAGTGCCAGCAACCTTAAAGTCCATATCACCAAAGTGATCTTCAAGCCCTTGAATGTCGGTGAGAATCGTGTAAGGATGTTTGCCATCAAGTGGACCACTCGTGATTAAACCCATGGCAATGCCACTGACAGCGTCTTTGATTGGGACGCCAGCCGCCATTAATGCCATTGATGAAGCACAAATACTTGCTTGTGATGAAGAGCCATTGCTCTCGACAACTTCGGACACTAAACGAATCGTATATGGAAATTTTTCTTCACTTGGAATCACGTAGCTTAAGGCGCGTTCTCCTAAGGCACCATGGCCAATTTCACGACGACCGGGTGAACCGGTACGACCAACTTCACCGACCGAGAATGGTGGGAAATTATAATGATGCATAAAGCGTTTGCTGTCTTCAAGCGAAAGATTGTCAATAATTTGGACATCGTTGAGTGAGGCGAGTGTTGCCACAGAGATGACTTGGGTTTGACCGCGTGTAAACATCGCTGATCCATGAACGCGGGGTAACAAGTCGACTTGAGCATGCAATGGGCGAATTTCATCGATTTTACGACCATCAGGGCGAGTTTTTTCTTCGGTAATTAATCGTCGTACTTCGTCTGAAACGATGAGTTCTAATATTTCTTTGACTTGCTTAACGGTTAGATCTCTTGTTTTTTCATCTTTATAAGTCTGATTTTCGTATCCAGCAATAACTTCTGCTTGAATATCTTCGATTGCATTTTGTCGTTCAAGTTTATCGAAAATCGAAATCGCTTTAACTAAGCGAGCTTGCGCGGATGTCCGTACAGCAGCTTCGAGTGAAGCATCAATTTTATATAATTCGATTTCCCGTTTTGGAACTCCGATTTTTTCGATGATTTCAAGTTGGAACGCACACAGTTTCTTAATCGCGGCATGACCGACCATCATCGCTTCAAGCATCGCTTCTTCAGAAACTTCTTTTGCACCCGCTTCGACCATGTTGATGGCGTCCATCGTTCCAGCGATTGCCAGATGGATATCGCTTAACTCATTTTGTTCTAAGGTTGGATTAATCACAAATTGTCCGTCAATTCTCCCAACATAAACACCAGCGACTGGACCATCAAATGGAATGTTTGAAATACCGAGTGCAAGCGATGAGCCAAATAGGGCGCTCATCTCTGGCGTGCAGTTTAAATCGACGCTCAGTACAGTATTAATCAGTTGTACTTCGTTGCGGAAACCTTCGCTGAATAATGGACGAATAGGGCGATCAATCATTCGCGCTGATAGCGTCGCGTGTTCACCGGGGCGCCCTTCACGTCGGAGAAATGATCCTGGAATTTTTCCTAACGCATATTGTTTTTCTTCATAGACAACCGTCAATGGGAAGAAATCCCCATCTTTCGGTAATTTACTAGCAACCGCTGTTGCCAGAATCACGGTATCTTCATAGCGCACCATGACCGCGCCATCGGCCTGCTTCGCGATTTCACCCGTCTCGATGACAATGCGCCGGCCTTCGAACTCCAGTTCGAATGTTTGTTTAGACATACTTTACCTCTTTCAATGTTTTTAACTTTGTTATTATACCAAATTGCTAGACATATATATGAAATATATGTGTTATTTTTCAACACTCACCAATTTCGTCAGAATCGTAACCATCGCTTCCATTTGTTCAACGACGACTAGTTCAAATTTACTATGGGCATGATAGCCACCTGTTCCTAAATTCGGACATGGAATGCCAAGATATGTCAAGGTCGCTCCATCAGTACCGCCACGAATTGGAGCTGATTGGACGGCAATATCACACGCCTCAAACGCTGCGTAAGCCCGCTTCAATACCTCAGGATGCTGCTCAATTAAAGGGCGCATGTTACGATACCCTGGTTTGATTGAAACTCGGCAAACTTCTTTATCATATTTTTTATTTAAAACATGTGCGGCTCTTAAGAAATTGTGCTGCTGCTGTAATAAGATTTTTTCATCGTGATTGCGCAGAATATATTGAGCGTGCGCTTGTTCAACCGTACCGCCAGAACTAACGAGATGATGAAAGCCTTCATACTCTTCAGTCATACTTGGTATCATTCGTTCAGGTAATAGGGCATTAAATTCCATTGCTACTAACTGGGCATTAATTAAACGGCCTTTTCCATATCCTGGATGAATCGCCGCGCCTTGAAATGACACCTCAGCGCTCGAAGCATTGAAGTTTTCATAGTTAAGCTGCCGAATATCGCCACCATCAATGGTATAAGCATAGTCAGCTCCAAACTTTGTAACGTCAAAATGAGCAACGCCACGGCCAATTTCTTCATCAGGTGTAAAAGCAATCCGTAGTGGCCCGTGCATGATTGATGGATGAGATTTTAGATAACTGAGCATTTCGATGATGATGGCTATCCCAGCTTTATCATCGGCTCCTAGTAGCGTCGTGCCATCGGTCACGACGAGTGTTTGTCCATATAACTGGGGCATGTGTGGCAAGTCCTTAATATCCAAGATAATGTTTAGTACTTCATTTAAAACAATCGATTGTCCATCGTAATTGTTAATGACACGCGGTTTAACTGGCGCTCCGGGCATTTCTAAAGCGGTATCCACATGGGCGAGTAATCCGATAATTGGATGTGCTGGACCACCATTAGATGGTAATTCACCATAGAGAGTACCGAAATGATCGAGCTGGACCTTAATGAGTCCCAGTTGTTTTAATTCGCTTTCGAGTAACCGTAATAAATTAAGCTGCTTGGCGGTACTCGGTGTTGTTTTGCTCATGTCGTCAGCTTGCGTATCGATTTGGACATATGTTAAAAATCGTTCGAGGATTGTCATCGTATTTCTCCTAGCAATATTGTAACGGAAACGCGGAATATAAATACAAAAAAAGACCATTTCTGGTCTTCATTGTTACTTACGTAAATTGAGTTTTTCGAGTACGGTTAAGTACTTGGCGCGATCGGTTCGGGCTAAGTAGTCTAATAAGCCCCGACGTTTTCCAACGAGCACCAATAAGCCGCGGCGGCCATGGTGATCTTTCTGATGGATGCGTAAGTGTCCTGTCAGCTCGTTGATTTGTTCAGTCATCAAGGCGATTTGGACAGCGGGTGAACCGGTATCCTTTTCATCGATGCCAAACTGTTTGACGAGTTCAGCGACTTTTTCTTTCGTTAAAGCCATCGTTTTTCCTCCTATCTATATCTTGACGCGCCCCATGGATAGCATTGAGGAAGCGCTATTCATAGAAACGGTTGCTCGTATATTGTAACGAATAATATAAAAAATTCAAGTAAAACTAACGGAATAGCTGTGGTTTTAATTGAAGCACGTCACGTTCATCGATTTTCATTTGTTCAATTAAGTGTGATACTGAATCAAATGTCACTTCGGGACGCATGAACTGCAGTAATTCAACCGTAACATGGCGACGGTAAATTTTCTTATTAAAATTAAAAATATGAACTTCTAGTAATGGTTTTTGTAACGGACTGATGGTCGGATGATACCCGACACTACTCATCGAGTAATAACGGTGATCTCCGATCGTAATTGCTGTGGCATATACGCCATTAAGTGGTAAAACATAATTAGCAGATAATGCAATATTTGCCGTGGGAAACCCAAATTTTTTGCCATTACCATGACCTTTTACGACCGTCCCCGTCAAGGCGTAAGGGCGTCCGAGCATGCGATTCGTGACGTTAATATTGCCGTATTGGAGATGTTTGATTATTCGAGAACTTGAAATTTTACTGCCATCTTCATGAACCTCGGGTACAATCGTAGCCACGAAATCACGTCCAAGTCCATATTTGAGCATGTTCGTGTCGCCGCTAGCTTGATAACCAAAGCGGAAATCAGGACCGCAAAAAACTTTTTTAACTCGCAATCGATTGAGTGCCTCGATGAATGCCTCAGCGCTCATAGACTTTACCGTTTGATCGAAGACAACGAGTAATGTCGTCTTCACTCCATATGATTCAAAAATCTTCAGTCGATCTTCGACAGTTGTTAATAACGGCGTTCCTAACTTCGCTTTGGGTGACCGATCGAATGTTAAGATTGCCAACTCGAGCTTTGAAGCTTTTGCAGCTTCAATCAAGGCGAGATGACCACGATGGACACCATCAAAAAAACCGAGGCATAATGCGGTATCTTTTTCAAATGGCGTAATGTTCGTTAAGTTAGTAATAACGACGTTCAAATTTAAAATAGTCCTCTTTCGCTATAATAAAGCCCCGATTGTTGCCGCTTGTAAACCGCTAACACTTCATGTGCTGGACTGATGACAAGCACCGTTTCTTCGGGATGGCTGAATAGTTGTGGTTTCCCATCTTTGATGTCTTTGACAATATCTTCCTTGACAACGATTTGGGGCATAAACGCTAACCCTTCGTAGACTGAGCGCACGGCCTGTGGTGCCAAGTTGTCTAAGGTGACGGCATCCTCAACCACAAATGGTCCGACTTTCAACCGTCGTAATTCACTGAGGTGGCCGACCATCCCAAGTTTTTTGGCGATGTCTTCACCAAGCGTACGCATGTATGTTCCTTTAGATACGGTCGCCTTAAACGTAATCTCATCGCTTGTTAAGGTGATAAGAGCGATGTCATAAACGTGAATATGTCGTGGTTCTCGTTCAAGCGTCTCCCCTTTATGAGCGTATTTATATAAAGGAACACCAGCAACTTTTAAGGCCGAATGCATCGGAGGAGTTTGTAAGCTATCACCAAGAAACATCGATAACGTTTCGCTAACATAATAGTCAAACAGGGGATATATTTCTGAAGTAGTCGTGATCTTACCCGTCAAATCGCCACTATCTGTTTGTGATCCTAACTTAATTGTCGCCACGTAAGTTTTTTCTAACGCCTCTAAATATGGTCCAGCTTTGGTACCTTTGCCGAGCGTTACGACAAGGAGACCAGTGGCAAACGGGTCAAGACTACCAGTATGGCCAATCTTTTTCATATCAAAGCGTTTTGTTAAGGTATCGACGACGTCGCGCGAGGTAATTCCACGCGGTTTATCAATTAATATAAAACCATCCATTATCATTGTTCCCCGTTTCGTGTATATTATAATAGTTTTAACTATAAATAACATTTAATTATGAAAGCAATTCGCACAATCCTCGCCACATTAAGAAATGGCGACCAACAATACAATCTGATGACCGCTCACGATAAAATCGTCATCGGTGTTTCTGGTGGTAAAGATTCGTTATTACTCGTTTATGCCCTAAACCTCTACCGTAAATTTGCCCATAAGCTATTCACAATCCAGCCGGTGATGCTTGACCTCGGTTTTCCAAACTTTGATGCATCGATGACAAAAGCGTATATCGAAAGTCTTGGCTTGACTTTACTCGTTGTTCCAAGTCGCGATGTCTATCCGATTTTGAAAGCGCAACAAAAAGATTTAGCCCATCTACCATGTTCAATTTGCTCACGTATGAAGAAAGCCGCCATCAATAAAGTCGCGCAGACACTAGGCTACAATAAAGTGGCCTTCGCCCATCATGCTGATGATGCGATTGAAACATTATTAATGAACCAAATATTTGGGGGAAGATTAGCGACGTTCGCTCCAAAAATGCACCTCGAACGTGCTGATATTACATTCATACGGCCGTTTATTCACGTGCGCGAATCAGATATCATTCGAGCGGTTAAGGAGCTTCAAATACCCGTCTTACCAAGTCCGTGTCCCTCCGATGGAGAAACAACACGCGAAGACATTAAGACATTGCTGCAAGATATTTACCAGCGCTATCCAACCGCGAAAACAAATTTTTTAACAATGCTCGCTAATTATGAACAGGCTGACTTGTGGTTTGATGAAATTAACTATCAGATTGAGGGAACGTCACTCGTGATGCGTCCCGTCCATCGTGCGATTGATGGGATGACAGCTGCTTACATTCGTCAAGTTGTTTTTGTCATGGGTCAAAATGTTCCCGTTGACCTAGAATTCGACGGTACTGATGATAAGGCACATGGTTTTTTGCTTTTAAAAGATAATGTTCCAATCGGAACAATTCGCTATTTGATTGATGGTCCGCATGACTTTCATATTGGTCGCGTAGCTATTTTGGAAGCATATCGTAACCATGGTTATGGTTCCGTTATGATGAAGTTTCTCCATCAATATCTTTACGACCGATATAATCCTTTAACGATTACGATTCATGCACAAGCGCATCTTAAAGCTTTCTATGAACGCTTCGGTTATCAGGTCAAAGGTGAACAATTTATGGAAGCTGGAATTGCTCATTACAAAATGGTGGCTACGTTAAAATAA
The DNA here is from genome assembly GCA_964639215.1 of uncultured Staphylococcaceae bacterium. Taxonomy (GTDB): domain Bacteria; phylum Bacillota_I; class Bacilli_A; order RFN20; family CAG-826; genus UBA6120. The sequence goes on from CAZXCV010000001.1 coordinate 89,991, forward strand.
AAATAGTAGCGAGTGCTACTATTTCTTGTTCAACCAATCTTTTTCACGAGCAAGCGCTGCTTCAACACGAGCCGCTTTTTCATGTGAGTCATCATAGACAAAGACGATGTCTGGTACTTTATAAATATCAAGGCGTTTTGCTAATTCACTGCGAATAAACCCTTTGCTTCTTGCGAGCTCTTCCATTCTGGTTTCTTTATTCGTGGCATCAATGAAGCTGACATAAATGCGGGCAAAAGCATGGTCTTGACTGACTTTACCACTCGTGATCGTGACGAAGCCAAGTTTCGGATTCTTAAGTTCGAATTGAATGATTTCGGTGATGTAGCGCACGATTAAGGCGCTAACGCGATTTTTTCGATGATTCATATATTATTTCTTTGGGACATCAACTAGTTCATAACCTTCAATGATGTCTTGTTCTTTTTGATCGTTATAATTTTCAAGCATGATGCCACATTCATAACCCATTGCTGCTTCTTTAACGTCAGCTTGGTAACGTTTCATTGACGAAATCTTGCCTTCATGGATCACGACACCATCACGAATTAACCGAATTGGATTCGTCGCTTTCAAATAACCTGAGGTGATCATTGAACCAGCAATCGTTCCAACTTTCGAGACTTTAAAGATTTGCCGTACTTCGGCTTGTCCGGTCACCTTTTCAACTTGTTCGGGTTTCAGCATACCTTTGCAGGCAGCTTCGATTTCTTCAATTAAGGCATAGATAATCCGGTGTAACCGAATATCGATATGTTCTTCGTCTGCTTTTGTACGCACCATTGCGCTTGGACGAACGTTGAAGCCATAAATAATAGCGTTACTCGCACTAGCTAAAAGCACATCGCTTTCGGTAATCGCGCCGGTTGAACAGCGGATGATATTAAGATTAATACCTTTGACAGTGATTTTTTCTAATGATGATTTAACTGCCTCGGCTGAACCAGTATTATCAGCTTTAATAATCAAATTGAGGTCTTGAACCTCACCTTTAGAAAAACGAGCATTGAGGTCATCGAGGCTAATCGCCGCGCTTCCTTGACGTGAGGCTTCTTCTTTTTTGATCCGTCGTTTGGTCGCGATGTCTTTGGCTTGCTTTTCATTATCAAATGCCATGAAGTGATCACCAGCACTCGGAACTTCGCTTAGCCCGATAATCGCGACTGGAGTTGAAGGCGGTGCGACTTTAACAATTTTTTGATATTCATTCGTCATCCTTCTCACTTTGCCATAGGTACTACCAACAACGACAAAATCCGAATTTTTCAATGTACCGTTTTGAACGAGAAGCGTTGCTTTCGGACCCTCACCCTTATCGAGTACGGCTTCAAGCACTGTCCCAAGCGCGTAACGGTCTGGATTGGCTTTGAGTTCTAATACTTCAGATAGTGTCAAAATGTTTTCAAGTAATTCATCGATCCCACGATTGAATTTTGCGGATGTTTCAAGAAAGATGGTATCGCCTCCGAATTGTTCTGGAATGACACCAAGTTGCGTTAATTCATCTTTAACGCGTTTAGGATTGGCGCTAGGTTTATCCATTTTATTAATGGCCACGATGATCGGTACTTTTGCCGCTTTGGCGTGATCGATTGCTTCGCGTGTTTGTGGCATCACCCCATCATCGGCCGCCACGACAAGAATGATAATATCGGTGACTGATGCACCTCGTGAGCGCATCGCGGTAAACGCCTCGTGACCTGGAGTGTCAATAAATGTAATTTTCTTGCCTTTAAAATCGCGTTGATACGCTCCGATCGCCTGTGAAATACCACCGAATTCACCAGCAACTAAATTACTGGAGCGAATGGCATCAATTAGTGTCGTTTTGCCATGATCAACGTGACCCATAATCGTCACGACCGGTGGGCGTTCTTTCAAACTCTTCGGATCATCGACAATATCATATTCTTCGATATTTTCTTCTTCGATGGCTTTTTCCTTTTTGAAATCAAGTCCAAATTGTAAACACACCATCCCGACGCACTCATCATCGAGTTTCGAATTAATCGTAATCATCTTGCCATTAAGGAAGAGATATTTCATGATTTCATTGACGGGAATGTTAATTTTTTCTGATAATTCGCTTAAACCAATCTCACCGTTATAAACGAAAACCCCAGCGCTGACTTTGGCTTTTTCTTGACGGGTAAGCGTGCTACCGACGTTTGTTTGTCGCGACCGATTCCCCTGATTCTTGTGATTATAGTTTGGTCTATTGGCCATGCTGTGTTTCCTCCAATTCTTGTTTAATTTTAGCGGCTAGATGTTGATCACTAATACCAATTACGGCAATTTGTCCTTTGTTGAAGATGGCGGCTAACGAATCTTTATTTCCATAAGTTATCAATGGTATTTGCTTGCTTGATGCACATGTTTGTACGTTTGCTCGTGTCTTTTCACTGGCATCACTAGCAATGATCAAGAGCTTAACCTTACCAGCATAACCTTTGCTTATGGCCGTTTCTCCAAAGACAAGACGACCACCTCGACGAGCAAGTCCTAACAGCCCATTAATCCGCGTGTCATTCATAAATAACGGCGTATTTCATCATAGAAAGTCAAGGCAATAACCATTTCAAACGCTTTCTCAAACGTCTTCTTTTTGATGGCCAAGTCTAATAACGCCATGTCTTTTTTCATATACGCCCCATGGCCATTAAGTTTCCCAGTCGGATCCACTTTCAAAATTCCTTCTGGTGTTTTCACGATGCGCAATAACTCTTTTTTGGGGTAGGACTCACCGCTGACGAGACAGCGGCGCATCGGAATTTTCTTCATTGCTATTCCTCACTATCGTAGTAATCTTCAAATTCCTCAAGATCGATGTCTTCTTCTTCTAATTCGACATCGTCTTTTTCAAATTCTTGCATTTCCTCTTCGCTATAAATGTCCATGTATGTTGTTGGCATTAAGCTAGGAGCGGCTGGTTTTTCAGCGACATAATCATCTTTCTTTTCGATTCGTTTGAAAGGTTTACGCTTTGGAGCGACGGCTTTTGTTTGTTCGCGGGCTTTTTCACGTTCGAGTTCTCGTTCGAGATCTTCAAGCGTCTTCGTGGTTCGAATAACAGTTTTCTTCTCGGGTTGAATTTTGATTTCCGGTTTTGGAGCTTCAATGACTTCTTTGACAACTGGTGTCACGACTTCTTTAACGCTCGACGCACTTATCGTCACATCAATGATTTCATCTTTTGGCGTTGGTGGAATGTCATCAATCGCTTTTTGACGTTCGGCTTCGCGACGGGTGATTTCTGCTTCATAGCGACGGATTTCATCCTCGCGGCGCATTTCATCAGCAGTCATATATTTCAGTCCTAATGACAACGCTTCATCTTGTTCTTTGATATCGATGTCCCAGCCTGTCAATTTAACGGCTAGCCGGGCATTAACGCCACGTTTACCAATCGCCAATGACGATTGACCGTTCGCGACAACAGTCACCGCTGCGTGTTTATCATGATTGAGAATTACTCCTAATACCTGTGCAGGTTTCAGTGCTTCCATCACAAAAATACCGGGAATATCGTTATAGGTGATAATGTCGATTTTTTCTTTTTCTTTCGAGGAACCTAATTGACTGACAATTTTTTGAATTCGGGTACCATTCGGACCAATACAGGCGCCGGCGGGATCAACGTTGGGGTCGAGTGAATAGACGGCGACTTTGCTACGCTCACCAGCTTCTCGTGCGATATTTTTAATGACGACTGTACCATCGTATATTTCATGAATTTCTTCTTCGAATAATCGTCGTAAAAATCCGGCATCAGTGCGACTCACGGCAATTTGAGCACCTTTGTTCGTCGAGACAACGTCGACGACATATAGTTTGATACGTTCGCCGACTTTGAACTGTTCCCCAGGAATGCGATGAGAAGCGGGTAAATATACCGAGGTACGGCCAATATTGACAATCGCTGATCGTTCATCGACTTTTTCGACGATACCCATGATCATTTCACCGATTTTGTCTTTATAAACTTCATATAGCGCGGCTTTTTCAGCTTCGGCTAGTTTTTGTCGTAAGATGTTTTTAACATTAATCGCGGCCAGCTTCGTTAAGTCATCAGGTGAAGCGGCAATTTGATAAACATCGCCAACCTTGAGTTCTAAACCCAGACGTTTGACATCTTCGATGCTGATTTCTAAAAAATCATCGACGACTTCTTCGACGACGTTTTTGAGTTGATACATCGAAATTTTGCCTTTATCGGGATCAATATCGACACGAACGAGGGCGTCATCGTTAGCCCCAAGTTGTTTGCGATAAGCTTTCTCCATCGCTTCCTTGAGTGCGGATACGATTGAAAGTTTGCTAATCCCTTTTGATTGTTCGAGTTCTTCTAACGCGAGAACGAATTCTTTTTCGTTAATCATGACAGGCTCCTAAAATTTTATGGCTTCGCGGATGTTATCGATGTCCGCAATCGAGATTTCGGTTGTATATTTTTTTCCTTTGATGAGACCACTCAGCGTGATGGTTGTGGGGCTGAATGCTAGAAGATTGGCTTGCAAGACATTTTCAGTGCGCCATGGCTTTCGTAAGTGGACGGCAATGTAGCTACCAATGTATTCATTAAGTTGCTCAATGCTAATGTCTTTCTCAATCCCCGCACTACTGACATCGAGCACATAATGATGTTTGATGATGTCGTTCATATCGAGTAATGGGGATATTAATTCGGTCGCCTTGACAATAAAGTCAAGATCAACCGGTCCATCGCTTCGCGAGAGTGCAACATGGAGGACGTGTGTGCCATGTTCGAGCTTTAGAGTCACCGCGCTAATCGTTGCATTAATCGTAGCAAGCGGTGGTTTCAGCAATGTTTCAATTTCAGTTAATAGCTGCATTGGTTCTCCCTTCAAAAGACAAAGAGTGGATCACGACCCACTCTTGCAAGAGCTAAATACTTGGTTTCAATACAAGTGATATTTAAACCTTCAATACAATACTATGTACATAAGTAAAAATCAAGTAATTATCATTACTTTGCTGTTTCGTGTCGCTCAATCCGTTTCGTAATTATTTGAATCGAAAAATTGTTGATTTTATTAATCACGGTTTCGAGGTGTGTCGTTGTAATTATGTTAGTTGCTTGTAAAATCGCGTTAGCGTCACTAGCAATCTTCATCGCCTTATCCTTTATCATTTCCAGTTGCTTGGCAATGTTTTTTAACGAGTTTTCAAGTAGATTGTCTTTAAACTCCCTAAAATCATCAAGAATCATCTGCGCATCTTTAAATGAGATTTTTTCTAATTCTCGTTTGGTAACCAGTTCTGAATATTTAAGACCAATAGATTCAATAATGCCGAGTAATGTTATGAAGTAAGCCGGGCGGACAACAAGCATATTATCATAGTCAGGGACGATGAAAATCGGAGCATCAGCTTCGGTGTTATATTCCAACTCACTAATGAGAATGGCGTACTCAAGTCCCTTGCGCCGCCGATCTTCGTCGAGTTTTTTATAATGGTCTTGATTGCGTTTTTTATGCTCGGATTCGAGTGCTTCGCTTTTCATTTCGATCATCGCACTCGTCAATAATGTTTTGGGTTCCTTAATAGAATATACTTTAAAAATATAATCGCCTTTTGTACCCTTTGTTTCGCCTTGGAGACGCATCACTTCATTGTCTTTTTCAAAGGTACTTGTTTTAAAACCGAAAATACTTACGGTTTTGAATTGTTCATAGCACCAACCTTCGAGATCTTCACCGATTTTCTTGACATTACGCATCGCCCGTTCACGTCTTAACACTTCAAGTTCAGCGACAAGATTATCCGTTTTTAGTAGTTGTTCTTTTTCTAGTTTCACCAAGTCTAGCTCATGGGTTTTAACATGATATTCGAGTTGGAGGCGATGTTCGCCTTCATTCTGATCAAGCTGATGTTTGAGCTCAGCTATCTGATGTTCTTTAACATCAATTTCATGGCGCATCGCTAATTCCGCCTCTTGCTTAGCAATGGTGATCGCTGCTTCTTTATTCGCTTGTAGTGCTGCTAACTGCTCTTTAAGTGTTTGGGTTTCTAGTGTTAACGCATTCTTCACCCGAGTTATTTCGAGTTCATGTTCCATTTCGAGATGTTTCGCTTGCATCTCAAAATATGTAGTATAAGCGGTATCAGTCCCACGCTTAATCGCCTCGAGAATCGGGTTTTGATCGATTGTCATCAGGTTTGTTAAATCGATGATATCCCCTATTTGGCCAGATTCTTCAAGCATTAATGTGGTTTTGTCTTTGACGATGACTTTGAGTTTTTTCATATTATGACCACTACCTTACTGCTTAAGTTTATCATCCTTAACGTTTCATTGATGAATCAAATCATGTTTGTGGCTATAAAAACAAAATAACACCGTTAGAGGCGCTGTTCAATATAGCTTGGTGCCTCCTTATGGAATTATCTGTAGTAATGATAGAAAGTGGTAGAAAATATTAAATGCTGATAAAAACAGATAAATAAAGAAGTCAAAAACATTTGAGAAATATATTCTGATATATGGTGTTTAATACCATTGAAACTTATTAAATTTAATCGACCAATTTTAAACACCTAATAAAACTTTAATCTCAAATCCCACCACTCCATATTTGATAATATCTTCTTTGCTATAGTAGACAAGCATATCATCTGGATTAGCTTCTTCGTTTTCTAAATAGCCGATAGACATCTTGTTGTGATGTTGATAAAGTCCTTCAAAATCTTGATATTCATATTTTGCCAAAACGGAACAAGCAATCTTTTCGCCTGTTTTGTTGTTGGTAAATTCAATAGTGTCACCAATTTTTATGAGCTTTTTGCTTTCTTTGTTAAGTCTCATCTCAATTGTTTTTGATCCACTTACAATCATAGCGAATGGTTCAGGGCACAAATTCATTTGATGTTTCAAACTATTCCTCTTCTTCGTAATAATAAGAATAGTCAATTCCTTTTAGGAATAATTCCCTATTATCAATCTCATCAGTTAGTGCGAATTTTAATAAATCATGAATTTTTAAGGAACTAACAGGACTTTCTCTCATCGCGTTTAAATAATCGTTTTTATCAATATTTGACCAATCAACGCATTTGCCTATCCTATTAATGAATAATAAATCTAACCATATTCTAGTTGCTCTGCCACTCCCTTCCATAAAAGGATGCGAAATATTCATTTCGACATATTTATTCACTATTTTGTCAAATGTTGAATCAGGCATCTTATCTATATCTTTCAAAATTTGTGGTAGGAAATCACCATTAGCAAAAACGACTCCGCCTTTTGAAATAGTTTTGGTGCGGATTCTCCCCGCGAAAGGGTATAAACCTTCAAATAGATAACCATGAATTTTTAGCAAAGCAATTGTTTTACTAATTTCATTATTTTCAATCAAAGAAGTTTGATAAAAATCATAAGCTTTCTTTTTGCTTTGTTCATCAATAGAATCAAGCATTCCTTGAATCCAATATCGAATTTGCTTTTTATACTTTGAAGGAATAATCGTTAATAGTAATCTGACACCATTCTCATTAATAACATCTGAAAGATATTTTTTTCCATCATTGGAATATAGTTTCTGTTGTCCACAAAATTGGGACAACTAAAAAACCCCTTTAATTGTAACCACTATTTGGTCCAATATTTGGGGGTAACTTCAAAGAGCTGGTGCCTCCTGCCAGAATCGAACTAGCAACTAATCCTTACCATGGATTTGTTATACCACTTAACTAAGGAGGCTGACGCTTATAAATATTATTATATGGTCACGTTCTTTGTCAAACGATAAATTGTGATTAATGTTCTTAATCACTTTGTAACTCGATGTATCTACTTCTAATTAAATGTTTTATCGGCCGTGATATTAAAAGCGCCACTAGTATAATCAACGACGTATTGACGCGTCGTATCGATTTCTCCCGCTATAATCGCACGAGCTAATAACGTTTCGATTTCTCGCTGGATGAATCGCTTAATTGGGCGTGCCCCATATTCAAATGAATAAGCGGTATCAATGATATACTGCTTAACGTTACTTGTAAAAACAACGCTGATATATTGCTCTTCAAGCCGTCTCATTAATTCGCCAAGCATCTTATCGACAATTCGGAGTTGCACATCACGTCTCAAAGGTTCGAAGTAAACTATTTCATCAATCCGATTTAAGAATTCTGGTCTGAATGTATGATGGAGCATGTCGTCAACTTTGTCCCGCTCATTGTTAAGGAGAAATTCACTACCAAGATTGCTAGTCATAATGATGATGGTATTACGAAAATCAACAATCCGTCCTTGCGAATCAGTCAATCGCCCATCATCAATTACTTGAAGCAATAAATTAAATACTTCTGGATGTGCCTTTTCGATTTCGTCAAATAAAACAATGCTATAAGGGGCACGTCGGACTTTTTCCGTTAATTGACCACCTTCCTCATAACCAACATAACCAGGGGGCGCTCCGATTAATCTCGACACAGAAAACTTTTCCATATATTCACTCATATCAATCCTGATAATATTGGCTTCATTATCAAATAACGCTTCTGCCAATGATCGGGCGACTTCGGTTTTTCCTACTCCAGTTGGGCCTAAAAACATGAATGATCCGATTGGACGTCTCTCATCTTTAATGCCCGCTCTTTGGCGAATAATCGCATCAGCGACAAGACTAATAGCTGTGTCTTGCCCAATAACTCGTTTCATCAATGTGTCTTTTAATGCGAGAACTTTTTCTTTATCGCCTTTCATAATCTTTGAAATGGGAATGTGTGTGTTTTTAGAAATAATCACAGCAATTTCTTTTTCAGTGACAATTTCTGAAAGTAACTTTGCATGTGGGACTTTTTCTTCAAGTTGTTTCAACTTTTTCTCAAGTAAAGGAATATCTTGATATTGAAGTTTACTCGCAATTTGGTATTGGCCCCGATTAAACGCGGCATCAAGTTCAAACCGCGCTCGGTCTAAATCTTTTTTCAGTGACTTGATATCATTAATAACTTGTTTCTCATCTTGCCAACGTGTTTTTAATTTTGTCTGAGCTTGAATAAGATGACGTAATTCATCATTAACTTTTTCAAGTCGTGTTTGACTACTAGCATCTTTTTCTTTAGTTAAAGCAACTTTCTCGATTTCAAGTTGCCGAATTTTTCGATCAAGCTCATCAAGTTCTGAGGGTAATGATTCGATTTGGACACGAATCGAGGCACATGCTTCATCGACAAGGTCAATCGCTTTATCAGGCAGAAAGCGACTTGTGAGGTAACGATGTGAAAGTTGCGCTGCGGCAATAAGAGCTTCATCAGTGATTTTAACACCATGAAAACTTTCATAGCGTGGTTTTAACCCTCGTAAAATAGTAATGGTGTCGCTCACTGAAGGTTCAGCGACGATAATTGGTTGGAAACGCCGTTCCAATGCCCGGTCTTTTTCGATATATTGACGATATTCATTAAGCGTCGTCGCTCCAATACAGTCGATTTCTCCACGCGCTAATAACGGTTTTAACATGTTGCCAGCATCGAGGGCGCCCTCGGTTCGTCCAGCCCCGACAATCGTGTGGATTTCATCGATGAAAAGGATGATTTTACCATCACTTTGTTTAATTTTATTTAAGACGGCTTTTAGGCGTTCTTCAAATTCACCCCGATATTTAGCCCCAGCAATCAGTGCGCCAATATCAAGTTCATAAATAGTTTTTTCCTTGAGTGTTGTCGGAACGTCATTTTTAACAATGCGCTGTGCCAAACCTTCAAGAATTGCGGTTTTTCCAACCCCAGGCTCACCGAGCAAAATGACGTTATTTTTAGTTTTGCGAGCAAGGATTTGAATAATTTTACGAATTTCATCATCACGTCCGATGACGGGATCGGTTTTGCCACTTGCAGCATCAGCCGTGATGTCACGACCAAATTTTTCAAGTACTTGTTCATCTTTACTATAATCAATTGGCATATCCATGATAACACCTCATTTAGCACTCGCATACTTCAAGTGCTAAATATATTATAAAATGCCCATGTTGGTTGTCAAGGCATATATTCTACCGATTAATAATCGCGTTACCATGATTAGTGTTTTTTTACTGGATTATAAAACAAGAGCCATTCTTTACATGATCATGACCCTTGTTTCTGAAAGTAATTCTTATGGAATACTCTAGAGAAATTTAACTATTTAATTCCCTATTGCCTATTAACTAAACCTTGGAAATTACAATGCCATAGGCATTTAGTTGAGTGCTCGAGGCATTCCATGCTAAGACAACAGTGCCGGGACTGATGGGAACTGTCGATGAACCGCAGTTGACATATACTTTATAAGTCGCACTAGATCCCGCGATTTGAAAATGATGCACATCGGAATTAATACCAAAATTCCAGCCAGTGTAATCGCCATTGATCGGGAAATCGGGCCGATTCTTAATTTCTGCGAGAGCGCGATATAATGCGAGCATGCTCGTATTGTCACTTGCTTGTTCAGATGCGCTCTTAAGCGTGTTCTTATTATAATTATCATGCTCGACCGTATACATATTAAAGCGATATCCGGTTGTCCGGGAGTCGCTATTTCCCCATTTAAAAGGTTGCCGATACCAGCGATCCATGTTATTCGAGTTGGTCGCATTGTCTTGTGAAGTATTACCCGACATTCCGAGTTCATCACCATAATAAATCCAGCTTAACCCTGGTTGCATCAATGTGATGGCCGCATGCGTCTGTGCTTTCTTTATTTGGGTGCTGACATCACCCGATCCGATTGTTGGATTGCTCGAAAGGTCACTACCACCGCTAGTAACGTTAATATGATTAATCGCTCGTAAGACGTCATGATTTGAAGTAAAGGCGCCGTTAATGAAGTCACTGCGATGCGATTTATGAACATCTTCGGTACTATTACCCTCTATGGCATTGGCTACGGCATTTTTACCATCCAGTTTCAAATAATTATATTCAAGGTTATGGTAATAAAGTCCAAAATCAAATTGTGAATCCATCGTTTCGTAATACGGTGACATCCGGTCATCCCAACCATCAAAGTTCTCGCCCACGAGGAATGTATTCGGATATTCTAGTTTTAGTTTGTGTGAAAATTCTTTCCAGAACGCAATGTTTTTTGATAAATTCGATGAATAGTCAAACTTAACGGTCACTGTTTCTCGTTTTTCCTCATCGTAATAGGTACGCTCGCCCGTATCGCTGACCACGAGGTCGCCGCTCTTATATGATTCATCAAGCATATAAATGTGTTTAATCGCGTCGAGTCGGAATCCATCGACACCGAACTCAAGCCAACCTTTAGCCATGTCAATGACGAGATCGCGGGTTATTTGTGATTCGTAATTTAATTCGGCCATGCCTGAACCAAATTTACCGTAGTAGTAATAATCTGATTCGCCATCCCGATACCAATCAGGGTGGTTTTCAACATTAATTTCCGTGTATGTGGCAATTGAGGTACCATAACCAGGGTCGTTGACACCAACACTTGACGTTTCATTCCATTTGCGGACTTTGTCACCTTTGTATTTCCAGTGATACATATCGCGATAATTAAACGTTGCTTGAGTGATTGGATGCGTCCCTACTTCAGCTCGTTGTGACTTTTTAAACCAAACATTATTTTTAGAGGTGTGATTAATTACAAAATCCATGATGATTGTCATGCCACGTACATGGAGTTCGTCAACTAGCTCACGATAATCGGCCATTGTTCCAAATTTCGAATCAATCGCTTCAAAATCGGTCACATCATAGCCATGATAACTTTCCGATTGTTGAATCGGTGTGAGCCAGAGACAATTGACATTCAAATCTTCGAGATAATCAAGCGAATTAATAATGCCGCGAATGTCACCCATGCCGTCATTATTCGAGTCGGCAAAGCTCGCGACAAAAATTTGATAACCAATGCCCATTGACGATTTGAACGTGGTCGATGTTGGTACTGTCCCGGCGATTTTCGTGGAACTTGTATTGCTTAATTCAGCATTCGACCGATAATTACCCGTGGTGTCAGTAACGACTGGGTTTTCAATATAGTTCGGATCATAAGTGAACGAGTAATCACCGACGCTACCTTGGACACAAAATATATGAATCGAACCATTGCTTCGTTTATGACTATCAATATCATCAATATATGTATTGGCGCCGCCATCGCTCGTCCAATGTGATCCCCCACCCATCGAGCTTTCAAGGATGATCAAGAAACCAATCCGTGTCGCACCGATAAATCCCGTTGTCGCTCCTGTTTTACCACCAACAACATTTGTTGCTGTTAAATCTATGTCGACAATGCGCCCCGATTGCATTAAAGCGTTACCAGTATTACCAACATTAGTCATCCAGTCAACATTCATTTCGTTAAACGCACTTCTAATTGTTGGTGATGTGACGCAGTATAGCGATCCTTCGAGATCTTGGGGAGCATTTTGCCAAATCCAAAGGGCATAATCATCGTATTCACTCACATTTGCCTGAGGACGGAGATAATGCAAATACAAGTGACCTGCTTCAGACCACGTGTTAAGCCAGTCATCATAATTATCGATGGCTTCAATTGATGTGGATGAATTACTCGTCGAACCAGTTTGCGATGTTGTGGAACTACCCGTTGAATCCGTGCTTGAAGTGCTTGGTGTACTCGTACAACTAACAATTAATAAAACTGCTCCGAATAATACGCTTGTTCGCTTGAGATTTATCATGAAATGCTCCTTAAGAGATATATATTTTAAGCTTGGTAAGTCGACCACGTACCATCTGCAGTTAGACCATTACTCTCCCAAGCAGCGGTATTCTGAATTGTAAAGAGATTGTGGCTACCAGCAGCAGTTAACGATAAATCAACCGTTTTTGCACCCCAATAAGCATCATTAGTTAAGGGATCAGAGGTCGCTGGATTAATGCGAGCAAACATGAAATTGGTGTATTCAGCCGGTATTGTGTATGAGTAAATAGCACCAGAGACAAGATTCATTTTAAATCCTGGCCATGTCGTGCTTTGGTCACCTTCCCACATATGAATGGATACTGCGCCACCATCAACAGTCCACCATGTGGGTAAACTGACGTATATAACGCGGTTTTGCCCCGATTGAATTTCTGACCAGATTGCATATAATGTCATATCATTCGTTACTGTATCTGAGGTGAAATTCCAAGTGTTAGTACCCGAAGCATCGCGCGCCCACACCGTGAATTCATAGCTAGTACGCGTTGGATCGCTCGGTTTTGTTATTAAGCCACCTGTCGCAATTACTTGGGCAGAAGGTGATCCTGAAGAACCTTGATAGTTCAAATCAAACGTGACTGTGTGTGTCGTCGTACCAAGCGAGTTTGAAGCTTCTGAAGATGATGTTGATGATGCCTCGCTCGAACTATCGCTGGCACCACTGCCACACGAAGCTAAGGTGAACGAGATAAACATCAGTGGAAGAATTGTGCTGATTATACGTTTGTTCATAATCCTGAACCCTTTAATCGGTATATTAATATAATAAAATTTAACCTAAGTATATCTCAATATTAACTTTAATAACTTAACAATATTTGTTAATGGAATCTTCGCATCACCAAATCTATTTACAAATTCAATTAATCGGTTTTAGTTGAAATATTGAAAAAAAGTGGAGATACAACCTTATTAATCACTAACCTTATGAGACATTTACTTAATGAAGTGCCGGATTTTGATAAAGAAAAACCATTGAATAAACGCGGCTGATAATATCATTATTGCTTGTAAAATGAGCCCAACGTGATATCGCGCTCCAAAACTCATCGCATCAAGTGAATTAATATCAATAAATGAAATGACCGAAGAAAATAACAAAATGAGGGCGGCTAGATTACTTGAAAGTGAGACTATCACAAGACTAAATCTGCGTTTACCATCGGTTCGTCGTAATTTTAGTAGTAATGAAAAAGCCAAAGCAGATAAAGCGGCAATAATAATTAACACTTCTGCTAAAATACCAAAATATAGCGGGTAATAAGTAAAATCACCTGTGCCACCAAAATAGGCGAGATAACCTACCACATTGGTAACGACCATACCATCGACTAGCTGATACACTTGAAAAAAAGGTAAAACGATGAATATGAGACTGCATAGTAGCAAAATCGCTACCGCTAATAAATAAATCGGAAGGCGCCAATCTCGTTTGATTTCTTCTGGTAAACTCGTCATTTTTTTACCCTTGTTAACTAGACCAATTATACACTTCGATTATCATTTTCGATGAATTTTATGATAAGCGGTGACAAATTTTGCACGTCTTCCAAACCGTTTATCGTATCGTCTTTTTGTCTGGCAGTTAGCACAACTTCCACCACGCTTTGAAC
>CAZXCV010000002.1:0-101489 GCA_964639215.1 uncultured Staphylococcaceae bacterium
TGGATGAGAAAACATGATAAAATATCAAGCAGTCAATTAATATGAAACAACACACTTTTATATCTTATAACCAAATGATGACTAAGCGCGCTGGCGAATCGCTCGCCCCATTTTTACGCGCAGGTGATGTCGTGGCTTTATCAGGCGATTTGGGTGCTGGTAAAACCACTTTTACCGGTGGTGTTGCTCACGGCTTAGAAATTATTGAGCACGTTATTAGTCCTACATTTAATATCATGCGGGAATATCGTCATGGGCGCTTACCGTTATTTCATATTGATGCTTATCGACTCGAAGATGGTAATGCCGATATCGGCCTGGAAGAATTTGTTGATGATGGTGGTGTCTCTGTGATTGAGTGGCCACAATATGTTAATCACCTATTGCCAAAACACGCACTTCATATCGCGATTTTGGATGTTGGACCAACAACGAGACAACTAATATTTTCTTGTGAAGATGACCGATATCAAGCATATTTTCAGGTGTTGGGGTTACTAAAATGATACAGCTATTACTTGATTCATCTAGTAGTTATTTGTCGGTTGGAATCGCAAAAGATCGAGAAGTTATCGCGACAACCACATATTATGCCTGGCAAAACCAAAGCGAACTTATGGTACCAGAGATCGTTTCACTGTTAGGAAAGCACAATTATCAACTGACAGAAGTAACGCAAATTGCCGTTGCAATTGGTCCCGGATCATACACTGGTGTCCGTATCGCTTTGACAATTGCCAAAATACTTGGCTACGCCTTAAAAATACCAGTGTATCCAATCAGTTCTTTAAAAATTCTTAAACATCCGGAACAACCAACCGTGTGCCTCATTAATGCAAGAAGTGGCCGCTCTTATGTTGGTGTCTATCATCGGCAAACCACGATTGTCGCTGACACGATCATGACAAATGAGGAAGTCATCCAATATGTAAATGAGCATCCAAGCTATCTTATCAGTGGTGATATCGCCTATTTGGGCTTGAAAAACATTGATTTTGATATTTTCTTAAATTTATTGGAAGCGATTACTAATCAAATTCCAATTAATGACATTCATGCCTTAAAACCCGTTTACCTAAAGGACCAATTATGATTGTACGACCGATGGAAAAAAACGATTTAGAAACTGTTTTAGCGCTTGAACGTCAATCGTTTGTTGAGCCATGGACAGCGGAACACTTCGTTTATGAATTAGGACAAAATCCATATAGTTATACTTTTATATGTGAGCAAAAAGGTGTTTTTATCGGGTATATTAACTTTTGGATTATGTTTGATCAGGCAACAATCAACAAAATCGCCATCATGCCCATTTATCAAAATCGTGGGATTGGCAAGACGTTACTGAATGATGCAATCGAACGGATGAAAATGGCACATGTCACACACCTCAATCTCGAAGTTCGCGTCAGCAATCTTGTTGCTCAAAAGCTTTATACACATTTCGGTTTCACAGCCTTGTTGAGAAAACCAGCTTACTATCAAGATGGCGAAGATGCGATTTTGATGTCACGGAGTTTATGAAACAACCATTAATATTAGCAATCGAATCAAGTTGTGATGAGACGGGCGTTGCCTTAGTGCGTGGCGGTCAGCTTTTGTCAAATGCCGTATCAACCCAAATTGCCATCCATCAGAAGTATGGTGGCGTCATGCCAGAAATGGCGTCACGCCTACACACGGAAAACATGACAATGGTGCTCGAACAAGCACTTGAGCAAGCAAAAGTCACCTTAGCTGATGTCGATGCATTCGCCGTCACCCGGGGACCGGGCTTAATCGGTGCCTTGCACGTCGGACTCCAAAGCGCGAAAGCTTTAGCTGCTCTTTTTCAGAAACCACTAGTACCGGTTCATCATTTGGCCGCGCATATTTATGCGAATGAATTTGTGAAACCACTCGTTTTTCCACTACTTGCGATTGTCGTCAGTGGCGGAAACACCGAACTAGTTTATATGGAAGATCATTTGAAGTTTCAGATTATCGGAGAAACACGCGATGATGCTGTCGGTGAGTGTTATGACAAAGTCGCCCGTGTTTTAGGGCTCCCATATCCCGGCGGTCTTCCAATTGACAGCCTCGCTCAAACTGGAACCCCGACATATAAATTACCACGTCCTCTCCACGATAATAGTCTTGACTTATCTTATTCAGGCCTCAAAACTGCGGTCATTAATTTAGTGAATCACGCCAAACAGACAAACAAAGCGATTCATTTACCGAATTTATGCGCGTCATTCCAAGATGTGGCTATCGGGATGATTATCGATAAAAGTCGTGCGGCCAGTCACAAGTATCCGATTCGTCAAATTGTCTTGGCGGGTGGTGTCAGCGCTAATAGTAAATTACGCCATGATATCCAACTTCTCGCCCGCGAGAAAGCAGTTGATGTTATCATTCCTCCGATGTGGGCTTGCACTGATAACGCGGCGATGATTGCTCTTCTTGGAGAACGATTATTACAAGCGGGTATCCTCGCCCCGTTAACACTCGGAGCTGATCCGGGTTGGTCAATTGAAGCGATAGTTGATTTTTCGCGATAGTCATCTCGACACAAGATGGCAATGAACATATAATTACAATATCTTCGTTCATAAGGAGTTCCTATGGCTTTACCAATTACCGTCAGCAATTTATACGAACACTTTCACAACAACAAGATTAATCACATTAATAGTGATGATGAATTAATTATTTCAGGTTGGGTGCGCACTAATCGTAATAATGGTCATATCGGTTTTATTGAATTGAATGATGGCACGCATTTCCGCAATCTCCAAATCGTTTATGATGAAGCGTTTCTTCAAGACTTTGTCGCAATAACAAAATTCGGGATTGGTACCGCACTTGAAGTTCATGGTAGTTTGAAACTCACACCAGAATTAAAACAACCGTTTGAGTTACACGCGAAGCAATTTGTGGTTGTCGGTAGTTGTGACGAAGATTATCCGTTACAAAAAAAACGTCATAGTTTTGAATATTTACGAGATATCGCACATCTCCGTCCACGTACCAATACGTTTATGGCACTCAATCGTGTGCGAAGCGTCCTCGCAATGGCCATTCATGAATTTTTCCAATCCCAAGGTTTCATTTATGTCCATACACCGATTATTACCGGTAATGATGCTGAAGGCGCTGGTCAAGTGTTCAAGGTGATGGTTGATGAAAAGAAACCTGCAGCCTTTTTTGGCAAAGAGGGCGTTCTCACCGTCAGCGGTCAACTTCACGTTGAACCATTCGCATTAGCGTTCCGCAACGTCTATACATTTGGTCCGACATTTAGGGCTGAATATAGTAACACGCCCCGTCATTCTTGCGAATTCTGGATGATTGAACCAGAAATGGCCTTCGCCGATTTGTCAGATGATATGGACGTGATTGAAAATTCACTGAAATTTTGCATCAAATATGTGCTTGAAAAATGTCCCGATGAAATGGATTTCTTCAATGCGATGATTGATACTTCATTACTTGAGAGGTTAAAGACACTTCTCGCCGCTTCATTTAGAAAGATGAGCTATACCGAAGCGATCGACATCTTAACCAAAGCAGTAAATTCTGGCCACAAGTTTGAAAATAATGCGATTGCCTGGGGTATGGATTTACAAAGCGAGCACGAACGTTACTTAACCGAACAAATTATAAAAGGACCGCTCTTCCTCATTAATTACCCCAAAGAAATCAAGGCGTTTTACATGCGACTGAATGATGATGGAAAAACGGTCGCCGCCTGTGATTTACTCGTGCCCCAAGTCGGCGAATTAGTCGGTGGTTCGCAACGTGAAGAGCGCTTTGATTTATTGGCCACCCGCATGGAACAACTTGGAAATCGCGCTGGACTTGAGTGGTATTTAGACTTACGCCGCTATGGGGGTGTTCCTCACGCTGGTTTTGGGATTGGGTTTGATCGTTTGTTAATGTATCTCACGGGGATTAATAACATTCGGGATACACAACCATATCCGCGTAACCCCGGTTCATTGAAATATTAGGTACCCGATGCTATATACCGATCGCCGAATTGACATCGAAGCGCAAGAATTAGCCCGACAAAAAAAATCACAGCGTCGGATTAATATCTTATTGCTTGTGATTGATCTCGCTTTATTAGCGTTTGTTATCTACGAAATTGTGGAAAAGTTCGTCAATATGTAAGAGGAAAGGAGCTGAGGCTCCTTTTTTCATGGTTTGATATTGTCAAGCGTGTTTATTGAATCGAGGCTCTTAATAAAAATCGTGCGACTTTTACGATAAATGCGCCAGCTACGCGCGATGAAAGCTTGCGTAGCAATTAACAGCCAAATGATTGCGGATGCAGCCGTTGTCACAAATAAATAATTAGGCCAAGCCGCAAATACAAAGTGTGGTGTGTTTAGAAGAGGGGGCCAATCACTTGGTAAAGTGAGACCAAAAAAAGTGCTCGTGGGGATATTTTTCCAATCGAACACGAAGAAAAGCGTCCGAATTCCTCGGGCGTCATAACTAAACATTTCAAGCAACAATGCTTGATCGTTTGTGAACATTGTCAATAAGAAGATGAATAAAACCGATGCTCCAAGTAGTAGAAGGGGGCCAAGGTATTGTTGAAACACCAGCCGATAATTTTTCTTCCTGGCGATGTAGCGGAAATGCTTTTCATCACGAATAACTTTTGTGGTCACGAGATAACTCATCCCTTCATCGACTTTTCGGGCTTGAAACGCCATGATGCGACGAACTAACCAACCGATTAATCCGATGAGCGCTAAAATCGCCACGAAAATGACAAATAGAATGATGAGCATTCGTTGTTCTTTTTCGCTGAGATTAATAAAATTAATCATTTTTTATAACTTCCTGACTCGATGTGTCAGCAATAAGACCTAGTATTTTTTTGGCCTCGATATCTTCACGATAATCTTGGAAAATCGTCCGTCCTGCAAAGAAGAGCACGATTGATTTCAATAGGAGCAACACGAAAACCAAAAGACCATAGACAAGAAAGATTACCAGCACTAATGCAATCAGTGGACTCGTAATCAAATATAGAAAGCCAAGTAAAATGAATTTTAGAAATTGAATCATAGTGCCCTCGTGGTTTTATTGTAAGTTGCTTCGTCTATTTCGGCAAATAGAAATCGCATATTCTTAGTAAAATAATACCGGCTGGCCAGATCGCGATTAATAGTAAGCCAAGGATTGACCCCAAAAGAGGAAAAATAATCGCAAAAATAAAAATCGCAAAAATACTATAACCAACCACAATGAAAAGTGGTAATTTTCTTTTTGTTTTGATTAGTTCATATAATGCAAATCCCATCAGTAAAAAACTTGGCCCGAGAAGGATGAAGCTCAACTCAGGTAATAAAAATCCTAATGGAATAATAATTATTGAAACGATTAAGCCAATAATATACAAATATCTAGGTGTCACAATGAACGGTGTTACTGATGTTGTCAAACGGTCAAGTTCGTGTGTCATGATGAAGTATGTAACCGTCGTTTGAGCTAAACTGACGACATACAAGATTGAAGGGATGATAATTGTGTCGTTACTAGTCGTGATCCCGAGCACCAATCCGAGTGATTCAAGAAAGTCCACCATAAAAATTACATCAATGAGCGCAATCGTGAAATAGAGCAAGCCCAACTCGATGAAACTAGCAACGATAAGAATAATCGCATCAGCCCATTTGTTTTTATATAAATAACCAAAGGCGAAACCTAGGATTAACGAAGGGAAAATATAAAATAACGTCGTCTCAAGTTGTTGCATGGTCACGATGAGTGAGAGACTTAGTGTCGCTATCATATAGATGGGATAATATTTCATGTCGGTATTCATGGCGACGAGTGCGCTAGTAAGAGGTAAAGCGATGGCTAGGAAGAGACCTGCCAATGGGATAAACATCGTGACAAGCGCAAATGTGACATTTAGTGCTGCCATCAGCGCCATATAAGTCATTGTTCGAATTGGTGTTTGCTTTGAAGTCATTATTCATTATGTTAGCACGCTGATGCATAATTGATTATTTTTGTAATGATAAAACTACTAATCTATGATGAAAAAAACATTTGGTTATATCGGTATTGCCGCGCTTTTGTTATTTATATCTTCTGATAATCAACAAATTAAAAATGATATCGACAATCAAGTTATTAATCGTCATATTGGATGGAATGAATTATTAATCCAAAAAGAACGAGAATATCAAGTCTATTTATATTCAAATTCATGCCAAACTTGTCGTACATTACAACCCTTCATGATTGCTCAAGTTTTAGAACATCAACAAACACTGTATTTTATTGAAATAACTAGAGAGATGCCATTTGGCCGTAATGATAATCTTCGGGAGAAAAAATGTCGACTTGAGGACTTATTTATCACGGCATTCCCAATGTTATTTATCATTGAAAATCACTGCTCGGTTATTCGAATAATAGGCAAAGAAGCAATCAGTACCTATTACAACGATTAATCACCATTTGGTGGCTCCTTCATTGGAAAGAAGGCGTCAATATGTTAAAATAAAGTTACTAAAAAATTGCGTAAAGGGCGGTTTATGGATTTCTCTAAACTACTAAATGCACGGCAACTTGAAGCCGTTGAGACGCCAGCGCAATTCGTGAGAATCATCGCAGGAGCCGGAACCGGCAAAACCCGCGTTTTAACTTACCGAATTGCTTATCTCATATCCAATATGCTCGTCGAACCGAGTCGTATTTTGGCAATCACCTTTACGAATAAAGTGGCCACCGAAATGCGTATGCGCGCACTTAAATTAGTTCCAGAAGCATCTGATCAACTTCGGGTGATGACATTTCATAGCTTTTGCGCCCGCTTTCTAAGACGTGAAATAAGCGCCCTCGGATATCCAAGTTCATTTACAATTTTTGATGATGATGATCAAGAAAAACTTATTAAAGCAATTGCTGTGGATGAAGGATATCGAAAAAATGATGACATCATCAAAAAGACAATTTCATTCATCGCCAGCCATAAATGCGCTGGTGAATATCCAGGCGATATCACAATCACGAAAGAGCGGTTTCCTAATGAGCGCGAATGTCTACGACTCTTCGGCATTTACGAACAACGAATGGAAGCGATGTATGCGCTTGATTTCGATGATTTACTCCTTAAGGCAATTCGGATTCTTGAAACGTTTGAAGATGTGCGCAAGAAATGGCAAAGTCGCATTGACCATATATTGATTGATGAGTTTCAAGACACCAACGACATCCAATACAAGATTGTCAAATTACTATTAAAACCAAGCACGTGCCTCTATGTTGTTGGCGATCCTGATCAAACTATTTATACATGGCGGGGTGCGAATCAAAATATAATTCTCGATATCGACAAGAAATTTGCTATGCAAACGATTATTCTTGATCGTAATTATCGCTCGTCACCGACGATTCTACGTACTGCCAATCGCCTCATCGATCACAATCGTCTTCGCGTGAAAAAAGATTTATATAGTGAAAATCCCGATGGTCCCAAAGTAAAGGTGAACCGTGCGCTTCGCCAAATCGATGAAGCCGCTTGGGTCGCCAAAGAAATCATGACGATGCAACGTGAATTAGGCCATAATTTTAGATTTAAGGATGTCGCGGTGCTGTACCGGGCAAATTATCTAACATTGTCGTTTGAAAAAGAATTTAATCGCGTTGGGATGCCAATTCGGATTTTTGGTGGCATGCGCTTTTACCAACGCCAAGAAATTAAAGATGTCATTGCTTATTTCCGGTTATTAATCAATAAAAAAGACGATGTATCATTTGAACGTATTATCAATACCCCACGTCGTGGCATTGGTGATAAAACGGTTGAAATACTTAAAAAAGAAGCTTATGAACGCAAAATGTCGCTTTATGAATATTTAGAGGTGATTGACCAACACGATTCGGAATTAAAGACAAAGAGCGTAATCGCCCTTGATCGAATGATTAATATCATCGAAAAATATCGGGTGCGTGTCACGGAAAATCTCGAGGCATTCAGCGACATCCTTCGCGACTATATTGTTGAACTTGGGTATTTTGATGAGTTGCGTGATATCGATCAGGAACATCGCCTTGAAAACGTGCAAACGTTATTCGATGATATGCTCGGCTACATCAAGGAAAATCCCGAAACGGGATTTGAAGATTACTTACAAAACATAGCATTGACGAGTGCTCAGGATGAAATTGAAGATGGCGATTATATATCTTTAATGACGATTCACACTGCAAAAGGGCTGGAATTTAAGTATGTGTTCCTCGTTGGTTTAAACGAAGGGATATTCCCATCATTACGAACGATAACCGAAGAGGCCTATCTCGGACTAGAAGAAGAACGACGGCTTTGTTATGTGGCCTTTACAAGAGCTAAAGAAGGTTTGTTTTTATCTTGTAGTGGTGACTTTAGCTACGTGCTTAGTGGTCGTTTAGTTCCTTCACGATTTTTTAAAGAAGCCGGTATTACTTTTGAACGTCGCTTACCACCAATGGACCAGATGACCAGCCCCTCAGGGATGCGGTCGGTATTTTCAGGAAAAGCACACAGTGAAACAGCACCACATGCAATTTCTGATTGGCAGGTTGGTGATAAAATTAACCATATGAGTTTTGGTGTTGGTATTGTCACAAACGTCCTCGATAAAACCGTAATCGAAGTCGATTTTGAAAGCTGCGGTAAAAAGAAACTGATTGCGAATCATCCATCGATTAAACGAATCGATAAAGTTGGAGGCTTTGCGTGACGATTGCCGAACAAATTCGATTATTAACCGAATTACTGAACCGTTACAATTACGAATATCACGTCCTCGATAAACCAACGATTGCTGACGCTGAATACGATCGGCTCTTACGTGAACTAGAAACGCTTGAGACACAATATCCAGAATTTCGCTCACCCTTATCGCCAACACAACGCGTTGGTGGCAAAGTTTTAGAGTCTTTCGATAAAATCACACACAGCCGGATGATGCTGTCATTATCGAATGCTTTTTCGAAAGAAGAGGTGCTCGCGTTTGATAAACGAGTGTGCGATTTGCTTAATGTTAAGCAAATTACTTATATGACGGAGATGAAAATTGATGGTCTCGCGATGAGCCTCCTTTATCGTCATGGTGCGCTTGTTTATGGCGCTACTCGTGGCGATGGTTCCGTTGGTGAAGATGTCACAAATAATATTTTGACGATTAAATCGATTCCCTCAATGATTCCAGAAACAAAAGAAATTGAAGTTAGAGGCGAAGTATTCATGAGCAAAATGACATTAGCTCAATTGAACGAAGCGCGTCTAATAGCTGGGGAACCATTATTAGCTAACGCTCGCAATGCTGCGGCCGGTTCAATTCGCCAACTTGACAGCAAGATTGCGGCAAGTCGGCAACTCGATGCGTTTTGGTATTATTTTGTTAATGCGCAACAGTTTGGTATCGAAAAACATAGCGAATCATTGCTCATTTTGGAAAAATATGGTTTTAAAACGAATCCAGAGCGACGAATTTGCCATGGGATTGAAGAAGTATGGGCATATATCGAAAGTTATCAAAAAAGCCGTCATGAACTCGCGTATGATATTGATGGAATTGTGATTAAAGTCGACGATATGCGTCTTTACGATCGGCTCGGTTATACTGCAAAAACACCACGATGGGCGATTGCGTATAAGTTTCCACCCGAGCAGGTTATCACCAAGTTAGAAGACATTATCTTCACCGTCGGACGCACTGGAAAGGTGACACCAAATGCCGTACTAACACCAGTACGTGTTGCCGGCTCCACCATCAGCCGCGCCACTTTGCACAACAAAGATTTTATTATCGAACGCGACTTGCGGATTGGCGATGATGTTTATCTTCGTAAAGCCGGAGACGTGATACCAGAAGTACTCGGCCCAGTAGTCGAAAAACGAAAAAGTGTTTTACCACCATTTAAAATGATTGAAACTTGTCCCGTTTGCCATGAACGGTTGACATCAGTGGAAGGAATTGAGTATTGTCTTAATCTTAACTGTGAGGCAAGGCACATCGAAGGTTTAATCCACTTTGCTAAGAAAGATGCTATGGATATCGATGGACTTGGCGAACGCATTGTCGAAATCTTGTTCAACTTAGGATATGTCCGCCAACTGACTGATTTATATGAATTGCACCAGTATTACAATCAATTGGTCGAACTTGATGGTTTTTCACATAAATCGATTACGAGTTTGCTTGAGGCAATTGAGAAAAGCAAAAAAAACTCACTAGAGCGATTGTTATTTGGACTTGGCATCAAAGAAGTGGGCGAAAAAACCGCGAAAACTTTGGCGCGACACTATGAAAATATCGATGGGATCAGTCATGCGTCAGTCGACGACTTAATGACAATTACCGATATAGGACCGATTGTCGCCACCTCGATTTATGAGTATTTCCATAATTCAAATAACCTAAACGTCATTAAAGAACTAAGTGCTCATGGTGTTAACACCAACTATCAAGGTAGCAAAATTGTAAACAGCGAAAGCCCGTTTTTAAATAAAATCGTTGTTTTAACAGGAACGTTAACCAAATATTCGCGGACTCAAGCGACGACAATTTTGGAAACTCTTGGGGCAAAAGTCACTGGATCAGTTTCCATTAAAACTGACTATGTGATTCATGGAAGTGATGCTGGAACGAAATTAAACAGAGCCGAACAACTTGGCATAAAGTTGCTGACTGAGACGGAATTCGAAAATCTCATACCGAAGCCCTAATCATAATGATATGATTATGTATTGAGAAAAAGAGGTTTTTTTCATGAAAGAAATCGATAAAAACATTTTAAAAAAAGCGGCTCGAAATCTCCTCTTTGAGATGACTGAAGCCCAATATGACTTACTGGAAATTGAATTTTCAACCCTGTTGAGTCAAATGGATTTAATCGGACAAATCGCGAATATCGATCTAGCTGAACCAATGACATTTCCATTTGATATTACGCGGACATCGCTACGCGAAGATGAGCCGAGGCAACCACTAGAGCCTTCCGATATTCTCAAAAACGCTGGTAACGTGCTCGATAATCAAATTAAGGTGCCGAAGGTGGTGGGATGATGTCATATCTCGATCTAACAATTCGCGAAATTCACGATGCGCTTATTAGTAAAAAAGTGACACCACTCACTTTAGTTAAAGAAGCCATTAGTCGCGCCAAATCAAATAATGATAATGCCTTTGAATATATCTGCGAAGATGAAGCAATCACATTTGCATCAACGCTTGGCGAACCAGAAACCACAAACTTACTCTGGGGAATCCCATATGTAGCAAAGGATAATTTCTCAACCAAAGATATTCTCACAACTGCGAGTAGCAATAGCTTAAATGGGTATGTTCCTCTTTATGATGCAACCGTTATTGATATTCTAAAACAAAAAAATGCTATTTTAATTGGCAAAACAACGCTTGATGAATTGGCAATGGGTGGCACTGGGACAACTGGTCATAAGGGACGAACCTATAATCCCCATGATCCCTCCCACGATCGCATGATTGGAGGCTCTAGTTGCGGTAGTGCCGCCGCTGTAAGTGCTGGTATTGTTCCATTTGCACTAGGTTCTGACACTGGCGATTCAATTCGAAAACCCGCAAATTATGCGGGTCTCGTTGGTATGAAACCAACTTGGGGACGAATAAGTCGTCACGGTCTTTTCCCATTTGCCCCATCATTAGACCATGTTGGATTTTTTACACGTTGTGTAACTGACGCAACAATTCTTACTGAAGCACTGAGTGTTCCTGATGCAATGGATGCCACTTGTAGTGAACGACTTTTTGTTGATGTTTTACCGAGACTAGATACTTCAATTAACGGTAAACGCATCGCCGTTATTCACGAAATTATTTCATCAAAACACGAGGCGTACATTAAAGAACAATTCGAAAAAACCTTGCAAAAACTACGTGATTTAGGTGCAATTGTTGATGTTGTTCATATTCGTAAAGATTTGCTAGGTGCCGCATACCCCATTTATTTGACGATTTCTTGTGCCGAGGCAACGAGCAATAACGCAGCACTTGATGGCATTAAATACGGCCCAACTTTTTGGGGTGACACTTATGAAGATGTGATGGTCAAAGCTCGAACAGCCGGTTTCTCAGAACTGATCAAACGGCGCTTCATAATTGGTAGTTTTGCCCTATTACGGGAAAATCAAGATGTGCTTTTTCTTCGAGCGCAAAAAGGACGCCGACTTATCGTCGACGCGTTTAACGAAGTATTCAAACAATATGATGTCATTATCGTCCCTGCGGCACCAACGGTAGCTCCCCGTTTTGGTGAAAAGACCAATAAATTGTCAGACGAATATTTGATTGCCGATAATCACATGGTGATTGGAAATTTTGGGGGCTTTCCGAGTTTGACACTTCCAATTGGGTTACACGAAAAACTTCCATTTGGGTTGCATATAATGGGGCGTCATTATGAAGAAGATGTCGTTTTGCAAGTCGCCACTCACATTGAAAAAACAACTGAATTAAAAAATCTTTTAGCACGGACGGAGGGCAATCTATGAATTTTGAAGCTGTCATCGGATTAGAAATCCATGTCGAGATGAGCACAAAAAGCAAAATGTTCTCACCAGCTCCGGTTACTTACGGTGCACAACCGAATAGCGCCACTTTGCCCATTGATCTCGCACATCCGGGCACAATGCCAACAGTCAATCGGCAAGCAGTCATAAACGCGATTCGTGTTTGTCATGCCCTCCATATGGAAATCGACCATGAATTATGGTTTGATCGAAAAAACTATTTTTACTCCGATTTGCCTAAGGGTTATCAAATTACCCAAAATGCTCGTCCAATCGGAAAAAACGGACATCTCAATGTTGTGGGAGAATTTGGCATCCGTCGCATTAATATCACACGGTTACATCTTGAAGAAGATACTGCGATGCAACATCATTACGACGACTTCACCTTACTCGACTACAATCGTGCTGGCATCCCTCTGATTGAAATTGTGTCAGAACCAGAAATTCGCACAGGAATCGAGGCCGCTAGTTATGTCGAAAAAATTCGTTCAATTGTCACTTTCACTGACATCAGCACGGGAAAAATGGAAGAGGGTTCATTACGGTGTGACGTCAATATTTCCTTGCGTCCGATTGGCGTGACGAAATTTGGTGTCAAAGTCGAAGTAAAAAATATCAATTCCATTTCCAATGTTGTCAAAGCCGTCGATTACGAAATTAAGCGGCAAAATGAAATTTTATTGTCCGGGAAACAAGTAATACAAGAAACGCGCCGTTATGATGATGCTTTAAAGGAAACGGTGGCGATGCGGCTAAAAAACGATGCGGTTGATTATCGATATTTCACAGAACCCAATATTGCACCAATTCGTCTTCAAGACGAATTTATTCAAGCGGCAATTTCGACGTGCCCCGAATTAGCTGATGCAAAATTTGAACGTTATCTGACAAAACTCGGATTGAATGAATATGACGCCAAATTACTGATTGCTTCAAAAGAAACGTGTGTTTATTTTGACGCTTTGGTAAGCCAAGATGTCTCTGCAAAGTTAGCAGCAAATTGGATGAATGGTGAAGTCAGTGCTTACTTGAATAAAGCGTCGATTTCAATGAACGACTTTCCGATTACGGCTTCACGGCTAGGCACATTATTAAAAATGATTGAAGATGACCGCATCAGCAACAAACAAGCCCGCGAATTATTTGCGGTAATGTTTGAAACCGCTGATGATCCCGTGACACTCGCATCAAAATTCGGAATGTCACAAATATCAGATAGCGACACGCTTTTAAAAACGGTTATCGCCGTGCTTGATGAAAATCCTCAATCGATCAGCGATTATCAACAAGGCAAAGATCGTGCCCTTGGCTATTTAGTCGGGCAAGTTATGAAAAAAACCCAGGGAAAAGCAAATCCTGGGTTAGCATCTCAACTAGTTAAAGAACAATTAAGCAAGCGTTAATTAACGCGCGGAGCCAACATAGACAAGCGCAATTGTTCCAGGTCCGGCATGAGCCCCAATCACCGGTCCAATTTCAGCAACGATAAATTGTTTAATATGGGGATGAGCAATGGAAATTTCATCCTTAACACGAAGCGCTTCTTCTTCACAATCAGCATGCACGATGAAGACGATATCTTCATTGACAATGTCGGCGTTAAATTTATTAAGGAGGGCATTGACAGCATTCTTGCGTCCGCGCGCTTTCTCAATCGGGACGAGTTTACCGTCACGATCAATTTTCAAAATCGGCTTCATATTCAATAAGGTTCCAAGAACGGCTTTGGTCAAAGAAATGCGACCGCCACGCTGTAAAGTTCCTAACTCTTCAACCGTAAAGATGGCACAAACTTGCTGCTTCATCTGGTCGAGGAAAGCTGCTGTCGCTTCAAGCGATAAGCCTTCTTGTTGCTTTAGGGCTGCTTGGTAGACAAGAAACCCTTCGCCCAAAGAAGCTGCGAGGGAGTCAATTATCACTATTTTTTGATTTGGAAAGCGTTCAAGTAACGGTGCACTTCCTAACACCATGGCATCGTGAGAACCTGATAGTGCACTACTAATTGAAATAACAAGCAAGTCTAACCCTTGTTCTAATAATGGGGTGACGGCTTGAATAAAGTCTTCAGCATTGATTTGTGATGTTTTAGCAACTTGTTTTTCTCGTAGACGAGCATAGAAATCGTGATTCGTAATTTCCCGTTGATCAGGATAGTTACGATAAGATTCATGTTTGAAATGGACGGTCAGTGGTAGCACATGGATTTGATACTTTTGAACGATGTCCAAAGGTAAATCTGATCCGGAGTCGGTGCAAATGACAAAGCGGTTCATTGGCGAGTTTCCTTTTTATATTAATTGATTTTTTTAAGTCAACAAATTGCGAGAATTGGGTATCGGAATTTCCGATACTAGCAATTTTAAAATAAATTTATTGATTATGCTAGTAATTTAATTACCGAACCAAATAGCTCGATAAGATTAAGCTTTATATTATAGGGGTAAATCAGCTACAATGTTGCCAAGGTGTTAACTCTGGACAACCACCTCGAGAAAACCAGGAGTGATATGAACTTAACTTTGAAACGCATGGCGATCAATGCGCTTGTTGCGGCCATATATGTAAACTTAACCTTAGTGACGAGTGCTTTCGCTTATCGCGATATCCAATTTCGCGTGGCTGAAATTTTAGTTTTACTAATCTTTTTTCGCAAAGACTATATTTTTGGAGTTTCGATTGGTTGTTTTCTTGCAAATTTACTTGGACCATTAGGCATCGTTGATGCCGTTTTTGGTACGCTGGCGACGGTAATTAGTGGTTTGTTGATTGCTTATTCAAAGCGACTATTTGTCGCCTCATTATACCCTGTGATTATTAATGGTTTGGTTGTTGGAGCCGAACTCTATTTTCTTGAAGGGTTACCATTCTGGCTTACATCAGCCACCGTCGCTTTCGGAGAATTGATTGTTGTAAGTCTGTTTGGTTTCTTGATCTTTTCAAAATTGCGGCAACAAGAATATTTCTTAAACTTAATTGATGCGAAGCAAAACATTTCGCTGAATAGAGTAAAATAAGGGACATGGAAAAATTCAAATTGACAATTGAACACACCGATGCTCACTCACGCGCTCGTGCTGGGACACTATATACACCACACGGTGCCGTGGCTTTGCCAATGTTCATGCCGGTTGGGACGCTTGCGACTGTCAAGACGCTTAGTTCCGATGAACTCATTCAAGCTGGGGCTGGAATGATTCTAGCGAACACCTATCATCTCTCAATTCGTCCAGGCGCCGATATCGTTGCAGAAGCAGGTGGGCTGCACAAGTTCATGAATTATCAAGGTCCAATCTTGACTGACTCAGGTGGATTTCAAGTATTTTCTTTAGCTGACAATCGCAAAATTAAAGAAGAAGGGGTCACGTTTAAAAATCATTTAAACGGCGATTTGCTTTTCTTTTCGCCTGAAACAGCGATTAAACTGCAGGAACAATTAGGTGCTGATATCATCATGTCATTTGATGAGTGCGTCCATTATCCGGCTGAATATGCTTACATGAAAACAAGTGTAGAACGAACAATCCGATGGGCAAAACGAGGTCTAATCGCTCACACTCGCAAAGATCAGGCGCTTTTTGGAATCGTTCAAGGTGGCGAATTTGCTGACTTACGAGAGCATTGTGCCCACGAATTGGTCGCCATGAACTTTCAAGGTTATGCCATTGGAGGGACTTCGATTGGTGAGCCAAAACAAGTGTTCTTCCAGATGGTTGAAGATACGATACAACATTTACCATTTGAAAAGCCACGTTATGTCATGGGTATCGGTTCCCTTGATTATATTCTCGAAGCAATTGGCATGGGTGTTGATATGTTCGATTGCGTCTTACCAACACGGATTGCCCGGCACGGGGCGTTGATGACAAGTCAAGGTCGCATCAATATCCGCGATGCTAAATACGAACGCGATTACACGCCACTTGACCCGGAGTGTGACTGCCCCACTTGCCAACATTATTCACGGGCGTATTTACGTCATCTTTACAAATCCGAGGAAATATTAGGAAAAAGACTTTTATCGTTGCATAATGTCCATTTCTTGATTAAGGTTGTTGCTGATGCTCGAAGTGCGATTCAACAAGATCATTTTCTTGAATATAAACAAGAAGTATTAACAAAATTTGGTAGTAAAAAAGGTTTTTGATGGATATTAACTTATTTAATTTTGCACTTCCAGAACATTTAATTGCCCAACATCCAACTGATCGACGTGATCAGTCACGCCTTTTAGCGCTCAACAAGACCACGGGATTAATTGAGCATCGGACATTTGCAGACATCGTCACATATTTAAAACCTGGGGATGTGCTTGTTCGTAATAACACACGGGTGATTCCAGCCCGAATGTTTGGCCTCAAGTTTCCGACTGGCGCTCATATCGAGGTTTTACTACTAGAAGAGATCGGCAAAGATACGTATCAATGCCTAATTGGAAATGCACGCGCCGTTAAGGTTGGAACGAAAATTATTTTTGGCGAAGGACGCATAGAAGCTACATGTATCAACGTGTTCGACGAAGGGATCCGCACCTTAAAATTCACGTATGAAGGCATATTTCTCGAAGCGTTAGAACAGATTGGTCAAATGCCACTTCCACCATACATTCACGAGCCATTAATCGATCAGGAACGTTATCAAACTGTGTATGCGAAGATCAATGGTTCCGCGGCTGGACCCACGGCTGGCTTTCATTTTACACCCGAATTATTGACGACAATTAAAGCCATGGGCGTGACAATCGTCGATGTGACACTTCATATCGGTCTCGCGACATTTCGACCTGTGAAAGTCAATGACACTGATGACCATAAAATGCATAATGAGACATATCAAATTGACGAAGCTTCGGCGACGATATTAAATACTGCCAAACGTCTAGGAAACCGCATTATCGCAATCGGAACAACCTCGACCCGAGCACTCGAAGCCAACTATAAAAAATACCATCGGTTTCAAGCCACTAAGGAAGCGACTGACATTTTTGTTTATCCAGGTGTCAAATTAGAAGCAATTGATGCAATGGTAACCAATTTTCATTTACCAAAATCAACCTTAATCATGATGATATCGGCATTTGCAGGGCGTGAAATGATTATGGATACATATCGAATCGCCATCGAAAAGGAGTATCGTTTCTTCAGTTTTGGAGATGCGATGTTTATTTATGGAACAACGCGTTAATTATCAAAAAGAGGCTTTGAAAATAATTGAAGAAATTAAGGGGCGGCGCCCACGACTTTTGGCGCACGTCTGCTGTGGTCCATGCACGACTTTTCCTATAAAATTTCTCCATGAATATTTCGATGTGACCGTGATTTATCATAATTCAAACATTTATCCAGCGCGTGAATATCAACGACGACTCCAGAGCCTACAACATTTTGTAAAACAATTTAACGAAGAATACCACGCTACGATTGAGGTTATTGAAACACCGTATGACAACGAAAAGTTCACCGAACATTTAGCTCCTTATTCGCAGGAACCCGAAGGTGGAACGCGATGCTTGATTTGTTATCGTTTACGGATGGAAGGTTCAATCGAATACGCTGCAAAAAACGGTTATGAATTTTTTACCACCGTCATGACAATTTCCCCACATAAAGATTCCCAAATCATCAATAAAATCGGTCAGGGACTTGTACTTAAGTATCCAGCTATTCGATATTTTCATTCCGATTTCAAGAAAAGCGACGGCTTTGTTGAAGCTGGAAAAATGTGTCAAAAATATTGCCTATATCGACAAGCATATTGCGGCTGTCGCTATAGTTATGAAGCGATGATGAAACGACACCCGACCTCACACAAAGCGGGATAATCTAAATATTTCAAGGCAATAGTACTCTTTAAACCTAAAATACTTGACTTACATACGCGGGTAGGAGTATATTTTTAACGTTATCGGCCGCGTTGAAGTGCGAGGTTGCTGACACACCGACAGGCGTTGTCATGAATCGGTTGTCAGGGAATTCGCATTGAGCCCCGGTAGAGCCTGATATTCACAAGGAGGAACATAATTCATGGCTAAGAAACAGAAGATTCGCGTTCGACTTCAAGCTTATGATCACAAAATTCTTGACCGTAGCGTTGAGAAGATCATTGCCGCTGTCTTGCGCACGGGTGCCACCGTCGTTGGCCCCATCCCACTACCGACTGAAAAGCAAGTCTACACATTCTTGCGCGCAGTCCACAAGTACAAGGATGCTCGGGAACAATTCGAAATCCGGACCCACAAACGTTTGATCGATATAACCGATCACAATAAACAGACCGTTGATGCCCTGCGCCAATTGGATTTACCAAATGGTGTTGACATTGACATCAAATTATAAGGAGGCGTGATTCATGAAAGCGATTGTCGGACGTAAAATCGGCATGACCCAGCTGTTCACCAACGATGGCAAATCCCATCCAGTGACAGTCATTGAAGTCGTGCCAAACGTCATCACTCAAATTAAGACAGTAGCCACGGATGGTTATAACGCTATCCAGATCGGTTACGAAGAACAAAAGGAAAACCGGACGACTAAACCTGAAAAAGGTATTTATGAGAAAGCCGGAATTACCCCAAAACAACATTTAGCTGAAATCCAAGTCGAAGATGTTACACAATACAAAGTTGGTGACAAAATCGATGTCAGCATCTTCAAAGCTGGCGACGTCGTTGACGTCATCGGTGTGAGTAAGGGCAAAGGATTCAGCGGCGCCATTAAACGGTGGCATTATTCAATCGGTGCTAAAGGACATGGTGGTGGTTATCCACATCGTACCGCAGGTTCTATGGCCACGGTTGGACGCACGAATAACCGGATTCATCCGGGCAAGAAAATGGCTGGCCATCACGGTAATCAGCAAGCGACGATTCTCAACCTCGTCGTCATGGGTACTGATGTGTCGAAAAACGCCTTACTCGTTCGCGGTGGATTACCAGGACCGAATAAAAGTCTCTTAACAATTCGTAGCGCTGTCAAAGTGCAATTGGGACATCCATTCGATGTCAAACCATTACACGCGATTACGAAAGACGCTCCCGTAGCGGAGAAAGCCGAATAGGAGGAAACATCAGTGGCTGAAAAGAAAATCAAAGCACCATCCGTTGATGTGCTAAACCTCACGGGCGAAAAAACGGGCACAGTAAAATTAAACGCCGATGTGTTCGCCATCGAACCGCATCAACAAGCGATGTATGATGCTGTCAAAGTTTATCAAGCAA
This sequence comes from uncultured Staphylococcaceae bacterium, assembly GCA_964639215.1. GTDB lineage: Bacteria > Bacillota_I > Bacilli_A > RFN20 > CAG-826 > UBA6120. The sequence goes on from CAZXCV010000002.1 coordinate 19,764, forward strand.
ATTTACGGCAGGCGACTGCAAAAACAAAAAAACGCGACGAAGTGAGCGGCGGTGGTAAAAAACCATGGCGGCAAAAAGGAACTGGTCGCGCTCGCGCTGGTAGTTCCCGCTCTCCAATTTGGGTTGGCGGTGGCAAAGTCTTCGGTCCAACCGGAGAACAAAACTACAAATTGTCGCAAAACAAATCCGAGCATCGGTTGGCGTTAAGATCCGCATTATCAACCAAACTTAGCAATAAACAACTAATCGTCGTTGACAACTTCACACTCGAAGCGATGAAAACAAAAGATGCAAAGAAAGCATTGACAGCCATTAAGGCTAGTGGGAAAACACTCATCGTTGTGTCCGAATTAGAGTTAAATACGTACGCTAGCGTGCGCAACCTCACTAACGTAATCATCGTTGATCAAACAAATGTCAGTGTTTACGATTTACTAAATAGCGACGCGGTCGTCATTGCTAAACCCGCAATCGCTTATCTTGAGGAGGTGCTCCAATAATGGCTCGCACGAAAAAAGTAGCGACACCCGAAGTTGTGGTGACGCCTGAAATCAAAAGCACGGATGTTAAAAAGTTCGACGCCATTCGGGAACCGGTCATTACCGAGAAAACGATGGCGCTCATCCAAAACCATAATAAAGTGACGATTCGCGTTAATCCAACGAGTAATCGCAGCGAAATTAAATTAGCATTTGAAGCGATTTACAAAGTAAAAGTTGAAGACGTTCACATTCTAAATGTTCGACCCCGGGCAACCCGTCGTGGCGGACGCTATCCCGGTCAAGTACCTGGATATAAGAAAGCCATCGTAACGCTTAAAGAAGGCGAAGCCTTGGACTTATTCAAAGAGTAAGCCTCGGCTAATGGCTCACCATATAGGAGAAAAGCAACATGTCAATTAGAACATACCGTCCGACGACTCCGAGTCGTCGCGCGATGACAAACTCGACATTTGAAGAAATCACCACGGCGACTCCTGAGAAAAGCTTACTAGTCAATCTAGTAAAAACAGGCGGTAGAAACAACCAAGGTGTGATTACCACGCGTCATATCGGCGGTGGTCACAAAAACCGCTACCGGATCGTCGACTTCAAACGTAACAAAGATGGTATTCCTGCAAAAGTAGCAACCATCGAATATGATCCTAACCGCAACGCGAATATTTGTTTACTTAACTATCGCGACGGCGAAAAACGGTACATCATTGCCCCTAAAGATATTAAAGTCGGTGATGAGATCGTCTCGGGAGAAAGCGTTGATATCAAAACTGGCAACGCCCTTGTCCTAAAGAACATTCCCGAAGGTACCGTCATTCACAATATCGAACTTAAACCCGGTCGCGGTGGCCAAATGTGTCGCGCTGCCGGAACGAGCGCCCAAGTGCTTGGTAAGGAAGGCAAATATGTCACCTTACGACTCGCTAGTGGCGAAATGCGCAAAGTCCTCGAGACATGTCGCGCCACGATTGGCACGGTCGGAAACGAGGAGTTCAACCTCATTAATTACGGCAAAGCTGGTAAGAAACGGTGGTTCGGCGTTCGTCCAACCGTCCGTGGCTCAGTGATGAACCCCGTTGATCACCCACACGGTGGTGGCGAAGGGAAAACACCAGTCGGTCGCGATGCGCCGCGAACCCCATGGGGCAAAAAAGCGCTCGGCGTCAAAACACGCCACAGTAAAAAAGCTTCGACCAAACTCATCGTTCGTCGTCGAAGTGGTAAATAAGAAGGAGGATAACTTATGGCACGTAGTCTTAAAAAGGGACCATTCTGCGATGCGTACTTGTTAAAGCGCGTCGAGAAGTTGAATGAAACTCGCAAAAAGGAAATTATCAAAACATGGTCGCGCCGTTCGACGATCTTCCCACAATTTATCGAACACACATTTGCCGTTTACAATGGTCGCGAACACATCACCGTCTATGTGACGGAAGATATGGTTGGCCACAAACTGGGTGAATTTGCACCGACGCGCTCGTACAAAGGGCACACCGGTCACACCGCTGAAGATAAAGCCGCTTCCGCCGCGACACCAGCGAAGAAGAAATAAGGAGGACAACCATGAAAGCAGTACAAGCACAAGCGATTGCCAAAACGGTTCGCGTCACTCCACGTAAAGTCCGTCTTGTCATTGATCTCGTTCGTGGCAAAACAATCAAAGAAGCGCTCGGAATTCTTAATAACGTCAACAAAGCCGCGACTCCCGATGTCATCAAACTCATCAAGAGCGCAGCCGCTAATGCCATCAACAACCACGAAATGGCTGAAAGCAAGCTCTATATCGCTGAAATATATGCTAATGATGGTCCCCGTCTTAAACGGTTCTTGCCACGGGCTAAAGGTTCAGCCTCATCGATTCTAAAACGTACGTCGCATTTAACCTGCGTCGTTAAAGAGCAATAAGGAGCATTATCTATGGGACAAAAAGTTAATCCAGTCGGCATGCGCATCGGAATTTATCGCAATTGGAATTCACGTTGGTTTGCCGAGAAAAAAGATTATGCGACTTTCCTAAATGAAGACTTAAAAATTCGTGGTTATCTTGAAAAAACACTAAAAGACGCCCTCTTATCGCATACGGAAATCGAACGTGTAAAAACTGATAAAGGCACGAATGTCACGGTATTAGTTTTTGTCGCTCGACCCGGTGTCGTCATCGGTCAAGACGGCGCTCGTATCAATGAAATTAAAAAGCAGTTAGAAAAAATCGTTAACTCAGGCACGCTAAAAATCGACGTGCTTGAAGTGAAATACCCCGATCTCAATGCCAGACTTGTGGCCATGAGCATCGCCAAACAGCTCGAAGAACGTGCCAGCTTCCGAATTGCCCAAAAGAAAGCGATTCAACGAGTGCGTAAAGCTGGTGCTAAAGGCGTTCGAACGTTAGTGTCCGGTCGTCTTGGCGGCGCCGAAATTGCGCGTGGCGAAGGCTACAAAGAAGGCACAATCCCACTCCATACTCTGCGTAGTGACATCGACTATGCCCAAGTAGAAGCCCATACGACTTATGGACGACTTGGTGTCAAAGTGTGGATTTGCCGTGGCGACTATCGCCCGGAGACGGAAGAGAATCGCGGCAAAGGAGAGTAAAAGCACATGTTACAACCAAAACGCGTGAAATACCGCCGTCCTCACGGCATCAAATACGAAGGTTTATCCAAAGCAGGTAATGAAGTTTCTTTCGGTGAATATGGTCTCCAAGCGACATCAGGCAATTGGATTACCGCCCGTCAGATTGAAGCCGCTCGTATCGTGCTCGCTAGTTATACCAAGCGTAGCGGTCAAATATGGATTCGGATTTATCCGCATTTAGCCAAGACAAAAAAACCCGCTGAAGTTCGGATGGGTTCTGGCAAAGGCGCCCCCGAATTATGGGTGGCCGTCGTCCGCAAGAACCGTGTCATGTTTGAAATCGGTGGTGTTCCTGAAGTAACCGCGCGCGAAGCGTTACGGTTAGCCGCTTATAAATTACCAATCAAAACCAAAGTCATCAGCAAAGAAAGGAGCTCGGAATAATGTTAAAAATCAAAGATATTCGTGAAATGAATGTCACTGAATTAAAACAAAAAGTTTATAGCCTTAAAGAAGAGCTCTTCAATCTTCGTCGTAAACAAGCCGTCGGCCAACTTGAAAAAGGGGCGACGATTACCACGATTCGCAAAGACATTGCACGCATCTATACCGTCATTCGCGAGCGCGAGCTCGGGATTAAATAAGGAGGAAGACCACGATGGAAACAAGAAAATCTCGTCGTACTTTCATCGGCACAGTCGTATCTGACAAACCAGATAAGACGATTATCGTGCGCGTCGAAACGTATCGGAAACATCCTAAGTATTCGAAACGAGTACTCTATACCAAAAAATTTGTTGCTCATGATGAAACAAATGGCGCCCATGAAGGCGACACCGTCGAAATCATGGAAACGCGACCACTCAGCGCCACGAAGCGTTATCGCTTAATCAAAATATTGGCGCAAGCGGTTGAAAACGTCGAAGTGAAGGAGGTCGCCTAATATGGTTCAAGTTGAAACGAATCTCGTTGTGGCCGACAACTCTGGCGCGCGCAAGGTTCGAATCTTCCGACTTTATGGCGGATCGGTTCGGAAAACCTCAACGATTGGCGATATCGTTTTATGCGCCGTTAAAGACGCGATCCCTAACGGTAAAATCAAAAAAGGTGAAATCGTCAAAGGGATTATCGTTCGAACAAAAAAGGCGGTTAGTCGCGCTGATGGTAGTACCGTTAGCTTCGATGATAACGCCATCGTCTTAATTAACGAAGATGGATCACCACGTGGCACACGCGTCTTTGGACCGGTCGCCCGTGAATTACGCGACAAGGGTGAAGGAGCGATGAAAATCATCTCCCTCGCACCTGAAGTCCTTTAGGAGGCGCTATGAAAATTAAAAAAGGCGACAAAGTCATCGTCATCGCTGGCGCTGACAAAGGTAAGACGGGCACCGTTCAAAAAGTGTATGTCAAACTAAATCGCGTCGTAATCGAAGGTGTCAATGTTCACAAGAAACATCGAAAACCGACGCAGAACAATCCTGAAGGCAGCATCGTCGAAATTTATGTGCCAATCGATGCGAGTAACGTCGCAATCGTCGATCCAAAAACCAAGAAAGCGACCCGCGTCGCCATTAAGGTTATCAAAGACAAAAAAGTCCGAGTAACCAAGGCTAGCGGTAGTCAGCTAGATTAAGGAGGAACCATGGCAGCAGAAACCAAAAAAGCACCCGCTCCAAAAGTTGAAGCGAAAGCTAGTAAAGAAAAAGCACCCGCCGTCATTGAAAAAGTACCGGCGCGCTTAAAAGAAAAATATCGCCATGATGTCGTTCCTTCATTAATGAAGAAATTTAATTACACATCGGTGATGCAAGTACCAGCGTTACACAAAATCGTCGTTAATATCGGCGTCGGTGATGCGATTACCAATGCGAAACTCTTAGAAGATTCAGTGCGAGAACTCGGTGAAGTCACTGGACAAAAACCCGTGATTACCAAAGCAAAAATCTCAATTGCAAACTTCAAATTACGCGAAGGACAGGCAATTGGTTGCAAAGTGACGTTACGAGGCGATCGTATGTATCAATTCTTCGATAAACTCGTAAGCATCGCCTTACCCCGCGTTCGTGACTTCCGTGGCGTCAGCAAAAACGCCTTCGATGGTCGCGGCAATTACACGCTCGGCGTCAAAGAACAATTGATCTTCCCGGAAATCAATTTCGACAAAGTAAATAAGATTCGCGGTATGGACATTATTATCGTCACAACCGCTAATACGGATGAGGAAGCCTTCGCCTTACTGAGCGAACTCGGCGTTCCCTTCCAAAAGTAGGAGGACCCCATGGCAAAAACATCAATGCGCGTGCGTCAAGCTCGCACCCCAAAATATGCCGTGCGCGCTTACACTCGCTGTGAACGCTGCGGTCGTCCCCATTCTGTCTACACAAAATTTAAACTATGCCGTATTTGTCTCCGCGAATTAGCCTACAAAGGTGAAATTCCCGGGATGAAGAAGGCAAGTTGGTAGGAGGTGCCGTATGGTCATGACAGATCCAATTGCCGATATGCTTACGCGTATTCGCAATGCTAACACATTAAAAAGCGCCGCTGTCATCATGCCGAGTAATTCGGTAAAGGTGCGCATCGCAAAAATCTTAAAGGATGAAGGTTTCATCCAAGATTTCACAGTAACCGGCGATACCAAAAAGCAACTCGCCATTTCTTTAAAATACGCCGATGGTAACATTCGCATCATTAATGGGCTTAAACGCATTAGCAAACCTGGCTTACGAGTCACAGCTGGTGCTGACAAACTCCCACGAGTTTTGCGTGGACTAGGAATCGCGATTATCTCAACATCGCAAGGACTGATGACTGATCGTCAAGCACGAACGCTTGGCATTGGTGGTGAAGTACTTGCCTATGTGTGGTAGGAGGTAGCTATGTCACGTATTGGAAATCTTTTGCTAACAGTCCCCGCTGATGTCACCCTGACTGAAAAAGATCGGGTCGTCGAAGTTAAGGGAAAGTTAGGGACGCTACACATTAATTTACCCGATGGGATTGAACTCCATGTTGAGGGAAATCACGCGGCTGTCAAACGTCCCGATGACACCAAAATCAACAAACAGAACCATGGAACGGTCCGGGCATTACTTAAAAATGCCATTCATGGCGTTACCAAAGGTTATGAAAAGAGACTTGAAATTATCGGTATCGGTTATAAAGCTGCCGTTCAAGCTGATGGCACGCTCTTACTGAATATCGGTTATTCGCACCCCGTCATCATAACGCCAAAGCCAGGCGTAAAAATTATCACCCCAGATAATACCAAAGTCATAGTCTCGGGCATCGACCGTCAAGCAGTCGGTGAAACAGCCGCCAATATCCGTGCGGTAAGAGAACCCGAGCCTTATCAAGGTAAAGGTATTAAGTATGCCGGCGAACATATCATTCGCAAAGAAGGCAAACGAGCTGGTAAGAAGTAGGAAATGAGGAAACGTTAATGATTAAACAACTCGATAAAAATGTCGTGAGACAACGCCGGCACATTCGCGTCCGTGCAAAAGTGCATGGTACAACTGAATGCCCACGCTTGTCAGTCTATCGCTCAAACGCCCACATTTCTGTGCAATTAATTGATGACGTTAAGGGAATCACCCTTCTCGCTAGCAGTTCCCATGCTCTCAAATTGGACCATGGCAACAATATCGCCGCCGCCACTAAAGTCGGCAGCGATATCGCCACCAAAGCGCAAGCACAAGGAATAACAAAAATTGTGTTCGATCGCAGTGGTTACTTATATCATGGCCGGGTTAAAGCGCTTGCTGAAGCAGCGCGTACCGCCGGGCTAAAATTTTAAAAGGAGCGCTCATGGTAGAAAAGAATGAAGTTGTCGCCCCAGTCGCGACCGAAGAAAAAACAAGTGAAAATCGCCCCGCGCGTCCTCGTGGTGACCGTGGTGATCGTCGTCCTCGCAATGATCGTCGCCCGCGCCGTGAAGCAATTGTCAAGGAGTATGAAGACCGAACTGTCGCGATTAACCGCGTCACCAAAGTCGTTAAGGGTGGCAAACACATGCGGTTTACCGCACTCGTTGTCATTGGTAATGGTAAAGGCAAATACGGTTTCGGTACTGGTAAAGCCGGTGAAGTCCCCGATGCCATTAAGAAAGCATTAGAAGCTGCTAAACGCAATACCGCTGAAATCAAAATGGTGCGCGCCGATACGATTGCCCACGAAGTAATCGGACAATTTGGCGCTTGCCGTGTCTTCTTAAAACCAGCACCTGATGGTACTGGAATCATCGCTGGTGGTCCAGTCCGCGCTGTACTAGAACTTGCCGGACTAAAAAACGTTTATTCAAAAGTGTATGGTAGCCGTGCGCCTATTAACATCATTCGGGCAACGAATGCCGGGCTCCAAAGCCTCCGCACATACGAAGACGTCATGGCCCTCCGTGGCAAATAGGAGGAAAACACAATGCAATTACATGAATTAAAGCCAGTTGCTGGCGCCACCAAAGACTGTTTCCGTAAAGGTCGTGGCATCGGTTCTGGTAACGGCAAGACTGCTGGTAAAGGTCATAAAGGACAAAACTCCCGTAGTGGTGGTGGCGTTCGTCCAGGCTTTGAAGGTGGTCAAAACCCAATTTATCGGCGTTTACCAAAACGTGGATTTCGTAACTTTAAAAGCAATGTCTACGATGTTGTCAACGTTGAAGCGCTCGATCGCTTCGAAGCTGAGGCGACTGTGACACCAGCTTTATTAGTTGAGATGGGTCTAATCCGTGCTTCCTATACGCTGGTCAAGGTATTAGGTAGCGGAACATTAACGAAGAAGTTGACGGTGCAAGCCCATAAATTTTCCGCGACGGCTGAAGCGGCAATTACTGCCGCTGGTGGTCGTGTCGAGGTAATTTAGTTATGAAAAGGATCGTTGATATCTTTAAAAACAAGGAAATCGTCAACCGCATCTTTTTCACCGTCATCATTTTATTCGTCTTTCGGGTTGGGGCGGCGATCACTGTCCCTGGTGTTACTGTCAAAGACCTTGACCTCAATCAAAATAGCGCTCTCGCTTTAATGAATTTATTAGGTGGTGGCGCTCTCCAAAGTTTTTCCGTCTTCGCACTCGGCGTCAGTCCGTATATCACTTCAAGCATCATTACCCAATTATTGGCGATGGATGTGCTCCCAGCTTTATCAGAATTAAGCAAGCAAGGGCAATACGGTCGTAAAAAGAAAGAGATGACGACGCGTTACTTAACACTCCTACTTGGCGCTGTCCAAGCTTATGGAATTGTCAAAACGATGGAGACAACTGAGTATATTAAACTGAATAGCACATCGTTTTGGAACTATGCCTATATCGTCACGATACTGGTGGCCGGTGCTATGCTTGTGATGTGGCTGGGCGATCAAATTTCGGTCAAAGGGCTCGGAAACGGAATTTCCGTGATTATTTTTGCCGGGATTGTTCGTAGTTTACCACTACAAATTCAATCGGCTTATCGAAACTGGGTGGCCTTGACGGTTGGTCTTGACACACCCGTATTCCTTCGTGGTATTTTCCAATTCACGATATACATCCTCGCATTCTTACTTATCATTGCATTTGTCACGTTTGTCGAACAGAGCAAACGTAAAATACCCGTTCAGCACGCTGGAAAAAGTGGAGCAGGTAAGAAGTACTCCCAAGCGAGTTTCCTTCCAATCAAAATAAACTCAGCTGGTGTGATTCCCGTCATTTTTGCAAGTTCAATCATGATGGCGCCATCCGTCATCATCAGTTTCATCAGCGGTGCCAATACATCAGCCGAATGGCTTAAAGTTTTCTCGAGCAGCGAACTTGTGAAGATGCCCTGGTTTAATAACCAAACTTGGCAATTCCCATGGGGACTTATTATTTATTTGCTGTTAACGGTCCTCTTTACATTCTTTTATTCGAATTTACAAATTAACCCGCATCAACTAGCGGAAAACTTCCAAAAAAATGGTTCCTACATTCCCGGCATTCGTCCTGGAAATGAAACGGAACGCTATGTCAAAAAGGTTGTTAATCGCGTCACGGTGCTCGGGGCTGCATCTTTAGCATTTATCGCGGCATTACCAATCGTCCTCGTCTTATTAAAAGTCGTACCCGATCACTCGTTAGCCTTAGGTGGCACGGGGTTGATTATCGTCGTCGGTGTTGCCATTGAAATCAACAACCAAATTGACGGTCTTTTAGCCGGCAAGAGTTTTGATGAAGTGACCCAAGGTGGAGGAATGAAATAATGTTAAACATCATTCTCATGGGACCACCTGGTGCTGGCAAAGGCACCCAAGCCAAAAAGATTATCGTCGCTTATGACATCCCCCATATATCGACCGGTGACATGTTCCGCGAAGCCATAAAAGCGGGCACTGAACTCGGCAAATTGGCTGCAAGTTACATTAATAAGGGCGATTTGGTGCCCGATGAAGTAACGATTGGACTTGTCAAACAGCGACTATCACAACCCGATTGTCAACGCGGTTACTTACTTGACGGCTTTCCACGGACACTGCCACAGGCTCAAGCGCTTGATCAGTTGGCCAAAGATATCGGGCGCCCCGTCAATGCTGTGATTGACTTTACAGCCGAACGTGGCGAACTCATTCGACGCATCACAGGACGACGCGTTTGCACAAAATGCGGGACGCCGTATCACGTCGATACAATGAAACCAAAAGTGGCCGATGTTTGCGATGTATGTGGCGGACCGCTAATTCAACGCAAAGACGATAATCTTGAAGCGCTCGTCGTCCGACTTGATCACTATGAAGTATCGACAAAACCACTCATTGCTTTTTATGAATCTAAGGGTTTACTTCGCCGCGTCAATGGATTGCACGAAGCTGAGCTCTTGTTCAAAGAGATGAAAGCAATCTTCCAAGAGGTCGATGCCGCGTGATCATCGTTAAATCCCCGCGTGAAATTAGTGTTATGCGCGAGGCTGGTACCATCGTTGCCACAGTCTTAGAGGCGATGGAAAAACATATCCAGGTTGGGATGACCACGAAACGATTAGACACACTAGCCGAACAAATTATTCATAGTCATGGCGCGACACCCTCATTCAAAGGGTATGGCGGCTTCCCCTACGCGATTTGCGCATCGGTCAACGATACGCTCATCCATGGATTTCCAAATGACGTTCCCCTTAAAAGTGGTGACGTGGTTAAAATCGATGTTGGCGCGCATTATAAGGGATATCATGGCGATGCCGCCCGAACATTTATTGTCGGGACTGGCAGCTCACTCGCCGAAAAGCTGGTGCGAACGACAAAAGAGAGTTTTGTGGAAGCACTAAAACTCGTCAAACCCGGCGTACATCTTGGTGACATTAGTCATGCCATTCAGACTTACGTTGAAGCGCGCGGATTCAGTTTACCGCGCGATTACACTGGACATGGAATTGGTCAAGATCTTCATGAAGATCCAGCGATTCCTAACTACGGGATGGCCCACACTGGGCCATTATTACGTCCCGGTATGGCCTTGGCGATTGAGCCAATGGTCAATGCTGGACGCCACGAGACAAAAGTACTCGCAGACGGTTGGACCGTGAAAACGGTCGATGGCAAACTGTGCGCGCATTACGAAAATACGATTGTCGTGACAGAATCTGGTTATGAGATTCTCACGCAACGATTACAGGAGGAGTTAAATGGCTAAAGAAGACGTAATTGAAGTGGAAGCGACGGTTATCGAGACATTACCGAACACGACATTTCGTGTCAAACTCGAAAACGGTCACGTAATTCTGGCCCACGTTTCTGGTAAAATCCGTATGCACTACATTCGCATTTTACCAGGTGATCGAGTTACGGTTCAAATTTCCCCCTATGACTTAACACGGGGCCGCATCACATTCAGGTATAAGTAATACCAAGGAGTAACAATTATGAAAGTAAGAACATCAGTTAAACCGATTTGCGATAAATGCAAAGTGATTAAACGCAAAGGTGTCGTCACCGTTATTTGCGAAAATCCTAAGCATAAGCAAAGACAAGGTTAAGTAAGGAGAAACAGCATTATGGCTCGTATCGTCGGTGTCGACATTCCAAATGAAAAACGCGTTGTGATTGCGCTTACCTATATTTATGGTATCGGCGTTTCCGCTTCAAAAAAGATTCTTGAAGCTGCGAACGTCAGCGAAGAAATCCGCGTCAAAAATTTAAGTGATGAACAATTAGTCGCGATTCGCACCCAAGTCGCCAAATTAAAAGTTGAGGGTGATCTTCGTCGTGAAGTCGCTTTGAATATCAAACGACTCCAAGAAATCGGCTGCTATCGTGGCATGCGTCATCGTAAAGGTTTACCCGTTCGTGGTCAACGAACGCGGACAAACGCCCGGACTCGTAAAGGTCCTCGTAAGACAATTGCCAATAAGAAAGCCGCCTCACAAGGTTAATGAAAGGAGTAATGATGTATGGCTACTAAAACCACTTCGACGCGCAAAAAGAAAATTAAGCGCAGTTTTACTAAAGGTACTGCACACATTCATGCAACCTTCAATAACACGATTATCACGATTACCGATGATTCCGGTAATGCCATTGCCTGGAGCACCCCTGGTGCTTTAGGATATAAGGGTGCTCGGAAATCCACGCCATTCGCTGCCGGTATGGCAGCTGAAGCCGTGGCTAAAGTTGCCCTTGATCAAGGCATTAAAACCGTTGACGTAAACGTCAAAGGTCCCGGTCCTGGTCGTGAAGCCGCTGTCCGCAGCTTACAAGCCGCGGGTTTACAAATTAACATGATTACGGATACGACACCCGTTCCTCACAACGGTTGCCGTCCGCCCAAGAAGCCACGTGGCTAAGAAAGTAGGAGGAACGAAGCATGAGTTTTATCGCAAAACAATTCGAGAAGCCGATCTTTACCAAGAAGCTGTTTGACAGCACCCACAATTATGGACGTTTCGTCTTGGAACCACTGGAACGTGGTTTTGGCTTGACACTCGGCAACTCATTACGTCGCGTGCTATTGAGCAGTTTGCCAGGCGCCTCAGTGTTTGCTGTTGAAATCGAAGGTGCACGTCACGAATTTTCAGCGCTTGATGGCGTCAGTGAAGACGTGACATCCATTATTCTCAACTTGAAAGACCTCGTCTTGAAAATTGATGAAGAAGGCAATGAGACGAAGACGCTTGAAGTCGATGCCACTGGTCCAAAAACGGTGACTGCGGCTGATTTGTCGCTTCCCTATGGAGTGAGTGTCATCAACCCCGACCTCGTTTTAGCCAACGTCGTCGAAGGTGGTCATCTTAAGATGCGCATTTATGCTCGCAACGGTCGTGGTTATGTCACGAGCGAAGGCAATAAAGCGAATCGTTATACATCCAAATTAGGAACGATTGCGACTGATAGCAATTATTCACCAGTTACTAAAGTAAGTTTCACAATTGACCCCACTCGTGTCGGTCACGATTCGCGCTATGACAAGTTGACACTAGAAATATGGACGAATGGAAGTCTTAAACCACAAGAAGCCCTCTCACTCGCTTCCCGTATTTTAATTGCGCACTTTGAGGGCTTTGTCGATCTTGAAGAAGCAACACATGATGTGAACATCATGAAAGAAGCGACTGAGCAAACTGAAGATAAGTTCTCCAATATGACAATCGTTGATCTTGATCTGTCGGTTCGTTCATATAACTGCCTCCGTCGTGCAGGAATTGAAACGGTCTACGAATTGACGCAACGGACCGAAGAAGAAATGATGAAAGTACGCAACTTAGGCAAAAAATCGCTCAAAGAAGTTAAAGAAAAACTTCAAGCGATTGGGCTGATGTTCCGCGAGAATTAATAGGAGTCAGTTATGGCAACACAAGGACGTAAAAACGTACACGGTAAAGGTGGCGTGCGCTTTAAAGCCCCGTATACCGCGAGCAAACACAAATCACAATTGCGCAATCTCGTTTCAACTTTAATTGTTGAAGAAAAAGTCACCGTTACTGGCGGCATGGTCGCTGATTTAATTAAATTATCCGATCGACTTGTCACATATGCAAAAGCCGGCGATCTCCATTCGAGACGTTTAGCTGCGAGTGTCGTTCGCGATTATATCGCCGATGAGAAAAAAGGTCTCGTCGCCCTCGATAAGCTTTTCGCGGAAATTGGACCACGCTATAAAGATCGCGCAGGTGGTTATACCAAAGCGTTACGCGTTGGTAATCGTCGTGGCGATAATGCCCCGATTTATCTCATCGCATTAGTGTAATAAACAAACTAGCCTTGCATTGCAAGGCTTTTTTATTGCCAATACCAATAACTTAGGTAATAAACAAACATTTGTTGTATGATTATCAATATGATTAGAAACGTAATTTTCGATCTTGATGGAACGCTTTTAGACACCATTAATGACATCGCTAAAGCTTTGAATGAGACGCTTGTAAGTTTCGAGCTACCACCTGTAAGTCTCTATGAGGTCACGAGTTTTATCGGGGATGGCTCTGATATGCTGATTAAGCGCGCATTGAAGGGAGATAGACTTGAGGCAGTAACACTTTTAAAATTTAAAAAACAATATTTATCATTACAACTTACCTATCAGTTAGAACGAACAAAACCTTTTAGTGGAATCTTAACGCTTATACATTCATTACGGAATCAAAACATTCGGCTCTTCGTCTTTTCAAATAAACCACATGACTTTGTCGTGAAATTGATTGAAGCGCGGTTTCCCAATCTTTTTACGGCTGTGCTTGGCCAAAAAGATCAGGCGATGCCGAAACCAGACATAACCGCCTTTACCCATTTTGCCAAGCAACATCAAATCTTTAGTGGTACCTCACTCTTTGTTGGTGACTCGCTTGTTGATATTACCACAGCCCAAAATTTAGCGATGAATTGCGTGGCGGTAACATGGGGGTATGTCGCTAAAGAGACTCTCATCAATGCGAAACCAACATTTGTTTGCGATACTACTGAAGAACTTTTAACGATCGTTCAAAAATTGAATCAGGGATTACCAAGATGATTGATAAGATATTAGCGAGTCGGATACGAATCTTAAAAGAAAACAATGTCCATCACGGACCTGTTATTTATTGGATGAATCGCGATCAACGCATCGTTGATAATTGGGCTTACATTATAGCTCTTGAGCTTGCTAAGGAGCGAAATGAAACGGTGATTGTCTTATTTAATCTCGCTCCTAGTTTTGGCGCCTTAACTTACAGTCAACAAAATAAAATCTACCAGTTTATGGGAGCAGGATTAAAGGAGCTTATCGTACAGGCAGAACAAAATGGTGTTCATCTAGTAATTGAGCAGGGTGAACCACGATTAACGATTCCCCGCATTATTAAGAAATATCAAGCGGGACTCCTTATTGCTGATTATTCACCCCTTCATGAGATGCGTAAATGGCGTCAAGATGTAATCGATAACATTGAAATCACAATGTTGGAAGTCGATGCTCACAACATCATCCCAGTTTGGATTGCTAGCGATAAACAAGAATGGGGAGCTTATACACTAAGACCAAAAATAACGAGGCTTTTGCAGTCGTATTTGATTGACTTTCCGAACCTAACTAAAGAAAAACCTGCACAAATCCTCATTCATTCACAGATTAAAGCATGGCTTAGTCAATTGAAAAATCAGCCATCTAGTGATGAAGCAATGCAGGAATTTATCACGACGCGACTACCCGATTACCATTTCAGGAACAACCCAAATCTCAACGTCACTTCACGGTTGTCGGCCTATTTACATTTTGGACATTTAAGCGCCCAAAGATTAGCACTCGCAACAAAAATGAGTGGACATCCAAGTGAAGAATTTCTAGAAGAATTAATCGTGAGACGCGAACTTGCTGAAAATTACTGTCACTATAACCCTCAATATGACACAGTCGATGGTTTCCCTAATTGGGCAAAAGCGACTTTAGCAAAACACCAGCATGACAAACGAGAATATATTTATACAAGCGCACAACTGGAATTTGCAAAAACCCATGACCCAATCTGGAACGCTGCCCAGCGGCAACTCCTAACGACGAATTACATGCATGGTTACATGAGGATGTATTGGGCAAAGAAAATTCTTGAATGGACCGCTTCAGTTAATGATGCTTTTCGGATTGCTGTTTACATCAACGATAAATATCAACTAGATGGCCGTGATCCGAATGGTTACACGGGCATCGCTTGGGCATTAGGTGGTGTCCATGATCGTCCCTGGGGTGAACGTTCAATTTTTGGTATGATCCGTTATATGAATATGGCAGGACTCAAACGCAAGTTTGGTACTGATGAATATATTGACACATGGGGTGACGATACACCAAAACTGCTTTAATATGATAAAGTATAGGAACATTAGGAAATATAATGGATATTCGTTTATATAACAGTTACACCGATAAAATTGAAACATTGAAGCCGGTCATACCCGGTCACATCAGCATGTATGTATGTGGTCCAACCGTCTATGATTTTGTTCATATCGGCAATTTGCGACCTGTCGTCGTTTTTGATGTACTGAGGCGTTTATTAGAACATGTGGGCTATCAAGTGACACATGTCAGCAATTACACCGACATTGACGATAAGATTATTGCAAAAGCAATCGAGAGTCACCAATCAGAAACCACGATTGCTGATAAATACATCAAGGCTTTTGAAGAAAATGTAAAAACGATTAATTCATATCTTCCAACAGTTACCCCTCGAGTTACAAATTTCATTAATCAAATTATTGATTATATTGCCGCTCTCATTGAAAAAGGTGCCGCTTATGTCAACGATGGAGAAGTCTTTTTCAATATTGCGAGGGTTGCCGATTACGGCCACCTTTCAAATATGAAATTAGACGATCTTATTAGTGGGGCAAGGATTGATGAAAATAGCAAAAAGCGGTCACCTCTTGATTTCCTTCTTTGGAAAAAGACTGACCAAGGCATCACTTTTTCTAGTCCATGGGGTCAAGGTCGTCCAGGTTGGCACACTGAATGCGCCGTGATGATTGATAGCATTTTTCCTGGCAAAATTATTGATATCCACGGCGGTGGGTTTGATTTAAAATTTCCACATCACGATAATGAAATCGCTCAGAGTATTGCTCAAAATGGTACTCGCCTTGCGAATATCTGGATGCATAATGGTTTTATCAATCTTAACGATGACAAAATGAGTAAGTCCACGGGAAATTTATTACGAGCGACCGATGCGCTAGAAGAAATGGGCGGACCAGCGTTACGCTTAATGTTACTAGCGACTCATTATCGATTACCGGTTAATTTGACGACAACTTTCTTTGAGAATGCCCGGACTGAGATTCAAAAAATTAGTGGCACCCTCAAACAACTGGCAGTTACTTTGCAAATAGCAAATATTGATTTGGAAACGCCAACGTCACTAAAACTTGATGCTTTTCTAGCGGCGCTATCCGATGATTTAAATACGAGTAACGCCTTAACCACGATGAATGACTTACTACGCGAAATCAATCGCGAACTACGACAAAAACCATTCAATTATTCCAAACTAACCGACAGCTTCTTTACATTAAATAAGATGTTACATATACTTGGTTTAGACATAACGTATCCGCGCTTAGACCATGAAGATCGCGCCTTGTATGATCGCTATCTCGCCTTGAAACAAGCTGGCGAGTATGAGCAATCAGATCGCATTCGCGCCGAACTCATGCAGCGTCACATACTTTAACGTAGAGGAGTTGGTCTTATGAATCATCTTTTAACAACAAATTACTTTAGCCCACTAACAAACACGATTGACCAATATCTCATCGATATTTTGAATCAGCTTGGACCATGGGGAAACATCATTCTCATCCTAGTGTCATTATTAATCGCCGCAATATTGACTGGAATTATCGGTTATGAGCGGGAATACCATGGCCATGCCGCCGGACTTCGAACACACATTCTTGTTGGTGTCGCCAGTGCGTTGGTTATGGTTATTTCCATTTATGGTTTTGGATCGACATTTGTCGATCGTGATCCCGCAAGGTTAGCCGCTCAAGTTGTTAGTGGCATCGGCTTTCTCGGTGCTGGTACAATTATTCAAACAGGCACAGATATTAAAGGTTTAACGACAGCGACAACATTATGGTTAGTAATGGCCATTGGCCTTGCTTCGGGTGCTGGACGCTTTGTCATTGCTCTTATTGCGACTGTGATTTCGCTGATTACATTGGTGATCTTGCGTCGCGTGGAACATTATGCCTCACGTCGCGTCCCAAAAATTACCCTAGTCGTTACACCAGACACACCGATTTTAAAACAAATTCACTTTGTCGCTTCACGTATGGGAGTATCGATTAAAGATCTGCAATCGCAAATTGTCAATATCGGTGGACAAGTATTCCTGCGCGTTTCGATTCGAATTGCCTATATGTCCACGGCCACTTCTGCCGCTTTGATTGAAGAGTTGAAAATGACGATTCAACCAATCGAAATCCGTATCTCCACTGAATATTGAGACAAAATTGAGACGATTTTGAAATTCACCTTATGAAATATCCGCGACAATATATCTATGGTCGTAATGCAGTTACTGAGGCGTTAATTTCACAGCGAGCTAAGAAAATATTTCTTTCTTCGAATTTTTCCGATCGCGAGATTTTACCGCTCATTGACAAGCAGCACGTACCAATTGAAAGAAAGGAAAACGACTGGCTTTCACATCTTGTCGCTGGCAATCATCAAGGAATTATCGCTGAAGTAGAAGAATATGAATTCATGGCATTGGAGCAGTTAATCGCCAAAAGCGATCAACAAACGTATCCACTAATCGTGATGCTTGATTCTATTCAAGACCCTCATAACTTTGGAGCCATTATCCGTAACGCTGAAGCGTTCGGTGCGGCAGGAATCATCATTAAAAAAGACCGCCAAGTCAGCGTTACCGCGACAGTTGCTAAAGTTGCTAGTGGTGCCCTTGAGTATGTCCCAATCGCCGAAGTTACGAATTTATCGCAAACCACAAAACAATTGCAAGCCGCGGGATACTGGGTCATTGCCACAGCTTTGACCGATGCGATTGATTACCGCACATTTGACTACAACCGTAAACTTGTAGTGATCATTGGTTCTGAAGGATTTGGCATTGCCCCGTTACTGCGTCGCAATAGTGACGTCACGGTCACCATTCCAATGAGCGGTAAGGTAAATTCAATTAATGCTGCGGCCGCTTCTGCCGTCTTGCTCGCACACATTCACGCTAATCGTTTTCCTCAATAAAGGAGAAAAAATGTCTTTAATAAAAGTTAGTGATGATGAACTCGTTTTTTTAGTGCGCCAACAAAATGATGAAGCATTAGCCATGCTTGCTGAACGGATGAAAGGAAAACAAGATCGGATGATTCGCCGTCTTTTGCGGGAAAATCGTCAATGTGGCCTTGAATTCGATGATTTAAAACTCATCGCTCATCAATCGCTTTTAAACACAATCGATTCATACGACCCGCGTAAAGCCGTTTTCGATGCTTACTATCACTTAATCCTCGAGCACGATCTCACCAATGAAATGAAAAAATTCAATACTTTCAATCAAACGATTTTAAACACAGCAATCTCGCTTGATGAGCCACTGGAAGACGGTGGAGCACTATATGATCTAATTGGTCAAGAAGATGATCAAATTGGAGCAATTAGACCAGAGCATATCCTCTCACTTGCTGAAGATAGTAGTGCGGGTTTTACTCCAATTGAAAAAGCCATTCTCGCCTATCGTATGCTCGCCTCTTCATATAGAGAAATTGGACGCATCACGAAACTCTCATATCGGCAAGTCTCGCGTATTCTTAGTCGCTTAGCGACCAACCATTTGCAAACCATTGAATAAACTCAAAACACAGCGGTCGTTATTACTTGACTTACTTAAAAACGCATGGTATATTTTGTTTCGCTAAAATGATTAAATAATAGGGTAACAATATGCGTGAAAAAATCATTTTAATTTGCTCCGAGTGCTTAGCTCGAAACTACGAAACGACACGGCGACGTGGCGTGACGGACACGCGTTTTGAATTAAAAAAATATTGCCCAAGATGTCAGAAAAGCACGATTCATAAAGAAAGTCGCTAGAGGTGAAAAGATGAACATCAAAAAATATACTGGTGAAGTAATTCGGGAAAGCCAGCGCGTTCGCTGGCCGAAGCGCGAGGTATTAATTCCCTCAATTATTGTCGTCGTTTCCATCGCTGTATTTGCGGCGGTTGTCCTAAGTTTAGAAGATCTCCTTGTCGGCGAATTATTAAAGCAATTGCGCAATGCATTTGAATCATTGCGGTAAGGAGCGAATATGACCACTGAATTATTAGTTGAAAAACAATGGTATATCGTTAGCACTTACTCAAGTCATGAAAACAAAGTCGCCGAAAATTTACGGCGTCGAGTCGATTCCATGAATTTACAAGATTTCATTTTCCGCATTCTTGTGGTTGAACAGGAAGAAGCCGTCTTTAAAGATGGGATGCCGACGGGCAAAAAGAAAATGAAAAACTCATTTCCAGGCTATGTTTTCATCGAAATGATCATGACTGATGAATCATGGTACATGGTTCGTAACACACCGGGAGTTACGGGCTTTGTCGGATCATCAGGTGGTGGTACCAAACCAATTCCAGTACCACCTGAACAAATGGAGCCAATCTTAAAACGGATGGGCATGGTTGATCAAGGCATGTATGATCGTTATAGTGTCGGTGATTTAATAAAAGTTATTCACGGACCACTTGAAGGGACTGAAGGCACGATTCAGGTAATCGATAAAGAAAGCGGTGTTGTTAAAGTAGAAACCATTTTCTTTGGTCGCGCGACATCAGTTGAAGTTGACTTCGGAGAAATTGAAAAAATCTAAAATAAAAGCCGATTTAATCGGCTTTTTTTCTTATTCGTCACCTTGGAGAAAGTTACCGAATTCACGGAGCTCTTTTCGCTTTCCAACCACAAAGACGACGTCATCTGGTTCAATGAGATCGGATGCTCGAGGAATTGATGTCACTTTGTTTTTAGTCAGTAAGATTAGGTTGACGTTAAATTTATTACGCGGGTCAATTTCAATAATTGAGTGGGCAATGAATTTCGGTCCAACCGTGATTTTAACAACACTAAAGTTATCGCTTAGTGAATAATAATCGAGGAAGTCTTCATCATCAAGGCGATTTGCCAAGCCTAAACCGGCAAGACGTTGCGGCATGATAATTTCTGTCGCCCCAAGTTTTTTGATAATCGGAACATAATAATCGTCATCAACGCGAACGACAATATGGGAAATGTTCATATTCGATAAGATTACCGTCGTCAAAATCGAAGCTTGAATGTTATCGCCGTAAGCGACGATGGCGTGGGTAACGTGGTGGACATCGAGTTCGCGCAGCGCCTTTTCATCAGTGGCATCGGCAACGAAGGCGGTTGGGACATGCAGTGCCGCTTTTCGAACACTTGTTTCATCGCGGTCAATCGCGATGACGTCAGCGCCAATCGAGGCGAGTTCGCTCACAATGGCTAAACCAAACTGTCCTAATCCAATGACTGCAAATGATTTTTTACTCATAATAATAACTCCTTTAACCAATCGGGATGGTGGCTTCGATATAACTGAAATGTGTATTGTCAGCTTTGTTCATTGATTCGGACACGATTGCAAATAATGTCATCGGTCCAGTGCGACCAAGCAGCATCAATAACGCTAATATTATTTTACTACCATTCGTTAGGTATGGGGTGACCCCTTGAGAAAAGCCAACGGTACCAAATGCGGAAAATGCTTCAAACATCAGTGCGCTTGCGTCAAATATACCGGCTGGGTAAGCTGTGTTGATATCTTCAAAATGGTTAATAAGAATAATGGAGACGAATACAATAATCCCAGCGATAAATGTTAATGCCATTGCTTTAATGACTGTTGTATTCGAGAATGATCGTTTAAATGCATGAACCTTCTTGCCTCGAATATAAGAAATGATGGCTAGTGCGATAATGAACGCGGTTGTCGTTTTGATACCACCACCAGTGGAAATGGGGTTAGCACCAATAAACATTAAAATCATGATAAATAAACGTCCAGATAAAGAAATTCGATTCATGTCGATGGTAGAAAATCCAGCGGTACGCGCCGAAATGCTATGAAATAACGCTTGTAGAATTGTGAGATCACTCGTATGGTTGAGCTCCGTGAAATAAAGGGCAAAAGCCCCAAGAGGAATCAGGATGATCATCATCGTCAGAACAACTTTCGTGTAAGCGGTCCAATTACGTGCTGGACGTCCAGACAGAATATCAACCCAGACAAGAAATCCAAGACCACCAGAAACGATGAGCACCATCATGGTGATATTGAGAATTAAATTACTGGAATAAGCTTGTAAACTCGTGCTTCCTAACAAATCAAAACCAGCATTATTAAACGCCGAGATTGACAAAAAAGCTGATTGGAAAAGTCCTTCCCAAAAACCAAAGCGTGGCACCATGACAAACATGATCGGGACGATGCCAACAGCCTCAATTATGAGAGTAATAAAAATAACTTTGCGGACAAAATTAATGACGCCTTTCATCGATGACAAATTTAGTGCTTCCTTGATGATGTACCGATCGATGATGCCAATCCGCCGGCCAGATAAAGTGACAATGAATGTAAAAACGGTTATAAAACCAAGACCGCCAATGGAAATGAGCACCATTAACACGATTTCACCAAATCGCGTTAATTCATCAATGACGCTTGCATAGGGCGATAAACCAGTCACACAAACAGCGGAGGCTGATAAAAACAGAGCATTGAAAAAGTCGTGCCATTGCCCATCTTCATGAGTGATTGGCAAAGCGAAAATAAAAGTTCCGATGAGTATTAGGGCGAGAAAACTCATGAATACTAGTAGATATGGTGATATACGAAACTTATTTAACAAAAGTGACCTCGCGTTTAAAACTACGACAAGATTATATTACTTACGACGTTGGATGTCTATTCAATCTCGTCGTCTATAGCCATTGCGATATGCTAAATACCAATTTTTAGTAAAATTTTCTTGCCTTAATAAATATACATAGTATAATACTTAACGCATAGGTCCTATTCGGTACGCCGAAAAAACTGATTGCACTGCGTGGAAGGACGTGATTCGTCCACTGACCACAGCACGGACTTTACACATAATTAGGAGGTGTGTCACGTGAGTAAAAGAATCGCTAAAGTTGTCAAGATGGAACTACCTGGTGGCGAAGCCAAACCAGGACCAAAGCTCGCTTCTGCGGGCATCGTGATGCCAAAGTTTTGTACCGATTTCAATGCTAAGACCGCTGATCGTCGCGGTGAAGTTGTTCCGGTCATCATTACGGCGTATGAAGATAAGTCATTCGATTTCGTGATTAAGACGGCACCTGTTGCCGGGCTATTAAGAAAAGCTGCCAATATTGAAAAAGGCGCCGGAAACCGCAAAAATGCGAAAGTCGGCACGATTTCACGTGCGGCGCTACAAAAAATTGCCGAATACAAAATGGTCGACCTCAATTGCTACGACATCGAATCTGCGATGAAAGTCATCGAAGGTTCAGCGCGTAACATGGGCATTAAGGTCGAAGACTAGTCGCGTGGAAGGGTATTAGCCCGTTATTACCACCAGAAAGGAAATACATTTATATGAAACATGGCAAAAAGTATCAAGCGGCACTCGCTTTGATCGATAAGAACAAACTCTATACATTCGAGGAAGCCGTCCCACTTGTTAAACAAACCAATGTGACAAAATTCGATTGCACGATTGATATCTCATTCAACCTTAACCTCGATCCTAAAAAAGCCGATCAACAAATTCGTGGCACGATGGTGCTTCCTCACGGTAATGGTAAGACTAAACGCGTCTTAGCGATTACCCAAAAAGTGGAAGAAGCCAAAGCAGCTGGCGCTGAATTCGTCGGTGGCAAAGAGATGCTCGAGAAAATTCAAAAGGAAAATTGGTTTGATTTCGATGTTATCGTCGCAACCCCAGATATGATGGGTGAACTTGGCAAGATGGGTCGTGTCTTAGGTCCCAAAGGCTTGATGCCAAATCCAAAAACCGGTACCGTCGCCGTCGACATTGCTAAAGCTATTCAAGAAATTAAAGCGGGTAAAGTTGAATACCGACTCGACAAAGAAGGGAACATCCACGTTTCCATCGCCCGTATCAGCTTCGATGATCAAAAAATTATCGATAACTTAAGAGCGTTAACAGAGACACTTGTCAAAGTCCGCCCGTCGGCTGTTAAAGGCACGTATATTCGCAACGCGGTTATCCATACGACCATGGGACCAGCGGTTAAAGTTACTTTTCCAGGTCGCTAATAAACTCGTTTGATTGCATTCAATAGACCAAAGACAGCAACGGCGTCAGCTTAATCATGTTGCCGAGGTAATGAATCCGAGCGATTTACCGCCACATGTGGCATTACTAATTGGATATTGAAGCCTCAATAAAAAAACTAAACAGGAGGTGTAAATAGTGAATCAAGCTATCTTGAAGCAAAAGGAAGCAGTAGTTAACGAAGTCATTGATCTAGCTAAAGATGCCGCGGCAATTGTCGTCGTCGAGTATCGTGGCATGAGTGTCGCTGACATTAGTACACTACGACGCACATTGCGCGGTCTCAACGCGAAAATGGGTGTTTACAAGAACTCGATGGTACGTCGCGCTGGCGAAGCGCTTAAATACCAAGGGTTTGACGTGCACTTAACTGGACCAAATGCATTTGTATTTTGTCCCGATCCAATCGAAGGCCCAAAAGCCATCGTGAAGTTTGCCCGTCGCAATGGTGTCCTGCAAGTTAAAGGTGGTGTCGTTGAAGGTCGCGTCCTCGATGGTGATGGTATTAAAGCCGTTGCTAACTTACCAGGGAAACTCGGTCTTATCTCGATGCTCTTATCATGCTTACAGTCACCAATTCGTTCATTTGCAGCAACCGTACAAGCGGTCTGCGATCATCAACAATCACCAGCCAATTAGGAGGAACACATAATGGCAAAATTAACAATTGAAGAAATCATCGCTTCATTAAAAGAGATGACCTTACTCGAACTCAACGATTTAGTCAAAGCCGTCGAAAAAGAATTCGGCGTTACCGCTGCAGCCCCTGTCGCTGTGGCCGGACCAGCCCACGAAGAAGAAGAAGCTGCACCAAAAGGACCAGTTGATGTCAGTTTATTCTTAAAAGCTGTCGGTCAATCCAAAGTCGCTGTTATTAAAGCAGTGCAAGCAATCACCGGTCTCGGATTAATGGATGCAAAAAAATTAGTTGATGGTGCCCCTGTTGCCATCAAAGAAAAAATTTCACCCGTTGAAGCCGAAGAACACAAGAAAGCACTTGTGGTAGCCGGAGCCGAAGTTGAGATTAAATAATAACGAAACAATCTAACCATAACCAAAACCTGTCGTTAAGGCGGGTTTTTGGGCTTTATTAGGAGGTGATGACTCGTGCCGCATTATTACGAAAATGATGCCGATTTGCCGAGTAAACCACGCGAATTGCAACTAGAAATACGCGGGCGAGTCTACCACTTCAATGTCGATAGTGGTGTCTTCTCTAAACACCGTCTCGACATGGGTAGCCAATTATTAATCGATTCATTAGCCCCCGTCGATCTTGGGGCAACGATGCTCGATCTTGGTTGTGGGTATGGACCAATTGGTATCATCTTAGCCGACATGCACCCGAAATTACGGGTGTTGATGGTCGATATTAACATCCGCGCGGTAACATTAGCTCGCAGTAATATCGATAAGCATCGACTCAATGCGCGCGTAGAGGCGCTCGTGAGCGATGGATTCCAAAATGTTGTTGGCACCTTCGATACCATCGTGACCAATCCGCCGATTCGAGCGGGGAAAAAAGTAATCTACCGATTTTATGAAGAAGCAAAACAACATTTGAATAAAGAAGGCAGCCTCTATCTCGTGATTCGAAAAGATCAAGGGGCAGCCTCTAGTTACGAGTTTCTAACATCAATCTATCGCCATGTAACGCGGCTTGAGCGCCACCATGGTTACCACGTCTATCAAGCACATGACTAAGCCACCAAACGAAGGAGCGTATTCTATGGACAAAAAACAAAAAGCAACCGAACTACTCGCTAATTCTCGTCGCGATTATAGTAAAATCAGCGGCAGTTTAGCACTACCAAACTTAGTAGAAGTGCAAACTGAATCTTATCGTTGGTTAATTGAAAAGGGGCTCGACGAAGCACTTAAAGACGTGTTCCCAATTCACAATTATGCCGAAAATCTTGAATTACAATACCTGAACTTCCGATTTGATGAACCGAGTTATACGCACCTTGAATGCAAAGAACGCGATATGACATATAGCGCGCCTTTACGCGTCACCCTTCGTTTAATCTTCAAAGAAACATCAGTGATTAATGATGCCGAAGTTTTTCTTGGTGATTTTCCGTTAATGACCGAAAGTGGCACCTTTATTATTAACGGTGTTGAAAAAGTCATCGTTTCGCAAATCCGTCGTTCACCAGGAGCTTATCTTTCAGAAACGATGGATAAAACTGGCAAATTACTTTATAAAGCCGACTTGATTCCAATGCGAGGAACGTGGCTCGAATTTGAAAGTGATATCAAAAACCTATTAACGGTCCGAATTGACCGTCAACGTAAAATGTATGCAACAATCTTTTTAAAGGCGGTTGGCCTTGAAGATCCACAACTTATTTTAGATTTGTTTGGGGATCGCGAAGCGCTACGCAATACGCTTGAAAAAGACGCGGAGACTAAATCGATTACTGATGGCCTCGTGCAAATATTCAGCAAGATGAAACCTGGAGAACCACGAACACCAGAAGGAATCATTAATTTCCTCTATCAAAAATTCTTCGACCCGAAACGCTATAATCTTGGCGTGGCTGGTCGCTATAAATACGCTAAAAAACTCGGCGTTTATAATCGCTTGATCGGAATGATCATTGCGGAAAATCTCGTCGGGGTTGATAAAAAAGTTCGTGTTAAGAAAGATACGCTCATCACGAAAGAACTTGTTGATGAATTACGAAACGAACGCTTCTTTGAAAAAGGTGCCCACGAAGTGACATTACCAGTCTTTGGTCGGCTTGATCCAAATAACAAAGTTAATGTCGTTCGCGTTTATAACAACGATAAAAAAGAATTAATTTCTCCGATTGTCGGAACTGATTTAAAACTCGAAGCGAGCACGGTTACGATTCCGGATATGGTCGCTACTTTTTCGTGCTTCATGAATTTAATGGATGGATTTGGACAAAAAGATGATATCGATCACCTTGGTAACCGCCGAATTCATAGCGTGGGCGAACTAATTCAAAACCGCTTCCGCGTCGGTCTTTCTAAAATGGCGAAATCGATTCGCGATAAAATGTCGGTGGCTGATATTAGTAACGTCACACCACAAAATCTTGTAAATATCAAACCATTAACGTCGCAAGTTAAAGAATTTTTCTCAACTGACCCACTCTCACAGTTCATGGATCAGACAAACCCACTTGCCGAATTAACGAATAAGCGCCGCATCTCAGCCTTAGGAAGCGGTGGTATTAAACGCGATCGCGCCAGCTTTGATGTTCGCGACGTTCACTATTCTCACTACGGCCGCATTTGTCCAATTGAAACACCTGAAGGTCAAAATATTGGTCTCATTACGAATTTAGCGACATACGCGAAAGTCGATCATTATGGTTTTATTCAAACACCATACCGCAAAGTCGATAAAGTTGCGGGTCGTGTCCTCGATGAAACGATGTATTTAAGCGCCGAACAAGAACGGCCGTTTATTATCGCACAAGCGACTGATCGTGTTGATAGTCAAGGCTATTTCCTTGATGAAACGGTCATCGCTCGAAAAGATGGCGACAACATCATGGCTGATATTCATGAAGTCGATTATATCGATGTTTCGCCGAAACAAGTCGTCTCCGTTGCTTCGGCATGTATTCCATTTCTTGAAAATGACGATACGACCCGTGCTTTGATGGGTGCGAACATGCAACGTCAAGCATTACCATTACTACGCCCGTCAGCTCCATATGTCGGAACTGGGATTGAACAGACAATTGCCCGCGACTCGGGTTTAGCAGTTGTTGCCCGTGAACCGGGTATTATCAGTTATGTTGATTCTCGAAAAATCATCATTACGACTGAAAACGGCAACCAAACATACCGGCTCCAAAAATTCAACCGTTCAAACCAAGGTACCTGTATTAATCAAGTGGCCATTGTCAAACTCGGCCAACACGTTGAAAAAGGTCAAATCATCGCCGATGGACCAGCCATGGATCAAGGCGAACTAGCACTAGGTCAAAACGTGACAATCGCGTTCATGACTTGGAATGGTTATAACTACGAGGATGCGGTCATCATGTCAGAACGTCTTGTGAAAGAGGATGTTTACACCTCGATTCACATCGAAGAACACACGCTTGAATGTCGCGCAACGAAACTTGGTAACGAAGAAATCACCCGCGATGTTCCAAATATCAACGAAGATGCGAAAGCATTCCTTGATGAACGTGGCATTATCGTTCCCGGCGCTGAGGTTAAAGAAAACGATATTCTCGTTGGTAAAGTAACTCCGAAAGGACAAACGGAACCGACGAGTGAAGAAAAACTACTCCGCGCGATTTTCTCTGAGAAAACCAAGGAAGGCAAAGATTCTTCTCTACGCGTTCCTCATGGTGGCGCCGGTATCGTGCTTGACGTCAAAGTTTTTTCACGCAAAAAAGGTGATGAATTGCCACCTGGAGTCAATGAAGTCGTCCGTGTTTATATCGTTCAAAAACGAAAAATCAGCGAAGGTGATAAGATGTCTGGTCGCCATGGTAACAAGGGCGTCATTTCTCGAATCCTTCCCGTTGAAGACATGCCATTTTTACCAGATGGCACGCCTGTTGACATCATGCTCAATCCATTAGGTGTTCCCAGCCGAATGAATATCGGTCAAATTCTTGAAATTCATCTTGGATTGGCTGCGAAAAAACTTGGGATGAAAATTGCAACACCAGTGTTTGACGGTATTTCAAATGATGAAATTCTCGATTTAATGAAACAAGCTGGTATTTCTGAAGATGGCAAAACAATTCTTCACGATGGTCGCACCGGTGAAGCGTTCGACGAACGGATTTCCGTCGGTGTCATGTATATGATTAAACTCGTCCACATGGTTGATGATAAACTCCATGCTCGAGCGACAGGACCGTACTCGCTTGTGACCCAGCAACCTTTGGGTGGCAAAGCCCAAAATGGTGGTCAACGATTTGGAGAAATGGAAGTTTGGGCACTTGAAGCTTATGGCGCGGCCCACACTCTCCAAGAAATATTAACAATTAAATCCGACGATCGCGTTGGACGCCGCAAAACATATGAGGCGATTATCAAACAACGTGAAATACCACGACCTGGCATTCCTGAATCATTTAAAGTTTTGACTAAGGAACTCCAATCACTCGCGATTGACGTCCGAATGTTTGATCAAACCGGGTCCGAACTCGATATGGAGGCATTAGCCAAAGAAGCCCTTGCTGAAGAGCGAAAAATCAACTCTTCAATTCGGGCAATGACGAGCGAAACCGTTGTCGAGTTGAATGAAAACAACGTTATTGAAGAAAGTTACGATGATTAATCGGGGAGGAAGAGCGCATGTTTGATATTAATAGAATTACGAAAATTCGAGTTGGTCTTGCCTCACCGGAATCAATCCGTAGTTGGTCTTACGGCGAAGTATTAAAGCCAGAAACTATTAACTACCGCAGTCAAAAACCCGAAATGCAAGGGTTGTTCTGTGAAAAGATTTTTGGTCCGAGCAAAGACTATGAATGCCATTGTGGCAAATACAAAAAACAACGGTATGCTGGCGTCGTCTGTGAAAAGTGCGGCGTTGAAGTAATGACAAAAGATGCCCGTCGTGAACGTATGGGTCACATTGAATTAGCGACTCCTTGCGCCCATATTTGGTATGTCAAAGGCATTCCGTCACGGATTGCCCTAGTCTTAGATATCAACGCTAAGCAATTAGAGGAAATTGTCTATTTAGCTGGATCCACATTAATTTGTTTAAACCCCGGCGCGAGTAAGATTTTAAAATATCGCCAAGTAATTGATGAAAAAACGGGTCGGATTGATTTTGTTGCTGTTATTAAAGAATTTATGGAAGCACTCGAAGGAACTTATGAAGGTTCACGAGCGCAAGAATATATTGAAAAACTTGAAAATCGTGCCGAACCGATTAACTTTGAAGTGATTACAGGATTTATTTCAAAGCATACTGGCGCTGAATTTGGCGAAGGTGCTGAAGCAATTAAACGGCTTTTAAAAGAAGTCAATCTTGACCGTGAAGGCGAAGCAATTGAAAAAGAATTACGCGAATGTACGACACAACGGCGCGCCAAATTAACAAAGCGGCTTGAAATCGTCGAGTCATTCCGGCAATCAGGCAACCGTCCCGAATGGATGGTGCTTGACGTATTGCCAGTCATTCCACCTGATTTACGACCGATGCTACAGCTTGATGGCGGACGTTTCGCCACAAGTGATCTAAACGATTTATATCGTCGTCTCATCGCTAGAAATCGCCGTCTTAAAAATCTCATCAATATCAAAGCACCAACCACGATGCTTCGCAATGAGAAGCGGATGCTTCAAGAAGCCGTCGACGCCTTGATCGATAATGGTCGTCGTGGAAAGCCTGTGTTATCCTCAGGTGGAAGCGGTCGTGAACTTAAATCACTGAGCAGTGCATTAAAAGGTAAACAAGGACGCTTCCGGCAAAATTTACTCGGAAAGCGCGTTGATTACTCTGGTCGTTCCGTTATTGCCGTTGGTCCTGATTTAAAAATGTATGAATGTGGTTTGCCACGCGAAATGGCGATTCAGTTATTGCGACCGTTCATCGCGGGACTTTTGATTGAACGTGGCTTTGCCACTTCACATAAACAAGCTGATAAAAAAGTTGATAATTACGATGAAATCGTCTTTGATATTCTCGAAGAAATCATCTCAAAACATCCAGTGCTCTTAAACCGCGCACCGACGCTACACCGCCTCGGTATCCAAGCGTTCCAGCCAAAATTAGTTGAAGGACGCGCCATCAGATTACACCCACTCGTTTGTACCGGTTTTAATGCTGACTTCGACGGTGACCAAATGGCCGTCCACGTCCCACTTTCGAAAGCAGCCCAAGAAGAAGCGCTCAACCTCATGTTGGCAAGCAATAATATTCTCGGTCCTAAAGATGGGCTTCCGATTGCCACGCCTTCACAAGACATGGTCATCGGTAATTTCTATTTAACAATGGAACAAACCAAAGATGATTTTTTGCGCAAAGCGGCTACTTCACGAAAAATGGGTGATGTCAACCAAGCCGAACTATACGAACTATATGCGACGAGTGAAGGTAAAGTTTTCCGAAATATTGAGGAAGTTAACTTGGCCTTTGCCACGAAGCAAGTCCACTTACACAATCGGATTGCACTACCAGGTCGCGCCCTTCGTAAAGATGGGTTCACTCCGGCCATGAACGAAGGTTATTTGTTAACAAGCGTTGGCAAAGTGTTTTTCAATTCAATCTTCCCAGCCGATTTTCCATATTTAAACAACAAGAACTCTGCCAATTTAAAAGTCGACTTAATGGAATATTTCGTACCAAAAGGCACGAATATCCCCGAAGTAATTGCCGCTAAAAAAGTTTTAACACCATATGGAAGTAAAGATCTCGCCGAGATTATTAAAGAAGTGTTTAACCGTTATGGCACGAGCAAAACTTCAGCGATTCTCGACAAGATGAAAGACCAAGGATTCCGCTTCGCCACCCAATCAGGCTTAACGGTCGCCCTCAGCGATATTCTTGTACTCGACAATAAAAAAGAACTGATCAAAGCTGGTGATGATCGCGTCAATACGATTCAAGAGCAGTTCGAACAAGGTTTATTAACGGACGAAGAGCGGTATCAACAAGTCGTCACCGTTTGGAAAGACGACGTACAAGCTCAAATTAAAAACGCGGTTATTACGATGATGCAAAATAGCAATGATAATCCGCTGAACATTATTTTTAACTCAGGCGCTCGTGGTAAGGCGAGTAACTTCCAACAATTAATCGGGTATCGGGGCTTGATGAGTAAGCCAAGCGGACGTTTCATTGAACTACCAATTCGTTCATCATTCCGTGAAGGTCTCTCAATCGCCGAATTCTTCATTGCGACTCACGGCGCGCGTAAAGTCGGGGCTGACACTGCTTTAAAAACAGCCGACTCGGGTTATTTAACGCGTAAACTAGTCGACGTTGCTCAAGATGTTATCATTCGTGAAGAAGACTGTCACACTGATCGTGGCTCCAATGTCTTCACAATTATGGACTCCTCACGACAAGCTGTGATTACACCGCTGTACAACCGTCTCGTCGGTCGCTACACCTTAACAGACGTTGCACATCCAGACACAGGTGAAATTATCGTCCCAGCCGATCATTTGATGGATGAACAAGATGCTCGTAAAATCGTTGACGCTGGTGTCACCGACGTGATGATTCGCTCCGTATTTGGTTGCGAGAGCAAAGATGGCATTTGTAAGAAATGTTACGGTCGTAACCTCGCGACTGGTAAGCTTGTCGAAGTCGGAGAAGCTGTGGGCATTATCGCCGCTCAATCAATTGGCGAACCAGGTACTCAGTTAACGATGCGGACATTCCACGAAGGTGGTATTGCTGGTCGCAACATTACCGATGGTCTCCCACGTGTTCAGGAAATTTTTGAAGCGCGAACACCAAAGGGCGAAGCAGTCATTAGCGCAATATATGGCAAAGTCGTTGCCATCGACGAAAATGGTGGCCGTTTCAATGTCCGCGTTGCCTCAGAAAATGATGCTCGCGACTACGCGACAAACTTTGGCGCACGGCTCCGTGTTCAAGTTGGTGATGAAGTGCATCCAGGCCAAAAGATTTCTGAAGGCGCCATTTATCCAAAAGATCTCCTAAAATATGCCGATGTTAATGCGGTACAAAAATATATCATCAAAGAAGTTCAAAAAGTATATCAAGGTAATGGCGCGAACATCGCTGATAAACATATCGAAGTAATCGTGCGACAAATGCTTCGTAAATTAATCGTCATTGATGGCGGTGATACAGACCTGATTCCAGGCACACGCGTTGACATTAACGTCTTCACTGAGAAAAATGCCCTGGCTTTGGCAGAAGGAAAAGTCCCTGCAGTTGGTATTCCACGTCTTCTTGGCATTGCTAAATCCGCCCTAGAAACAGAATCGTTCTTATCAGCGGCTTCATTTCAAGAAACGACACGTGTTTTAACCGATGCGGCGATTAAAGGCAAAACCGATGTCTTACATGGACTCAAGGAAAATGTCATAACTGGTAAAATGATTCCCGCTGGTCGTGGATTGAAAACGGAAGAAGATCGTCAAGATTTAATTTCCGATTTTTCAGTCGAGGAATTCATGCGCAATATTCGCAACAACTACCGTGAAAGCCACGAACAGTGGATGGAGCAGTTCGACGATCAGCTGCCACTTGACGAATAAGCAAGTAAAGCGTGGATAAAACCACGCTTTTTTTAAATCATTAACTCATATTTGTTGTATAGTAATCATATGAAAGATTCCCAGGTAAAAACGCAACAAAAGCTCGGTTTTACAAATGCTTTTCGTCAATTTGGCGCACTGTTTGGCTGGTCGCTTTTAGTTGCTAGCGCTGCCAATATCGGATTATCACCGCTATTAGTCGGAATTGCCATCGCCACGATTGGACTCGTAATATTTTTAAGGCGCCAATTTCCATTTATTGTCACTCCATCGTTTGTTTTTTTGCCCGCTCTCGTTATATTTATGCGTGGCTATGAAACATTAGCAATTGGTTCGCCTGCCTGGAATTTTCGACTAGGTGGATTGCTCGTTTCATTTTGGATCAGTGGATTGCTATATATTTTGATGGCGACTTTAGTGCGTCAAATCGGTATTAAAAAGATGCGGCGAATTTTTTCACCGACATTTAGTGGTATCCTCATCGTGTTTTTGACGTTAGCGTTATTACCACGCGTTTTCATCTTTGGCTATTACGAACCATCGCTACTCGAACCAACGCAAAGTTATAAGTTCATCATTATCGGTCTTGCCTCATTTATGGGATATTTGTTTGCGACGGCGCTCGCAAAGAAACCGGGCACCCAGGCTAGTTATGCCATCCTACTCGGTTTGGTCAGTGGATTACTCGTCGCGACGATTATTGATGCAATTGAGTTACTGTGGTTAAGCCAAACGATTGAAGCGACGATTTTATTCCGCATGTTTACGGCCATTGATGTTCCATTAACGATTTTTCATCACCCCGAAATAAATTTTGGATTTTGGCAATATCTCCATTTTGACATTGAGAGTCTTTTACTAATTGTTCCACTCACGCTAGTGACAATTGGCGAACATATGCACGCGATGACGATTTATGCGCTCAAAGACCCTGAATTAGTCACGAGTCCTCACGCCGACAAAACCTTGTTAACCGAAGGATTAAGCGTCATGGTCGGTGGCATGATTACGGGGTATCCATTTGTGATCAGCGAAGACACCGTGAAAATGACGATGCATTCAAAAAAAGCCCATCCTCTCGTATTAATTGGTGTGGCGATTATCATCATGGTTATTGGAATATTCATGCCGGTTACTTATTATTTGCAGCTTATCCCTTTGCCAATCATTGGTGGTGTCTTATTGGCAGTACTCGGTTTCGAAGCCGTTAAAGGCTTTAGTCGCGTCGCGCGATTGGTTCATGATGATTTACATCCACAAGCGACGGCTTTAGGACTATTAGTGCTTGGGCTTGGGATGCTCTTAGCAATTATGGAGTTTGTCAGTGATTTTTTAGGAAACACAACGTTTCGAATTATGATTGGTACGACCCCGATTCCAAGCTTTCTGATCATTGTCATCATTGCCTTTGTTTTCAATTTACTCGTGCCAAAATTAGTGGAGTGATGGCAATGAAACGGCAAATTGTGGTTTTTCTGACCATTTGTGGTCTCATGTTACTCGGCCGTGACGCTCCTTTGCAACCAAGTAGCGGCTCATCGAGTTTCTCTTATCCCTCAAGTTTTACATCAGGAGATTATGTTACGACCTATCGACAAGTTCGCTATGCGCAAGGATATAAATCAGCGACGCCGACAAGTGGTGATGTCCCAATTCTTGTAATTCCTGTTTCTTTTTCGGACTATCCCTGCAGTGGTATCGATGGTGGCTGTGATGTCGTGCGTGAAGATATTCGCCAATCATTTTTCGGCGAAGCCCAAGCGATGCGATGGCACTCGGTCGCTTCGTTTTATGAAACGTCGAGCTATGGACAGTTGCGTTTCACCGGTGTCGTCAGCGATTGGTTCACCCCACCGATTACGGCAACGCAACTGCTTGATAAAATCCAATATGGCGTAACCCAAGATGTCTTACGTCCGGCTATTGATTGGTATCGGACGACCTATGATGATAGTCTTGAACAATTTGACGCTGATGATGATGGTTTTCTTGATGCCGTCTATCTTGTCTATTCCGTACCAGCACACGGGCATGAAGAAATTTTTGTTGATGAAGATCGCATTTTTTGGGCTTATACCACGTATGACAGTATGGCGATTGCTAGTCTCAGTTTGCCGTCACCATTTAATTATGGTTGGTCAAGCTACGATTTTATGTATAAAGATGGTTGGTACGAACGCGATGAGAAGGGGCGTTTACTCCGCGATGATGACGATGAACCTGTTTTTCATCCATATACGGACACGCTTGGTCGCTTATTACCTGATGCGCACACTTTCATCCATGAAATGGGTCATTTTCTCGGATTGACCGATTATTATACTTACGATTATAAAGATGGTGATTGGGGTGCCGCAGGCACACTCGATATGATGGATTACAATGTCGGAGATCATAATGCCTTTAGTAAATCGTTATTGTCATGGATTACCCCAACGATTGTCACCGAGCCAGATACGTTTACAATCCGACCATTAGTAACTCATGGTGAGGCGTTACTCATCCCAATTACTTATCGAGGCACATTGCTCGGGGAGTATTTACTCGTTGAATATTATCAACCGACTTCATTGAACCAAAAAGATTCGATTGAACCATTTGCTGGATATTATCCACGCTTGTTCACGAATCCGGGCATTAAAATTTATCATGTTGACGCCCGCATCGGTAAATTTGTCTATAATCGTGGCCGCTACGAATTAAGTGATTATGTGGAAGAAATTGGCGTAAGAACAAGCCAAGTTTATTATGGAATCGCCCATAGCAACACGGCATCGCGCAGTGCTTTTCCACAATATAAGCTTATTCATTTACTCGAAAAATCCGGATCACTTAGTTTTCGTCACGGTCATTATGCTAGTAATACTTCGTTATTTTATGAAGGCGATGCGTTTGATATGAACAATTTCGCAACGTTTACATTCAATGGTGGCCAAGCTTTCCCTTACAATATTTATATCGATGAAATAAATAATGAATTTGCCTCGATTCGCATTGAGCAACGCATCAATGAAAACTAAACATCTTTCGATTACTTGTAGTTTGTTAATGCTCACGGCAATTTTGTCGGGTTGCACTTTAACTGATGTCGTGATTCGGCCATATGAGGCGGTGCTTCGCGACCAAGTTATCATCGGAAGTGAGTATGGTCATTACTACCGCCCAGCCACATATGATGAAAATTTTACGGACTTGCGACGCAGCCATCCAAATAATAGTCAACGGACGATGACGCTTGAAACGACGGGTGAACAGCGGTTATTGGTCATTCCGGTTGATTTCACTGATTATCGAGCTGAACGATTAGATGAAGGACCAGTCAACAGTCGGCGTCTCTTGCAAAATGCCTTTTTTGGTGAATCGGCAACGACACAATGGGAATCCCTCGCGAGTTTTTATCATCGCTCCAGCTACCAACAATTGGCAATTTCCGGCTTTGTCAGCGACTGGTATCAAAGCAATGAAGTAGCAGCGAGCATAGCTAGCTCTGGTAGCAAAACAGTGACAACTGAGCGCATTCTAAAAGCCGCGGTCGAATGGTATCGTAACACGTATGATGACATCAATTCATTTGATGCGAATGACGATGGTTACCTCGACGCTGTTTTTCTGGTTTATGCCGCCCCTTATGTCAATAATAATTCCGTTTTTTGGGCCTTTACATCGTTTGACACAGGTGTTGATGGTAGTCTTCGGATTGGTAATCCCATCGCTAATGCATATGTATGGGCAAGTTATCATTTTTTAAATGTCTATCGACAAAAGGGCGATCCCCATACATTTATTCATGAATTTGGTCACTTGCTCGGACTGACAGACTATTACAATACCTCGGCGATACCTGTGAATTTTTCACAGTTGAGCACGCTGGATTCCGATTTTAAACGTTACCAATATCTACATGGTCCCACTGGCAAAGTCGACATGATGGATTATTCAATTGGTGATCATACGACATTATCAAAAATGTTGCTGAATTGGACAAAACCATACGTCGTGACGGGACAGGGCACAATCACAATTGCCCCATTTGTCAGCAGTGGGGATACGATTATCATCGCAAATGATTGGAACGGAAAAGCGTTTGATGAGTATTTGGCCCTTGAATTTTACGCGCCGCTTGGTCTTAATTATGTCGATTCAGAGCGGGCTTATGGGCATGACCACGCTCGGTTAATGGGTAATTTCGGGCTCAAAGTTTACCACGTTGATGCAAGAGCGAGCTACCACGCCACAAATAACGACTTATTTTTAGGTTATGAAGATGATTTTTCAAGTGATAATTTACCACCCATAAATACGTCATATCGTACGATTGCTCATACTAATACATATTCGACAACGATTAACGAACATTTGATTTATCGGTTACTTGAAAAAGGCGAATCGAAAACATTCTTGCAAGGATCGATGGCAACTAATGCCACGCTTTACTATGAAGGCGATACGTTTGGCATCACGGATTTTAGTGATTTTACCTTTAATGATGGCACGAGCTTGCCATTTACGTTTAAAATCGATGCCATGAATCGTTATCAAGCAACAATCACGTTTAGTGCAAAAATATCATGAATTTTTCTTGCATTTAAAAAACGGGCTCGCTATACTTGACTAGGACAAAAATCTCCCATTAGTGACCGGTGACGGTCATTTTAAAAAGATGGCGATTGATACACCGGGAATTGTGTACCTTAACACAATATTAACAGAAGGAGCAAATATGCCAACAATTAATCAGTTAGTCCGCGACGGACGCACCAAATCCGAATTCAAAACAAAATCACCAGCCCTCGGCAAACGCTGGAACTCACTCCAAAAGCGCTCGAGCAATCAAAACTCTGCTCAAAAGCGGGGCGTGTGTACCCGTGTTGGAACGATGACCCCGAAGAAACCGAACTCAGCTCTACGTAAGTATGCACGTGTCCGGTTATCCAATGGTTACGAAGTCACCGCATATATTGGTGGCGAAGGTCATAACTTACAAGAACACTCAACCGTGATGCTTCGCGGTGGTCGTGTTAAAGACTTACCAGGCGTCCGCTATCATATCATCCGGGGTACACTTGATTGTGCTGGGATTGAAAAACGGCGGCAAGGCCGCAGCCTTTATGGGACAAAACGCCCCAAAGGCAATGAATAGGGTATAGGAGGATAACGCAATGCCACGAAAAGGACATGTCGCTAAGCGCGATGTTTTACCAGATCCATTATATAGTTCAAAATTAGTCACTCGCTTAATTAACAAAATCATGACAGACGGAAAACGAGGAACCGCCCAGACGATTCTTTACACCGCTTTCAAGAAAATTGAGCAAAAATCAGGCACGCCAGCCATGGATGTTTTTGCCACGGCCATTAACAATATTATGCCCGAAGTTGAATTGAAGGCCCGCCGTGTTGGTGCCAGTAATTTACAAGTTCCCATCGAGGTTAGCGCTGAACGAAAAATTACACTTGGGCTTCGTTGGCTCGTCACCTATGCCCGGTTGCGCAACGAAAAGACGATGGAAGACAAATTAGCCAATGAAATCATTGACGCCGCTAATCGCACTGGCGCCTCTGTCAAGAAAAGAGAAGATACCCACAAGATGGCCGAAGCCAATAAAGCTTACGCCCATTATCGGTGGTAAGAGCAACGATTTATGCTTCGCGAATATGATTTAGACCATACCCGAAATATCGGGGTCATGGCCCACATCGACGCTGGGAAAACGACGACGACCGAGCGGATTCTTTATTATACCGGTCGCATCCACAAACTTGGCGAAACCCATGAGGGAAACGCGACCATGGACTGGATGGTCCAAGAACAAGAACGTGGAATCACAATCACAAGTGCGGCAACCACGGCTTTTTGGAATGGTCACCGCATTAATATCATTGACACCCCTGGGCACGTCGATTTCACCGTTGAAGTCGAACGATCACTGCGTGTTCTCGATGGTGCCGTGACGGTGCTTGATGGAAAAAACGGCGTGGAACCACAAACTGAAACCGTTTGGCGTCAAGGCACAAAATACGGTGTGCCACGCATTGTATTTGTTAATAAATTAGATGCGATTGGTGCTGATTTTGACATGTGCGTCGAATCGCTTTATAGTCGCTTGGCGGCCAATGCTGCCGCGATTCAATATCCCGTCGGGTCTGAAAGCAATTTTAATGGCATTATTGATGTAATCGAAAAAGTACAATACAACTACACGGCTAATCGTGATGATCGTCCAACACCGAGTAAAATCGATGCCGCATACGTTGAAAAAATCGAAGAGTTACACCAAATTTTAATGGAAAAATTAGCGCAATTCGATGATGATTTGATGATGCAAGTTCTTGAAGGGCAAGCACCTTCAATCGCTGACATCAAACGCGTGATTAGACGCGCGGTCCTTACCGGTGAATTTTTCCCGGTTCTATGTGGATCAGCCTATAAAAATAAGGGCGTCCAGTTACTGCTTGATGCCGTCATCGATTACCTGCCAAGTCCCCACGAAATCCCTCATGCAAAAGCAACCTTACCAGATGGAACGGTAACTGAAGTCATTCCCGATGATGACGCACCGGTCGCTGCCTTAGCTTTCAAAATCGCGACTGATCCTTTTATTGGAAGACTCGCATATGTTCGCGTTTATACGGGGACGCTCAAGTCGGGTTCCTACATTTATAACACGACTAAAGGCGTGAAAGAACGAATTGGCCGCCTTGTGCTTATGCATGCAAATCATCGGCAAGAAGTCGATGAATTACACGCTGGTGATATCGGTGCCGTCGTTGGCCTCAAAAATACAATCACCGGTGATACACTAGTCGATGAACGCAAGCGGATACTCTTAGAAAAAATGGAATTCCCGGCGCCAGTAATTGAACAAGCGGTCGAACCAAAAACGAAGGCCGATCAAGAAAAAATGACGGTCGCTCTCGTGAAACTTGCTGAAGAAGACCCAACGTTTAAAATGCATACGAATGCCGAAACCGGCCAAACGATTATCGCCGGTGTTGGTGAATTGCATCTCGATATTATCGTCGATCGTCTCAAACGTGAATTTAACGTTCAAGTTAACGTTGGAGCACCACAAGTGGGCTATCGCGAAACGATTCGCGGCAGTGCCGAATGCGAAGGTAAATACGTTCGTCAAAGTGGTGGACGTGGTCAATATGGTCATGTTTGGATTCGATTTGAACCAAACGAACATAAGGGCTTTGAATTTGTCGATGCCGTAATCGGTGGCGTTGTTCCTCGCGAATACATTAAACCGACGATGGAAGGCCTCAAGGAATCGCTTGAACGTGGTCTCGTGGCTGGCTATCCCGTCATTGACATTAAGGCGACACTATTTGATGGTAGTTATCACGATGTCGACTCGTCTGAAGGTGCCTACCGCATCGCGGCTAGCTTGGCACTGAAAGAAGCGAGCAAAAAGTGCGATCCAGTAATTCTCGAACCAATCATGCGCATTGAAGTCACCGTGCCCGAACAATATTATGGCGATGTCTTAGGTGATATTGCCAGACGTCGTGGTCAAATGGTTGGCGAATCACAACGCGGCAACGCTAAGGTCATTGATGCTGACGTCCCACTTGCGCAAATGTTTGGATATGTAACTGATTTACGGTCAATTACACAAGGTCGTGGCAACTACAGTATGCGCTTCGACCACTACGGCGAGACACCCCGCTACGTCGCCGATGAAATCATCAAAAAAGCTGGCGGAACCCCACGGTAGTAAGTCAATACTTGTATTGATTTTATACAATAATTGCTATAATATGAATTGTTGAATTGACATAGGAGGAAAATTCTAAATGGCAAAAGAAAAATTTGATCGAAGTAAAGTTCACGTTAATATCGGGACCATTGGTCACGTTGACCACGGCAAAACGACATTAACCGCGGCTATCACGAAAGTGTTAGCAGCAAAAGTTGGTGGTAAGGCGAAATCATATGCTGAAATCGACTCTTCACCCGAAGAAAAATCTCGTGGTATTACAATTAACACATCACATATTGAATACCAAACGGTGGCGCGGCACTATGCCCACGTCGACTGCCCAGGGCACGCTGACTATGTGAAAAACATGATTACCGGCGCCGCCCAAATGGATGGTGCAATTCTTGTCGTCGCTGCGAATGACGGTGTCATGGCCCAAACCAAAGAACATATTCTGTTAGCCCGTCAAGTCGGTGTTCCATTCATTGTCGTCTTCTTAAATAAAGTTGATGCCGTCGATGATCCCGAACTCGTTGACATTGTTGAAATGGATGTTCGTGAAACGCTTAGCAAATACAATTTCCCTGGTGATGACTTACCAGTAATTCGTGGTTCAGCCCGCGACGCACTTGAAGGCAAACCAGAAGCTGAAAAAGCAATTCTTGAATTAATGGAAGCCGTTGATACCTATATTCCAAATCCAGTCCGCGACAATGACAAGCCATTACTCCTACCAATTGAAGACGTGTTAACAATCACTGGTCGTGGTACCGTCGTCACTGGTCGTGTCGAACGTGGTTCATTAAAATTGAACGATGAAGTCGAAATTATCGGTATTCGCCCAACCCAAAAATCAATCGTGACCGGGATCGAAATGTTCCGGAAATTACTTGATTCGGCTCAATCTGGCGATAACGTTGGTATCTTGTTACGTGGTATTAACCGCGATCAAGTCGAACGTGGTCAAGTACTCGCGAAACCTGGCTCAGTGACACCACACACCAAGTTTACTGCGACTGTTTATATCTTGACAAAAGAAGAAGGCGGTCGTCATACTGCATTCCGCAGTGAATATCGTCCCCAATTCTATTTCCGGACAACCGATATTACCGGTGTCATTACCTTACCAAAGGGTATCGAAATGGTCATGCCTGGTGATAACGTCACCTTTACCGTCGAATTGATTCACCCCGTCGCCATTGAAAAAGGCACGAAGTTCTCAATTCGTGAAGGTGGCCGCACCGTTGGTGCTGGTACCGTTGCCGATATCATTAAGTAATTAGTGGTTTATCAATTAAAGGCCTAGTTTCTAGGCCTTTTTTTATTGGCATCTTTTTAACTAAATGTTGCATTTTTGGGCCTAGTAATCAATAATAGTATTCAAGTTTATAAATAATATTTATATGCATATCGTGAAACCAAATTTAGCTAAACGCTCTGGAGCAGCGCTCCTTGATTTTGTCATTTTGTACTTGTTGATTAGCTTAATGCGGTATTTTGCCATTTATCCGATTTATGACGCCCTCTATGATTTACAAGGATTAGAACAATCGCTCAATGCATTGGCCTACGATAGCAAGCTTTATATCGAGGACGCTGAACAAAATGCGCCTGTAAAAGTCGTTGCTGATGATATTCCAGCCACAATCTATGCTTATTATTCTGAATTTAAGGATGGCAAGATTTATAAAGATGAAACAACCGCTTTTGATTTTTCAAATGAATGGTACAATCAAACAATTTTAAATATTGGTTCGACGGCGACTGGGGTCACGATTTATTTTGAATATGATGTCGATGGGCTCGGTAATCCCGATCCATCACTTGTCGGCATCCCACTTGCAACAACCACGGATGAGCAACTTACCACATTTTATGCGGCGGCTTATCAAACTGCTCAAGACGATTTACTAGAATACCCACGCTTGATTGAGCTGAATCAAGAAGGCGCGCGTTATGATTTGGAAATGACACTCATTTCATTAGGTTTCAACCTTATCGTGCTCCATTTCATTATTCCGATTA
This sequence comes from uncultured Staphylococcaceae bacterium, assembly GCA_964639215.1. GTDB lineage: Bacteria > Bacillota_I > Bacilli_A > RFN20 > CAG-826 > UBA6120. The sequence continues at coordinate 62,058 of CAZXCV010000002.1, forward strand.
TTCTTAAAAACGGTCAAACGATCGGGAAAAAAGCATTTAGTCTCGCTGTTGTTAGCAAAGATGGATATCGCCTTAAATTTTGGCAACATGCGATTCGTTTCATCGCTTTTGGGATTGAAACTGTTTTTGGGATATACACTTTGTTCGTGGGATACCTCATCCCCTACACATTCTTATTATTCACTAAGAAAAACCAGGCACCACATGATTTTGCAGCCCAAACGATGATTGCGGATTTGAAGAGTTCCCTAATATTTGTCGATGAACAAGAAGCGCAAGATTACGATGCCAAAGTCATGGATACGACGTTAGCGATTGAAACAAAACGTAAACAAATCGTTGATGAGGCCGTGGTCACTGATCTTCCAAAGGAAAATGAAAAAGAATAACTAGCAATCAAAATCATGACGCAATCATGATTGTGATATATTGATGAAGAAGGCAAGAAACTTTCGGAGGAAACATAATGGAAGTCAAGCTACAAAATCTCAGTAAAGTCTTCGTTACAAAAAAAGGTGATGAGACGCATGCCGTCGACAAAATGACAATTGATATTCCCGACGGTAAACTCGTTGGTTTGCTCGGGCCATCAGGCTGTGGAAAGTCCACCACACTGTACATGATTGCCGGTTTGCATAAACCAACTGAAGGAAAGATTTTCTTTGGTGATCTAGATGTCACAAACGTCCCACCTGAAAATCGTGGCATTGGGCTCGTATTTCAAAATTATGCGCTATATCCACATTTCACCGTTCGTGGCAACATTCTTTTCCCGTTACAAAACGTGAAAGATTATCAAGATCCCGAGACAGGAAAACCACGTCGCTACACGAAAGCAGAAATGAATGCCATTGCCGAAGAAATGGCCGATCTTGTGGATATTCGTCCATATCTTGAACGAAAACCCAAACAATTATCTGGCGGTCAGCAACAACGCGTTGCCATTGCCCGAGCCTTATCAAAACGACCACGTGTCTTATTGCTGGACGAACCATTAAGTAACCTTGATGCCCGTTTACGATTACAAACACGGGAAGAAATCAAACGGATTCAAAGAGAAACGGGGATTACAACAATCTTCGTTACCCATGACCAAGAAGCGATGTCGATTTCTGATTTTATCGTCGTTATGGATCGAGGGATTGTCCAACAAATCGATGCCCCACAAGTCGTCTATAACGAACCGGTAAACATGTTTGTAGCCAAATTCCTTGGATCACCCGCCATCAACATTATGGAAGGCGAAATTAAAGATGGTCGCTTACTAATTGATGGCAAGATATTTGATAAAGGTTATGAAGGTAAAGGTGATTTACCACTCGATGGTCAAGAAGTACACGCCTTACTCGTATCCGGTGGTTACACCAAATCATTCGAGGATTATTACCTTGCCGTCCATAGCACGAAAGAGCATCAAGAAGGACAGGAAAAAGTCCAAATTCCATTTGAACTGACAATTAGCAATATTGTTGATCATGCGAAACACTTCGGATTTAAAGGCAAAGCTGATGAGATTGGCGCTGCTGTCACCGCTTTACGCATCTCACTGAAGAAAAATCGTCAAATCTTCATTGGCATTCGTCCTGAGGCATTCAGTGTTGAAGAAGCTGCTTCCGCAAAATTCAATGTCAATATCGATTATATTGAACATATTGGACGCGACATTTCGCTCGTCGGTAAAGTCGTTGGTCCGGACACGAAAGTGCGGATCATTATTTCAAGCGAACTATCCGACCAGGTGAAACCTGGCGTCATGAAAGTGGCGGCCAAACGGTTTTATGTCTTTGAAACCGATGGCACGAGGGTTAAATAATGCTCGAAGGTAAACGCGACGGTTGGAAAGCATTTATTGCCTTAGCACCGGCAATGTTTTTCCTGATCGTCTTTATTTTCTTCCCGATTATTAATACGTTCCTGTTGTCGTTTATGGACAACTTTGCCTGGGCTCCTGGTGCCGGACTTTGGCTGTTTGGCAATACGTTTGACATGTTCCCGTCGATTGGTAACTACCAAGCCGTTTTGTCAGATCGTACTTTCATTAACGCAATCTTAAACACAGCGATTCTCGTCGTTGTGTCGGTTCCATTAACAATTATCGTCTCGCTTCTATTAGCGGTAGCTTTACACAATATCAAGGCATTAAAAGGATTTTATCAAACGATATTCTTCCTTCCTTATGTCACAAACGCAATTGCCTTAGGCATGGTGTTCAACGTTATTTTCTCGAAATATCCGAGTGGACTCATGAATCAACTGTTATCGCTATTTGGCGTGGCTTCACAAAGTTGGGTGACGCCTGATGCCACCAAATTCAATATGGCGGTCGTCATGATTACGTCATCACTTTGGAATGGTCTTGCTTTTAAAATTCTCGTCTTCATGGCAGGGCTTGCAAGTATCGATAAACAATACTACGATGCCGCGCGGATTGATGGCGCTAATAAATCGCGAATTTTCCGACGGATTACCGTTCCATTATTGTCGCCACAAATTTTCTATATTACGATTACCTCATTTATCGGCGCCTTTAAGATGTACACATCGGTCATCTCAATCTTTGGTGCCGGACCGTTTAACTTCGGTGGTAGTGATGGTAATACCTGGATTACAATTGTCGGTTATGTTTATAAAATCATGCGTACCGATACAGGCAAAGCTGCCGCTGGTAGCATGACGTTATTAATAATTATTTTAATGATTACGGGTATCCAATTCTTGGTTGGCAAGAAGCGGGTTCACTTTTAAACGGAGGGCATGATAATGGCTATTGATCGCGATCTATATTTTGCTGATAAAGCGGCGATGCAGCGCTATAAAGCCCTGCGCTTCTTTAATAACTTCTTCATGTATGGATTTTTAACCATTTTGGCGCTCTTCATTTTAATTCCATTTTATTGGATGATTATCACGTCTGTTAAAACAAACGCACGCATTCAATTTGAGCAAATTAATGGTATCTTAGGTTTCATTCCCGTCGAAGTTACACTTGATAACTTTATTCTTGTATTTGGCCGTTCAGCCCAAGTCAACTTTGCTCGTTATTACCTCAATACAATCTTCGTTGCCTTAACAACGACTTCAATTACGATTGTAACAACGGTGCTTGGCGCCTTCGCATTTGCTCGGCTGAGCTTCAAAGGAAAAGAAGTGCTTTTTACCATTTTATTAGCCACGATGATGATTCCTGGCGAAATGATGGTCATCACGAACTTTCAAACGATTTCCGTCTTAAATTGGCGCGATACGTTTATGGCGCTCATTTTCCCATTCTCTGTCAGTGTCTTTTATATGTTTTATCTACGACAAACATTCCAACAAATTCCGAATGAACTATACCTTGCTAGCAAAGTAGATGGCTATGGCGATTTCGCTTATTTATGGAAGGTCATGATTCCGATTGCCCTCCCATCAATCGTTACCGTCATCATTCTCGAAATCATGGGGTCTTGGAATGCTTATATTTGGCCACAGTTAGTAACTGAAAGCGATAACATGTTGCTTGTCGCTAACGGGCTCATGAGCATTTTCCAATCAACTGAGTTTGTCCAGTGGAATAACATTAAACTAGCCGCGTCGGTTGTGGTGACCACGCCACTACTTGTCTTCTTCCTCATCTTTAAGAAGTACATTATGCGCGGCGTTTCCCGCAGTGGTATCAAAGGTTAAAATTTGTTAACACACCCTTAGGGTGTATAATAATTCATAGATGCAAAAGGAGTAGCACATGAAAAAAATAGTTAAGTACAGTCTGACAGGCTTAGCCAGTGTAATTGCTGTCGTATTAGCAGCTGGTTGCAGCAACGTCGCCACATACGAAGTGCAGTTACCAACGGCTGCCGCGGCACTCTCACCAAGCGATTTAGAGGCGAAGTACTCAGCGGCCAGCCCACTTGAAATCGACTTTTGGACTGGTTTTGGTTCGGCAGTAACAAGCAATGGCATCGATCCAGTCATCGAAGCATTCCAAGAAGAGTATCCATATATCAAGGTTACACATACATCGAAAGGTGGCTACCCAAACTTACTTAAAGCCATTAACTTATCGATTACGTCACGGACATATCCGAACATCGCCGTTGGATATCCCGACCACTTTGCAAGTTACATTCGCTCATCAATTCAATATGCACTTGATCCATTAATTGATCATGCTAATCCAGATATTGGTGTCGATATCGATGACTTCATTCAAGATTATATGGTTGAAAATCGTTCGTTCCAATATAAAGACGAAGCGAAAACACAACCATACACCCTTGGTTTACCTTTCAACAAATCAACCGAAGTCATGGTCGTCAATAAGACGTTTATGGATTGGGTTATTACCAAAGATCCATTAATCACGATTCCAACGACTTGGGCTGAAGTAGCCGATTCAGGCGCCAGAATCATCACCGTCATGGATGAAGGTGGTTATTTTGGAAAGAAAGTCGATGAACACGGAAACATCAACGCCAACGCTGGACGGACTGGTTTCCCGAGACTACTACTCGACTTCACCAACGTCACAAAAGGTGATTTCCGTCCCTTCTCATACGATTCCACCAGCAATTTATTCATTACATTAGTGCGGCAATGGGGTGGCACCTTCACAAGAATGGGCGAAAACATCACCAAAGGCTACGTTAAATTCAATTCGGCATCAACAATTGAGATGCTTGATTACTTTAAACAATTACACGATGACAGTATTTTGGCGATTCCACCCGATTTTGATGAAACATCATATAACTCGGGACCGTTCTTAGCGCTAAAATCCGTGATGACCGTTTCTTCATCAGCTGGCGTTTACAATAACGTCCCAACCGCTGGGTCATTCGATGTGGAAATCCACCCTGTCATTGGTAAAGATGCAACCCATCGTTACGTTATTTCTCAAGGTACGAACATGGCCGTCTTTACGAATCGTGACGCTGAAAAAGTTTTGGCTTCTTGGCTCTTTACACGATTTGCGACGACGGTTGTCAATGATGTCTTTGCCATCGGCGCTGGCTACTATCCAGTCACCAATACGATGCTTAATAGCGACATCTATCAAGGCTATATTAATACGACCTCAGCTAGTAAAAGCGATTTCAGTAAAATTGGAGCCGCTAAAGTCAATGCCAATATATACGGCGACCCGGCGAATGGTTGGATTAAATTCGTCGATCCAGGGTTCGTTGGTAGTGCTGACATTCGCGAACAAATCGAAACAGTATTTCCAATGTTATTCTATGGCCGCGACGGCGTTCAAATGACTTCACAAGCCATTATTAATTATAATTACTCGCAGCTCTCGCGGTTTGTTGAACCCGAGGATGCTGCCTAAGGATGAGGAAAGCACTAATGAAAGTGCAAAAAATACTACCAATCATTTTAGCGGCAGCAACATTATTGATTTCAGGATGCGACAGTTCATTAGCTAGTTCACTGACACCTGATGACTTAAACACCAATGAAACCGATAATTTACGGCTTGAAACAAACTTTATCAATAAGAATTTTATCGATGATGGAATCGGCGAGGTCACGCTTCGTTCAACAACAGACGGAGACACCGCACGATTTAATGTTGGCAATTTGAATATAGCGGTGCGGTTTCTTGGCATCAATACCCCTGAATCAACTGGAAAAATCCAACCATGGGGTAAAGCAGCTAGTAAATTCACTGCTGAAAAGTTAACGAGTGCCGAAAAGATTGTCTTAATCAATGATCGCGACGTCTTTGGCGTTACCGACAGTTCCGGCAACCGTCACCTTGCATTCATTTGGTATAAGCCAGTGAGTAGTCCTTATTATCGTTTGCTAAATCTTGAATTAGTTGAACAGGCTTATACCGAAAATCTTCTGTTTGATGCCTCTTCGATTTGCAACTATAAAGACGCCTTCCAACGCGGTGGCGAGCATGCCGCAGCGACGAAAGCCCGTATCTATGGTGAGGCTGATCCGGCGTTTGATTACTCAGGTCAAGTTTATGACATCTCAATTCGGTTTGCCCGCGAAGCCTATGGTAACGAGGTCCAACTCAAAAACCGGCTTGGCGAACTTGTATTCGATGAAAATGATGAACCAGTGATGCTAACACTTGGCGATTCAACGAGAATCAGACTGCGAGTCGTTATTTTGGGTAGCATCGGCAACAACCTTGTTCTACGCGATGTTTATGACCCCGACGATGATGGCACTTACGCTTCTATCTATTTATATACGTTATTCCGTGATGCGCCATTCCAAAATCCGGGTGATATCGTCGAGCTTTACTGCAAAGTAACAACGTTCAATGACAATATTCAATTGACGGATCCCGAACTCACGACATATAACAAAAAATTCCCGTATGTATTACTGACGCGACCAACCAATAGTGACTACGCGACAGTGCTTGAACGTGAAGGCATCGACCCTGAAATTAGTGCCGATCCAATCGACATCACTGATTTATCTCCAGAAACAAGCAGTGACTTTGCCCCATTTAACGGTTTCTATGTTTCGGTCATTGTCACAATTCGCGCCGTCTCGTTAGCTCCGGGCGAAGAAGAAGATTCTGGTTATACACGTGGAGATTTCTGGCGTAAAGACAGCAATAACAATATGACGATTTATGCTTATTTTGCTGGAACTCAGATATCATTTAATTTACGCGTTGATGGTCGTATGTTTCCGTATGTTTACGAATTCGAATTTGATTTAGGTGTTGACTATAATGTTTCTGGCTATGTTGCACCTTTCTTTGAAAACTACCAATTGCAATTAATGAATGGTGTGGCAATCACTGCTGTCACCGAATAAAAGGAGAATCATATGATAAAAAACATGAAATTTGCATTAATGGGTTTATGCGCAGTCTTAACACTTGGACTTACTAGTTGTGGCGATAAAGCACTAGTTGAACAAGTGCTAGATCAAGCATTAAACACCCCATCCCTCGCCATTAAAAATAATGGACAGGCACTTGAATCAATTCGTGATGCACCGGAAGAAATTGATGGTCCGCTATTCTTCCTACCGAGTATTTCCATTTATAATGCGGAATTAGACCTTGAATTTGACGTGACAATCACTTGGACGTATGATGAGGCGACTGCCTCGAATTGGGCTCCATTACGTGAACGAACAGAAATTCCTGGTTTAATAACAAACACTCTTATTTATCTTGCAATCCCCTATCTTCCAGCATATGAGACGGAACCGGTAGCATCAGCGGTCACCGCTACGGCATCGGTTGAATACAATGGAAAATCGTATTCAAAATCCAAAACTTTTGCTGTGAAGTTAATGCCCGAAACCGTCGATGTCTCAAATGTCCCACTTATTCCACTGAACACGGCAACTGCTCCCACTGACGGACCGAAAGATAGTTATGGCGGCGCCGTTGTTCGGATGCAGGGATATCTGACGAGGAATATGCTCGATTGGGACTCCGCTTACATTCAAGCTGGCTCAGCTGGTATCAATCTTTACAAGTTAAGTTTATCCCCGGTATTACTAACTATAGTTTCCTTAGGTGACTTTATTGAAGTCATGGGCACTTTCGCCGTTTATAACGGTATGCGTCAATTGAGTTATATTTCTCGCATAAGCATCGTGCCACCAGGCGAAGATGCGGCAATTGTTCCTACGGTTGTCACCGAAGCAACTTGGAGTACGCTTAGAGTTGGTAACGACGGAAGCGTCGTGCGGATCGAAGGTTTAACATTTGATGCCGCTGGTACCGGTAATGTCACGATTGGTGGCCATGTCACCATCAAGATGAAACTTGGAGCCGTTGGAGTTAATGTTTATTTAAACTACCACAACGACCTCAATGGTACGACAGTCCGTCGTCAAGCCATATATGACATTCTGAGTGCTGCCGTCAATGGTGCCACCGTTACTTACGAAGGTACGCTTGGTTGGTATAATGGCCCACAATTGTTACCGATTCCTGTGTCTGATGTAACACTTGTCCCAGCTGCTAGCTAATCATTTATTAAAGATACGAGCCCATCGTATGATGGGCTTTTTTATTGATAGGAACAGTTTTACCTTGCACCACTGCTAATAGTGATGTAATATTATCGCGCATGGACCGTTAGCTCAGCTGGTAGAGCAGCTGACTCTTAATCAGCGGGTCATAGGTTCGAATCCTATACGGTTCACCAGTGCGCATTCGCCTCGGGATCACGAGGCTTTTTTTATCGCTGTTGTTTTATCTAAGCTTTGATACTACAATAAACGTATGAAACAAGCAGAATTTAAATTATTAGAAAAAATATTTATCGCGCTTAAAACGCATAAATCCAAGTTTGTGACAGCCGAAATGATTGCCCAGACGATTGGAATCTTACCCGAAAAAATCCAAGAAATTTGTGCTACTTTTAATCCGCTAATTACAATTGATTATTCATACGATTTAAAGCAAATCATTCCTGATATTGAGGCATTTTTAACCACAAAATCCAAAATGACAAAGAAAAATCAAACAAAGAAACAAGTGAGCAATTACGAGCGTGTCATTGATTTTGTCTATGATAAAATGACATTTAACGGCATTGTCGATCGTTCGGCAGTGTTATCTGATGCCGACCTAAGAGAAATTAAATTCATCGCTATGAATGAATTAAAAATAAGACGCGCCAACAAAAAAAAGAAATAACCGCTTTCATCAACCACAAGGTAATAAGTGTTATTGTTTAAGCCATTAGTATAAAGTATACTAATGATTGATTTCATGGAGGAATATATGAGCATTAAAAAATCATTTCTATCAGTTGATGGGAATACTGCTGCCGCTTTGGCAAGTTACAACTTTACGGAAGTCGCCGGCATTTACCCAATCACACCATCTACATCAATGGCGGAACTCGTCGATGTTTATGCATCTCAAGGGCGCCTAAATTATTTTGGAGCAAAAGCTCGCGTTGTCGAAATGCAATCTGAAGGAGGCGCCGCGGGAACGGTACATGGAGCCTTACAAGCTGGTGCCTTCGCCACGACGTATACCGCAAGCCAAGGACTTTTGTTAATGATTCCAAATATTTATAAATGGGTTGGCGAATTACTTCCGGCCGTTTTACATGTGGCCGCACGTAGTATTGCTACCCGTGCTTTATCAATCTTTGGTGATCATCAAGATATTTATGCCGTTCGACAGACCGGTATTACGATGCTTTGCTCACACTCAGTTCAAGAAGTGGCTGATCTCGCTCCGATGACCCATTTACTGGCAATGGATTCAGAAGCCCCGGTTTTACACTTTTTTGATGGTTTCCGAACTTCTGCTGAAATTCAAAACGTCGAATTTGTCGAAGACGCCGAATGGAAAAAACTATTACCGTTTGCCAAAATTGAAAAATTCCGTAACCGCGCGCTTAATCCTCACGGTCATGCTGTCACGCGTGGTGGCGCCGAAAACGGTGACATTTATTTCCAAGGCCGCGAAGCTCAAAGTGTTCATTATGAAAAAGTCGTCGGCTATGCCGAAAAATATTTCCATGAAGTAAATCGATTAACGGGTCGCCACTATGCACCATTTACGTATACGGGAGCACCCGATGCTGAGTATGTCATCATCGCAATGGGTTCAGTCACTGAAGCGATTGGCGAGGTACTTGATGTTTTATTAGCCGAAGGTCGAAAAGTCGGGCTTGTCAAAGTTCATTTATACCGACCATTCTCCGCTAAGCATCTAGCTGATGTCATTCCAGCAACCGTGAAACGTATCGCCGTCCTCGACCGCACGAAAGAACAAGGAGCCACCGGTGAACCGTTATACGTTGACGTCGTCAGTGCGCTTGATCAAGTCGGACGGAAAATAGAAGTGGTTGGTGGCCGATATGGTCTTTCGAGTAAAGATACGCAACCGAGCCATCTCAAAGTCGTCTATGATTTCTTAGCAGAGAAACCATGGCATAATTTTACGATTTCAATTATCGATGATGTTACGAAACGATCAATCCCTGCTGATGAAAACTTCTTCGTCAAAGAGGAATACAAATCGTGCTTATTTTATGGGATGGGTAGTGATGGTACTGTGAGCGCCAATAAATCATCAATTAAAATTATTGGTGATGCGACTGGGCAATACGCTCAAGCTTATTTCGCTTATGACTCTCGAAAAGCTGGCGGTGTGACGATGAGCCACCTCCGCTTTGGTAAAAAACCAATTCATAGTACTTACTATATTAACAAAGCCCATTTCTTGTCGTGTTCACTTGATAGTTATCTTTATAAGTTTGATATGCTCCGTCATCTCAAAGATAAAGGCACGTTTTTACTCAATACAAACCTCGACGATGAATCACTCGTCAAGTTACTTCCCAATCGCATTAAATACCAATTAGCAACCAAAAAAGCCCGCTTCTTTGTAATCGACGCTAACAAGATTGCCCAAGAACTTGGTATGGGTCGCCATACGAATACGACGCTACAAGCTAGTTTCTTTTATTTAAATCAAGACATTATGCCATATGAAGATGCGCAAGATTGGATGAAGAAACTTGCCGAGAAAACATATGCTCGCAAAGGCAAAGAAGTAATTGAAAAAAACTTCAAAGCGATTGATGGCGGCGCCGAAGGCTTACGCGAGATTAAAGTTGATCCAACGTGGGCAAATTTACCACCACTATACGAGCGCAAAGAAACTGGCGATGAATATTGGGATACGTTTGTCGCACCGATGACCGCGCTTGAAGGCGATGATATTCCTGTCAGTAAGTTCCTTGATTTTGAACTGCTTGATGGCACGATGCAAAATGATATTACGTTCAAAGAACAACGAGAAATTGCTGACAAAGTACCGGTATGGATTAAAGAAAACTGTATCCAATGCAACCAATGCGCGTTTGTGTGCCCACACGCAACGATTCGCGCCTTCCTTTTGAATGATGAAGAAATTGCTAACGGTCCCGAAGAAGTCCGCGATGGTGAAATGCTTGATGCCTTTGGTCCAGCGGCTGTCAAAGGGCTTAAATACCGGATTCAAGTTAGTCCGAAAAACTGTGTTGGCTGTTCGATTTGCGTCGTGCAATGCCCAGGTAAAGGACCCGGAAAACGCGCGCTAGAAATGGTTGATGCCAAATCACAATTCTACCAAGAACCAGCCGCGCAATACTTATATAAGAACATTGAATACAAAGGTGATATTTTCCCATTAACGACTGTCAAAGGCGCTGGATTCCTAACGCCTTACATGGAAGTTAGCGGCGCGTGTGCTGGTTGTGGTGAAACACCATATTACCGGTTAGTCACACAATTATTTGGCCGTGATATGCTCGTGGCAAATGCGACAGGCTGCTCATCAATTTATTCGGGTTCAACTCCGTTAACGCCATTTTGCACCGATAAGAACAATGAAGGTGTCGCTTGGGCGAACAGCTTATTTGAAGACAATGCTGAATTTGGTTATGGGATGCGCTTGGCCGCTGATCAAAAACTTGGATTCATAACCACAATCTTGACGCGCGAACGCGAACATGTCGAGGTTGAACTCCAAACGATGATTGATAAGTATCTCGAAAACGTCAAAAAACGTGATGTCGTCAGAACATTTTTAAAAGACTTCATTACTATGATTAAAGCTTCAAAACATCAGGGTATCAAAGAAATCTTGAAATATGAAGGCGACTTACTCGACAAATCGGTGTGGATTATCGGTGGTGATGGCTGGGCTTACGATATTGGCTTTGGCGGTCTTGATCATGTTTTAGCGAGTAATGAAGATGTCAATATTCTCGTGCTTGATACTGAGGTCTATTCGAACACTGGTGGCCAATCATCAAAATCATCACAAGCTGGTTCCATCGCAAAATTCACAGCGAGTGGCAAAACACAAGCAAAGAAAAATCTTGCGACAATGGCCATGGTCTACGGCCACGTCTACGTTGCTCAAATTTCACTTGGCGCAAACTATATGCAAACGGTTAAAGCCATCAAAGAGGCTGAAGAATACCATGATGGACCGAGTTTAATCATCGCGTACTCACCATGCGTCGCTCATGATATCAAAGGTGGTCTCGCCGTCGCGACATCCGTCCAAAAGAAAGCGGTTGAAAGTGGTTACTTCCCCATCTTCCGATATGACCCACGCTTAGTCAGTCAAGGCAAGAGCCCGTTGACGCTTGATTGTAAAGAACCCGATTTCTCTAAATATCGTGAGTTCCTGATGCAAGAGACGCGCTTCTCGACATTGCCAGTTGTGAACCCTGAGCACGCTGAAGAAATTCTTACTAACAGCGCAAAGCATGCACAACAACGCTGGGAACTGATTAAACGCTTCAGTTAATTCAAACCGAATTATTAAAAAGAACCACGATTTGCAAAGCATTTCGTGGTTTTTGTTTCATTAAATAAAAAATGGTCGGAACGATGGGATTTGAACCCATGACCTCTACCACCCCAAGGTAGCGCACTACCAAGCTGTGCTACGTCCCGCCTCGTAAATATTATAACGATACGATGTTATTTTGCAACCAAATCAGCATTACTTTCACGCTCGTTAAGGTGGTATCATTGAATCAATAAAAAAAGTTTTATAAAAAAATATCGGTCTTCATTTGTCTCTAATTATGAAGGCCGATTAGGAGAACGATGAAAGCTCGTCTTGCGATTGAGATAATTCGTGGCCTTCAGCAAGGTGATGAGGGTTGTTTCAACATCGTTTATGACCATTATCGCGATCTACTATATGTATTGATTTATTCAATTGTAAAGCAACGCGAAATGAGTCAAGACATACTTCAGGAAACATTCCTGCGCGTCTTCACTGAAAGTAAAACGCTGACCAACCTCGCTAGTTTCCATGCCTGGATTATCAAGATTGCCCGTAACTTAGCGCTCAACGCTCAGGTGAAACAACGGGAAACACTACTTGATGAAGCAACATGGAATCAGGTCGGAAGCTCTGATGAACCAACTAACTTCATCAGCCTGTGGCATCGTTACTTATCAGAGGAAGAAAATCTCATTATCGCCTATCGTATTGTCTATGAATTAACTTTTCTAGAAATTGCGCGTCTCGTTGGCAAACCGTTAGCAACAATCTACCAAAGTTATCGTAATGCGACGAAAACCTTGCGCCACTACTATCAAAGCGAAAGAGGAAATCATCATGAATAATTGGAAAAAGAAGTTACAAGAAACAGGCCGTGAATATTTTAAAAATGAGACACCAAATCTTGAGTTTAAAAACAAGTTGGATTTTACGATAAAAACCGTTCCTCAATCAATCCAACAGCAACCAAAGATGAAACCACTCTTGTTAAAACTGTCGAGCCTTGTGGCGAGTTTGGTACTTGCGACGACTGCCGGAATTTTGATTATGAATAAGACAGACCCATTTTTTGATCCACTCGATCATGGCTTAGCGCAAGTACGTGATTTGGCTGAACTAAACGCCCTCATTGCCCAAAGTCAGCAAGACCAAGAACGAGGTGGTACGGGCTTTGATAATATGACATCCACCACGGAAACTGGGATGCCGAGCGCAAATGAAACCGAAGAACCCACAACCCATTCAGAGACAAATGTGCAAGTTGACGGTGTCGATGAAGGTGATATCGTCAAAACCGATGGAGATCGTATTTATAAAATAAATGGAAATCGTCTTCAGGTTATCGATATTCTAAGTAGCGGTTCGATGGATTTACTGCTTGATATCGCGATGAATTCAACAAATATCAATGATGCATACACGTATTTTTCAGATTTATATTTGAGTACGAATTATCTCGTCGTTCTTGGACAACGATACTCGTATTTTTCATATAGTTATGAATCGCGTATTAACTCAGGGAGCAATGCTTCACCTTTTGATATTTACTATCGCAGTGTGCCCCAAACAATTGCCCTATTTTATAATCTTGACACACTGACTCTTGCTCATCATTTGGAAATTAATGGATCGCTGATTTCGTCTCGACGCATTGATAATCGGCTATATCTTATCTCGAACCATTATCCATACACTGATGAAAACGCGGATCCTCGTCCTGTTTTTCGACTAGATGAAACGGTCATGTTACCTGACTTCAATGAAATAAAATATCTTGAAAATATGCCAACAGACACCTTCACGATTATCACGACCGTTTTTATGGATGATACGGTCACGCTCGATTACGATGTCTACCTAGGTGCGAGCTCTTGGGGCATTATTTATGTGAGTAAGCAAGCAATCTATCTTGCTAGCTATCAATACTTTTTTAACACAATTTTAGGAACGTCCGATTCATATGGCCTCCTTTTATCGTATTTATTTGAGAATGATGGTACCGTCACTTTTGGTGGCGCTGCCAAATACAAAGGATACGTCCACAATCAATTTTCGATTGATGAATACGATGGCCATTTACGAATGGTCACCACCGAAGGTTGGGCTGGATCAGGTGTTATCAATCGTTTGTACATCTTTAAGCGTGAAACAATTGATGGCAAACGGCGCTTAGCTGAAGTCAGCCGCCTTGAATCGGGAATCGGCAAACCTGGAGAAACCGTGCGTTCCGTTCGCTTTAATGGAACAGTGGCGACGATAGTCACTTATGAACAAACGGATCCACTTTACACCCTTGATTTAAGTGACCCAACGAACCCAACGATTGAAGCAGGCTTAGAAATCTCAGGCTATAGCACGTACCAACATGTCTGGGCACCGAATTTAATTATCGGGATTGGTTATGAATCTGAAGGTAATGCTGTCTTTGGTTTGAAACTGACATTATTTGATATTAGTGACCTTGTACATCCTGACGATGTAGGAGCACCTTTGGTTCTTTGGAGTAACGAGTATGGGTGGCAATGGTCAGAAGCACTTTATAACCATAAAGCATTGTTAATTAGTCATGAATTTGACATGATTGGGTTTGCAATCAGCAGTTACCGAGAACTTGCTAATTCGTATTTCTATTGGCAATATGTATATTTTAATAATTACTACATTTTTGGCATTGATCCATTATCGACGAATCCGATTACGATTAAAAAGATGATTACACATACGCAGTTTGTTCCTCAAGATAACGATCCTAGCAATGAATATACCATCTACTATTATGCTGGGATTGATCGAGCGATTACCGCAGGTAGTTATCTATTTGCCATTTCTAATCTTGGGGTCACGAGCCATGACATCACTAATGATTACGAACAAGTTGCAGACCTTGAACTATACATTGGCGAAACGCCAGCATATATCATGTAGTTAAGCTCCAATCTATATATTTAACCTCATTTATCATATAATGATAACTTGAGGTTTTTTATTTTGAGTTTAAAAAAAATTATTATCAAAGAAGCACGAGAAAATAATTTAAAAAATATCAGTCTCGAGATTCCAAAAGAACAGCTCGTTGTTTTTACTGGTTTGTCTGGTAGTGGAAAATCAACGTTAGCATTTGACACGATTTACATGGAGGGGCAGCGCCGCTATGTTGAGTCACTCTCAAGTTATGCCCGCCAATTTTTAGGCAACTTCGAAAAACCAGACGTCGAATCAATTGAAGGACTCTCTCCCGCTATTTCGATTGATCAGAAAACAACGTCCCACAACCCGCGATCTACGGTTGGAACGGTTACTGAAATATATGACTATCTCCGCCTTTTATATGCTCGGATTGGTGTGCCCTATTGCCCGATTCATCACGAACCGATCGTCGCGTTTTCTCCCACGGAAATGGTGAATATTATTTTGAAATCACCACTTGCGAGTCGTGTCCAAATATTAGCCCCCATTGTTAATAGTGAAAAGGGCACTCACAAAGATACCTTGACCAAAATCAAATCCCAAGGATTTGAGCGGCTTCGTGTTGATGGAGCATTGATGCGGATTGATGAAATTGGTGAGCTTGATAAGAATAAAAAACACAAGATTGACATTATTGTCGATCGAATCGTCTTAAAGGAAGATATTCGCTCACGGTTAGTTGAAGCCGTCGAATTAGCACTTGACTGGGGTCACGGCTACTTAATCGTCCTTATCAATGATGAGGAACGTCTGTTCAGTCAACATCATTCTTGTAAGTATTGCGGTTTTTCGATTCCTAAACTTGAACCCCGTCTTTTTTCTTTTAACGCGCCCCTTGGGTATTGTCCAGATTGCACGGGACTTGGATTTAAACGTGAAGCCGATCCAGACTTACTCGTCCCGGATCAAAACTTAACGATTAATCAAGGAGCAATTGAATATTATAAACGGATTGTCGGGACGACAAATCTCGAATGGCAAGATTTTGCTTACTTATGCAAGGAGTATAATATTCCACTGAATGTTCCTTTTAAAGATTTAAACGCTGACCAAAAAAATATTGTCTTATTCGGCTCACCGAAGATGCACCGCTATGTCTTAAAGTCCTCGAGTGGAAATCTCAATCATCGATATAATTTCATTGAAGGTGTCAAAGCGCGCGTGCAGCGTCTTTATCATGAAACAACGAGCGATTTCATGCGTGAATATTATGAAAAATTCATGCGAGATACCGTTTGTACAACTTGCCAAGGTGCCCGACTAAATCCCCAAGTACTTGCCGTTTTAATCGATGGACGCAATATCTTTGAAGTGACCGAAAAATCAATTGATAATCTCCACCAGTTTGTCGTTGATCTTCCAAACAAACTCACAAGTAGTGAGCAAGATATTGCCCATATGATCTTAAAAGAAATTCGTCATCGTACCCAATTTTTAATTAATGTCGGTCTTGATTATTTGACATTATCCCGATTAGCCATGACCTTATCTGGTGGTGAAGCCCAACGCATTCGCTTAGCCACTCAAATCGGGTCACAATTAAGTGGTGTATTGTATGTACTTGACGAACCAAGTATTGGTCTCCATCAACGCGATAATCAACGCTTAATCACCACATTGAAGCAAATGCGTGATCTTGGTAACACATTGATTGTTGTCGAGCATGATGAAGAAACGATTCGAGCGGCGGATTATATTGTCGACATTGGTCCCGGTGCTGGAGATCATGGCGGTGAAGTCGTCGCGATTGGTAAACTTGACGACATTTTGGCCGCCCCACGCTCAATTACCGGCGACTATTTAGCTGGGCGCAAATTCATTCCTTGCCCACCGGTTCGATTAAAAGGAAATGGTTTAGCCATTAAGATTATCGGAGCGAGATGTAATAATTTAAAAAATATTGATGTGGCGATTCCGCTTGGAATGTTTGTCGCGGTAACGGGTGTATCTGGTTCGGGAAAATCGTCACTAATTACCGAAATATTATTCAAAGCGATTGAACAACAAGTTAAGAACACGGCAACTTATCCTGGTCCCCACGATCGAATTGAAGGGCTTGAATACATCGATAAATGCATCAACATTTCGCAAGACCCAATTGGACGGACGCCTCGAAGCAATCCAGCAACATATACAAAAGTCTTTGATGATATTCGCGATTTGTTCGCCGAGACGATTGAAGCACGTTCGCGAGGCTATAGTAAAAGCCGCTTTTCATTCAATATCCCCGGTGGACGATGTGAACATTGTCAAGGCGATGGCGTCAAGCGAATTCCAATGAATTTTCTTCCCGATGTGTATGTTAAATGCGATCAGTGTAATGGCAAGCGTTATAATGAAGAAACACTGCTTGTTACCTATAAAGGTAAATCGATTCATGATGTGCTTGAGATGACGATTGAACATGCGCTCGAATTTTTTGAAAATCGATCGAGTTTAAAACGGAAACTAACAACACTAAATAAAGTTGGACTTGGCTATATGAAACTCGGGCAACCAGCGACGACGATATCAGGCGGTGAAGCCCAACGCGTGAAACTGGCGTTTGAACTCCAAAAACGACCGACTGGTAAAACATTGTACATTTTAGATGAACCAACGACTGGGTTACATATCGATGATGTCGCACGCTTGCTAGAAGTATTACGTTCGATTGTTGATCATGGTGATAGCGTCATTGTGATTGAACATAATCTTGATGTGATAAAAGTCGCTGATTATATTATTGATTTAGGACCAGAAGGCGGACATCGCGGTGGTCAAATTGTCGTGATGGGAACACCAGAACAAATCGTGCAAGTAGCTGAATCACACACGGGAAGGTATCTTAAACAAGTACTGGCAGTTAATTGTGAACGCATTAAACATCAACAATAGGAGTGGATTATGAATCAAATATTAATTTTTGGCGGACTATTAATCGCACTAGGCGGATTTTATTTATTCGCTAGACACCTTGGATATTATATCAAACGCGATTTGAGTGATCCGATTAATTACAAAAAGGTATTATGGACCCACTTGACATGGATGGGTTTATCATCACTTGGTTTAGGCTTGATGTTATTAGGTCTGACGCTTGATTATGAACCAGCCTTAGATATTGAACCGATTCTTCAGGCCACCTTTGGCGGCTTCTTAACGCTCTTTACATTTGAATGGCTTCTAACAGCTTTTATAATCTATAACTATAAAAAAGGATTAGATGCCCGGTTTCGTCCAGTTCTGATATATTCACTGATTTTTATGGTTTTACCAGTGATTGTATCTTTCTGGGTTATGAGTGAAGGGCTGACACCAATCATTGAATTCCCATTATCTAAAGGAATTCCTGCCGCTGACCCACTCGTGACATTTTACGCCTTGTTCATTTTGGGCGGTGCCGTCTTTGTTTACTATATTGCCGATTTGCAACTTCAAAGTGAAGGTTACCGCAAAGGTTATGCCGAAAATGTGTTTTATGTCGCATTTCCTTCGGGCATTGTTGGCGCTCGTATATGGTACGTCATTGGTCAATGGAGTACTGAATTCGCCGGCCAACCTTTTTGGAAAGTGTTTGCGATGTGGGAAGGCGGCCTCGCGATTATGGGAGGCGCTTTATTTGGATCTTTGGCAGGTATCCTCTTCATTTTGTTTTACCGAAAAGACATCACATTGCGACATGCCGCCGATATTGGAGTTCCAGTTATTTTAATCGCCCAAGGAATTGGACGTTGGGGCAACTTCTTTAATCAAGAAGTGTACGGTGCGGTCGCTGATGTCGCTGATTGGTCGTTTTTACCTTCCTTTATCAAGGCACAAATGACGATTGGTGGTCAATTTCGAATCCCCTTATTCTTAATAGAAAGCATCATTAATATTACAGGTTATTTTGTCATTCGTTTTGCGGTTGGAAAAGGACTTAAGAAATATCTTGTTCATGGCGATCTCGCGATGTGCTATCCCATATGGTACGGATTAACGCGAGTGATTATGGAACCGATGCGCAATGAGACTTATATCATGGATAATTTATGGTCTTATTACTGGGGGATGATTTTTACTGGGCTCGGGATTTTGGGGATTATTGCGCTCCACGTTCATGAACATTTAAAGAAACGAGCAAAGCCACCGGTCAATCTGGCCAATTAACATGAAATATCAAGTCGTCATCTTTGACATGGATGGGACATTAGTGGACACTGATTTGATGTTGGTGGAAGCGATGATGGTGCTTTTTCGCAAATATCGTCCCGACTATAAAATCAGTCTTTCGACATTAATTTACTTTTCGGGACCACCGATTGAAGACACGATTAAAAACTACTTTCCACATCAAAATAGTGCGCAAATCATTGCTGAATTTCGGCAATTATCATTTCGTTTCTATGAACTTGATGCCATGTTATTTCCCAATACGATTGAAGTGCTCGAAGGTTTGCACGAGCGCGGCATTCGGCTCGGTATTTTGACTAATAAACATCATGACCGAACCGTCGCTACCTTAAAAATGCTCAATATTGATAAATTTTTCGAATTTATCGTTGGTTATGATGATGTCGTTAACCCAAAACCACATCCAGAGGGAATGTATCAAATCATCGATTATTTTAAAGTACCGAAAGACAAGGTGCTGTTTATCGGCGATACTATTTATGACTATGAAGTTGCCAAGAGGAGTAACGTTGCAAGTGCACTTATTAATTGGTCATTACGACGTTTTCCTAACTCAGTGACACCTGATGTTTGGCTTGACGATTATCGACAATTATTGGAGGTTGTGGACGATGGAAAAACTATATGATGCCATTATTCTTGGCGCGGGTCCCGCTGGCCTGACGGCAGCGATTTATGCGAAGCGTAACAACAACGCGATTATCGTTATCGAAAAAAGCGCTCCCGGGGGAAAATTGAATCTATATACCAAACTCGAAAATTATCCTGGTGTGACGGATTTATCAGCCCAAGATCTCGCCTACAAACTGTATGAACAAGTACTACAGCTTGGCGTTGAAGTTGTTTATGGTGATGTTATTTCAGTTAAAAAAGAGGAACATCTTTTTAGTATTGTCACAGATGAAGGAGTTCATAAATCAAAAACGGTGATTGTAGCTACGGGCACGAGCGAGAAGAAAATGGGCATCCCAGGCGAAGAAGCGTTTGTGGGTCGTGGTGTTAGTTATTGTGCGACGTGCGATGGTGCGTTTTTTAAAGGGAAGGATGTTGCCGTGATTGGTCATAGTAGTAAGGCTATTGAAGAATCATTTTTCCTCGCAGCTTTGGTAAGACGCGTTTATATTATTAGTCGCGGTGATAAATTACAAATTTCATTTGAAACCCAAGCCAAACTCAATGAATATTCGAATATCATTCACATTCCAAACACGGTCCCATATCAAATTGTTGGTGATGATACGGTCAAAATGGTGAAACTACGTAATAAAGAAGGCGAACAAGAGCTGGAAGTGGCCGCGATCTTCCCATTCATCGGTTCGATTCCAAATACGAGTTTTTTAGCATTTTCTGCTGTTCTGGATCCAAATGGTTATCTAATCGTCAATTCCAGCATGGAAACCGAAGTTACAGGATTATTTGGAGCTGGTGATGTCATTGTCAAAGGGCTTCGACAAATTGTCACGGCGACCAGTGATGGAGCGATTGCTGCGTTTAACGCGAACAAACATATTCGAAAGATCGGTTAGTTTTCTCATCTCATAACATTGGAATTACCGTCAATTTACGTTAAAATATCCAAGAGGATATTTATGGCAACGGTCGTCATCTTAACGGGTTTGTCAGGCGCTGGTAAATCAACCGCTTTATTCGCGTTTGAAGAAATGGAATACTATTGCATCGAAAATGTGCCTCTTCCACTTTACGAGCAACTTTTTAAATTGATAAACAATGGTGATGAACGATATCAAAAAGCCGTTGTTTCCGTCAATTTGACTGAAGCAAGGCAAGCAATTGCCATCGCGAAAGCGCAGCCAGGATTAACCGTACGTGTGATTGGATTAGCGGCGACTATCGAAGAATTGCTTTCTCGATATAAACTGACGCGACACGCCCATCCACTTCAAACCAAAGGTTCTACTCTTTCGCGAGCGATTAAACAAGAACTTGAGCTATTTAAAGACTGCCATGGTGAGTTTGATCTCGTGATTGATACGACAAACTTATCGGTCGCGCAAATGCGCTCAAAATTATTTACCGCCTTTTTAGAAAAAGCGACCGATTCATTGACACTCGCATTTGTTTCATTTGGATATAAACATGGGATTCCTGCTGATGTCGACCTCATCATCGACACGCGCATTTTACCAAATCCATTTTGGGTCGCGGAATTACGAGAAAAAACAGGACGGGATCCAGAAGTAGTGAAATACGTTTTCGATAATGAGATTGGTAAAGTTTTCTTAAATAACGTGGAGAAATACATCCGCTATTATCTCGCATTTTTTATTAAGGAATCACGACCATTTTATACGATTGGGATTGGATGCACTGGCGGACAACACCGATCTGTTGCCGTTAGTGAATATCTCAGTAATTTATTCCAGTCCGAAGTAAAAACTTCAGTGAATCATCGCGATATGATTCCATCACATAAAGGTGAGAATGAATCATAAAATCGTTTCTTTTACGAGTGTCGTCAAAGAAGAAATCATCAGCAAACCATTCGTTGAACCAAGGCTGAAAGCATTACTTTCAGCTTTTTGCAAAGCGAATGGTCGCTATTTAATATCGAATAAAGGCAGTCGGCTTGAATTAAAAAGCGAACAAGCGAAAATAGCTAAATTTGTCTATATGACGATTAAGCGCTTATATGGAATTGATGCTCGTTTTGCCTATACGCAAGCCGCGCGTTTTCACAAGAGCACGACTTACCATGTCGTGATTGAACAAGATGTTGAGACGATACTTCAAGATTTGAATTTGTCATTCACAGGCATTTTTTCGTTGCGACAGTACCTTAAAAATGATGATGAAGTCGCTGGGTATCTTTCGGGTATCTTTCTAGCAAATGGTAGTGTCAATGATCCTGAAAGCTCGAACTATCACCTTGAGATGTCAAGCCAAGATATAACCTTAATGAGTGAAATTCACGAGCTGTTAACGCGTCAAAAAATAATTCATCTTGAACCAAAAATTATCAAACGACGCAACCGCCTCGTTGTTTATATCAAGAAATCTGATCAAATCGCTGAATTTCTCATTTTATTAGGGGCGACCGATGCGACACTTGATTATGAATCGATTCGTGTGGCACGTGATTACGCTAATTCCGATAACCGCTGGCAAATATGCGAGAATGCCAATATGCAAAAAACATTAGTGGCAGCAGAAAAACAACGTCTCGCCATTCAGTTTCTCGCCGATTTAATTGGAATCGACCACTTACCAACTGATAAGATGCAACACCTCGCCCGTCTCCGCCTTGAGGATGAAGGAGCTTCGCTAGGAGAATTAGCGGCGCGATTATCAGAACTGATTAAGAAACCCGTCTCTAAAAGTAATGTTGCCCATTTATTTCGTTCGATTATCGAATTAGCTGAAAGATATCAACCACGTGAACACTAATTATTCATTCGGGCGCCGAATCGCCTATTTGCGCCATCAAAAAAGCTGGACCCAGGAAATGCTAAGTTTTGAAAGTGGTATCAGCAAAAATTACATCAGTGATTTAGAGCTAGGACGTCGCAATCCAACCTTAATGGTTCTATCACGCCTTGCCATCGCGTTTGATTTAGATTTAGCAACACTGCTTAAGGGCGTCGATAATACAGACATTGATATCACAATTCGACATAAGTAAACCGCTTACACGGTTCCAAAGGTTCTACTATAAATGAGACATGTAGTATAATTACTACGGAATATAAAAAGGAGAAAACATTATGGCTATTAAACTTGCTATTAACGGATTTGGACGCATTGGACGTTTGTCGTTCCGCCGTGCCGTGGAAACCGGCGAATTTGAAGTCGTGGCAATCAATGACTTAACAGATGCGGCGACGTTAGTTTACCTTTTGAAATACGATACGACCCATCGTCGCTTTGGCGGTGATGATCTCAAGTTAGCCGAAGATGGAAAAGGACTCATTTATAAGGGAAAATACATTCCAGTACTCGGACAACCCGATCCTAATTTAATTAAATGGTCAGATTATGGTGTCGATATTGTGCTTGAATGCACCGGTCGCTTTAAAGGAAAAGCTGATGCCGCAGTCCACGTTGATGTTGGCGGTGCC
Organism: uncultured Staphylococcaceae bacterium; assembly: GCA_964639215.1. GTDB lineage: Bacteria > Bacillota_I > Bacilli_A > RFN20 > CAG-826 > UBA6120. Next base: position 85,488 of record CAZXCV010000002.1, read on the forward strand.
AAAGGCGTAATCATTTCAGCTCCGGCCGATGCCGAAACCCCAACGTTTGTCTATGGTGTCAATGATAAGCAATTAACCAAAGATATGAAAGTCATTTCAGGCGCGAGTTGTACAACTAATTGCCTCGCCCCTGTCGTTAAAGTGCTCCATGATGAAATCGGAATCGAAGGCGGTTTCATGACGACTGTCCATGCTTATACAAACGACCAAACTACGCTTGATCTCGTGAAAAAAGGTGATTTACGGCGTGGCCGCGCTGCGGCAGCGAATATCGTGCCATCTTCAACCGGCGCCGCGAAAGCGATTCACCTCGTCATCCCTGCATTAAAAGGTCGGCTCCAAGGTGGCGCGCTTCGCGTTCCCGTGATTGATGGTAGTTTAGTCGATCTCAGCTTAACGTTAGCCAAACCAACGAGCGATAAAGATATTAATGCGATAATGAAAAAGGCTGCTCAAGGCAGTTTAAAAGACGTCTTGGCGTATACTGAAGATCACATCGTTAGTTCTGACGTGATTGGAGCCGTTGAAGGTTCGATTTTTGATGCGACACAAACAAAAGTATTTGCGACACCAGAAGGCAAACAACTTGTCAAAGTCGTCGCCTGGTACGATAACGAATACAGTTATACATGCCAATACATTCGCTTAGCGAAAGCTTATGCCGATGTGCTTGGAATTTAACGCATAATAAAAAAAACATTAAAAGTGCCCAATTTATTTGGGCCTTTTACTTGTCAAGGAGCACTTTATGAAAACAATCAGTCAATTAACAAACTTAAAAGGAAAGCGTGTCATCGTTCGTGTTGACTTCAACGTCCCATTAAAAGATGGTGAAATTCGTGATGACAATCGGATTGTCCAAGCACTACCCACCATCGTTGATTTAACAAAACAAGGAGCGAAAGTCATCCTATTATCACACTTAGGTAAAGTCGATCACAAAGATGCGACCAAAACCGAAAGTGATAAAAAGAAAAACAGTCTTGAAAAAGTCGCGGTTCGTCTGAGTGAACTATTAAAAGCCCCAGTTTCATTTTGTCCCGATACTCGCGGTGAAATGTTTGATTATTTTACCCAAACAATCGAAAACGGCGCTGTATTATTGATTCAAAATACCCGGTATGAAAAGGGTGAAGAAAAAAACAGTCCAGAGTTATCTGCAATTTGGGCAAGTGTCGCTGATGTGTTTGTGATGGATGCGTTTGGAAGTGCCCATCGAGCGCATGCCTCGACTCATGGAATTCCTTCAATCCTAAAAGCTGAAGGCAAACAAGTCGCGATTGGATATTTAGTCGAAAAAGAAATAACCGCTTTGACGCGCGTTGTTAAAATCACCGAAGAAGATCGTCCTTATATTGCCGTGCTTGGTGGTTTTAAAGTCAGCGATAAAATCAAGGTTATCGATACATTGATTCAAAAATGTGACAAAGTGCTCATTGGTGGCGCGATGGCTTATACGTTTTCAAAGGCGTTGGGCAATCAAATTGGTGATTCACCATTTGAAGCGGAACAACTTGAATATGCGCGTCGTGTCTATCAAGCAAGTAATGGAAAAATCATACTTCCAATCGATTGTGTCATTACAAATGGATTTGATGCTTGGACCGAGGTCATCACCACCAACGACAATCAAATTCCTGATGGTTATATGGGAATGGATATTGGCCCGAAAACCGCTGAGTTATTCAAAAAAGAATTAGCAAAAGCCAAACTGGTGTTTTGGAATGGACCGATGGGTGTGTTTGAGAAAGAACCGTTTACCAAAGGAACAATCGCTATTTGCGAAGCCGTTGCTTCGCTTGGTAAAAAGACATTCTCAGTTTGTGGTGGTGGCGATTCGGCGGCTGCGATTAAGCAATTCGGATATATTAATGCCTTTTCACACGTTTCTACCGGCGGTGGCGCCAGTTTAGAAATGATTGAAAACGATGGCCATTTGCCGGGCATCGATATTATTGGTGACTAACGATGCGTCGAAAAATACTTGTCGGAAATTGGAAAATGCATAAGACAACGGCTGAAGCTCGTAAATTTGCAAAAGCAAGTTTGGAACTGCTGCCATTAGCGACCAAACATCGGGTGATTCTCGGTGTTGCCCCATCATTTATAAGTTTAAAAACAGTCAAGGCAACAAACCCAGACTTACTCATATTATCTCAAAACGTTTATTTTGAACCAAAAGGTGCGTTCACTGGGGAAATCAGCATTCCGATGCTTAAGGATGTTCATAGCGATGGTGCCTTAATCGGTCACTCTGAACGCCGATCATATTTTAAAGAAGATAATGTCCTTTGTAATAAAAAAGTGCAACACCTTCTATCTGAAGGTTTATCGGCACTTTATTGCGTTGGTGAAACGCTGGGTGAATATGAACTTGGTCAAACAAAAGCAGTTGTCGGCGAACAAATTCGGGTTGGACTCGCGGGATTGCCGCCGTTCGACCCACGTAAGTTAATCATCGCTTATGAACCGGTGTGGAGCATTGGAACTGGTAAAAATGCCTCTAAGGAAATTGCCAGTGAAGTTTGTGGTTATATACGCGAATTGCTCGAAGAAATTTTCTCAGAGACGATTGCTCGCGAGATTCATATTTTGTACGGTGGCTCAGTGAAACCCGAAAATATTCGTAACTACCTCGGTATGCCTGACATTGATGGCGCCCTTGTCGGTGGCGCGAGTCTTGATATCGGCAGCTTTACAACATTACTAAATAATATTATTTAGTCGGTGGTCATAACTATATTAAAAAGCCCCAAGTATAAAACAAATACTCGCGGCTTTTTGCGTTATAATAATGATTCACGGAGGTGCATTTATGTACTATAACGAAGTCGACACACAAACAAAACCAATTACTCTGAGCGCAATATTTGGCTGGATGGCGCTAGCGTTACTGACGACAAGCGCTGTTGCTATCGGAATCTATTTGGCACTTGGATTCGGATTATTACCAGTTGCATTATATCAACCATTAATGATAGGATCGGTCATTGGGTATTTTGTTGTTTTTATTATCATTAACTACCGCGTGATGCGGCGAAGTGAAAAGTCGGTTGTGACACCGTTTTTTATTTATGCGGCGATGATGGGAGTGATGCTTTCAAGTATCATGATTTTCACCCAAATCGATGTACTCATACTCGCTTTTGCGGTTTCAGCCTTGGTGTTTGGAATGATGGCCGCATATGGAGCACTCACCAAACATAATTTAAATATCATGGGTACGATTGCCTCGATGGCACTAATCGGTTCACTCGTGCTTTTCCCCATTTTGTGGTTCTTTTATAATGATACGCTTTACTGGACAATCACATTTGTGATGTTTGGGGCGATTTTGCTACTGACGGCATATGACACATGGATGATACAACGGCAAATTGAAATCGGTGGCATGAATAAAAACATGGCAATTTATTTTGCCTTAAGACTTTATATCAACTTCATCAATATCTTTATCCGCGTCGTGATTTTCTTATCTGCTCGCCGCCGTTAATCCCGATAGATTTCGGACAAGTTTTATCCTGATTTGCTAATATGAATATATAGCGAGGTACAAACATGTTGAAACTTACTAAAAAATTTATGATGTTACCAAATCGCGAACGACTAGCATATGTTGAACATGGTCACGGAGATGAAACAATTTTACTAATTCATGGTAACATGTCGAGCAGTCTCCATTATTTGCCGTTAATTGAACGGCTAGACCCACAAACATATCACGTCGTAGCCGTTGATTTACGCGGATTTGGTGATTCGAGTTATGAATCCCGGTTTGATACGCTACGCGCATTAACCGATGATGTCGCGATGTTTTTAAAACAATTGAATTTACCAAAACTTACAGTTGTTGGTTGGTCTGCTGGTGGCGGTATCGCCATGCAATTAGCCGCTTTTTATCCTCAATCCATTAAAAAAATCTTCTTAATTGATTCGATGTCATACAAAGGAATGCCAGTCTTTAAAAAAGATAAAGATGGTCGACCAATGCTCGGACAAGTTTATGCTTCGAAAGAAGAGTTGGCCCTCGACCCGATTCAAGTCGCTCCCGCTGTGGCGGCGCTAGCCACCCATAATGTCGCCTTTATGGATTATATTTGGGGACTAGTTATTTATACGGTCAATAAACCAACACCTGAGTATAACCAGCTTTACTTAGAAGAAACGATGAAACAGCGAAACCTCGTCGATTTTGACTGGTCGCTCGTAACATTTAATATGGGAACTGGCTCAAACTTCCAAACTGAAGGTGATAACTCGATTGAGTTAATTAAAGTTCCTGTTTGTAGCGTCTATGGTAAAAAAGATATTACCGTGCTCGAGTACATGGTTAAAGAAACCGTGACCGCTTTAAAAGATTTAGCGACCCAAATCACATATGAAAATTGTGGACACTCCCCACTCGTTGATGTCCCTGATCAACTTGCTAAAGATCTGATTGAATTCGTGAATAAATGAAAATCATTAAGGCTATGAGTAATCACAGCCTTATTTTTTAAACAATCCATGTTCGAGAATCTGAACGACCCCTTCGACAATTCGATCAATCTCCGTGTCATCCGCTAATTCTTTTTCGAACATAATGACTTGCAGACCAACAAAGTTCGAGACGCCCATTAAAGCGTAGGCGATGGTCGTATAGTCTGCTAAATCAATTTCTCCCTGCTCGTGGGCAATCTGCAAGCCCCGGGCGTAGTGACGGGCAAAGTTTTGATAATAATCGATGAAGAGTTCTTTATCGACTTGAAGTGATTGCCAGATGATTGTATAAGCTTGGGGATAATCACGCACGTATTTGATGAAAGTCTTAATACCAACCCGTTCTTGGTCTTTTCGAGATGTGATGCCGGTGATGGCCATGGCGATACTCGAGCGAATCGCGTGACTGTATTCAAGTAATAAGTGCTTAAAAATCGTGTATTTATCAGCAAAGTATAAATAAAAAGTTCCAATGCCGACGTTGGCCTCTTTGGCGATATCAGCGATGGTGGTCAGGTGATATCCCTTGGTATGAAAGAGACTTTCAGCAGCATGACAAATGGCGTCAAATGTCTGACGACCACGGTTCGTTAATGGTTCAGTGATTCCATTCATGCGTTATTGTTTCTCTTATTATAGCAAAAAAATCGACGATGTAAACAAAACCTGAACGTTTCTTCAGGTTTGTCTTGACAGCGCTTACACGTTTCGGCAAAATATTAGTGAAGAGACGTCATGTTTTTTATATATCCCACTTCTTAATAGCTACGTTCTTGAGAAATTGCTAGTCATCAAAGGAGATAAACAATGAATAAAGTTTATATAGTTGCAGCTAAACGTACGGCGACAGGATCATTTCTTGGTTCACTAAAAGGCATCCACGCTGCTGAGCTTGGCGCCCCACTCGTTAAACACATTCTCGAGACCACAAAAATCGATCCTCATCAAATTGATGAAGTTATCGTTGGTAATATCCTACCAGCTGGTCTTGGTCAAAACGTTGCTCGACAAGTGTCAATCAAAGGTGGCGTTCCAGTTGAAGTTCCGGCTTATTCCATTAATATGGCGTGCGGTAGCGCAATGAAGGCCATTATGAACGGGACAATGGCCATCCAAAGCGGTTATGCTAATTTGATTTTCGCCGGTGGCGTCGAATCGATGACGCGCGCTCCGATGTTATTACCAGAAACCGTGCGAAGTGGCATGAAAATGGGTGAGATGAAAGTCAAAGATCATATGATTTATGATGCCTTAACCGATGTGTTCAATAATGTACATATGGGTATCACCGCCGAAAACATCGCCGCTAAATATCAAATAACACGTGAAGAACAAGATGAATTTGCATTTAAATCGCAACAAAAAGCGATTGCTGCTGTCGACGGTGGCCGGTTTGATGAAGAAGTATTACCACTTGAAATAAAAGTCGGTAAAGACACGGTTTTATTCAATCGTGATGAATATCCTAATCGTTCAACTAGTCTCGAAAAATTAGCCAAGCTTCGCCCAGCCTTTAAACCAGAAGGCGGAGTTGTGACAGCGGGAAACGCTAGTGGCATTAATGATGGCGGTAGTATGGTTCTTCTTGCAAGCGAAGCGGCTGTGTCTAAATTTAAACTACAACCACTCGCCGAAATTATCGGTTTTGGGCAAGGCGGTGTCGAACCATTATTTATGGGGATGGGACCCGTCCCTGCGATTCATCATGCGCTACAACACGCGAAGATGAAGTTATCAGATATTGATTTAATTGAATTAAACGAGGCCTTTGCTTCACAAAGCCTTGGAGTCATCGATGAATTGTCACAAACATGTGATTTAGATAAAGAAGCGATTCTTGCCCGCACAAACGTGAATGGTGGCGCGATTGCTCTTGGTCATGCCGTTGGCAGTAGTGGTGGTCGGATTACAGTGACATTAGTTCACGAGATGATCAAGCGTGACGCCACTTATGGATTAGCGAGTCTATGTATTGGTGGTGGCATGGGTACCGCTTTAATTTTGAAACGTGTTTAATTAAATATTAAGAATATAAAAGGAGCACATTACGATGGGAAGATTAGATGGGAAAGTTGCAATCATTACTGGTGGCGCTAAGGGATTAGGTGGCGCGATGGCGCTTTTATTTGCCGTAGAAGGGGCGCAAGTAATTGCAGCTGATATGGCTGAATTAAGCTACGAACACGGGCGCGTTGAATTTTATAAATTAAACGTCACCGATGTCGAAGCGTGCAAAACATTAACCGCATATGCTCAAGAGAAATACGGACATATTGACATCTTGGTCAATAATGCAGGTATTACGAAAGACGGCATGACTTATAAGATGACCGATGACATGTGGGATGCGGTGATTGCCGTTAATCTTAAAGGCGTCTTTAATTTAACTCGATTTGTTGGTCCACTTATGGAAACACAAGGCTATGGTTCGATTATTAATATTTCATCAATCGTGGGTGAGTATGGTAATATCGGTCAAATTAACTACGCTGCCACGAAAGCCGGTGTCATTGGTATGACCAAAACATGGGCAAAAGAATTTGCTCGTAAAGGGGCAGCTGTTCGTGTCAATTCAATTGCACCGGGTTATATCATGACTGACATTTTAAAAACCGTGCCCCAAGATTTGCTCGACAAATTTGCAAAACTAACGATGTTAGGACGATTAGGACAGCCTGAAGAAATTGCCAAAGCCGCGTTATTTTTAGCATCAGATGAAGCCAGTTATGTGACCGGTCATGTCCTCGATGTCAATGGCGGCATGCGGTTATAAGCAAACTATGAAAATCGATGTTGGCATCGTTGGTACCGGTGTTTATTTTCCAAAATCCGTGATGACGGCGAAAGAAATCGCGGCTGCGACTAATGGCGTTTGGAACGAACAAGCCGTGATTGAAAAATTAGGGATTCGCCAAAAACCAATTCCAGGACCCGATGAGGGTACTCAGGAAATGGGAGCTTTGGCCGCGCTTGATTGTTTAAAAAATACTGGCGTTGATTCCAAAGACATCGATGTGATTTTATGCGTTGGTGAAGAATGGAAAGAATATCCATTAACGACCTCAGCACTTTATATCCAAGATCGGATTGGGGCGATTAACGCGTGGGGTATCGACGTTCAAAATCGTTGTTGCACGACTGTAAGCGCGATGAAGATGGCCAAAGACATGCTCATTGCTGACGAAGAAATCAAGATGGTGATGATTGTCGGTGGATATCGCAATGGTGATTTTGTCGACTATACCGATAAAAATATGTCAATGATGTATAACCTCGGCGCTGGTGGTGGGGCGATTATTTTAAAGAAAAACCATCATCAAAATCTCCTATTAGGTTCACATATGATGAGCGATGGTTCATTAGCCCGCACAGCTGGTGTCGAAATTGGCGGCATTAAGAATCCGATTACATGTGCCAATCTTCATGAGGCCGTCAAATCACTACGACTCATGGATGCTCAGAAGATGAAAGATCGTTTGAACCAGGTCTCAATGCCCAATTGGTTTAATTGCATTGATGAATCGTTACGAAAATCAAACTTAAAGCGACAAGATATTGGCTTTTTGGCCGTTCTCCACATGAAGCGTTCGGGCCACTTGTCGATGTTAAATGATTTACAATTAAACGAAAATCAATCGATTTATCTTGAAGACTATGGTCATATTGGACAAATCGATCAGATCTTGTCATTGCATTTGGCACTTAAAACAGGTCAAGTACACGATGGCACTGTTGTCTGTATGGTCGCCGCCGGCATTGGATATGTCTGGGCCGCAAACATTATTAAATGGGGGGCAATCGCGTGACGTTTGAGATCGTTTTTCAAACCATTCTTAGCAGTCTTCTATTAGCATCGGTGCTCGCGATGTCTTCATTTGCGATTGTCTTTATCTTTCGTACTTCAACAACAACGAACTTTGCCCAAGGTTTATTATCGGTATTCGGAGCTTTCGTCACTGCTTATTTACTTAACAAGCTTGGAACTGGTCTTTTTTGGGCAATTATGGCGGGCATGGTCGCTTCTTTGTTAATTGGGCTGGCAATTGATGTGCTGATATTCAGACGGGCAAAACGAATATTTTCTGTTGGCAAGCAGATGATTACCATGGGTATTTTACTGATGTTACTCAACGCTATTCCATTAATTTTTGGAACCGAATCTTATAATATCCGTTCATTTGCTCCAGGCAATACGATGTTTATGATGTTTGGGACTGAATATGTGATTACTAACCACTCCCTGATTTCTACCTCGCTGACAATCGTGTTGCTGGGTGGGCTTTTTGTCGCTTTAAAATATACAAAATGGGGACTCGGAGTTCGGGCAACCGCAAGCAATGAGACGGTAGCTGGAATGATGGGCGTCAACACACGGTTTATCACCGCTGTCACGTGGTCAGTCGCTGGAGCACTTGGCGCATTAGCGGCGATTATGTACGGATCGACGGTGAATTTTAGTGCCTTAATTATGGGCCAAATCCAAATTAATGCTTTCTTAGCAAATATCTTTGGTGGATTTGGAACATTTTATGGTCCAGTTGTCGGATCTTTCATCATCAATATTGGTGGTAATTTAATCGGCTATGTGTGGTCGGTTTGGCGCGAAACGTTAGTTTATGTATTTGTGTTAGTATTCATCCTCATTAAACCTTATGGGATGTTTGGTAAGAAAGTTGTTAAAAAGGTGTAGCGATGGAAAAGAAACTTACGCCTAAAGCGCCCTTTCAATCATTACCAAATTACATATTCTTTGTAATTCTCGGATTAGTTTTTATTAGTTTTCAGTTAATGAGCAACGCCGGAAGCACGGTCTTTGGTGTCTCACTCATGCGTGGTGTCGGGACTTTCATGATTGCCTCGATTGTCGCATTAGGTCTTTATGTCCTATTGGGATTTGGTGGTTTGGCTTCATTAGGTACGGCTGGTTTTGTTGGGCTTGGAGCTTACATCACCGGTTATTTAATCGACGAAACCGAAATCCCGTTTTTCACCGTCTTACTCATATGTATCGCTGTTGCTATCGTCGTTGGATTGATTGTCGGATTTATTTCATTGCGCGTATCAGGAATGTACTTAGCAATTATCACACTTGGCTTATCGGAAATACTCGTCCAATTATTTAAAAATCTCACCCAGTTTACCGATTTTCCTGATGGTGGTATTCGACTCAGCAAATATCCGTCATTGTTATTTGGATTAATCGAGATGGATCGCACTACCTATCGTTCAACGATTCTCATCGTGATTGCGATTGTCTTCACACTATTATTGACATTAGCATATAACATCTCTCGCAGTCCAATTGGTCGCTCGATGCTGGCGATGAAAAATAGTGAATCGGCCGCGCAATCTAACGGAGTCAATTTATTAACGTACCGCCTGCTCGCTTTCGTTATTTCGACAATCTTCGCGATGGTCGGTGGTTTCTTATATATGAACTTCTGGCGATTTACTGGACCGGGTGAATGGACAATCATGTATTCGCTCCAAATACTGGCGATTGTGATTATCGGGGGTACGAAATCAATTTGGGGTTTCCTGACTGGTGCTTTCTTGATTTTTGGCCTCAATGAAATCGTCTTTGCAAAAATACCATTCTTTATTCAAAACGCTACGGTTGTTCCTTTATTAAATGGTCTTATCATGATTTTGGTTGTGCTTTTTTATCCTGGTGGCGTTTCACAGTTATATCTTGAAATCTACTATAAAATTAAAGCTAAACCTAAAGGTATCATTCCATTTTGGAAATCAGTTGGTCATGACTTTGTCGTCTTTTTTCAAAACATCGGGCATTCCTTCATGAAAATATATCGCCAAATCGTTGGTGTTTTTAAGAAACGGGAGCACTAAACAATGAAACATAAAGTGCAACTACCCGCGTTTATCATGCGAATATTAAAACCGAGAAATCCTGATATTGCGAAAAATGGCAACCTCACCCTTGACGAAGCAAGTATTCTGCGACTTGAACATTTAACAATGCGATTTGGTGGTTTGTTGGCGGTCAATGATTTATCTTTCGATGTCAAACGTGGCGAGATTTTCGGACTCATCGGTCCTAACGGTGCTGGTAAGACAACCGTCTTTAATTGCATCACCCAATTTTATCAACCGACTAAGGGGACCGTCCATTATCGTGGCAATAATGGAAATACCGTCATGTTAAATAGAATCCCAGTACACAACATCATCAAACATGGCATTACGCGCACATTCCAAAACGTTGAACTCGTTTGGGAATTGTCAGTGCTCGATAATTTAATGGTCAGTACCACAAAGTTTCTCAATGTCGATTTGATTTCGCAGTTCTTGAGGCTACCAAACTATCAGCGAAAAGAAAAAGCGATGAGGGCGAAAGCGACCGCTATTTTAGAGTTCTTGGGACTTGGGAACTACAAAGATTTTCCAGCGTATGGACTCCCGTACGGCATTCTTAAAAAAATCGAACTTGCCCGCGCCTTAATGAATGGTCCTGAGCTCATTATTCTCGACGAACCTGCCGCTGGTCTTAATGACACGGAGACTGAAGATTTGGCAAAAACGATCAAGCGAATTCGCAGTGAATTTAATGCGACGATTTTTCTCGTCGAACACGACATGGGTCTTGTGATGAGTATCTGTGATACTGTTTGTGCCATTTCGTTTGGCAAAATGCTGGCCATCGGTACCCCAAAAGAAATTCAAGCCAATCAGGTCGTACGCGAAGCATATTTAGGAGCGGACTAATATGGATAAGATGCTGGAACTACAAAATCTCGTGATTCGATACGGACCGATTGAAGCGGTTAAAGGTATCAACATTACGATTGAAAAAGGACAAATCGTCGCTTTATTAGGTGCTAATGGTGCTGGAAAATCAACGATCATCAAAGCGATTTCCGGGTTAGTCGAACCACATACTGGTAAAATTATTTATCAAGGGCGCTCAATTAATAAGACATTAGTTCACCAATTAGCCTCGAAAGGTATTATTTGTTCGCCGGAAGGACGCCTCATCCTTAAAGGATTGACGGTCGAGGATAACTTGCGTGTCGGCGCCTATGGGTTACGTCCCATCAAACTTACAAGTACCGATGATAAGGGCATAACAACTTCGAAGCGCCTTTCGGTTCGTCAACAAGTCAACACCAATCTAGATCGTGTCTTTACTTACTTTCCCGTCCTCAAAGAACGACGTAAACAACAAGCGGCGACCTTATCAGGCGGTGAACAGCAAATGTTAGCGATTGGTCGGGCTTTGATGGCTAGTCCTAAATTATTATTGCTCGATGAACCATCATTAGGATTAGCACCATTAATCGTCAAATCAATCTTTGAGATCATCAAGCAGATCAACAGCGAAGGTGTTACCATTTTATTGGTAGAGCAAAACGCCTATCAAACACTTAAAATCGCTGATTATATCTATGTGTTAGAGCTCGGTAAAATTCGATTTGAAGGAACGAGCGAAGCACTACTTAAAGATGAAACGCTAATTTCCGCTTATTTAGGCGGAGATTAAAAAAATATAAGGAGGATTATATGAAAAATAAGCGTTTAATGTCTATGTCACTCCTCGCTATCGGAGCCTTGCTTTTCGCAGGTTGCGCTAGCAGTGTGACACCATCAAGCAGCCAGGATGGTAGCTCGAGTGAAACACCCGAGCCAGTCTCCCAAGGGGTTACTGCGACCTCAATCAAGATTGGTAATACCGCGTCACAAACCGGTGCTTATCTTGGTGTTGGCGTTCCTTTCAATAATGGCTTAAAAGCCGCGATTGAGGAATTTAACGACGCAGGCGGTGTTGGTGGCCGTACGATTGAATTCGTCACTTACGATGATGCTTCAACCGCTTCCACCGGTGTCGCGATGACCGAAAAACTCATCGAAGAAGACAAAGTTTTTGCTCTAGTTGGTCACTTTGGTACTTGGACCGTTGGTCCAACCGTTGACTACATCCAGGATGTTGGCATTCCGATGGTTTATGCCGCGACGGGCATTAACCAACTATACTTCCAACGTTCACCAGGCAATCCAATTCTTGCTGTCCAGCCAATTTACAAGACTGAAGGTAAAATCTTGCTCGCTCGTGCCTTCACGGAAACCGATTTATTCGGAACCGTCGATAAAGTCGGTGTCATCTATTCATCCGAAGATGCCGGTTTATCAATTAAGAGTGGGATTGATGCCCAAGCCGTTGAAATGGGCAAAATCAATGATGTCATTTACCAAGTCGGAGCAGGCGACTACTCTGCGAACGTATTGGCACTAAAGAATGCCAATGTTGACGTCGTCATCTTAGCGACCAACCAAGCTTATATTGGTGGCATGATCAACGCGATGGATGCCGGTGCATTCAACGTCCCAATGTTAACTTCTTACGTCAGTGCTAATGGCTACTGGATTCCAGATGCCAAAGTCACCGCTAACCGCCCACTTTACGTCAATGCTTGGGTCGATGTGACCGACGATGATGCGGCTGATGAAGTGACCGCCTTTGTTGATACAATCAACAATGCCAGCTTCTTATCAGACGATCTAAAGACAACATATGTCAATACACTAGATTCATTTGCAATCGCCGGTTACATTGCTGGTAAGATTTTCATCGAAGGTTTAGAACGCGTCGACGATGCGGGCAAGAGCCTCAACTGGAAAAATTACATCGCGGCGATGGAACAAGAAATTATCGACTTCCCACTTGGTGGTGCAATTGATTTCACCGATGGTAAACGTTGGGGTGTTGACCAATTAGCGTTATTAAGATACCTAAATACGGTCGCTCCAGCTTTCTTTGGCACATTTGAAGTTGCCAAACCCGTCGAATCGTTAGCCGAAATTATGGCTTAATGCCGATTTTTGTGGGAGAGGGAGCAATCCTTCTCCCGCTTTTTATTTATAATAATAGGGAACACAAGGAGCATGTATGAATTATCAACATAAAATCATTACCGTTGACCAAGCGTTGAAACTCGTCAAAAGCGGTGATGTCATTGTTTCCGGAATGATGGCAGCGGAAGGGCGGAGTTTTTTAAGTCGCCTGCACGAAATCGATTCGTCGATTACAAATATCACCGTCACTAACTGCTTACCAATTATTGACGCCCAATTTTTCACTAACCCCGAATATGCCTCGCGGTTTTTAACCGACAGTTGGTTTTATTCAGGCTCACTTCGAAAAGCCACCGCTCATGGGGCGGTTACGTATATTCCAAATCATCTATCACAAGCGGGCACCCGTCGGCTTGACGCTGTTAAGCCAAATATTTATGTTGGGGCGGCTTCGCTTCCTGACAAACATGGATTTGTCTCACTCTCACTCTCGAATGTTTATGAAAAACGCACATTAATGGCGGCCGACCTGGTTATCTTAGAAATTAATCCGAATATGCCACGCACTTTTGGTGATTTAGAAGTTAATATTAACGATATTGATTACATGATTGAGGTCGATTATCCGGTGCCAGAGTTACCAGATGGCGAAATTACCGAGAAAGACGAAATCATCGGACGTCATATTGCCGAATTGATTAACGATGGCGACTGCCTTCAGTTAGGCATCGGTGGGATTCCCAATGCGGTTGCCAATGCCTTGATTCATAAAAAAGACCTAGGTGTGCACACCGAGATGCTAACAACCGGCTTTATGAAATTATTTCGCGCTGGAGCGATTTCAAATAAGATGAAACGGACACATCAAGGTAAAATGGTATGTTGCTTCGCGTTTGGTACGAAAGAACTTTATGACTTTATTGATAATAATCCTGGCATTGTCATTCTCGACGGTAACTATGTCAATGATCCTTATGTGATTAGTCAAAATGATAACCAAGTATCGATTAATTCAACGATTGAAGTCGATGTGACCGGCCAATGCTGCTCCGAATCAATCGGTTCGCGCCACTTCTCGGGAACGGGTGGGCAATCCGACACGGCAACTGGCGCGCAACGCAGTAAAGGGGGCCGTTCATTCATTGCCCTTTATTCAACGGCGAATGTCAAAAATCCCGTCACCGGTGCCCGTGAAGAAGTATCAAAAATCGTGACAACATTGAAGCCTGGGGCTGCCGTCACCTTATCTCGCAATGATGTTGACTATATCGTGACCGAATATGGTGCCGTCCGTCTGCGTGGGCTCGATTTATTTGATCGCGTTGAACGGATGATTTCCATTGCGCACCCCAAATTAAGGGAACAACTGTATCAAGAAGCCATCGCTGCCGGTATTTATCACGAGCGGCACCGGACATAACATGGCCATCTTTGAATTCGAAGGACGGCGCATTTATTATGAACGCCACGGTCATGGTCGTCCCTTTTTATTATTAAATGGCATCATGATGTCAACGAGATCGTGGTTACCATTTATTGAGACGCTGAGCCAACACAATCAACTATTACTTGTGGATTTATTAGATCAAGGACAATCTGATAAATTAGTGGGTGCAACCTATACTCAAGCTGTGCAAGTGAAGATGTTATTTGCCTTGCTCAACCATTTAAACATCGCTAAATTATCACTAGCCGGTATTTCTTATGGTGGCGAGATCGCGTTGCAATTTGCCGTTAGTCATCCGGATTATGTTGAGCGACTCGTGCTATTGAATACAGCAGCATACACTTCACCTCAATTGCTCGATGTTGGCCGGGCTTGGAACAAAGCAGCCGAGACAGGTGATGGTCAAGCATATTATTACACAACGATTCCGGTAATATATTCACCGATTTATTATGAGCGAAAACTCGATTGGATGCGCAAGCGCGAGCAAGTATTGCTCCCAATTTTCTCAAATAAAGATTTCACCGACGCGATGGTTCGTCTCACGATTTCTGCGGAATCACATGATGTTCGTAATCTCTTGCATTTAATAGAAGCACCGACGCTCGTCGTCAGTAGCGATCAAGATTTTCTGACGCCAATTGCTGACCAAAAGTATTTGGCCACCCACATTAAAAACGCCAGTCATGTCGTGATTCAAAATACTGGTCATGCGTCGATGTATGAACAGCCGAGTGTGTTTTTGACACTCATTCTTGGTTTTATTAATTTAAAAGATACGCAATTTGTTTTTTAATGTTTGTGAGAAAAAGGCGAATAAATACGTTTTATTGGCCTTTTTTTACTGTTTGGCACACAGACAAAATTTATCGTGTGGTTTTTTAATTAAATGTCTTGAATTGACTGGTTGTTTATGGTTTAATAATCGACAGCGCGGTTAAATAACCTTGCTTCATTGCTAGAAAAATTAGTCACGGAGACGCACTTTATATTATATATAATGCGCTCACGAAAGAACGATAAAGTTCTTGACAAGACCAGTTTGCAATGATACCATATTCAAGCATATGCACGAAGGCTGAGCCTTTTTTTACGAGAGTAACATATGCAACTGATCTTTGAAAACTAAGCAGAACAATACAAACACAAACGTCAATTTTTTTAATACAAAAAACAAAACCAGATAATAAAGAACTAGGAATATAACTTATTGAGAGTTTGATCCTGGCTCAGGATGAACGCTGGCGGCGTGCCTAATACATGCA
>CAZXCV010000003.1:0-26949 GCA_964639215.1 uncultured Staphylococcaceae bacterium
TAAAATTAGAATTTTTTATCTTTAAGAATACAACCAACGATTGTCTCGACGTGATGAGTCATTGGAAACATATCAACAGGCGTGACTTTATTAATTTGATATTCACTAGATAATATTTTTAAATCCCGCGCTAGGGTTGAAGGTTCGCAAGACACATAGATGATTTTGGTTGGTTTTAATTTAAGGAGCGACTTAATGAATTGCTCTTCTAATCCTTTGCGTGGCGGATCAACAATCACAACATCAATTGCTTGTTTCTCAATGATGACCTGTTCAATAAATGTCGTTGCATCATTAACATAAAAACGGACATTTTGGATGTCATTGAGCTTGGCGTTTTTCTTAGCGTCACTAATCGCTTCTTTCACTATCTCGACTGCCAGTACTTCTTTCGCGTGTTTCGAGGCAATGAGGCTAATTGTCCCGACACCGCAGTAGGCATCAAGCACGGTTTCTTTTCCAGTCAGTTCGGCATATTCAATCGCCCGTGAATACAATACGTCGGCTTGGACTGGATTCACTTGATAAAATGATTTACTCGAAATGTTAAAGGTCAATCCGTGAAGTTGATCACGGATATATCCCCGTCCATATAAGACATTTTCCTTATCACCCAAGATGACATTCGTCATTCTCGTGTTAACGTTTTGAACAATTGTCGTAATTGATGGACAAGCTTCAATTATGGCTTTGACGAGATTGCCGCGACCCGGAAAAGAATCGGCGTTAGTGACGAGAACCACCATCAAATCTGAATAATGTCTTGATGTCTTTATCAACACGTGACGAATCACACCAGTCCATTTATCTTCATCGTATGCTTCAATCTTATGAACTTTCATCAAGCGTTTGATGTTACTCATGATGCCACTGGCGCGTTCGTCTTCGATATAGCATGTTTCGATTGGAACAATCTCGTGGGTATTTCGTTTGTAAAATCCGGAAATAAGTCGGTTTTGCCTATCATATCCAAGCGGCATCTGCGTTTTGTTGCGATAAAAATATGGGTTTTCCATCCCAATAACGTCATCGATTGTCGTCGTTATTCCACCGATTCTTCGTAATGCCTCAGTGACTTTATTTTTTTTGAAAATGAGTTGCGCTGAATAGTTTAGTGCTTGAAAAGAACAGCCGCCACATGCTGTGGCAACCTTACATCGCGGCGTAATTCGATCAGGACTTAACTTGATTAGTTGTTTAATCTTCCCAATCGCATAATCACTACGTTCATAGGTCAAAGTAACGATGGCTTCTTCATCCAAAAACAATCCATCGATAAAGATTGGTTTTCCTGCATCCTTAATAATTCCACGTCCATCGTGAGAATAACCGACACATGTGCCACGTATTTCTTTTAAAGTCGTTTTAACCATTGCTTTGCCAGTTCTACCCACACATGAAGGTGCCCGTAATCATGTTCAAAATCATAGGGTGTCATATCTTCAAACGTCACTTCAGCGGTCGCAAGTGATACGCCATGCCGACCCGATTCAAATAAGTGTCCTTCAACTTGAAGCCGTTTCATTCTTAACGATCCAAGTAGCAGCATGCTGTTTTCAACTGGAACAACACTATCATCCATCGTATGGAATAAGAATATTGGTCCTAGTTTTTTTGGTATATGTTTTTCAAGCGATACTTCATCTAATTTTGAAGGAGAAAAATCGCCTCCAAGCAGATTGATAAATGAACCTGGGTGCCGAAATCTAATCTGAGTCGTTATCACTGGGTAGCCTAAAACCGTTCCCTTGATAATGTCAGGATATTTTTCAGCGAGCGACAACGCTAAATGACCCCCAGCAGAAAAACCAAAGACGATGATTCTCTTGACTAAGGGGTGGTTGCTTAATATATCCAATAGTTCTTTCCCTTCAGTCATGGTGTCTGGATAAATAAGTTTTGATTCGCGATAATAATAAATTGCGGTGTGATAACCTTCGTTACCAAAGCATTCAGCCACGGGTTTGGCTTCGCGTTTCGAGGTAAATTCATAGCCACCACCAGGACATATCAAAAGTAAATCACGCTTACGCTCATCATATAGCTTGAGGTCGGCATAATTGTTTGATGCTAGCGTTACGTACATGATGTTATTTTTTCATCATCGAGGCGATGAAGGGCACTTCGTGGGTGGCATCTAATCGAGGAAATAATGGCGCACCTTTTTTTATGTGGCTCCCTCCGATAATGCCAAAATTAGTGATAAAAGAATAATGATTTAACTCTGGGTCAATTCCAAGCTGTGTATATACATTTCCTGGTGCTTTTGTCAGAACTGGTTGTAGTAATGTGGCTGCGATATAAATAACGCTTGATAAATGCGTCATCACGCTTTGAAGTTCGCGCTTTTTGGCTTCGTCTTTGGCGAGTGCCCATGGTTGCGTTTCGTCAATATACTTATTAGCCCGTCCCACGAGTGTTAAGACTTTCATAAATGCTTCCGTTATCTTTAAATCATCCATATCGGCTTCATAACCAGCAATAGTCGTCATTGCAAGCGCAACCAGTTCATCATCAAACGGGGTCACACTTCCGACGTAAACCGGGATTACGCCTTCAAAATATTTTTCAATCATCGTCAATGTCCGATTTAAGAGATTGCCAAAATCATTGGCTAAATCGACATTAATCCGATCGACGAATTGTTCGGGTGTAAATTGTCCATCATTACCAAATATCGTTTCCCTGACTAGATAATAACGAACGGCATCCGTGCCATATTTTTCAATTAAGGGGAAGGGATCAATCACATTTCCCTTTGATTTTGACATTTTGCCATCTTTCATCATCAATAGACCATGAACAAAGAGGCGGTCGGGAAGCCGTAAGCCGAGTGCCATTAAGAACATCGGCCAGTAAATCGCGTGGAACCTAGTGATATCAGCACCGACAACATGAACGACTTCGCTATTTGGATCCGCCCAGAATTTATTAAAGAGCGTTTCATCGCCTGAGCGATATCCGAGCGCGGTAATATAGTTCGTCAATGCATCAAGCCAAACATAGACGACGTGTTTTGGATCTTCATTAAGCGGAATTCCCCAAGAAAATGAAGTTCGCGACACGCATAAATCTTCTAGTCCTGGTTTAATGAAAGTGTTGATCATCTCATTTTTTCTAGATTCCGGGGTAATGAACTTGAGATTGTCTTCGTAATATTTAACTAAACGATCGACATACTTTGATGTCTTAAAGAAATATGCTTCTTCGCTGGCGGTATGCACATCACGACCACAATCGGGACAAAGGTGCTTCTCACCGACCTGAGTGTCGGTCCAAAATGCTTCACATTGGGTGCAATACCAACCTTGATATTGACCAAGATAAATATCACCGTGATTGACCATGTGCGTGAAGATGGCTTTTACCACGTCTTCGTGCCGTTTTTCAGTCGTGCGGATAAAATCATCATTCGATATATCGAGCGCTTCCCATAAATGCTTAATACCGATGACAATATCATCGACGAATTGCTGTGGTTCTTTACCCGCGGCAATTGCGTTTTTCTGGATTTTTTCGCCATGTTCGTCCGTACCTGTCAAAAAGAACGATTCATAGCCACGCATCCGTTTATAACGTGCCCATACGTCGCAAAGCGTCGTGCAATAGGCGTGCCCAATATGAAGGCGTGCGCTCGGATAATAAATTGGTGTTGTGATGTAAAATTTGTTTTTCATAATATCACCATTATAAATGAAAAAACCGCCAGGTGATGGCGGTATCTTTCAGTTCAATCAAGTTATTTCTTGTTTTGGTCAATGCCGTATTTTTTGTTGAAACGATCGACCCGACCATCCGCTTGTGTAAATCTTTGTTTACCAGTAAAGAACGGGTGGCAGTTGCTGCAAGTATCAACACGAACTTCTTTGAGTGTCGATCCTGTTTCGAACACGGTACCACAGGTGACACAAGTAACGGTCACTTTTTGGTATTTTGGGTGAATGCCAGATTTCATCGATTTGCTCTCCTTCCGCCTTAAGCCTCAGATGGACTTAAAGTAAGTTGCGAAGAAATGATATCATCTAAGGTATCTAATAGCAACTAAAAACCATCTTGTCGTCAGTTCGATTTATCACTCGATGCAACTACGCGTTGCGTGAAAGCCAATTGACACTTCGTTATGATTGAGGCGAGGGAAAATAATGATTGATTCAATCCGGGTCGGTGAAAAAATAACCACGCTGAGGAAAAAGGCCAACATGTCGCAAGAACAGTTGGCTTCGGCGATGTTCATCTCGCGGCAAGCACTCTCAAAATGGGAAACTGGTAACGCTGTTCCAACGCTAGAAATGCTCCTCGCGCTAACGAAGATTTTCGATGCAAGCTTCGAAGAAATTCTTTGCCTTAATGAGGAACTTAATGTTAATCCCGACGATATCTTCGCCAACCATAATCGGAAATTTATCGTCCGCCAAATCGCATTAGGTAAACTAGATGTCGCGATTCCGACAGTTATCAATCAATTATCACCCTCGGAACGGTTATACGTACTCCGTGAAATTCGCGAGGGACGCCTTACGGTTAATCGAAGTGAACTAACCAAACAATTAACGTTATCTGAACAAAGATACCTAGGAGGAAAATCTAATGATTCTCAAGAAAGTAATGAAAGATAATCAAATCGTCTATGTGGAAATTAGCAAGGAGGAAGCCGCGAACGCTGAAAACAAAGACGAAACAGTTGTCTATCTCGACGAGGAAACAAAATCAGAAGAGCCCGTTAAAAACGACGAGGAAACCACTGAAAAGCCTGAAGATGAAATCGACGCCGATGATGAGGAAGATGACGAGACACCATCTTTTGCCAGGGGCTTTGCGAGGCGCATTAAACACAATATCGACCGTCAAATGAGACGAGCCGGTGTCCACACGCACTTTCATACCAGCGATGATGAAGATGATGATCCGAAGACGCGCAAATTAATGATGATGCTCCCATTCATGGACGAGGAAGATATTCACGAAATTATCGAAAAATATCTTGCTGGTGATGCTGATTTTTCAAAGCTAAAACTACCGGCCATTATGCCATTTCTTAACGAACAAGATTGTGATGCCGTCTTTAAAAAAGCACTGACAAGTAAAGAATTAAACCATTATCTTATGGCTGTCGCCCCATTTGTCAGCCAAGCAGCGTTATCTAAGCTGATCGACCAATATCTTGCTGGTGAATATCCTGATTTAGATATTGATAGTCTCTATCCGTTTTTAGACCCAAAAGATATCAAACGCGCATTTCACCACTGGTTAAAAAAGTAACGTTTGATCTTTAAGTAATCCATCTGGTACACACATAATTTCTTTTGTGACACCGGGTGCGATGATAATCGGGATAATCCCAAGTTTCAATTGACTAGTTAGTTCTGGGAAAACATATGTGGTCGACACGTACACTAATTTCCCATCGCAATAGTGTTCGTGAATCGGAAAATATTTCGGTTCTGTGACCGGATTCGTTAATGCATGAAAAAATTTATGTAGCTGACGGTCCGGTTTTTTAGTGTCCATTAAAGGCTGCAGCTTTTGGATAATTGATTCATAAAGTAACGGATTTTCTTCAAAACTACTCATGGGCGAAAAAATCACCCAGGCAAGATAGGGACGAGTAAAATCACGATCGGTATATGTTTTGTAGCAATAACCATAACAAATGCGTCCACTTTGCCAAAGTTTGTCTTTTCCACGATACCCAGGCGTTAAAAAGCCAAGCATGCGTCCCCGTGGTGTCGCTTTACCAGTCATCATTTCATAATCGGCTTTTGTCCAAGTGAGGCGCCGCTCATTTAAGCGGTCATTTAACAGTGTCAGTCGTGATTTATCATCCATAGTTACATTATGGCAAGTTTTTGATGTTTTACTGCTTAAATTTTAGTTTTTATTACAATTTATTAAAAAATTTTCTCAGTATAATTGAGGGTATTCCGCGATATTGATTAAATGTGGCTGTGTTATAATTAACACACTTATTCGAACAAGGAGTGCAATATGATATCTAAATCCATTGCGATGAAAGTGTTAAACATCGCGACTGAAACAGGGGCTGATTTTGCTGAAATTTATCTTGAAGAAACATTATCTTCATCAATTTCGGTTGAAAACGGTCAAGTTGACACAAGTACGAGCGGACTAGCATATGGTGCTGGTATTCGGTTACTTAATAAACTTCAAAGCGTCTATGGTTACACGAATGACGTGTCATTTAAGGGTCTCGGAGCTTTAGCCTCATCTTTGTCTAAATCGTTTCATGATCAGCGACAAGTCACCGTTACATCAATCAAACGTGTAAAAGTTAAAAATCTCCATCAAATTGAACGACCGCTTTATGATGTGCCTACCGATGAAAAGGTAAACATCCTCAAGGACGCGAGTGCGATTATTAAAAATCACGATCCGCGGATTGTTAGAGTGAACACCATGATGATGGATAACTTTAAGAAAGTCGTCATCTTCAATAGCGAAGGTAAGGAATTTCATGACGAGCGACTTCGCGGAAGAATGGCATTCATCGCCTTAGCATCTGAAAATGGCAAAATCGAAACAGCGTTCGAGGGTCCTGGCGCTCAATCGGGTTTTGAATTTTTCACGAGAGAGATTGATTATAGAACGAAAGCATTAGAAGTTGCGAAAAGCGCGATTAGAATGCTCCATGCTGACGAATGTCCAAGCGGTAAAATGCCAGTCGTGCTTGGCAATGGCTTTGGTGGCGTTATCTTCCACGAAGCGTGTGGCCATCCACTCGAAGCCACGTCGATCGCTAAGAAATTATCGGTTTTTACCGATAAAATCGGGCAACAAATCGCCAACCCTGTTGTAACCGCTATCGATGATGGGACAATTCCCAATGCTTGGGGTTCTGGCAATATCGATGATGAGGGTAACAAGACCCAACGAAACGTCTTAATTAAAGATGGCATTTTACAACAATACCTGATTGACGACTTCAATGGTCGCCGCATGGGTAGTAAAGGAAATGGAGCCTCCCGCCGTCAAAGTTATAAATATGAACCAACTTCGCGGATGAGCAATACTTACATTGATAATGGTTCATCGACACCAGAAGAAATAATCGCAGCCACAAAATTTGGTCTTTACGCTAAATCATTAGGTGGTGGGTCCGTAAATCCAGCCACAGGTGATTTTAACTTCGCCGTGTCTGAAGCATATCTCATTCGCGATGGGAAAGTCGCCGAACCCGTCAAAGGCGCGACATTAATAGGTAATGGAGCTGACATTTTACAAAAAATAGACATGGTTGGTAATGACCTATTGCGCGCTCAAGGAATGTGCGGCTCTATTTCCGGCAGTATTCCCGTCGATGTTGGACAACCAACCATACGTGTCAGCGAAATAACGGTCGGTGGCCGTGGAGGTAGTATCAATGGCTAAATATCAACAATACTTCGATCTCGCTAAAGAAAAAGGGATTGAAGCGCTCGAACTTTATATCGGCAAAAAATATGCCCTTTCATTTAGTCTCTTCCACAGCGAAGTCGATTCTTACTCGCTCGAAGATGCGAAAATATTATCCGCTCGTGGTATTTATAAAGGCAAAATCGGTTATGCCACGACTGAAAAAATCGATAAGCTTGCTCCATCCTTCATCGTCGATAAAGTCATCGATACCGCCAAAGCTGTCGATAAAGACGATCCAGCAATTATTTATCCTGGTTCGAGCAAATACCGCCGGGCTAATGTTTATAATCCAGCGATTCGCTCATTAGCCGTCGAGCAAAAACTCGCGAATCTTTATGAGATTGAGAAAAAGTTAAAAGCGGCTGATCCTCGTATTAGTGAAGTTGATTCCGTCTCTTATTCTGAATCTGATGAGGAAGTGCTTTTATGCAATTCCTACGGTATGAACCTCAAGAGCAAGAGTAATCATTTCTATTATTATGCGAGTGTGCTTGTTAAAGATGGAGACGCGACACGGACTGCTTATAAAATCCATTTGTCCAAAGATCCTCGTGATTTTAACATTGATGATTTCGTTACCGCGATTGTTAAGGAAGCGCTTGAAAAAATTGGCGCCACTTCAATCCCGAGCAAAAAATATCCAGTCATCTTAGCGCCAAAAGTCGCAGCATCGCTATTAGAGGCGTTTCTTGATGGTGCCTCAGCCGAGGAAGTTCAAAAGAAATCATCGCTACTAGAAGGGAAACTCCATCAACTCGTCGCTAGTAAAAAACTGACGGTGAACGAAGCGCCATTAACGCGCAATTGCTTCTTCCGTTATTTTGATGACGAAGGCGTAGCCACGTATAATAAATCGATTATCAATCAAGGAATGTTAGAAACATACTTCTACAACTTACTGTCAGCCGCTAAAGATAATGTGAAAACAACTGGAAACGGATATCGGGGTGGTAGTGGAAAGATTAGTACCAGTTATGTCAATCTCATCGTCAAACCCGGACGCAAACCACTTGAAGCGCTCATCAGCAAAGTAAAAGAAGGTGTTTTAATTAAAGAAGTGCAAGGATTACATTCTGGGCTTAATACCCAATCAGGCAACTTTTCACTGCAAGCATCGGGTTTTTTAATCGAAAATGGTAAAATTGTCAGACCCGTTAACCTAATTACAGTCGCTGGTAATCTTAAAGATTTATTCCTTGATGTTACTGATGTCGGCAATGATAGCGAACTGCAGTTATCATCAACGACGACACCAAGTATCCTAATTAAAAAACTAGCTATTTCTGGTCAATAAACAAAATAAAAAGCACGGTTTTCGTTCATCTATTATGAACAATGACTTACTCCGTGCTTTTTTTATTATTTCTCGATAAAGAGGATGCCGATGGTATTTGGTCCACAGTGAGTCCCGATGACCGAACCCGCGGTACCAATATAAATATTTTCTTCTTGAACGCCCATGGCTTTAAGTTTGTCGACCATGTAATTAACGCTTGACCCAGCAAATGCATGGGTAACCATCACGCGTCCTAAATCAACGTTTTTCGGTCCGATTCGGTAAAATTCACTGAGCATTTCGTCAAGTGCTTTGACCATTTTTCCTTTCGGAGTTTTATAAACACTTAGTTTTCCTTCGGTCACTTTAATAATCGGATGAGCGCGAAGCATCGTTCCAAGGAAGTATTTCCCACCACTGACACGTCCACCTCGGTATAAATATTCAAGATTTTCGACTGCAAAGTAGGTATGCATTTTTTTACTTAATTTTTCGAGTTCATCAGCAATTTCATCAACTGATTTACCTAAATCGCGTAACTCGCCAGCTCGCATTAATAGTAGTCCTGTCGCTGACGATAAATTCATACTGTCGACTAGTCGGATTTTCCCGCGCCCCAAATCTTGCGCAGCCATTGTCGCGGCCGAAAAAGTCAGCGATAACTCTTTACCAATTCCAACGAACAAAATGTCATAACCTTCATCGACGTATTTTGCAAAAACTTCTGAGAATACCGCTGGTGATACCGCTGATGTCTTGGGAAATTGTCGTGTTTTTTCAACGCGTGCATAAAGTTGTTCAAGCGTTATCTCAAAAATATCTTTGTATGATTGTTCTCCAAAGTTTACCAATAATGGAACCACGTGAATATCGTACTCTTTATATGTCTCCACCCGAAGATCAGACGTTGAATCGGTGATGATTTTTATTTTATTCATTGAAGAACCCCCATAGCATTGACTTATATCAAATTATTGGTCTTTATGCAACTTATCTCAGCATTTTGGGATACTAGAAAATAAAAAATAAACATGTATGATTTATATAGCATCGCTTAATCATGGGCGAATAGGAGTATTTATGAAGAAGTTTCTTACTGAATTCAAATCTTTCGTCTTAAAAGGGAACGTCCTTGATCTCGCGGTTGGTGTTATCATCGGCGCCGCGTTTCAAAAAGTTGTCAGCAGTCTTGTTAATGATATCCTGATGCCGATTATTTCATGGATCGTACGTACCGATATCAAACAATGGTTCTTCACATTAAAGCCTGGTGTTCCCAATAATCCACTCGAAGATCCCGACTCATTCTTGCCTGCAAGTGGCTGGGCTGCCGCTCCAATCCGTTTAACTTACGGTAATTTCATTCAAACAATTATTGATTTCTTAATCATTGGTCTTGTGCTCTTTATTATAATTAAAGTCGCATTAGCAAGTGAAAAACTGCGCATCAAAGTCAAACAAGAAATTGTTTCCAAAGCAGAAAGCGAAGTTAAATAAATAACATAAAAACCCTTAGTTATGCGCTAAGGGTTTTTGTTTGGCTAGTACTTAAAAGTCCAATCTGGATGTGCTTCTTTTACTTTATTTAACGCTCGTTCAAATAATTTTGCTTCGACTTCTTTTCGCCCTGGTTCTACCGATCGTTTCAAGGCTCCATTTTTGCGTTCAAGAACATAGATACATTCACTTTGACTATCTTCGACAGTACCTGCAACGAGCAAATACGCTCTAAGCGATTCCATCGATAAATCACTTGAAAGGAATTTCTTCTGGCGTGAGTCTAATTTTTCTTGATAGAAGGCACTCCCCTCTTCCTTGGTTGATGCTAATAATCGTATATACACTTTTTGGGAATATACACGGCCATTCGTGACATCATTTAACTTGTCAGGTTGCGTGATGATCTTATCAATCAGTTGTTCAGCTTCATCAAATTGATCAAGGGCTAATAGTTGGTAAACCCGATAGAGATTGACTTGTGCGGTTAATGTCGTAATCTCATCGAAAGTCACAATGTTTTCGGGTTCTTTACCATCACTATAAATACGTTCGATTCTCATTAATTCATTGTATGCTTCAACGTTAACACCCTTAGAAATTAAAGCGAGGCGATAACCATCATTCATCGTATCGAGTTTAAATGGCATGACGTTATAAAACATCAACATGCCACCAATTGCCACAACAATAATGAGCGCATAACGAATCCATAAATCTTCAGGGATGAGTGCATAAGCCACGAGTCCAACGATAAATTCAATTGTAAATAGAATTAGTCCGAACCAGAGATTGGGATAAGGTGAAGCTTTAGCTCGACGTGGTGTGATCTTGGTTTCGCCAGTCAATCCGTCAAAATTTCGAAATCCAAGCCGCCATTTACCCTCAAGCTTAAAAAAGCAGAGGCCAAGAATATTCACGGATAGGATATCGTACCCGCCAATCTTGGCTCCAAGTACATGCCCTAATTCCAGTAAAATGACGTTGATTAAAAAGCCGGCAATAATTGAAGATAATGCATAAACATATTGAGAAGCACCATAAATATTCGTTGCTTCGAATGATGGGGCAATGACCTCAAGTCCAACAAAAAGCGCGATGACAATCATCACGGCATAAACGACCAAACTAAATACATCTTCTTTGCGCATACTTACTCCTTATCGGCACGACTCAAAAATCGTGCGGGCGACCGTTTGGTCGAGTGGTTTGACATGATGATCAACCACACGTGTACCATCTTTTGTCAACTTAGCGACCAGCCAGTCAATATCCGGATTTTCAATGCCGAGCTCACGGAAAGTAAGTGGCATACCTAAACTACCAAAAAATTGTTTTAACTTCAAGATGCCTTGCTTTGCATTATCGTGTGGATTCGACAAGTGTGAATCCATGACGTTATGAGCAAATCGATCAAACTTATCTATATCATAATCAAAATAATATAAAGCCCAAGCTGGAAATAATACTGATAAACCCGCACCATGGGCAACTTCGGGATACAAACCACTAACCGCGTGTTCCATCATGTGCACAGGCATTAAGTATGGTTTTCCTAGACTCGTCAATCCATTGTGTGCCCATGAGCTAGCCAGCATTAATGTCGATCTTGATTCAAAATCAGATGGGTTTTGCATTGTTATTGGTGCGGCTTCAATAATTGTTTTTAAAAGTGATTCGGCCAATCGATCAGCAAATTCAAGCGGTGTCGATTTAGAAAAATATCGTTCAAGTGTGTGCATCATCATATCAACAATACCAACGGCTGTCTGATATTTTGACACTGTATATGTTAGTGCTGGATTCATGATGGCGAAAAGCGGTTGATTCAATTGGTTCATAAACCCTAACTTGCTTTTAGTGTTCGGATCTGTAATCACAGATGAAAGTGACATTTCACTACCAGCCGCGGCGATTGTTAAAATCACACCTGTTGGTAATCCACGAACTGGGATGTGTTTTCTCAGGGTGATGTCAAATGGGTCGCCGTCATAATAAAATGCAGCCGCAGCGAGTTTGGCTGAATCAATCGCGGAGCCACCACCGAGCGCTAAGATTAGTTCAACATTCTCGCGCCTTGCTAATTTAACAACTTCCCGTACCAGTTCAATTTCGGGATTTGGCTTTGCGCCTCCTAATTCAACAAATGAAACGTTTGCCGCGCTTAATGACTGCTTTACTCGATCAAGAAGACCACTTTTCTTCACAGAACTTAGACCATAATGAATCAAGACTTTCTGATATCCATATCCGTTGATGATTTCACCAACTCGATTTTCTTCCTTTAGTCCGAAATATATTTTTGTTTTCAGTTGAAATTCAAATTTTTCCATCACTGGCTCCTTCAAAAATTTTTGTCAAATAATCGCCTAATTGCTCTTGAAGTTCGTCGATGATGGGGGTTAATGGCTCGCTCATATCTCTACGAATCCAATCAAGGAGAATCGCGCTATTCGCCGAACTATAAAACAGGGCGATTCGTTTTCGTGTTTGTTCCTTAATTCGCTGATCATAATCTCCGTTGACAATTGAGCGATAATGAAATTGATATAAGTGATTCGTAACGAATTCTATTAATAAATCTTTGCCGGCGCTTTTATAAGTTTGCGTGATAAATGTGCGATTATTAACACAATACCTGCCAATGCGACTTACGGCTTCCATCCATGTTGTTGCTTTATCAAACCCATCAATCGTTTCGTTGAGAAATATCCAGGCTAAAAGTTCATAAATGTCGCTGAAGTGATAATAGAAAGTTTGGCGTGATACACCACATAATTCGGTCAAGGTCTTGACGTTAATTTCATCAAGATTCTTGTTTTTCATCATCTTTTTTAGCGCTTGGGCGAGAATGTATTCTCTTGTCATAATTTTGCTAATTCCTTGGCGATTAAAGCGCCAACTCGGGCGTTATTTAAAATTAGAGCAATGTTGCTCTCGAGTGATTCCCCGTGCGTCAATTCACTCACGCGTTTTAATAAGAATGGGGTGACTTCAAATCCACTAATGTGCTGTTGTTGTGCTTCTATGAGCGCTTGGTTTATTGCAGCGTCCATCACCTTAGGATTAAGTGCATATTGTGTCGGAATTGGAACGGTGATTAAAATTCCTCCATGCAATTGTTGCTGTCTTTTAATATCAATAATAAGCGCGGCTTCTTGTTCATCTTTAAGTTCATAATCAACTGGTAATCCGCTATCAGGTACGTAAAAAGCCGGTAAATGTGCTGTTTTAAAGCCATAGACAGGTACGCCTTTCGTTTCGAGATACTGCAATGTTTTCGGTAAATCTAAGATTGCTTTTGCTCCTGCACAAACAACTGTGACATTCGTTTGCGCCAATTCTTCCAAATCAGCTGAAACATCGTGAGTTAGTTCAACTTGACGATGTACCCCGCCAATCCCACCGGTAACGAAAATTTCAATCCCGGCTTGTGCGGCTAATATCATCGTGGCAGCCACGGTGGTCGCGCCCCACATTTTTTTTGCATAAACGAGCGGTAGATCTCGACGAGAAACTTTCTTGATATCGTGCCGTTGCCCGAATAATTCGATTTCTATATTCGACATTCCAATAACAGCAACACCTTCGATAATTCCGATTGTCGCTGGAATCGCTCCCATCTCAATAATCGCTTGTTCCACCGCTAAAGCGGTTTTAACATTTTGAGGATAAGGCATCCCGTGCGAAATGATGGTTGATTCGAGGGCAACGACTGGTCGATGTTCATTTAGTGCTTGTAACACTTGGCTTGCAACACGCATACGTTTACTCCGTTCTCAGGGCGACAACCGGATCTTTATTGCTTGCAATTCGACTCGGGATTAATCCTGAAAATAATGTTAAAACAACACTGATGATGATTAAAGCAATGCCATGGAGGGGATTGAGTTGTGCAATGGTCGCCAAACCTTGACCCGGAAACACGGCATTTAAAATTAAATTGATTGGTATTGTTATTAGTAATGTCACAGCAATTCCGATCACACCTGCTGTAAAGCCAATAATTACCGTTTCGGCTTCAAATAGTCGGGCGATATCTTTTTTACGAGCTCCAATCGCGCGCAAAACCCCAATTTCTTTGGTACGCTCAATGACCGAGACATATGTGATAATGCCAATCATGACACTTGAGACGACGAGCGAAATGCTCGCAAAGACGATTAATACGACCGAGATAACATCAATCATCGTACCAATGGAAGAAGTGAGACTCTCTGCTAAATCAGTGTAATAAATGTGATCCGTTTCAACTCGATCTTCATTCCATGCATCAAGATAATTAATTATGGCTTTTTTATCTTGGAAACTGGATGGGAAAATTGAAATCCCCGCCACGAGTGACAAATTAATCGGTACGGCCGCTGGTTGAGCAGCCAAAACCGTCGCAATAATTGGGTGGGTAATTAAATCTGTACCTAAGTATTTAGCGTGGTTGATATAATCAAGTGCTGATGTTTCCACTCCTTCACTACGTACACTATAAAAATGTGGAACTGGGACCATCGTTCCCGAAACATTAACGATTTCGGTATAGAAATTATTAAAATGATCAGTCGCAATGTTCGAGGCTTTGTTCTCTTCCAACATTTCTTCTGCCAATTGTGGAAGATAGCCCAATCCTGTTGCCATGAGATTGGCGGGTGAAGCTTCTTTAGGACGTAAAATGCCCGTTATTGTAATCGTACGTCCAATGTTAGGATTATCGTAAAGCGTTGTCAGTTCTGTGTTCGTCGGTCGTCGGTAGAGCCGCATTTCCTTGGGTCCAGCAAAGGCATCGGTTGCGATAAAAGAAGCATCTTCATCGTAAATGAAATATTCATCATTGTTGAAAAGTCGTACTTGTTTCCCAACGATATCGTTGAAAGTCAAAGATGCGGTTGATGTGTCGGCGCTATTAAGAAGCCCGAGATTTTGTAGAACATCGCGATCGACACGATTATATTCATCGACGATTAAAACCGCTTCGTTAGTCGTGAGTGGATAGCTGCTAGGTACTGTTGTTCCTAGCAAATCATAATACTCACGGACAAAGGCTTCATCTCCAAGTAGTTCGTGCCACGAGGACGTGGACAAATTTGATAAGGTTGAGAAAAACCCACCGCCATCATCGCGCCACATTGAGACGTTACTAGCGGGACTTTTAACGGCCAAATTCATACCTAAGGTATAGCGATAACTAACGCTATTGACACCTGGCATATCTTTGAGACCCTCAATGTAATCAAAATACTCTTCGGTCCATTGATTGACGTGTCCCGTGATAAACGTTTGGTCATACACTAGTACCGTTTCTTCTGCAGGTAATAGTGGGACATTGACACTTCGATCAGGTGGTGCAAAATTATATGACACGCTATTAACAGTGATCGGAAATCCAGACAGTGTCGACATTTCCATTTTATGAACGTAGTTCGTAAAACCGTTTGATACTGCCAAAACGAGTGCGACGCCGATGATGCCAATGCTCCCAGCAATCGCCGTCATAATTGTTCGACCTTTTTTAGTTAACAAATTATTAAAACTGATGTTTAAAGCGGTGATAAAACTCATCGCTGTTTTTTTACCGACCTCATCACCAACAATCGTAACTTGCGTGGTTTTAGAAATGTTTGAGGAATCAGAAACAACTTCACCATCTTTGAGTTTAATGATGCGTGTAGCATACTTTTCAGCGAGTTCACGGTTATGGGTAACCATGATGACTAATCGTTTCTTTGATATTTCTTGTAACATGTCAAGAATCGTCGTCGAAGTAACACTATCAAGTGCTCCTGTTGGCTCGTCAGCTAATAAAATGTCTGGTTTGTTGGCCATTGAACGCGCAATCGCGACACGTTGCATCTCGCCACCAGATAATTGGTTGGGGCGTTTAAATAATTTGTCGCCGAGCCCGACATCTTCAAGCACCTTGGTCGCTCTCCGGCGGCGTTCAGCAATACTAACACCAGAGAGCGTCATCGATAACTCAACGTTTTGAAGCACATTTAAGTGCATGATGAGATTATAGTTTTGAAAAACGAAACCTACCCGATGATTACGATAGCTATCCCAATCGCGATCATTGAATTTCTTAGTCGACATTCCTTCAATGATTAAATCTCCCGAAGTATATTGATCAAGTCCCCCGATGAGATTCAATAATGTGGTTTTGCCACATCCGGAAGGTCCTAAAATGGCAACGAATTCTTTTTCTTGAAATGAAAGCGTCACCCCTTTAAGCACTTCAAGTGGTTTTTTTCCAACAATATATTCCTTGTGGATATTACGTAATTCAAGCATAACAATAACTCCCTATAGTAAAGAACTATTATACAATAATAGTCCTGTATTTACTGTTTTTAGCATAACCTATGCTAAATTGACTGAATATGTCTGCAGCTGTTCGATTGAAGAAACGATGCCGTTGGTAATTGTGACAATGTAGAGCAAATCCATGTTGTAGACGGCTGTATTATTTTCTCCAATATGTTGACTGACTTGTAAATGATAGGTGATATTAGTGCTGATGGTCGTCTTTGTCGCGGTTAAGGATAGCGCATAAAAGTTTTGATACCCTGGTTTCGTGCCATCGATGTAAGGTCCATAGTTTTCAGCGCGTTTGTCGAGCCATCGAAGGGCACGGCCACCACCCCCAAGACGAAGCGCGTCTTTAAAATTGCCGTCCGTCCGGGGACTTACGCGTTTGTAATCTGTTTCTCGATTACTAGTGTCTGGATAGGTTTCATCTCGCATTTCGTAAATGAAATATCCATCTGATCGAATTTGCTCGACGAGTGAATATTCATCGACAAAGCCATCTTGGTAATAAATCGTTCCCGTACCAGTCCCGTGTACAATTTGATTGTCATAACGGGACGATTGGACGTTTTCGATTTTATGATAGTTGTTGTAAGCATAATAAGGGCCACTAAAGAAATCGTGATAATAGATTGTTTCGGTAAAATCAATTTCTTCAAAGTTTACGATATCATCATTTGTGGCGAGATTATTAAGCAAATCATCAATTTGCACTGGTGATAACGCCCCGACATTATAAGTAGCAATGAGGTTGGCTAACGTTGCATCGTGTCCCATAAACTCAATTACTTCATCTGAATAATCAATGGGCATATGACTTGAGCTACTATCACTCAATTCGCTCGAGCGATAAAAGGGAACTTCGCCATCATCTTCATAATTTCTTGGATTGAGCAACGTGCCATCAAAATTTGATTCTTCACCAACGTGATAGGTTCGCAAAATATAGAACTCGGATAATTTTCGTTGTTTGCCAAAGACAGGATTAAAGTCAAAGTAAGGACTCCAATAGCTTGGGTTACTTGTTGAATAAAACGAAATATTTGACGTGCTGCATCCACTGAGAAAAGATGTTATTAACAATCCAACTATGAGTGATTTGTTATATTTTATTCTCATCAATTTACCTGCAAATCGCCACTATTTTTGCAATCTCTTTGTTTTAAAATATTCACTAATTATTTTGCTGCATTCTTCTTTTAGAATGTCGTGAACCACAGTTGGATAATGGTTTAACCGGCTTTGTTCATACAAGTTGAATGAGGATCCAAGCGCTCCCCCTTTTGGGTCTGGGGCTCCATATATAACTGTGTCAATTCGCGCCAATACAATCGCTCCTGCGCACATCGCACATGGTTCGATTGTCACGTAGATGGTGCAATCAGTTAATCGCCATGAGCCTAATTTTTTAGCTGCTTTCTTAATCGCTATGATTTCAGCATGCGCGGTTGGATCGTTATTTTTTTCGCGCTTATTATGACCGCGAGCAATAATCTGACCAGCACGAACAATGACGGCGCCAATTGGGACTTCATCGATTAGTAAGGCGCGCTTAGCTTCGCGATAGGCCGCCTTCATAAAGTGTTCGTGGATGTTTTTCATCGTTTATTAAAGCAAGAAACCACCGCACATGAGCGAGATGTTTAAGGATGCTACGTTTCCGTCCTGACCTGGTTCGCACTCATCTCATCGCGATGGCATAAAAATTATAGCATATCTAATATTTTTAGATATACGACAAGATTGGTGACCATGAATCTATTAATTGAGGTAGTCGATACTGTGCATTCGCGGGACTCGATGATGGTAAAATTGTACGCATCGTTTGAAACTCGCTAAAAAATTCATCAAAAAGCCGTCCTGCTGTTTTTCCGTTAATGAAGATGTGCCTAATTGAATATTTTTTCATTAATTTGCGGATATCAGCAACAACGACGTTTCGAATTGTGGCATCACTTGATCCATTGATGTCACAGCTTTGAATGACATCATGGATTGCGATATGGTGCTCTAATAGTATTTTCTTTTTAAGAGTTCCCGAACAAGTGACTAAATCAACGCGTAATAATTCAGAGAGTACTCGATAAAAACGATTCCGTTCGTTTCCATAATAAAAGCCAACTTCAATCGCTCGAATTGATGGGAAGCTGCCGAGAATGAGGATGCGGCTAAGGTGGTCAATCCATGGCGCAAATGGTTGGCTCAAATGGCGCTTTTTCGCCATATTAAATTATTTGCTCAAAGCGATGCGGTCACGTCCACCCATGAATGGGCGTAGAACTTCAGGAATAACGAGTGAACCATCCACTTGCTGATATTGTTCAAGAATTGCCGGAATCAGGCGCGAAGTCGCTAATCCAGAGGCATTGAGCGTGTGGCAATATTGAATTTTTCCATCTTTGTCACGGTAGCGAATCATTCCGCGTCGCGCTTGATAGTCCCTGGCGTTTGAAGCACTACTGACTTCTTTATAGATGCCCATCGATGGTATGTAAACTTCGATATCATATGTGCGCGCCATCGAATGCGAGCAATCACCAGCCGCCAGCTTGCTTAACTGAAAGTGTAGCCCCAACTTTTCGACTAAAGTAGCCGCCTTGTTAACGAGTTCTTCAAAGGCAGCGTCACTACCGGAATTGGTCGTATATTGGACTAATTCAACTTTGTTAAATTGATAACCGCGAATCATTCCGCGTTCCTCAGAACGATAACTTCCGGCTTCACAACGGTAACACGGGGTGTATGCAAAATATTTCTTCGGCAGTTCGGCTTCCGTTAAAATTTCTTGTCGATGAAAATTTACAAGCGCTGTTTCTGCCGTCGGTAATAAAAACCGCTTTGGTTCCACACCATCGAGCCAAAACACATCTTGTTTAAATTTGGGAAATTGTCCAGCAGTAAAACCAGATTCATCATTTAATAAATGTGGTGGAAGAATGAATTGATAACCATCCTTTAAGTGTTCGCTGATAAAGAAATTAATTAACGCCCATTCAAGTTCCGCCCCAACACCCGTATATATCCACGTTCCAGCTCCCGATATTTTAGCGGCGCGTCCATAGTCAACAACTTTAAGCGAAGTGGCTAGTTCCACGTGATCTTTAATCGGAAAATCGAAAGTTGGTTTTGTTCCATAAACACGGATTACTTCATTATTTTCCTTACCACCGGCTTTTAAATCAGCATCTGGTAAATTAGGAAGGGAAAATAAGATGTGATTAAGTTCTGATTCAAGCACTTTTAATTCTTGTTCTACTTCAATGTTTGAAGCATTTAGTTGCTTAACTTTAGCAAATATGGGCATAACGTCAGTGCCCGCTTTCTTAAGTTCTGGGACGCTTGCAGATAAGCGATTTGCTTCGGCTTTCACGTTTTCGATTTTAAAAAGTAAGGCGCGTTTGTGCGCAAGCTTTTGAATGATTGGGTCTAAATCAACATCCCAACCTTTCCGTTTCAATAATTCCTTAACTAGTTGCGGTTCTTTTTCTAATTTATTGAGTTCGAGCATAACGTGTCCTCACTTAATTCTTGCCATAATTGGCAAGCGTTTCATATATGTCTTTGAGTTTCTTGGCAATGATATCCAAATCAACCTCGAGCGCTTTTTGATATGCCACTTCAATTGTACTGGCAATTTTCCCATCAAGGTAGTGGCGCAGTGTTTTTTCCAGGTCATGATTACTATCGCCGATATATCCAGTTATTTTATCGATGACGAGATCAGGATAAACCGCATCGCGCCTCGCGATAATTTGCGTTTTGCTGAGCATCGGATCGAGCACGCTGACAGTACCAGCTGGATAATAACTTGGTAACATAAAGGCACTGGCGTTTAGTAAGGCCGAACGATAGACGTCTTCGTGGACCGTTTTCTTTAAATGGACATTATTCGGAGCCTGTCGATATTCCTTTTTAAAAAACCAAAACGACCAAAGCGTCGGTTGTGGTCCAAAATAATAAAAATCAACATCAGGAAATTGCCGCGCGATTTGAATATAATCGGGTAAGCCGCTTTCTTGTGAATAACGTCCATTGGCAATGACAAGTTTTCGGTTGGGATTATACCCGCAATAACGAGCAAAGATGCCTTTTTCGAGCTCGTGTTCCTGATTAAATCGCCCTTTGATGATACCTTCGGATAGGACCTCGATTGGTGTTGTAACACCAAGGTGGGTTAAAATCGTTTTACCGCTGACAGTGGGCACGATAATTAACGTCGCGAGTTCTAGCACAGCTAAATCATGTGTTGTAATCTCCCATTTACCATCGTGCTTGGAGAGCAAGCGGGCATCTGGGTCGTTTTCAGACATTAAGGCCGAAATAATAATTGGAACCTTTCGTAAATAAGCGTTTTTAATATATTTGTACGCTTTGGTGCTGACGAAATGCGCAATGTCATACTGTTCAAGCGGATCTGTCGTCACGTCAATATTGGCGAGACGACATCCCTCGTAGAGATTTTTGACGACGCGCATTCCTTCATAATTGTGCGTATCGCGACTAAGTGGTTGAAAGTAGACTAAAGCGCGCACGTTTATTCCTCGGTTATCGAATCGTCGGTTGTTTGTTTATTTTCTTCTTCGTCATCATTCACAGCAGCTTCAACAACGGCAATCGATGAAACGGCGGTGTTTTCATTTAATCGAATGATCCGCACACCTTGAGTCGCTCGTCCGGCAACTTTAATTTGCGTCAATGAAATACGTAAGACGATACCTTCGGTCGTGATAATCATTAAATCTTCATTACCGGTGACCGCGCGCATCGCGACGATGTTCCCATTACGTGGGGTGGCCTTAATCGTTAAGACGCCTTTAGCACCCCGTTTCGTTTGTCGATAGCTATCAGCCAGCGACATTTTTCCATAACCTTTTTCGGTTAATACGAGGATATTTGCACCTTCATCTGACGTCGTGACGCCAATAACGTGACCGCCATCGACGTTCATCGCCTTGACACCCATAGCGTTACGTCCCATGTCACGCGCTTCGGTTTCGTGGAATTTGACCATTTTACCATCGCTTGAGGCAATGCCGATTAACGCTTGCCCATCAGTGTGTTTCACATCGAGTAGTTCATCACCTTCACGTAAATTGATTGCAATTTTGCCGTTTTGGCGGATTGACGAAAATTCAGTGATCTCAGTGCGTTTAATCAAGCCTTTCGTCGTCACAAAGATGAGATAGTGATTTTCTAAATACTCATCAATTGGAACTGCTGTCATGACTTTTTCATCTTTGTCGAGATTGAGTAAATTAACGATCGGGAGTCCTTTGGCTGTTCGTGAATACTCAGGAACTTGATAACCCCGAATCCGATAAACTTTTCCTAAATTGGTAAAGAAAAGAATGTCGGTGTGCGTGTGAGCGCGTATTAAAATCGATACGATATCATTATCGTTCGTGGCCATTCCCTTAACGCCTTTACCGCCGCGATTTTGTGTTCTGAATGCATCGGGATCCATTCGTTTAACATACCCGTTTACCGTGAGTGTGACGACAATATCGCTTTGAGGAATTAAATCCTCATCATCAATTGTTGAGATGTCATTACTAATTTCGGTGACCCGGTCTCCGCCAAATTTAGTGGCGATTTCGTCGAGTTCCAATATGATGGTGTTAACAACTAATTCGCGATTGTTAAGCAAAGCATGATATGAAGTAATCTTCGTTTCTAAATCAGCTTTTTCTTCATTGAGTTTAATTTTTTCCATCCCGGTGAGACGTCGTAGCGGCATGTCGACAATTTCTTTTGTTTGTCGCTCAGAGAGTCCAAACCGTTCGCCTAAGCTTTGTTTTGCGGTCTCGACAGTGTCACTTCGTCTAATGATGGCCACAACTTCATCGATATTATCAATCGCGATGAGGTAACCACTGACGATATGCGCGCGATCTTCCGCTTTCTTTAACAAAAAGCGCGTCCGTCGTTCAACGACTTCGATTTGATGGGTTAAGTAGTGATTCAGTAAATCTTTTAATGGCATTACCTTTGGTTCACCATTAACGAGGGCGAGATTGATAATGCCGAAGTTTACTTGCATTTGGGTATTTTTATAAAGTTGATTCAAAATAACATCGGCGATTACATCGCGGCGCAGTTCGATGACGACACGGATGCCATCTTTATTCGATTCATCGCGAATGTCAGTAATGCCTTCGATTATTTTGTCTTTATGTAGTTGGGCAATCGCTTCAATCATTGAAGCTTTATTCACTTGGTAAGGAATGGCTGTGACAATGATTTGCTTTTTACCGTTGTCTTTTTCAAAGATTTCGGTCCGCGAGCGAATCGTAATCGATCCTGCTCCAGTTTCATAGGCTTGGCGAATGCCACCTTTTCCTAAAATGAATCCGCCGGTAGGAAAATCAGGACCAGAAAGATGATTGGTCATTAATTCTAAAACGGAAATATCGGGGTTTTTTACGACTGCCTTAATCGCGCTCACAACCTCTTTCAAATTGTGTGGCGGCATGTTTGTGGCCATGCCGACGGCAATACCGCTACTCCCATTAACGAGTAAATTTGGAAAGCGTGATGGTAAAACGACAGGTTCCTTTTCGGTTCCGTCATAGTTATCGGCAAAATCGACAGTATCGCTATTAATATCACGAACCATCTCCATTGCCATTTTTGCCATTCGCGCTTCGGTATATCGCATCGCGGCCGCTTCGTCGCCGTCAACGCTACCAAAATTACCATGACCATCAACTAGCGGATATCGCATTGAAAATGGTTGCGCCAATCTCACAAGCGTTGAATAGATGGCTTGATCACCGTGCGGGTGAAATTTACCCATGACATCGCCGACGATTCTCGCACACTTTTTATATGGTTTATCAGGTTGCATTCCGAGCTCATTCATTCCGTAAATGATGCGTCGGTGCACTGGTTTAAGACCATCGCGCACATCAGGGATTGCCCGTGACACAATTACCGACATCGAATAATCGAGGAAGGCACTGCGTACTTCAGCCGAAATATCGACATCAACCATGCCCGCGGCGATGCCGGCTTGGACAGCTTCCGTCGCTACTAATTCTTCTTTTTTCTTTAATTCATCAGCCATTGTAACAATCCTCCTTAAATATCAAGGTTCTTGACGAACTTCGCGTTTTCGTCAATGAACCGTTTGCGTGGCTCGACGTTTTCACCCATGAGACTTGCGAAAACATCATCAGCCTCAATCGCGTCATTAAGCGTGACGCGTAACATTTTTCTTGTGGTTGGGTCCATCGTCGTATCCCACAGTTGTTCGGCATCCATTTCACCAAGCCCTTTATAACGTTGGAACGGATACCCTTCGGGTAAACCAAGTTGTTCCTTAAGTTTTGTTAATTGGTCATCGGAGTAACAGTAATAACTCTTTTGACGATATTCCACTTTATAGAGTGGTGGCTGGGCAATATATATAAAGCCCTGTTCGATTAGTTGTCGCATAAAGCGATAGAAAAACGTCAATAGCAGAATTCTAATATGACTTCCATCAACGTCAGCATCGGTCATAATCACAATTTTGTGATAACGGAGTTTCTGAACATCGAATTCTGGTTCAATGCCAGTACCAATCGCCGTAATCATATTGCCGATTTCAGCATTGGC
This sequence comes from uncultured Staphylococcaceae bacterium, assembly GCA_964639215.1. Classification (GTDB taxonomy): domain Bacteria; phylum Bacillota_I; class Bacilli_A; order RFN20; family CAG-826; genus UBA6120. The sequence continues at coordinate 24,086 of CAZXCV010000003.1, forward strand.
AAAGATCCGCTTGAGTTGCGCTTTTTGGACATTAAGAATTTTCCCTCGAAGTGGCAAGATGGCCTGAGTCTCACGGTCGCGTCCGTTTTTAGCCGACCCACCAGCTGAGTTACCTTCAACGATATACAGTTCTGTTTTCGACGGGTCTTTACTCGAACAATCAGCGAGTTTACCCGGTAATGTTGTAATATCAAGCGCACCTTTGCGCCGAATATTTTCTTTGGCGTTGCGCGAAGCGATACGCGCTTCAGCGGCGAGATTAATCTTATCAAGGATTTGTTTGGCTATCTTTGGGTTTTCCAGTAAAAAGCGCGTTAATTGATCGCCAATAATACCCGAGACAATTCGCCGAACTTCCGAGTTACCCAACTTGGTTTTCGTTTGTCCCTCATATTGTGGATTCGGATGCTTAACCGAAACAATGGCCGTCAAACCTTCGCGGACATCGTCACTCGTGTAATTTTCTTCATTTTCTTTAATGAATTTATTCTCGCGAGCGTAATTATTGATAACGCGAGTCACTGCCATGCGGAACCCTTCTTCGTGAGTACCACCTTCATGAGTATGAATGTTGTTGCAGAATGAATAAACGTTTGGCGTATAGCCATCGTTATATTGCATCGCGACTTCGGCGAAAATTCCTTCATCTCGCCCTTCACAGTAAATCACTTCTGGAAAGATGGGGTCTTTGTTCTTGTTGATATACTCGACGTATTCACTAATCCCGCCATCATAGCGGAAACTTTCACCAACCGGCGCTTCTTTTCGTAAATCAGTAACAACAATTGTTACCCCACGATTCAAAAACGCCATTTGTTTTAACCGATCGCGGATTGTCTCAAAACTAAATTCAATCGACTCAGTAAAGATTGTCGCATCTGGTTTAAAGGTGACGACCGTTCCTTGACGCTCGGTCGGTCCCACAAATTTGATGGGATTTAAGCATTTACCGCCCTGTTCAAAGCGGATAAAATGTTCGACGCCTTCGCGATAGACCGACACTTCCAACCACTCGCTGAGTGCATTAACGACCGATGCGCCGACACCATGAAGGCCACCCGACACTTTATAACCGCCACCTTCGCCGAATTTACCTCCGGCATGCAAGACGGTATAAACCGTTTCGAGTGCTGATTTTCCGGTTTTAGCCACGACATCAGTTGGAATCCCACGACCATTATCGGTCACAGTCACGGTGTTTTCGGGATTAAGCGTGACTTCAATTTTATCGCAGTAACCAGCTAGCGCTTCATCAATTGCGTTATCAACAATTTCCCAAACAAGATGATGAAGGCCAGGTGAAGAAGTTGTCCCAATGTACATCCCCGGCCGTTTGCGAACGGCTTCAAGTCCTTCCAGCACTTGTATATTGCTGGCGGTATATTGTTTATCAGCGCGTTCGAGCACTTTTTCATGTTCTAAATCGCGTCGTTGTTTTTCAATTAAACTTTCTTTATTTTCCATTGGTACTTCTCCTTATTACTTTATGGTCGGCAACATCGTAAACGGTGCCGTAGTTTTTATCATATTGTGTCGTAGTAATGAATACTTGTTCAAACTTGAGAAGGAATTCTAGGAGTCGAAGTTGCGCTGTTTGATCTAATTCTGATAACACGTCATCAAGCACTATAATTGGGCGTTTATCTTGGTTGGTTTCAATGAAGTAGGGACTTAATTTCAAGGCGATGGCCAGCAAGCGATTTTCCCCTTGCGAACCGTATGTAGCGACATCATGTTCTTCGAGGTCAATTCGGAAGTCTTCACGATGAACGCCAACATTCGTCAATTTGCGTTTAATATCAAGCTCTTTTGTCTTTTGATACAGTTGGGCGGCATCCTCTTGGAAGGTTGCGCTCATGTTAGTGTAGGGTAGATAATGAAGCTTAATGCCGCGCTTTGCTCCTCTGACCGCTTTAACGATGCGCTCAAGCACGAGATTGACTTTTTCGAGATATTGCCCTCTGGCACTAACAATCGGCGCCGAGGCGTTGATTAACTGCTCCGTTAACACTTGTAGCTGTAACTCATTGACGTGGTCATGTTTTAACAATTCGTTTCTTTCTTTCAACAACTTCTCATACCTTGTCAAGGCGTCAAGATAACCTCGTTGATGTTTAACAAGGGCGATATCAAGAAATTTCCGACGTGCTTTTGGTAGATCTTCGAAGAGTAACACATCGCGGGGTTCAAACACGAGAACGTTGACGAGTTCAACCAACTCAGAAATTCGAGTGATTGGTTTTTCGTTGACTAAGATCTTTTTTCCATTAGTTGACAATCCAGCTGCGACCTTACGAAGTTGCTTGCTTGTTTTTATGGTCGCTCGAATCGCTGTTTGTTCACTACCTCTTTTGATCAAGACATCATCTTTTGGTGTCCGGAACGATCGCCCCAAAGCGAGATAGTGAATCGCTTCAACAATGTTGGTTTTCCCAGCACCATTTGGTCCGGTGAACACATGAAGCCCGGCCTCAAATTCGAGTCGCAGCTTTTCATAGGAACGAAAGTTGCTTAGCTCCAACTTCGTAACAATCATAAAGCGACAATTTCGAACACTTGCGTTTTATAACGAACTTGATCACCGGGATATAATTTGCGCCCCCGCCGGTTATCCTCGATATCGTTAACGAACATTGATGCTGTCAATAAAAAATTCTTAGCATACCCACCCGAATGAATGAGATCCGCCAACTTCAGAAATTGACCTAACGTGATGTAGTTGGTGTTGATGGAAATTGGGATAATTTTAGTCACATTTACACTCGCATTCTATGTCCATGTAAGTATATCATTTTTAATAAAAAAAGGGAATATTTATATTCCCTTTGCTTTGTGAGGATTTTTTTGCTTATTTTGGCCTAATA
>CAZXCV010000003.1:26964-76641 GCA_964639215.1 uncultured Staphylococcaceae bacterium
GTACTGGCGTGACTAATTGAACTTGGGAATCATCTTTGGCGTTTTTGACCACAAACGGCTTCATTTCTCCTAAAAACGCAATCGTGATGTCGTCGCATTGCGCAGCTCTGATTGCTGCCATGACATACTCAGAATTAAACGACACTTCAAACGGATCGCCTGTGTAGGAAAAGGTGTTGATCCGCTCGCTGGCCGAACCGACTTGGGCTGACTTGCTCGAGACTTCAATCGCTTCTTCGCTCATCGTTAATTTAACAACGTTTTCTCGTTCAATTGAAAGCAGTGAGACACGTTCCATCGCGGCGATAATTTCTTTTGAATTGACTTCAAGGAAATAGTTGAATGTTTTTGGGATGATGTTGTGAGTGTTGGGATATTCACCGCCTATTAGTCGGGATGTGATAATTGTGTTTTCAAATGAGATGAGTGCTTTTTTGTCGCTGATCGATATTAATAAATCGGTTTCTTTTTCAATTAAGTGGGCGACATCAATCACCACGCGAGCAGGGATGTTGGCGTTAATCTTTACAATTTTATCGATTGGTATTTCTTTTCTAGCCAACCTTGCGCTATCGGTAGCTGTAGCAATAATTGTTGATTCCAGTGCTTCAAGATTTAACGCTGTTAAAATTGGTCTTTGTTCTTTGGTAGAAGCGGCAAAGGCGGTTTGTTCAACCATTTTCACAAATGTTTTACTTGGAAGGTGAATGACAACACCGTCAGCATCCATATCTAATTCAGGATATTCTTCAACGCGCATGGCGTTTAGTTTGAAACTTGATTTCCCATCTCCAATTTCAACAATTGTGTCATCAACGACTTCAAGCATTATCTCGCTGCCTTCCATGCGTCGCACAATTTCAGTGACAATTTTGGAGTTTAATAAAGCGCCACCAAATTCGTAATCGGTGATTATTTCTTTTCCCTCAATCATAAATGGGATTGTGGTTTTTATTGCAATCTCATTATTGCTTCCTAATAAATCTAGTCCTTTTTCGTCAAGCGAAAGTTTTAGTTGTGACATCACTGGTAACGGTGATTTGCTTCCGATTGCCTTACTGGCGACGTTGAGTCCTTTTAGAAATGTCTCGCGCTCTATTTTCAGTCTCATTTATTTAACTCCTTTAATAATTATAATAAGGGCTGTGGGTGATGTGGATAACTGGTGAAATATGGTTATTGTCACTCGATTATTTTATCATATTTACCAATCCATTTAAGTCTTTTATTATATAAAACTATGGTTTTAACCGCTTTTGTATTTGATCGATGGCGGTGATTAATGCTTGGTCATTTTTCAACGATTTTTCCACTTTTGAAACAGCGTTCATCACAGTGGAGTGGTCTTTCCCACCGAACAGCGAACCGATCTTTAAAAATGGGATGTCCAACATCGTCCGAATGAGATACATTGCGATGTGTCGCGCCATGGCAATTTGGCTGGTTCGAATTTTCCCCGTGAGCTGTGATGGGGTCAAATTATAATAATCAGCAACTGTATTAATGATTTTCGTTTCACTCAAACCAGTTTTTGGACCATTGGGTCCAATTAATGGTTGCACCGATTCAATGGCGAGCTCCATATCGATGTGTTTTGCTTGTTTGATGTTGATGACATAAAACAGGAGACGATTCAAAGCGCCTTCAAGTTCTCGCACATTGTTTGAAAAGCGATCCGCAAAAAAATCGAGCACATCATTATCAAACGCTTTAACATCCAGCCCGTTTGCATCAATTTTACGTTTTAAAATTTCAACGCATGTTGCTTGGTCTGGTTTGGTGATATTCATTGTTAAACCAGAATTAAAGCGTGACACAAGGCGAGCCTCTAATCCTTTTAATTCACTAGGATGACGGTCGCTCGTTAAAATAATTTGTTTCCCAGAGTTTACAAGTGCGTTAAAAATATGGAAAAACATCTCTTCGGTCTTCGTTTTATCGGCGAGAAATTGAATGTCATCAACCATCAAGACATCAACGGCTTTAAAAAAGTCCTTTAGGTTTTCGCTTTCGCGATCACCGTGGACATATTTAATGAATTCATCAACAAAATCATCTGTCGAGATGTATAAGACACGAAGCGTTGGCGCGTTATCTTTAATATAATTGCCAATCGCGTGTAATAAGTGGGTTTTTCCTAACCCAGAGTTCGAATATATAAATAATGGATTGTAATTGAATAACTTTCCTGGATTGCTTGCAATCATTAAAGCGGCTTGTGACGCCTCGCGATTACTTGTACCGACAACAAAATTGTCGAACGTAAATTTACGGTTGATGAAAGATGAAGCGAAAAAAGAGGGTTTCTTCTCTAATTGTTTAGAAAAAGAAGGTAATTCTGATGCTTGGACAAATTTTAACGTAAATTCAGATTCAGTCGTATCACGAACGACAGAGGCGATTAAATCTAAATATTTTGTTGCCAATAACGTTGCTGCGAGACCAGAATTAACGACAATAATCATAGTATTAACGTCGATACCATGGAGATATGAACCAGCGAAGAAAGAATCAAAAATATGACGATCGTTAATTTTGGCTTTTAACCGCTCTAAAATACGATCCCACAATTGGGTAATTTCGCTGATTGATGGTTTCATAGGCGTCTCCTTGGAATTGTCAAAATTTTACCATATGCACAATAAAATAATAGGGTTCGAGGGTGAAAAATTTATTTTTCCACAATAGCACGCCGTCAAAAGCGCGATTTTATACACAAATCCACCAAATTCACATCTTTTACTTGTGGAAAACAGTGTGGACAAAACAAATCACAACACACAATGTGGACAAATAAGACCTTAATCTAGTTCGTTGGACACTAAAAATAATAAAATATTAGGCAAAAACAACGATTTTCCACATAAAAACCTCGGTTTTCATTAATTTGGTTGTTGGTCTTTGCGAATATTTCTTTCCACAAAGACAAAAGGGGTAGAAATTGCTTGGTTTATGATTGGTCTAAATATTAGGGTTTTAATTGACTTTATATTCATATATAAAATATAATTTTCTACGCGTGTATTAAGTACACTGGAGGCTAATTATGAAACGTACATATCAACCAAGCAAACGCAAACACAAGACAATTCACGGTTTTCGCGCGCGGATGGCCACACCCAACGGCCGTAAAGTTTTGGCGCGTCGTCGTGCCAAGGGCAGAGTCGTTCTTTCAGCTTAGTTTGTGATTTTAAAACCACAACTACTTTAAGGATGTGGTTTTTTCATTCATAATATTGAATGATCGTGAAAAAATTATACCGTCTCACCAAAGACCAAGACTTTAAGCGAGTTATCGCTAGTAACCAAATAAGTAAAAATCGCTTTTTCGTCATTTATCACGCCACTAACGATCTGGGATATCCTCGTGTCGGGGTCTCGGTATCTAAAAAACACGGTAACGCCGTCAAACGTAATCACATTCGCCGTCAAGTTCGGGCAATGCTACAGACAATCCTCACTTTAAAAGAAAGTTATGACATCCTAATCATCGTAAGACTAGACTTCCCAATTGATAACTATGTGATGGCTAACCTCAAATTAGAACAAATAATTAACACCTTTAGGAGCAATGCGCATGAATAAAAAAACCAAACGATGGATGAGTGTTATTGGACTCACGGCTTTCGTATTTATCTTGTCGGGATGTACCGCTAACTTCTGCTCACCAGAAGACCAAGCAAGAATTATGTATGTTCATGATGGTGGTGATGCCGATCGGGCAACGGGCGCTTATGATTATAGCGACACCCTCCAATCAATTATCGATACCGCAGATAAAAATGGCGTTGCGACTCCGTCAGACGATTATTGGAAAGCGCTAGATGCCAAGGTTTTAGTGGCCGCAACGCAACGAGCCGGTGCACAAGCCTCTGAATTAAATGTAACGGAAATACTTGAAAAGTATGGTTATGTCAAATTCCTTGGCGGTTCCAATAAACTTTGGAGTAATTGGGATAATTGGACCAATGAATTAAAAATTGAGTTAGGGGTTGAACACACCCCGGATTCGGATTTTGTATCACTTTATAAAACAGAAATTGACCGAGTTCAAAATGCCTATCGCGCTTGTATTGCGATTGAAGAAGGAAATTATGGACCAACCGAACAATATTTCTTTGGATCGAAAACGTGGGCGTATGCATTCCAACGTGGATTAATTGAAGGTTTATTTGTTTATCCAGTCGCCTGGATGATTGAAACGTTTGCTGTTGGTTTTGGAGCATCTGGTTGGGGACAAGTTCTCGCAATTTTGTTTACGACTCTTATCGTGCGAGGCGTTTTAATGGCTGCCACTTTCAAGTCAACGATGGGCACGCAAAAGATGTCGTTATTACAACCGGAATTAGCAAAGATTCAAGCTAAATATCCAAACGCCAAAACAAATCAATACGAAAAACAACGACTCGCGCAAGAGCAGATGGAACTTTATAAACGCAATGGTGTCAATCCATTCTCCCAAATAGTTGTCGTCTTCCTCCAATTTCCAATCTTTATTGCGGTTTGGGGTGCAATGACTGGTTCCGCCATCTTAGCGACCGGAAGGTTCCTTGGACTTAATTTAAACCAATCAGTTGGCAATGCGATGATGGCTAATTTCTTCAGTGCTGGTTGGTGGACGGCCGTCGTCTTGTTTATTCTCATGGGCGCCAGCCAATTCGTCGCAATGAAACTACCAACATGGTTACAAAAACGCGATGTAAAAAATGTCGGTCGTACCATGAAGAATCCAGCTGCTGATAGCCAACAAAAACAAATGCAACTCGTGAGTAATGTCATGTTGGTAATGATTATTGTCATGGGCTTCTCCTTACCTAGCGCGATGGGAGTCTATTGGTTTATTGGGGCACTCATTTCCGTGGCACAAACATTAATTACTCGGAAAGTGATGGCACATAAAAAATGAAAATATTTTCTGCAAAGACACTTGAAGAAGCATTAGAGCTCGCCGCAACCGACTTAAATATTTTGGTCAGCGATCTAACATATGAAGTTACTGAAGATAAAAAAGGATTATTTGTTAAGAAAGTCACGATTAGTGTCTACGAATTAGCTGATGTCGTCACGTTCGCCGAACAATATATCATAAATGGGATTGCCACATTCGGAATCACCGCGACGACCAAGACAACGTTAAAAGAAGATATTATCAACATAAGCATCGATACGGATCATAACTCGATATTAATCGGCAAAAATGGTCAAACACTTCAAGCCCTTAATGAATTAACGCGCCTAGCAACCTCGAGTCGTTTTAAGAAAAGATATCGGATCTTGCTTGATATTAACAATTATAAAGACGGTAAATACGATAAAATCGTTTCAATCGCTAAACGGACCGCGAAAGAAGTCCAGCGCACCCAAGTCGATGCGACGCTCGATCCGATGCCGGCTGATGAACGACGCGTGGTTCATAACGCCTTATCCACCTTCCGAAACATCAAAACCGAAAGTGCTGGTGAAGGAAGACGACGCGCAATCGTCATCCATTACGTCGAATAAAGGACCCTCACGGTCCTTTTCTCTTAATGTGATACAATTATACTCAAGATGATTTTCGATACAATTGTCGCTTTAGCGACACCCCCGACAAAAAGTGCTTTAGCGATTATTCGCCTCTCAGGCGAAGATAGTTTACAAGTTGCGAGCGCGATATTTTCTCGTGATCTCGTCACAATTAATCAACCAGGGCAATATTTCGGTACCATTTCGTTTCAAAACCAATTAATCGACCAAGCCGTCGCCATCGTATTTACGAAACCACATAGTTTTACTGGTGAGAACAGCGTCGAGTTTATATGTCATGGTTCACCATTAGTAGCCCAACAAGTAATTGAGGCGTGCCTCGCGGAAGGAGCGCGTCTAGCAACAAGGGGAGAATTCAGTAGCCGCGCGTACTTAAACGGTAAAATTGACCTTGTTCAAGCTGAAGCAATTAATGATGTCATCAATGCCACAACCAACGAAAGTAAACGACTAGCGCTGTTAGGGCTCAGCGGCGAATCAAGCGCGCTGATTGATCCAATTCGCGTTGGAATTGCTGACATTTTAAGTTTAATTGAAGTTAATATTGATTATCCGGAATACGAAGATTTAGAACCAATCGATCGAGATAAGATACGAACAGCAATCAAATTTGTTCGCCAGCAAATAACGACGCTTGTCCATGAGGGAAGACAAGGACAAATTATTAAAGAAGGATTAAACTTAGCGATTGTAGGTAAACCCAACGTCGGAAAGTCCTCGCTCTTAAATGCATTGCTAAAAGAAGACAAAGCAATTGTGACCGATATTGCCGGCACAACGCGAGATGTTGTCGAAGGCGACATTAATCTCAATGGATTAGTATTACATCTTTCAGATACAGCCGGCATTCGTGAAGGAAACGATACGATTGAAAAGATGGGAATTGCCAAATCCAAAAAAGCGATTGATAAAGCGGATCTTGTCATCGTTGTGCTCGATGCTTCGACGCCACTTGAATTAGAGGACGAACGCATTCTCGCTTTAACGAGCGCAAGTAAACGTATCATCGTTTACAACAAATCAGACTTAACGCCGGTTAAAAACGATGGAAAATTATATATTTCAGCATTAACAAAAGATATCAAGGGTCTCGAGCTTACCATCCTCGATTTATTTGGAATCGAAGAACAATCATATTTGCGACCAAGTTTAAGTAACGCGAGACAAATCGGACTATTGCTTAATATTGATCGCTCGCTCGAGGCAGCCCTAAGCGACGTCGAAGCCAATTTAAGCTTTGATCTCATCAGCGCCTCGCTTCAAGAAGCCTACATTGATGTCCTCAAAATACTTGGATTAGAAGCGAACACCGATTTATCAAAAGAAATATTTTCCCGCTTCTGTGTTGGTAAATAATGAGACTTATAGATACTCACTGTCACTTGAACGATAAACAGTTATTCCCACATGTTGACGAACTTGTTTTAAAGGCAAACGAGAATGATGTTGTGAGGATGCAAGTGGTCGGATATGATGAGTTGTCATCAAAAATAGCGCTCGAGCTAGCTGAGCGCTTCTCATCGATTTATGCAATTGTCGGCATTCACCCGACTGAAGTAAATGAAAATCTAGAAGTACGGTTGAAGGAAATTGAAACATTAGCCCTTCATAATCGTGTGGTCGCCATTGGTGAAACAGGACTAGATTATTACTGGCATAAACAGATCGAGCAACACAAGCTCCAGCAAGCATATTTTATCCAACAAATTGAAATAGCTAATCGACTACAATTACCGGTTGTTATTCATAGTCGTGATGCGATGCAAGCCACACTCCAAATTTTAAAAGAAAATCGGCCACAATATGGTGGAGTGATGCACTGTTATTCAGGTCCGGCAGAACTAGTGTCTGAATTTATTGCGCTCGGCATGTATATTTCTTTAGCGGGTCCAGTAACATTCTTAAACGCCAAAACACCAAAAGAAGTCGCGCTTATCGTCCCTCTTGAGCGCCTTCTAATTGAGACCGACAGCCCCTATCTTGCACCACATCCAAATCGTGGCAAACGAAATGATCCATCGTTACTTCCGTTAATCTTGAACACAATCGCCCAGATAAGAAAAGAAGATCCCGTTCTATTAGCAGAAATCACCAGTACCAACGCCGAACTGCTGTTCCACGTGAAACACAAATGAAACACACGTGTGCGTCGGCAATTGTCGTTGAAGGACAATCAGATATTCAGTTTTTAACAACTTTTGTCGAAGCGGAGTTCATTGCAACAAACGGAAGTGATGTTCCACGTGAAACAATAGAATATCTCCAGTCTTTATCAAAGATAAAGCCAATCATTGTTTTAACTGATCCCGATGGCCCTGGCACGCGAATTCGCCATCTCCTTGATGGGGAGATTCCAAACTTATATCATGCCTTTATCCCAAAGCAGGGGTCCATCAAAAAAAATAAGGTTGGTGTCGCTGAAAGCACAAAGACATTAATACTAAAAGCCTTAGAACTACCAATCTTTACCGCCACTATCACGACTGGAAAATTGACGATGAATGATATACTGACACTCGGTTTAACAGGCGGAATTAACGCTACAGTTAGGCGACGAATGGTCGAAGCCGCGTTTCGACTTGGTTATAATAATGCTAAACAATTATTGTTTCGACTGAACAATCTCAATATTAACTACAAGCAAGTATCAGAGGTTTTGAGACAGCATGAATAAAACACCAACCAAAGATCACATAATCAGTTATTTACATAGTTATGGGATGTCACCAATTAGGAGCCTCGGCCAAAACTTTTTAATTGATAACGAAATTGCCAATTTGATCGTAACTGAAGCAGCCTTACAACAAGGTGACGATGTCTTAGAAATTGGTCCCGGCTTTGGTGCTTTGACATCACACATCATCAAGCATGTCCAAAAACTTGATTTGGTTGAATTAGATCAAAAAATGGTGACGTTTCTGAAGGATCATTATTCCTCGGAAGAAGCGATAAAAATTATTCATAAAGATGCCCTCAAGTTGGATTTTTCCCATTACACGAAAATAATCTCAAATCTTCCTTATTATGCAACGACAGCGATGATTGAAAAAACATATCGTGAGGCTGGCATGTTAAAAGATGCCGTGTTTATGATTCAAAAGGAAGCATTTCCTCGCTTATCGGCCAACGTTAACGAAGACGGTTATGGTCCATTAGCAATCGTCCTTTCATATATTATGGATATAACAACACTATTTGTTGTAAAACCACACTCATTTTATCCAGAACCACCCGTTGATTCACTTGTTATTAAACTGACTGTAAAACAAGAAATTAATCGTGAAATGATGGCTAAATTAGACCGAGTTGTTCGTCGTTTGTTTGAAAATCGTCGCAAAACCATCCTCAATAATCTAGGGGCGTTAATTCATGATAAAAATAGGGCAAAAATGCTACTAATTGAAATTGGAGTTATGGAGAATACTCGTCCCGAACAAATCCCACTTGAAAAATATTTGAAATTAACAGAGTTAATATACCGCTAGTTCATTTTTGTTTACAATTACAGTAGCAACTACCTACAATATAACGAGATTATCATAGGAGCTCAGCATGATTGTTAAAGCCTACGCCAAAATCAACATTGCCTTGAATGTAGTTAACAAGCGCGAAGATGGTTATCATGAACTAGATATGGTCATGGTTCCACTTGATTTGCACGACTCACTCGATATCGATATTGTTCCACCCTCGTTTGATACGTTAGTTACTTGTGATGATTACGATTTGATAAACGAAGATTATAATTTAGCAACGATTGCGATAAATAAAATGCGTCAGTTCTACGGTTTTAAAGAAAGTTTTCGCGTCCACATTCATAAACGGATTCCGATGTCGGCGGGTCTTGGCGGTGGGTCGAGCGATTCCGCTGCGGTCATACGTGGGATCGTTTCACTACTGAAGTTAAAAGTGAAAGATAGTGATATCATCCAAATTTGTCGCTCGATTGGTAGCGATGTCCCCTTTTTCTATGAACAAATACCGGCTCGCGTTCGCGGTACTGGTGAAACATTACTGCCACTTAAAGTCAAAAAACAGTATTACGTTTTATTAATAAAACCAAAACAAGGACTATCGACTAAAACGGTGTTTGAAACATATGATAAAGATCCAACCGTCCCTCGGGATATTAACCCCGTGATTAAGGCTTTAGAAACAGGCGATGACGGTTTATTAGAGGTCAGCATATTTAATCAACTAGAAAAAGCGGCGATGTCTTTATGTAATGATGTCACGATAATTAAAGAAGAGCTTAAAAAAGATGGAATGAATATCGTTGCAATGTCAGGATCTGGCAGCGCGGTTTACGCACTCCATGACCAAGTGAGAAAATTAGAAAAAATCGCTCATAAATACGTAAAATTAGGGCATAAGGTATTATTGACACAATTTCGTTTGAAAGAAGGAAAAGTAATATGAAACTCTTTACGATTATTATGGCCGCGGGCAAAGGCACGCGCATGAAATCACGCGATGACAACATTAGTAAAGTCGCCTTTCCACTACTTGGGCGCCCTTTAGTAGGATATGTTCTCAAGGCAATTGAGCCATTAAAGAGTGCTCGCGTTGTAACGATTGTTGGATTTGGCGGAGAAACGGCCAAGGCCATCGTCGGCGATCATTCAGAAATAGCTTGGCAACGAGAACTTAAAGGAACGGGACACGCAATCATGCAAGTCGCCCCACTTCTTAGCCAAGAAGAAGGGATGACACTCATTGTCTCTGGCGACACGCCCCTACTAAAAACAGAAACATTAGCGACGCTCATCGAAGAACACCAGCGCCAGCATAACGATTTAACATTATTATCGGCCAAACTTGATAATCCATTTGGCTATGGTCGCGTTATACGTGATGAATTAATGACGGTCACCGCCGTCATCGAGCAAGCGGATGCCAGTGAGCAAGAGCGAGAAATTAATGAAATTAACGCCGGAGTTTATGTTTTCGATAACGCTAAGTTATTTATCGAATTATCCGGTTTGCAACCAACAAATAAACAAGGTGAATATTATCTGACGGATTTAATTGGCATATTTAAGAAGCGTGGATATCGCGTTGGTGCTAGCATCGTTGCCGATTTTACCGAAACACTTGGTATTAACGATCGCGCGCAACTAGCGGAAGCCGCACGATTAATGCAAGAGCGAATTAATTATGCGCATATGAAATCTGGGGTTACAATCGAGGATCCTTTCGCCACCTACATTGGACCAGATGTCACGATCGGACCAGACACAGTTATTAGACCGGGATCATATATCATGGGAATGACTTCAATCGGATGTGGTAATCAAATCGGACCAGACACAACACTAGAGAATATGACGATTGGGCACCAAAACACCATTATCAAATCTTACCTTGTAGACTCCAAAATCGGAGATGGTAACAAAGTTGGTCCATTCACCCACATGCGTGGTCATAGCGAGCTACTCAATCACACACGCGTTGGTAACTTTGTTGAAACAAAGGCGTCGATTTTACGCGACGGTGTTAAAGCCGCGCACCTCACCTATCTCGGGGATGCCGACATTGATGAGGCTGCAAACATTGGCTGTGGGACGATAACTGCAAATTATGATGGTGTTAATAAATGGAAGACAAGCATTGGCAAACGCGTGTTTGTGGGATCGGGAACCACAATCATCGCACCAGTATCGATTGGTGATGATGCATTTGTCGCGGCTGGATCAACAATCAATATTAGCGTTTCTAATGATGATTTTGCGATTGCGAGAGCGAGACAGGAAAATAAACAAGGATTTGCCAAAGAAATTCGAAAAAGAATCGCTGCCAAAGCCAAGAAATAGGCAATAAAAAAACCACAAACCTGAACCGGAATGTGGTTTTTATTTAGGCAATTAATCGCTATTTGCGTTTGGCTTTAATCGCAGCTTGGGCTGCCGCTAAGCGCGCGACCGGGACTCGGTATGGTGAACATGACACATAATCGAGTCCAACGTTGTGGAAGAATTCAACACTAGCAGGATCGCCACCGTGTTCGCCACAAACACCGAGATGGAGATGTGGGTTGGCCTTACGGCCATTTGTCACGGCAAGTTTGACAAGTTGGCCAACGCCACCTTGGTCAATTGTTTGGAATGGATCTTGTTCAAAAATCTTTTTACTATAATAGTCAGGGAGGAATTTACCAGCATCATCACGGCTGAAACCATAAGTCATTTGGGTTAAGTCGTTCGTACCAAAGCTGAAGAAATGCGCTTCTTTACCAATTTCATCGGCCTTTAAGGCGGCGCGAGGAATTTCAATCATCGTACCAACTTCATATTTCATCGCTTGGCCAGAAAGAGCAATTTCTTGATCGACTGTTTCAACGATGAGGTCACGAACAAATTTAAACTCTTTGACATCAAGTACAAGTGGAATCATGATTTCAGGAACAATAGTGATCTTCAAATCTTTTTGAGCTTGTAACGCCGCACGAATAATCGCTTTGGCTTGCATTTTACCAATTTCGGGGTAGGAGACATCAAGCCGGCAACCACGGTGACCCATCATCGGGTTAAACTCATGGAGGTATTCAATTCGAGCCTTAATGTGCTCGACTGATAAACCAAGATCATTGGCTAAATCTTCAATTTGGTCAGCGTCTTGTGGCAAGAATTCGTGTAGTGGCGGATCTAACAACCGGATTGTTACATTCAAATCTTTCATCGCCATGAACAATTCGTAAAAATCGCTTTGTTGATATGGAAGCAATTTTTCAAGTGCTTTTTCACGATCTTTGGTATTGTCGGCCAAAATCATTTCACGGACGTGGAAAATCCGGTCTTTATCAAAGAACATATGTTCAGTTCGGCATAAACCGATGCCTTGGGCACCGAACGCTAACGCTTGTCGCGCATCGCGCGGCGTGTCCGCGTTCGTTCGAACTTTTAATGTGCGTAATTTGTCAGCCCAAGCCATAATACGACCGAAGTATCCGGTTAATTCAGGTGCGACTTTTTTGACATCGCCCGCATAGACTAAACCGGTCGAGCCATCAAGTGAGATGACATCTTTATCAGTGTAAACTTTGCCTTGGAACTTCACAGTTCGTTTTTCTTCGTCAATTACTGCACTCGAACAACCGGCGACACAACATTTTCCCATACCACGCGCAACCACAGCAGCGTGAGAAGTCATACCACCACGCATCGTCAAGATGCCTTCGGCGGCAACCATACCTTCAATGTCTTCAGGGGAAGTCTCAGCGCGAACAAGAATGACTTTTTCGCCTTTTTCATGACGTTCGTGAGCTTCTTCGGCTGTGAACGCAATCTTGCCGGTTGCAGCACCAGGCGAAGCAGGGAGACCTTCACCAATTGGGGTTAGTGTCTTTAATAACTTCGGATCGAAGCTTGGGTGTAAGAGACTGTCAAGTGATTTTGGGTCGATTCTTAAGACAGCTTCTTCTTCACTGATTAATCCTTCATCAACTAAGTCGCTCGCGATCTTTAACGCGGCGGCGGCTGTTCGTTTGCCATTACGTGTTTGTAAGAAGTATAGTTTGCCTTCCTCAACCGTAAATTCCATGTCTTGCATATCGCGGTAGTGTTTTTCCATCCGCGCGACAATGTTCATGAATTGATCGTAGACATCTGGCATTTTGTCTTTTAAGTAGTCGATATGAAGTGGCGTGCGAATGCCAGCGACCACGTCTTCACCTTGAGCGTTTGGTAAATATTCGGCGAATAATTGTTTATCACCAGTGGAAGGGCTGCGACTGAAGGCAACACCAGTACCACTTGTCTCTCCTTTGTTACCAAAAACCATTGATTGAACGTTGACCGCGGTGCCCCATTCATAAGGAATCGCATGCATCTTGCGATACACGTTTGCACGCGGATTGTCCCATGACCGGAATACTGCTGTGACAGATTCGATTAATTGGGTATAAGTATCAGCAGGAAATTCTTCTTTGAACACTTTCTTATAGTAGTCTTTGTATTGCTTAACTAATTGCTTTAAATCGTCAGCATCGAGGTCGGTATCAAGTTTGACGCCTTTATGCTCTTTCATTTGTTCGAGCATTTTGTCCATTTCGGTGCGGCCGTGGTTTTTGGCAATGTTGGTATACATTAAGATAAAACGACGGTAGGAGTCGTAGGCAAACCGTTCGTTACCAGTTTCTTTGGCCAATACGGTGACGGTCGTATCATTAAGACCGAGGTTGAGAATCGTGTCCATCATCCCAGGCATTGACACACGGGCACCCGAGCGTACGCTGACGAGAAGGGGATTACTAGTGCCGCCAAATGCTTTGCCGGTTTCTTTTTCAATTCCGTGAACCGCGGCGTAAATTTGCTTAATTAAAAATTCAGGAACGATTTTCTTAGAATCATAGTAAAGATTGCATGCTTCGGTTGTAATTGTGAATCCTTGTGGAATCGGGATTCCAATCGCGGTCATCTCTGCGAGACCAGCGCCCTTACCACCTAGAATTTCTTTACCGAGACCTTGAGTTTCTTTAAAGCTATAAACGTATTTTTTTTCTGACATGTGTATTCCTCCATCAATGTGGGTTTCTAAGTCTCTAGACCCACTTCACGCCGATTATAATATCATAGATATTACTA
Source organism: uncultured Staphylococcaceae bacterium (assembly GCA_964639215.1). Taxonomy (GTDB): domain Bacteria; phylum Bacillota_I; class Bacilli_A; order RFN20; family CAG-826; genus UBA6120. The sequence goes on from CAZXCV010000003.1 coordinate 41,073, forward strand.
AAATCGTTAATTAAACATCCAATTTGGTCTAAAAACACTTTTTTCTCATTTTTATATTTTAGGTGTGATATGTTTTAATAAGTTACTAATGAAACTTAAATATTCAGATTCAACAAACAATATCGTCAACTTCTCAAACTCGCTTTTGGCACATTTTGGTGTGAAGCCGTTTCATCCAACGATTCCAGCAATTGATAAAATTCTTGAAGGGCATGACCGAGTTGTTGTTTTACTGTTTGACGGTATGGGAACGGCTTTATTAAACAACCACTTGCCAAAAGGCGCAATTTTAAGAAGAAATATTGCCCATACAATGACGGCGACATTTCCGCCAACAACCGTTGCTTCGACTAATGGGTTACTAAGTGCAAAATATCCAATTGAAAACGGCTGGCTCGGCTGGGCTCAGTATTTCGATGAACATCAAACTAATATTGACTTGTTCACTGGGCGACACAACATCACCAAAAATCCAATTGTTAGTGGCAATGACATTCGCTTGCAGCTTGATTATCAGGAAATCATATCGTTAATTGAAGCTCAAAATCCACAGATGCTCGTCACATCGATATGGCCATCAATTAAACCGGGTGGTGCTGAAAACATTGAGCAATATTTTATGATGCTGGATCAAACAATCTCGCAACCAAAACCTAAATTTGTTTATGGATATTGGACAGCACCAGATATGGACGCCCATGATTATGGTGTTAATCATCCCAAAATCACCAAAGTTATCCGCGACATCAATGACCGCGTCGAAACACTTGTGAAAAAGCATGTTGCCACACTGTTTCTTGTGATTGCTGATCACGGTCTGATTGATATTGAATTTATTAAAGAAGATGAAAATCAAAAGTTATATTCAATGTTGGAACGGCCTTTTTCTAACGAACCACGCGCTGCTAATTTTTATGTAAAAAAAGGAAAAGAGCGTGCATTTGCTAAGTTATTTAACAAACTTTATGGCCAATATTTCATTTTAAAATCGCACAAACAAATAATTGAAGAACAGTGGTATGGCGAAGGAACACCGCACCCTCTAACTGAAAAATTCATTGGTACATATTTAGCAATTGCAACGGATAAATATAGTTTTGATCATGCTGTCGAAGGACGACTGGCGCATCATGATATGAAGGCGCATCATGCGGGATTAACCGAAGATGAAATGTCAATTGACATAGTCGCTTTAAATCGAAGTAAAAAATAAAATTCAAACACGCGTTCATTCGGTAAAATATATATGTAAGCATTGTCACTCGATATGATTGAAGGAGTGCATTATGAAATGCAAGTTACGCCTATTATTTGTGGCGTTTCTCATGTTGCTAGCTTCCTGTGCTTCAAGTAACCCAAGCTTACCAAGTAGTATGTTTTCAAGCAGCACATCCTCTAGTGGCGCGAGCTCAACCACCAGTACTTCATCAACACACGCAACAAGTACGACCAGTTCCTCCTCAAATTCTGAAACATCTTCACAACTGGTAACACTTCCAGAATTCACGGCCGTTAACGACACATATGACATCGATAATCCGCTCGATATCACATTTGTGCTTGATCCAAAAGAGTTTGTATTTGAACAATTACTTGGTTTTGGGATTCAAAGTGACGATTATGCCATTACTAGCAATCTATTAACGATTCATAGTTCATATCTTAAATATTTTGCGACACCAGGAGAGTATCTTTTATACGCAAAATTCAGCACGAATACTATTGTTGATTTGGTGTTTAAAATTGAATTTAACAATCACGAAAATCGCGTCATCAATCAAGGTTTTGAGACTGGCGATTACTTTGGTTGGAATGGTTATCAAGTTTGGAAAGATGAGGCGGGATTATTCTCTTATCGACCCGAACGCATCATCACTTCTTCATTTTATGGAGCGGCAAACACCCATCCCTATCATCAGGAGGGGCAATATCATCTTGGCGTTTATCAAACGCCTTACGATAATGGAAATAAAGATTTAAACCAAGAACGTATGGGAATGCTCCGCTCTCAGGATTTTCGGTTGGGTGGTACAGGCTGGATTAGTTTTCGCCTAGGGGGTGGTCAAAATATGGGAACCACCTACCTATCGATTAAAGAGACGACAACCAATATTGAACTTGCACGTTTCGGGAATCGTCACTTTGGAAACACCACGATATCCGAAACTAATAACGCCGAGGCTTTCATGTTTCAGTATTATGCGGATTTATCATCGTTAATCGGTAAAACCATGTACGCCTTATTAATAGATGGTGCCTCTCATGAGTGGAACGTTCTCTCGTTTGATAGTTTCGAAACGTATTATGAAACAGTTCCGGCTATGACTCCTAATCAGCGAGCAATCGATATTAAACCAAATATATATGGAATTGCTGAAGCACCCAATCATATTGTCTCACCATTGACAACGAGTATCACTAACTGGGAAGATCCCCAGCAAATATTTAATTTTACTGACGGTCGCGCCCGAACGAATCGGATTAAGGGTGACGCTGATTTAGGTGTAGTGCGTTCACCAGCTTTTAAAGTTGATCATAGCTCTCGAAACGTTTTAGTGTGGGAATGGGAAGGTGCGTTACGGCTTGATAAACAAATATTCATATCCATAAAAGAAGCGATGACGAATCTTGAGATCTTGCGGCTGACACGACGCGACAATTTGGCCACCAAAGAAAGTGGTGGTATGGATAAACACTGGTACTCACTGGAACAGCTGAATCCGGAAAAACAATATTATCTTGAATTAGTCGATAACGCCAATTCCAGTTGGGGACTTATTAGTGTTCGTAACTTCGAATTAGTCACAAGCGATGATGTGCGGCTCCAAGTAACAACAGATGAAGCCGTTAATGCTTATTATGGACACGCTCGCGTGGATTTTATTACTGGTGGCACAAGAACCCCCAGCGATTTTTCGTATCAACCAATTACCAGTGTTTTTAAAGAGATGGTGACGTTTGGAAGTGAGGCGACCGATGAAGTGATCATTGGATATAGCACTAATTCCAAACATACATGGATTGAAGTCGAAGACATTGAATGTCCAGATCAAAATCCCGAAAAATTCAGCTATCAAAACAATGACATTTACCGTGTGATGATTAAAAATTTGACCGGTAGAAATCAATTTCGTTATCGGATTGGCGAGTATGGAAATGGAGGATTTTGGCAGACGGTGAAAATGCCAAATCAAAACCAAATCCAATTCATTTTTAACGCAGATTCACAGTCAAACACATTGAAAGAAGCGCAAATACTCAATGATTTAATTGTTGCTGCACGCACCAACTACACTGACACATCCTTCGTTTTGGCGACCGGAGATATTGTCGAGCAAGGTGGTAACTCGAAAATGTGGGAATGGTTTTTTGAAGCAAACCCATGGCGTGCATCATTGCCTTATCTAGGGATACCAGGAAATCACGATTATTATGGAAGTGACGGTCAATGGCAATCTAACGCTGCATTTGAAGCAAACATTACCACACCACAAAACGGACCCATAGGTTACTCGTCATATTTTGTTAAACTTGGAAAAACGCTATTTATTATGCTTGATGCTGTCGATGCCACATTTGGGATAAGCCAACAATCTTGGTTACAAGAAGTTGTCACCAACTTTCGAGAAGGACTTGTGATTGTCGGAACTCATTATAGTGCCTATGGCGCATATCACGAAACGACGTCAAGTGATTTTCGAGCTACCTGGTCACCAATATTTGAACAATTAAATGTTGATCTTGTCTTAAGTGGTCATGATCATTTATTCACAAGAACACCACAAATGCGCGAAGGCATCATTAATCGTGAGGATGGCGTCATCTACATTACCGGAGGAAGCGCCAGTAGTAAAATATACGATATTCCAAGTGACAAACTGGCATTGTATGATGGTTTGTTAATTGAAAAAATTAATGTTGTCACGATTATCACTATTTCAAACGAATCATTAATGACAGAGACAATCGATCGATTTGGAAATGTCTATGATAGTTTAAATTTAATGATTGGTTAGGCTTCAACATCGATTGGTGCCAGCGGATTCGAACCAGAGAACTGCGCATTATATAAGTCAGCATAGAAACCATTTAAAGCAAGCAGCTCTTCGTGTGTTCCTGTTTCAATGATTTGTCCATGACGCATCACGAGAATCGTCTTCGCGTTCTTAATCGTCGATAATCGATGCGCAATCACAAAACTTGTGCGATTTTGCATCAGTTTGTTCATCGCTTCTTGAATGACCGTTTCTGTCCGCGTGTCGACACTACTCGTCGCCTCATCAAGAATCAAAATTTTCGGTTGGCTCAAAATTGCTCGGGCGATTGTTAATAATTGTCGCTGCCCTTGCGAGATATTTGTGCCTTCTTCATTCAACACAAAGTCGTAACCGCCTGGTAACGTCGTAATAAAGAAATGCGCATGGGCAGCTTGGGCGGCTTCGATAATTTCTTCGTCATTCGCATCGAGACGGCCATAACGAATATTATCCTTAATTGAACCGGAGAATAGCCACGTATCTTGAAGCACCATTCCAATCGCGCTACGAAGAGCTTCATAACTATAACTACGAATATCAACGCCATCGATTGTAATGCGCCCTTTGTTTACTTCATAAAACCGCAAAATCAAATTAACGATTGTCGTCTTACCAGCGCCTGTCGGTCCGACAATAGCAACACTCTCGCCAGGACGGATATCGAGATTCATTTTTTCAATTAACGGTGCCTCAGGTTTATAGGAGAACCACACATCTTCGAATCTTACTTCGCCGTTTAAAGAAGAAATATCGGTAATCGCATCAGCGGGGTTCGGTTGTAGTTCCTTTTCATCCATCACTTGAAAGACTCGCTCAGCCGCAGCCGCGCTTGATTGGATAATATTCGCAATTTGTCCAATTTGTTGAAACGGCATTTGGAAAAGCGAGATAAGTACGAAAAAAGCGACCATATTACCAATATCTTGAATGAGGCCACCGACGACACAAATGCCAACGAATGTTAAATTATTAACAAAATGTATGGTGGGGAAAATCACGCCAGAGAAAAATTGAGCAAAGCGATCGTCTTTAGCCATGTCGCGATTAATCGTGTTAAATTTTTCAATTGCTTCCGGTTCTTTATTGAACAGTTTCACAATTTTAAAGCCACCATAAATTTCTTCGATGTGCGAATTTAGTAAACCGAGTTTCTTGTGATAAACCTTAAATCTTTTTCGTGATTGTTTTGCAATCACAACGGTAAAAGTAATTGTTAACGGCAAACTCGCCATGGCCACTAACGCTAATTGCCAACTACTGGCAAACATCGCAATCGTCGTTCCAATAAATAAAAATAGTGAATGAATAACTTGGGTAATAATTTGTTGCATTGAACGAGCGATGGTATCAATATCATTCGTTCCCTTTGACAAAATCTCGCCATAAGTTTGTGAATCAAAGAAATTCAATGGCAAAGTATCAATTTTCGCTTGGAATTTACGGCGCATGTTATATGAGTAACCGGTAGCAATCGGAATAATCAGCCACTCGCTTAACCACGACAAGAGGCTCGCGCCAAAATAGAAACCCAAGACAACAGCAAATCGATTCAGTAGGCTTTGCCATTCGACTTGAATAATTCCCGCGCCGGTCAAGGTGAAGAAATCTTCTGGAGCTCTGGCAATGTTATTGAGAATATCGCGAATAAATAAAGGAGATGCAATTTGTAAAATGACCGAAATGATCACAATTAAAGCAACAACGATAAGTTGTGGGAGCATTGGGCGAAAATCACGGAATAACCGTTTAATCGTTTTTTTGAAATCGCGTGGTTTTTCGACCATGCCCATCATTCTTCCTCGGGGGCCAGCCATTTTAATCAACCCCCTCATTCAGAAGTACTTGGTGACTCAATTCCAAAGTTTTGTTGATTTCTTCGGGATCGAGCTGTGAATAAACAATTTCACGATAAATTTTACAGTTACGTAGTAATGTTTGGTGTTTCCCTTGAGCAACAACACGTCCTTCATGGAGCACGAGTATATTATCAGCATCAATAATCGTTGAAACGCGTTGGGCAACGATAATGACTGTCGCTTTATTGACATATTCTTTTAAAGCGCGTCGAAGTTTAATGTCCGTCTTGAAATCAAGCGCACTGAAAGCGTCATCAAAAACGTATATTTCTGGTTTTTTAACGAGCGCTCGGGCAATAGATAGTCTTTGCTTTTGACCACCAGAGAAATTTTTTCCACCTTGGGAAACATCAAATTCGAGCTTGTCCGAATTTCGTTCAACAAACTTTCGCGCTTGCGCAACATCAAGCGCCACCCACATGTCTTCTTCAGTCGCCTTGGAATTTCCAAACCGCATATTATCGGCAACGGTTCCGGAAAATAAGAGCGCTTGTTGTGGTACAAAACCGATTTTTGCGCGAAGATCAAACTGCGTATAATCACGAACGTCGATATCATCGATTAAGACTTGACCATCAGTTACATCATAGAAACGAGGAATTAAATTAATGATCGAAGATTTACCACTACCGGTCGAACCGATAATCGCCGTAACTTCTCCTGGTTTTGAGATAAAATTAATGTCTCGCAATGTTGGAGCGTCAGCCTCTTTAAATTGGAAGGTCACATGTTTAAATTCAATTTTACCTTTCGATTGTTCCGCTTGCTTCGGTGCAACTGGATCATCAATTGTTGTTTTCATATCGAGGACTTGATTAATGCGAATAGCACTCGCTCGAGCGCGTGGGAGCATGATAAAGATGAAAGCGAACATCACGATTGAGTTCATGACATTGATTGAATATTGCGCCGTCGTCATAATTGTGCCAAAGTTCACAAAATTAGTTGGATCACTATAAGGTTTTCCATCGAGTGAGGCAAAGCCAAGAAAGTATATTGCCAAATAAGTTAAGTTAAAGACGACATTAATACCTGGATTGATGAATGACATCGTTCGCGACACTTTGACTGTGATATTTGTCATATCGCGATTAGCTTCTGCAAATCGCAGTGATTCACTTCGTTGTTGATTAAAGGCGCGAATGACACGCACACCCGTTAAATTCTCGCGTAACACTTGCGTCACGCGGTCGATTTTCTTTTGAATTTGCTCGAATAAAGGGTATGCAATGATAAATGGAATCGCAAAAGTAATGAGCACCAGTGGCACCGCGGCGGCAAACACGAGCGTTAAGACGGCATTGCTACGTAAGGTATTGCTAATCGCAATCGTGAAAATGATGGGAGACATAATCATGATGCGAATGCCCATAAAGATTGACATTTGCATTTGTTGGACATCGTTCGTCGTTCGCGTCATAAGTGAAGCAGTCCCGATTTTTTCATATTCACTGAGCGAGTAGGTGTTCACAGTTTTAAAAATATCAGCACGGACATTTCTACCAAATGTTGTGGCAATATACGAGTTTAATAAAGCGGCACTGACGGCGCAGACGATGACGATGATTGAGACGACGCCCATGTAAGCGCCTTTTAGTAAGATGTCGTTTGTTTCGGCACCGTGGAGCACCATATTCGTCATCAACCCCATCTGTTTTGGAAGTTCAAGTTGAAAATAAGCTTGAGCCGTGACAAACGCAATGGCAATGAGCACTTGCCACCACGTGTATTTCAGATAACGTAATAGTTTAAGCATGACGTCCGCCTTTCATAGAAAATATATTCATGATTGTGACCACTGACGGTAACTTGAACGTAGAACCTTCGTTCAGTTTAACATAAGTTAGTCCACGCATTGTTGCAAAAAAAGTGATGGCTAAATCACGAGCTTCTTCATGAGAAAACACACCCTTGGTTTGACCCGCTTCAACTAACTGCATGATGATACCAAACGGCCGGAGTTCTTTTTGAGGGACACGAAAACGTGGTGCTGGTGCTGTTTTTTGAAAGCGCATATTAAGGAAAAGGTAAAAATAAAAGGCAAAACTACTCTCTTCTCGGTCTAATTCGATAAAGATGTGATTGATAATCTCTTGTAATGTTTGGTCTGGATTTGCTAAATGCGCCTCGGTTAGTTTTGGAAAAAACGGCATATAACCTAGTTCTAATGCCTGATCGAGCAGCGTGATGAAAATCGCCTCTTTGTCTTTAAAATAATGATAAATGAGTCCATGTGAACAGCCGATGGCCGTGGCAATATTGTTGACTGAAGTAGCATCATAACCATTGATGGCGAAAAGACGTAACGACACCGTTAAGATTTGTTGCCGGCGCGCGGCTTGAAGTTTTTGAATGGCTTGGGGACTACGTGGCATTTAACATTGACCGTTTTGTCAATATTAAATTATAAACGAGTCCCTATTTATGTCAAATGATATTAACTGGCTTTTAAACTTCTACTCGTTTTCCATTCACAAAGTTTACGACCAAGAAATTTTGATAAGAAATGGACACCGACACCCCATAGCGCTCCAAAAGCAAAGCCAGCCAAGATGTCGGTTGGATAATGAACGAGCAAAAATAGTCGCGATAAACCCATGAGAAAGCCTACTACTAAAAACGGCCAGAAGCGGCGACGATCAGAAAGAAAGATAATCGTGCCTGCTAATAAACCGGAGACCGCGTGTCCGCTCATGAATGAATAGGAATCTGGAACGCCCCAAATCTCTTTGCCGCCAATGACAAACACCGGTTTAAAAATGTCATTTACGAATGAGGCTAGACCAGCCCCATCAACTTCAAGAAAAGGGCGGGGACGAGCAACTAAGGGTTTAAAAATGTAGTTATTAAAACCGGCGATTAAAATCATCGCAAGTATAACTGTGATTCCGAGGCGACGGTATTTTTTAATGAATAGAAACACGATTGCGGTACCAAACCACACGATGCCTCCTTCACCAAATATCGTAAAGAAATGAACAAGTTTATTAATAAAATCTGAACCATGTAAACTTTGATTAATCCAATTTAAGATATCAAATTCCCAACCCATTATTTTGTCTCCTTTGGTGGTTTATGACCATATTTAGCAATCGCGAAACTTCCAAGATAACCAAGCGCTAGCAAGATGATGGCGATGGGGATGTGCCACCACGGAAAGAACCCATACATCCAGACAACCTCGTGATTATAATATAGTGCGACAAGCGACCCTAAGATAAATCCAAAAATACCAAAATATGTAGCTATTTTATATTTAATTAATAAAAAGCGCATCAGCAAGCTTATCAGAATAAATCCAAATAAAAGCCCGACAACGAAGGATAAAATCACAAAAAGTGGTGTCCAATCATTAAACAAAGTTCCAGCGGCAAACGATGACATGAGACCGCTGATCAAGTTTGTAAGCGGGGCATAAAATCCAATCACAAGCAAAAGCATCGAGCCCGAGATTCCAGGCATGACGAGCGCAGTGGCGCCCACCATTCCGACAACAATCATAATAATCATCGTGAGTAGATTAAAGGTGCTCATGATTTGTGATGCATCAAATGAGGTAACAACCGATAAGACACCAAGCCCTGTGGCAAACACAAAAGCGAGAATAAGCACGATGATCCGTTGCGTTTTCATTTTGCCTTGAATCGAGGGATACATTGAGGGCAACCCTCCAATAATTAAACCAGCGAAAAGCGTCACTAACGGTAATGGAAAATGATCAAACGCCCAAGAAATCGGAAACACGAGTGCCAGCACAGCTAATAGCGCTCCGATTAAGATCGGTAGTAAATATAGTAGTGATTTCACAAAATGGCGTCTTAATCCAGTTATCGCTTCGATCATTTGATCATATATACCAAGCAAAAACGCAATCGTGCCGCCACTGACACCCGGAATGATGACCGCAGTTCCAATTGCCATTCCTTTTACGAACAGCAGTGCGTTATTTTTAAGATATTTCAACATGTTAGCAAACCCATTAATTCAATCCGATAATGTCATTAGTATAACACTATATGTTATAATTTCGTGCGAGGAAAAAACGAGTGAAACTTATTGTCGGATTAGGAAATCCGGGGAAGAAATATGCGAAAACAAGACATAATCTTGGCTACCAAGTCATCGACGCTTTTGCCCATGAAATCGGGATCACAATCGATAAGGTCGCCTTTAAAAGCGAGAGCGCTTTAATCAAATATCTCAATGAAGATGTCTTGCTCTTAAAACCAACGACTTTCATGAATCTCAGTGGTACGGCTGTCGCCGAAGCCATCCGTTATTATAAAATCGCGATTGACGAACTCCTCGTTATTTATGATGAGATGGCACTTGAACCAGGAGTATTACGATTACGCCCGTTCGGTAGCAGCGGCTCCCACAACGGGGTTCAAAATATTATCGATCAGCTCCAAACCCAAACATTTAAACGGATTCGCATCGGGATTGGCAAACCACCTTATGATGGCGTCGACTACGTACTTGGCAAACCCACCAAAGAAGAGCAGATGGTCATTAATCAAACCATTTTAAAAGCGAAAGACGCGATTATCGACTATCTCAAACACGGCTTTAGCCATGCGATGAATCAATACAATTAATGATGACAAAATTATTTGATCTCCTAAAAAACCACGAGACCGTCAATGCTTTGACTAAAGGTCAAGGACGATATCAAATTGACGATACTTTAGGTGTCGCTCTATTAACGGCAAGCGCCTATATTAAAAAGGCACAACCATACGCATTGGTCACCACCAATATTTATAATGCACAACGCGTTTATGATTTACTCGCGTCGTTTTTAGGCGAGGAGGCTTGCCTATTTTATCCCGCTGACGAATTACTGCGGGCGGAATCAATCGCTGCAAGCAAAGAAATGATGGCACAACGGCTCTATGTTATGGACCAATTATTAACTGGAGCACCAAAAATCTTAATCACACATGCGGCCGCACTCATGCGCTATTTGCCAGATCCACAGTATTTTTTGAGTCAGACATTACCGTTTAAGGTTGGAAACACTTACGATCTAGAAAAATTAAAAATAACGCTGATTCGCAGTGGATATAGCCGCGTTAATAAAATTGATCAGTCACTGCAATTTGCCCTTCGCGGGGCGATTGTTGATATCGCTTCAGTTAATTTACCCCATCCAATTCGACTTGAGTTTTTTGGTGATGAACTAGAAAGCATTCGTTATTTTGAGATTGCGACGCAAACATCATTTGAGGATGTCGCTGAAGTGACGATTCTGCCAGCCAGCGATATTTTATTTAAAGAAGAAGAAATCGATAACTTAATTCGCAAAGTAAAGTTTCAACTTGAAGCTGATCGCACGATTATTGGTTACGAAGCATTTGAACATTTACGCACAAAGGTTGATGGCGACTTAGCTAAGCTACAAAATTACGAATATCACCAATCGTTATATAAGTACCTCGGGTATGCTCAAACGCGATATTTCAGCATTCTCGATTACACGAAAAAAGCCATTGTCTTATTAGCAAATTATGAACAATTGCAAGCCGCGAATACGATGTTGACCGAAGAGGCATTTAATTACTTCAACGAACTTTTTGAGCATGGGCAATTACTATCCCATCTAGCGATGTATCGCGAATTAGACAAAGTGATTGGTGAGCATCATCCCGTCTTGAGCAACCAACCATTTAGCGGTCTTGAAAAATCTCATTCATTACCGGTTTACGCAATTGTAGGCGCAGCCTTAACAATCAATCAAGCAGTACCACTAATACAATCATATTTAATGAGAACCGAGAAACTCGTGCTCGCTTTAGCAACACCGCAGCAACTTGAAACACTCACGACATTATTAAAAGAAGCACAAATAGAATATGAATCGCTTCAAGGCATGGCCTTACCACAAGGTCGTCTTGGCGTGACACAGTTGCATCTTGAGGAAGGATTTGAGTTACCAGAACTCCGGATTACCGTCTTAACAAGTCATGAATTGTTTGGATATCGCTCCCGATTGTCTAAGTTCCTGAATCGCTATAAAGAGGCGACCATCTTAAAATCATATGACGAATTACAACCCGGTGATTATATCGTCCACGAAACGAGCGGGATTGGGCAATTTGTCGCGATCAAAACAATTGAAATTGATGGCATCCATCGCGATTATTTACAAATTTTATATGCTGGAAGCGATGTGTTGTATGTTCCATTATCACAGTTTAATCTCGTGCGGAAATACTCTGGTAAAGATGGGGCGACACCTAGGCTAAACAAACTCAATTCTAGTGAATGGGAACGCACGAAAAAGAAGATTAAAGAACGCGTCAACGACTTAGCGGAGCGCTTACTAGTGCTTTATAAGGAACGGGCAAGCGCAAAAGGTTTTGCATTTGGCAAAGACGATGAACTGCAACGCGAATTTGAAAGTCGTTTTCCATTTGAACTGACGAGTGATCAACTCAAATCGTTAAATGAAATAAAACATGATATGGAAAATCCGATGCCGATGGATCGACTTTTATGTGGTGATGTTGGATTTGGTAAAACCGAGGTGGCCTTCCGCGCTGCCTTTAAGGCGATTAGTAACGGCAAACAAGTGGCCTTCTTGTGTCCGACAACTTTATTAGCTCGTCAGCACTACGAAGTGGCGATGGAGCGATTTGCATCTTACGGCGTCAACATCGCGATTTTGTCACGTCTCATTACAGAAGCACAACAACGCGACTATATTTCCGGTATTAAAGAGGGACGGATTCATCTAGTCATCGGCACGCATCGGTTGCTAAGTAACGAAGTTAAGTTTTTAGATTTGGGTCTTCTCATTATTGATGAAGAACAACGATTTGGCGTCGAGCAAAAAGAGCAAATCAAAGAATTAAAAGCCAATGTCGATGTCTTGACGTTGACGGCAACACCGATACCAAGAACATTACAAATCTCATTGCTTGGCATCCGACAACTATCACAATTAAATACACCACCCATTCATCGAATGCCAATCCAAACATACGTCATGGCGTATAATCAAGCGATTATCAAAGAGCTGATTGAACGAGAATTAGGGCGTCAAGGACAAGTGTTTTATCTTCACAATAATGTCGCGACGATAAATGGAGTTGCTAATAAGCTCCAGACATTAATAAAAACCGCGCAGATTGGAATTGTCCATGGTCAAATGCTTCGTGACGACATCGAAGATGTCATGGTTCGTTTTTATGGCGGAGAATTGAACTTATTAGTCTGCACTTCAATCATTGAAAACGGCATCGATATTGCTAATGCTAATTTGATTATTGTCGAAGATGCCCAAAACTTTGGATTGTCGCAACTATATCAGATCAAAGGACGCGTTGGTCGTGGCAATCGAATTGCCTTTGCATATTTACTTTATCGCGAACATAAAGTCATCAACGAAACGGCGACCAAACGTTTAAAAGCGATTCAAGATTTCACCGAACTCGGCAGTGGTTATAAAATTGCCCAACGCGACTTGATGATTCGTGGCGCTGGCGATATTCTCGGACCCGAACAAGCCGGCTTCATCGATAGTGTTGGGATTGATATGTATTTGCAACTGTTAAATGAAGCAATTATCGAAAAACAAACGGGACAACCAGTTCCAACTGTAGAACAACCAATTACTTTAGCCATCGACGCCTATATTCCTCAGTCATATGCCGATAGTCCCGATAAAATCGAACTTTATCAAGATATTGACAGTGCGAAGACAATTGCCGACGTTAGTTCGATTCGCGAGTATATTCGAGATTTATATGGACGATTACCATCTGAAGTGGATTTATTGTTACGAAAACGAACACTTGATATATTTTTGAAACATCCAGCATTTGACAACATTAAGGAAACAAGCCAATTTGTCGATATCAAATTATCACGAGCGTTTGTGTTTTTAAATAAAGCCGGAACATTGTTATTCGAACGCTCACAGCTCATCATGCCCTTAATTAGAATTAACTATCAAAATCGTGAATTAAAAATACGTCTGTTTAAAAAGGGCGAGTGGTTTTCTAATCTTGAGCTCATTTTAAAAACGGTGATGAATGTATTTGATGAACTGACAAACCAGACGAATCCAACGATAATCGTCTGATATAATTCATATATGAGACTCGATAAATATTTAAAGAGTTCGCGCCTTATAAAGCGGCGTGTGATTGCCAAAGAACTTGCAGAAAAAGGGCACATCCTCATCAACGGGAAAATTGCAAAACCCGATGCTGAGATTAACATTAATGATGAGGTGACATTGACACTAGGGAAACGCGTCATTAGCGTTCGTGTTTTAACGCTTGATGATCGTCCAGTTCAAGGGCAAACAGCCGTGATGTTTGAAGTCATTTCATAGACTATGAATTTTTCCTTGTTAAATCACCAAAAAAAATATCTTATTGCCGTATCCTTTGGTCCGGATTCGCTCGCATTGTTAGATATGCTTTATCAAGCAAAGTATCAAATCACTGTCGCCCATGTTAATTATCATAAACGTCCTGTTTCAGACCTTGAACAAACGGGGCTTGAACAGTATTGCTTAGCCCGCGATATCCCGATTTATATTCTTGAAATTCCCCCGCAGTTGGTCACCCAAAATTTCCAAGCATGGGCGCGTCATATTCGTTATCGTTTCTTTCAAGAAATATATGAGGCAAACAGTTTTGACGCCTTGCTAACCGCCCATCATCTCGATGATAATCTTGAAACGATTATTATGCAGGAAAAACGGAAAATAATGACGATATGCAAGGGTATTTGTAGCGAAAACACGATTTTAGGTATGAAAGTCATTCGCCCTTTGCTCGATGAAAGTAAAGCAAACCTCCTTTCATACTGCCTTAATCAACAACTCGATTATGCGACTGACATGAGCAATGAAACCGATGCGTATGAACGTAACAAGGTTCGCCATCACGTCATCCCAAAGCTAACTAATGAAGAACGAAAAACAATGCTTGAGCAAGCTAATGAGCATAATCTCAAAACAAGAAAGTTAATGATTAATTTATCAAGCAAATTAAACGAGAGAAAATTACCAGTAACCTTGGTGTTCACACTTGATGATTTTGAATTATTTTTAACGTTGCATATCTTAATTGAACCAGTATGTGCTGATATGCCAATTAGTCGGGCACTACTAATCGAACTACGGCGAGTTGCTCATGGTAGTAAATCGCATTGGCGACGCCATCTGCGTCATGATTTATGGCTCATTCGCAGCTATGATTCGTTTGAAGTAATTAAAGGTAATCATCTCGACCATTATGAATATACGCTCGCGAGTGATGGCGTTCTTGATACGCCCTATTTCTATTTAGATTTCAGTCGTGGAAGTTATCGAAATCTCATCAAAGAAAACGACTATCCAATTGTAATAAGAAACGCGCAAACAAATGATAGCGTGCTCATTGATGGACACCCGATTTTATTAAGGCGACTGTTCATCGATTGGAAATTACCCCGGCACCGAAGACCTGGTTGGCCCGTGATTGTTAATAAAGATGGCATTATTAAATTCGTGCCACGTTATCAAAAAGACTTCAAGCCCAGCGACAATCCGCTTTTCTATGTTAAATAATGATTAAATAAATTCCACTATTAATTGAGTTTGATTGGGGTCGACAAATGTATATGTTGAAGACTCTTTCCCTTGTTCGTATATTTTGCCTAATTTTTCTTGGTATTTCTTTGGCATCGTTATCTTATAAGAGTGAAGTCCAACATCAGTCGATTTAATCGGTTTGGCATAAAGACCATTCCATGTGTTTAGACCAAGATGATGATGATAACCACCTGATGCCAAAAAGCTCGCTGACGTACCCCAATCGAATTTAACTACAAAACCAATTGTCTCCACAAAGAAACTTTTAGCGACTTGAAGATTAGCGACATGGAGATGCAAGTGTCCAATAATCGTGTCATCGGGTATCTTCTCATAATTAGCACCATCAGACGATTGAAGCACAGCATGATAGTCCAGTGGAACTGTTAACGTGTTTGCGGGATATTGATGCCAGTCATAATCATTAATCGTCGCACGATCGGCGTATATTTCAATCCCATTACCATCGGGATCATCAAGGTAAATGGCTTCACTGACTTGGTGATCGGATAAACCTGATATTGGATAGCCACTTTCAATTAAATGATGGAGCATCATCCCTAAGTCTTGTCGAGATGGTAATAATAGTGCGACATGATATAAACCGGCATGGCGATGGGGACGAGTTGCGCCCAGAATTTCTTTGAGTATGATGAGATTGTCACCCGTTTTCGTTGATAATCCAACCGAGTGATTATTGAGGTAACTGACTTTAAATTTTAGTACATCACGATAAAATGTCAGCGCACGTTCAATATTGGTAACTCCAAGTGTCACCTGCGTTATTTTGATGCAATCTGATTGATGAAATTTGGTCATGGATTACCCTTGCTTAGAAGCAGTTATTCTTTGAATAAATGATACGATATTAACGTAAAACAACAACGAATATGCTTTAAGTATCCGGGTCATTTTCTTCGTTCATCAACTGCATAATGCGGATGATGGTGTTGATTAGGTAATGATTTTCGTACTTTGAAACATTTACCATAATAAAAAGATGCGTATAATGTATAATTACTATGCTTATCTTTGATATCAAAGATTGGCAGTATGATGAGGTTTATATAAATGCAAAAAGCACCAATGACTAAAAAAGGATTATTCAGTTTTATCCTGCCATATCTGTTGATGGGAGTTGCCGTCATCGTTTTTATTTGGCTTGTTTTCTTTCAAAATCCCGGTGGCACGACAACTGTTGGTCAAAATGAATTAGCCACGTTCTTGATGACTAAAGAAGTGACGCAGGTGACGACGACCGAAAAAGAAACGATTACTCAAGTAACGGGTACCTACAAAGACGATCAAGACAAAACAATGTATTTCACGGCGACATTTGAAACGAGCAACGCTAATATCAAGACTGCCGTTGATAATGCTTTGGCCAATCGGAAAAAAGCTGATAATGTCACCCCTTATTACACGGCTGAGATTTGGACGAGTGAGAACGCGTTCCAAACGAATTGGTTTGAAACGTGGGGTCCCACCCTTCTAATCATCGGTGGTTCGACCGCCCTATTTATTTTCTTGTTTTCACGGATGAATGCATCTGTTAATAGTTCAAACAGCAAAGCGCTTGAATTCAACAAATCACGAGCTCGTCGTGAAGATACCACAAAAATTCGCTTTACTGATGTGGCGGGATGCGATGAAGAAAAAGCCGAAATGATCGAAATCGTCCAATATTTAAAAGATCCTAAAAAATTCTCCAAGTTCGGAGCTAAATTGCCTCGTGGCGTTCTCCTCGTTGGGCCACCCGGAACTGGTAAAACATTACTAGCGAAAGCGGTCGCAGGTGAAGCCGGCGTGCCGTTTTATTCAATCTCGGGCGCCGATTTTGTTGAAATGTTTGTCGGTGTTGGTGCCGGACGTGTTCGTGATATGTTCCGCCGTGCTAAACAGACAGCACCTTGCCTTGTATTTATTGATGAACTAGATGCCGTTGGTCGCCAACGTGGTGCTGGTATGGGTGGCGGTAATGATGAACGTGAACAAACATTGAACCAATTACTTGTGGAAATGGATGGGTTTTCAGATAATTCTGGCGTCATGGTCATTGCGGCCACAAACCGTGAAGACGTGCTTGACCCCGCATTATTACGCGCTGGAAGATTTGATCGTCAAATTACTGTCAATTTACCAGATCGTTTAGGAAGAGCGGCCATCTTTAGAGTCCATGCTCGTAACAAAAAAATCGATGCAACGATTGACTTTGATAATTTAGCGCGACGCACGGTTGGTTTCTCAGGCGCTGATATTGAAAACATCTTAAATGAAGCGGCGATTTTAGCCGTTCGCGCTAATCGCGAAGAAGTAATTATTGAAGACATCGACGAAGCGATTGATCGCCGTATTGCTGGCCCAGCCAAATCAAGTCGCGCTTTAAATGAACATGAACGCCGTGCCATTGCCTATCACGAAGCGGGTCACGCGATTATTGGTCTCAATCTTAAACATTCCGATAAAGTTCAAAAAATCACGATCGTACCTCGCGGTCGCACCGGTGGTCACGTGATGATGACACCAGAAGAGGATCGGTTCTTAATTACCAAAAAAGAACTTCAGGCACGGATCATCGGCTACCTTGGTGGTCGCTCCGCTGAAGAAATTTTCTTCTCAGACATTTCGACTGGTGCTCAAAATGATATTGAAGTTGCCACGCGCATTGCCCGGTTAATGGTAACTGAATATGGGATGTCTTCACTTGGTCCGATTCAATATGAAAGCGATAGTTCGTCAGTGTTCTTAGGGCGCGACTATACTTCAACTCAGAAAAATTTCTCAACCCAAATCGCGTTTGAAATTGATACTGAAGTCCGTCGAATTATCGATGAAGCACACCAAGAAGCCCATCGGGTTTTAAACGAACATAAAGAAGATGTTATTTTACTCGCAGAAACACTGCTTGAAAAAGAAACAATCTCAGCCGAAGAAATTAAATATTTACTTGAACATCGGCAGTTGCCAAATGGTAAGAACGGTAAAAAGCCAAGTCAAGAAAAGAATGAACTAGAAGTCCCCAAAATGGGAGATGAGGAAGGAAAGGCTTAGCCTTCCCTTTTTTCAATGTGGTCATTTGGAAATATTGCCGTTAAAGGCCGAGTTGTCCTCGGTCCGATGGCTGGAATCACGACGTTAGCCTATCGAACGTTCATGTGTCGTTTCGGTGTCGATCTTTTTTACACGGAAATGGTGTCTGACTGTGGAATTATCTATGATAGTAAAAATACGAAAAAATATCTTGCGATCGATAAAAATGAACATCCGATTGGCGTGCAGTTATTTGGGGCTAAAATCGCGACGCTAAAAGCGGCGATTAACAAACTGCAAACAATGGGAATTCCCTATGATTTTATCGACATCAATCTTGGGTGTCCAATGCCAAAAGTCACTCGGAATGGCGCGGGGGCGGCTTGGCTCACAAGACCACAAGAACTAGAAGAAATGATGCATGCGCTTGTACTGATAAGTACGAAACCAATCACCGCGAAAATACGCATCGGCACTGATAATCAACACATTAACGTTTATGACATCGTCACACGACTCGAACGGGCTGGTGTCGCGATGATTGCCATCCATACTCGAACCACCAAACAAATTTACCAAGGATTTGCCAATCATGAAGTAATTCGTGATCTCGGTTTAAAAATGAACGTACCACTGGTGATAAGCGGCGACATTAATTCAATTGACCAAGCAGTTAAAGCATTAGAGATTACTAAAGCCAGCGCAGTCATGGTTGCACGGGGCGGACTTGGTCGTCCACGTTTCATTGAGCAGTTACATACATATTTTAAGAATGGCCAGCGGTTAGAAGATGCAACACTACGCGACCAGTTACGTTATCTAAGGCAATTAGCCAAACGTTTAATCGCCTTAAAAGGCGAAGACGTCGCGATGCACGAACTTCGTGGGATTGGTGTTCATTTCTTAAGTGGCTATCCCGGTATGAAAAAATACAAAACGATGATTAGTCAAATAAATACACTCCAGGAACTAGATTTATTATTTCGGCGCATTCGCCGGTAACTAAAATAACTAGGCGAGTGGTAATAAATCTTACTCGTGGCTATATGTATTCACAAAGACATGATTTACGATAGAAACCAGAAAGAATGGGTATCCTTAATAAAGAAAACATTAACGTAATTATAAATAGCACGATAATCACATATAATATGAAGCAATAGGAAGGTTAATATTCATGGAAGAATTACAAGAACAACAATTAGTCCGGCGTAATAAACTGGAGAAATATCTTGAAAAAGGGATTGATCCATTTGGACATAAATTTAAAGTTAATGCCAATAGTGCCTCAATCAAAGATTTTGCTGCTGGAAAAACAGCTGCCGAACTCGAAGAGCTTAATCATCATGTGACGATTGCTGGACGGATTGTCTCAATCCGCCGGATGGGCAAAGCCTCGTTTTTACATTTACTTGATCGCCAAGGTCAAATTCAATGCTACTTAAAGAAAGATGTCGTCGGTGATGATATTTATTCCTTACTTGATTTAGCGGATTTAGGTGACATCGTCGGGGTCACTGGAAGGGTGATGCTCACGCATTCTGGCGAAATAACGATTCGGGCTGAAAAGTATGAGCACTTAGTCAAAGCGCTCCGTCCATTACCTGAAAAATATCATGGACTCGTTGATGTCGAAGAACGATATCGCCGGCGTTATGTCGATTTAATCGTCAATGAAGATGCGCGGCGCATCGCTTTAGCGCGCGCTAAAATCATTCGTACTATTCAAGCATTTATGGACAATCGTGGATTTATCGAATTTGAGACATCGATGTTACAACCAACGCTCGGAGGAGCGGCTGCCCGTCCATTTGTCACGCATCATAATGCGCTTGACCGTGATTTTTATTTACGAATTGCTACAGAGTTACCACTGAAACGCTTATTAGTCGGTGGACTGGAACGCGTGTATGAAATCGGACGATTATTCCGAAATGAAGGAATTGATACGCGTCATAATCCTGAGTTTACGACCATAGAAGCGTATCAAGCTTATGGCGATATTGAAGATATGGCCGAACTAGCGGAATCACTATTCAAAGAAGTCGCTGAAAAAGTGACGGGAACATTGCAATTACCATGGGGCGACAAAGTCATCGATGTTGCAAAACCATTCCGAAAAGTTCATATGGTGACGCTCATTAAAGAAGCAACCGGCATTGATTTCTTTGCGCAACTAACGAGAGAAGAAGCTTTGAAGTTAGCAAAAGAGCATAACCTTCATCTTGAAAAGCACCAACAAACTTATGGACATGTCATTAATGCATTCTTCGAAGAATATTGTGAGAAGAAGCTTGAACAACCAACCTTCGTCTATGGGCATCCAATCGAAATTAGCCCGTTAGCCAAAAAGAGCCAAGATCCACGCTTTACTGAGCGTTTCGAACTATTCATCGATGGCTCAGAATATGCAAATGCCTTTACAGAACTTAATAATCCGCTCGACCAAGTCGAACGATTTGAGGCGCAAGTTAAGGCTAAGGCTTTAGGCGATCTTGAAGCAAGTGATATCGACACTGATTTCCTTGAAGCGCTCGAATATGGGATGCCCCCGGCTGGTGGCATCGGCATTGGGATCGACCGGCTGGTGATGTTAATGACGAACAGCCAATCAATTCGTGAAGTAATCTTATTTCCACTATTACGCGATCGATAAACGGTTATTTACCAAATTCACCTGCTATTAATAATCAAGCGGAGACAAAATCACCGCATAACTCTTCCTTTACAAAGTAATTATTATAAAATATAATCTCTTAGGTATAGTGTGAAGGCTATATTTTAGACTCTCTGCTACTAGAAGATGGTAGCCAGAATGACCAAAGGGAGGTACGTTTATGCCAAAGTATGAAGTCATGTACATCGTTCGTGATGACCTTGATGAAGCTGTGCGCCAAGACGCCATCGCCAAACTACACGCGATTCTCACCGATAAAGGTGCTGAAATTCGCAAAGTTGACGAATGGGGTTCACGCGAATTAGCTTACGAAATCAAAGACCAGAAAAAAGGTTATTACGTCGTGTTAAAGATTACAGCGGAACCCGCGGCCATCGATGAATTCGATCGGCTCGGTAAGATTAATCCGTTATTACTTCGTCATCTTGTCACCATTGATAAAGATTAATTCATAGGAGGAAACAAAATGATTAATCGCGTTGTGTTAGTTGGACGTCTCACTAAAGATCCGGATTTACGCCGGACACCGTCGGGCATGACTGTCAATTCCTTCACCATTGCCATTGATAATCGTGTCAAAGCTGGGGCTGAACGCTCAACCAGTTTTATTAACTGCACAGCTTTCGGAAATACCGCTGATAACATGGCCAAATATACTCGTAAAGGCAGTTTGCTTGGAGTTGAAGGCCGGTTACAACAACGCTCCTATGAAAACAAGGAAGGCAAAAAAGTCAGCGTGATTGAAGTGCTCGCCGACTCGGTCCAATTCCTCGAACCAAAAGGATCAGCAAATGAAGCCCGGACTGAAGAAAGTTTCACACCTGATCAGCCCGAAGATGATAATAAAAATCTCGCATCAATCGACATCGTCGATGATGATCTACCATTTTAACGATTAGAAAGGAAATATTATGGCATTTAAAAAACTCAGACCCCGCAAGAAAGTCTGTTTCTTTACCAAAAATAAAATCGCCTACATCGACTATAAGGACGTTGAACTTTTAAAACGGTTCATTACCCCAAACGGTAAAATTGCCCCTCGTCGTGTCACCGGCACCAGTGCCCGTTACCAACGCGAATTAGCAACCGCGATTAAAAACGCCAGATTTGTCGCTTTATTACCATACATTATTGATTAATAAATAGTATTGTAACGATACAATCCCAAATAGCGTCAAGGGATAAAAAATCGCATCGTCATAGCTAACCTAAAATAAGGGTTAAGGCTCTGTAGAACAATCTATGGGGCCTTTTTTATTGGAGAGAATATAGAGGGAAAACAATCTAAAACAAGCGGCTTTTACTATAAGTAAACACTAGGGCACAGGAAGCCGAATATCACGACGGAATGTGTCCCCTTGGGCAACGCTTGATGGAAGGCGTTCAAACGCTCACGGGACGACACGTGGGGACGCTGCGGTTATTTGTCCTTGGGTGATATTCGGGTTTGTGTGCCAACAAGTATGTAACGATACACTCCCAAATATCCTCATAGGATAAAAAAGCGTATCGTCATAGACACCTAGAAAAAAGGGTTATCTAAAGGCTCTGTAGAACAATCTATGGGGCCTTTTTACTTGAAGTGTCAGATTTTAAAGGACTTCATATATCAAGATTTTTCTCATTCAAAACTCAAACAATTGAAGTCGTACTTGTACGACTTTTTTTATAGATACTGTGTATTTATTGTATAATAAGACAAGTCGAGGCTGCCCATGAACAAAGTATTTAATACAATTCGCATCGCCGCGATGATCTTCGTTGGTTTTGAACTCGCGATTCTCATCGCTTTGACCCTTTTTTATTCATTTGATTGGTTCGCTTTTCGAAGTTTTTTTAGCATCGATGTCATCATCGCGACAATCGTTTCCTGGAGTGTGCTAAATCTTGGGTTTGTCATCATCTCCGTAACAGCGATGAGCCGTCAACGGCAACGGAGCGATTTAAAAGCCGCCGAAATTATCGGAACCGATATTCAAGAAGCATACAATTTTGGGATGATTGGTCTTGCGGTTGTCAGTGACGATCAAATCGTGCTTTGGACGAATGAGTTATTCGAAGACCGGCAAATTAACGTGATTGATCGACAAGTATTTGAATGGCAACCAGCATTAAAAGAACTGAGCGCAAATCCACCTCAAAATACCGTCAAAGTCGAAATCAATACACGTGATTACGAAGTAAAGTATCTCAAAGAAGCACACTTATATATCTTTAAAGACGTCACCGCCTATGAAGCGCTATATAAATATTCAAAAGAACAAGCTCCTGTTCTTGGGATTATCATGCTTGATAACTATTCCGATTCATCGGTTAATATTGAAGACAACAATGACATCATTCTTAACGTTCGGAACACGATCTTTGAATATGCAAAAGATTATGGAATCTTGTTACGTCGTTATCGCTCTGATGCTTATTTTGCGTTATGCAATTATGAATCACTTGCCAAAATGAAGTCCGATAATTTCTCGTTGCTCGACCGCGTTCGTAAGTTGACAAAGGACACCGAGACGTATATTACCTTATCAATCGGTTTTGCCCATGATTTCCCTGATGACTTTGTTAAATTGAACGAAATGGCCACGAATGCGATTGATGTTGCGATTTCTCGCGGGGGCGATCAAGTCGTCGTCAATCAATACGGTGAAGAACTCGCCTTCTATGGTGGCCGAACACAAGTTCAAGAACGGCGCAATAAGGTCAAAGTTCGTTCTTTAGCCGATGGACTTATTAGTTTAATTAAAAACGCTAGTAACGTTGTGATTATGGCGCATATGGATATGGATTTAGATGCCCTTGGTTCTTCTCTTGGCATCAAAGCGATTGTCGATAGCGTTGGCAAACCATCGAAAATCGTCTATGCCCCAAAATTAATTGAAAAGAAGACACGAATGGCAGCGACAACGATGTTTTCACGTGAAGAACTCGACAAGATGATGGTCTTGCCGAAAGATGCCCAAGATTTAATTAAAACTGATACGCTTGTGATTGTGACTGATGTTCATCGTCCGTCACTGACGATGGCGCCAAAAATATTAGATGAAGCCACGAAGGTAGTAGTGATTGATCACCATCGTCGCGCGGAAGAGTTTATTGAAAATCCAGTTTATAGTTATGTCGAACCAAGCGCATCAAGCGCCTCGGAACTCGTAGCCGAATTAATTCGTTACGCTTCACCCAATCCACGGATAACGATTCCTTCGTCCTACGCGACGATTATGTTATCCGGAATATTCCTTGACACCAATTATTACCGGGCTAAAACAGCCGGGATGCGGACGTTTGAAGCATCGATGTTTTTAAAGGAATCAGGGGCCGACAACTCCCTCGCCGACACCTTCTTAAAAGATGATTATGAAGAACATAATCTCATCACCAAGATTATGGCGAATTCAAAAACGCCATACTATGGCATTGTTGTTGCCTTAGCCGATCCAAGCGATATTATCGACCGTGCCACCCTCGCAAAAGTCGCTAATATGAATATTCAAATCAAAGGCGTCAATGCGACATTCGTGATTGGAAAAACGGATGCGAAAGAAGTACGAATATCCGCGCGAAGCGATAATAGCATTAACGTCCAATTCTTATTAGAAAAACTCGGCGGTGGCGGTCATTATTCTTCAGCCGCCTGCGCTTTTGCTAATTTAACAATTGACGAAGCTGAAGTGAAACTGCTCGATGTCCTTGAAACTTATTTACCAGCTGCGCGTAGCGAAGGCAAAGACAAGAAATAGGAGATACCAATTATGAAAGTAATTTTATTAAATGATGTTAAAAAAGTTGGTAAGAAAGACCAAATCATTGAAGTGAGCGACGGCTATGCTCGTAATTTTCTCATTCCTAATAAATTTGCGGTCCCGATGACTGAACGCGGTTTAGAAATCGTCAAAGAAGAAAAACGCGAACTCGAAGAAGCGATGAAACGCAAACAAGATGAAGCGCAAGTTGTCGCCGATAAGCTTAAAGACATCACGCTTGAATTTACCGCGGCTTTTTCTGATGATGGACGCATGTATGGGACAATCTCAACGAAACAAATCGTCGACGAGCTTAAAAACAAACATCAACTAGTCGTTGATAAACGAAAAATAATTGATCGCTTTCTTGTCAATGCCGCTGGATTTACACGGCTACGGATTGAATTATCTAAAGGTGTAATTGGAACAATTGTTGTGCACGTTACGGAGAAAAAATAATATGGCACGCCCCTTACCATTTAATATTAATGCTGAAAAAACCGTCCTTGGCGCAATGCTGATTGATGAAGTTGCACTATCAATTTGTGTCGCCGAATTAACCGAAGCTGATTTTTATGCCCTCAATAAACGGCATCAAATTATTTTTAATGCGATGACGGGACTTGTTAAAAAATATATCCCCGTCGATGTCCAAACAGTAACTGATGAACTGCTAAATGCGAAAGAACTCGATAATATCGGAGGCGTCGACTACTTAATGGAATTAACACAAAGCGTTGTTTCATTATCAAACATGGACTTTTATGTAGTTATTCTAAAAGATCATCGCATCTTACGAGAATTGATTACTTCGATTGATACGATTCGTAAAGAATACGATGAAGAAGAAATTGACGATATCACGAATTTCATTACCCGAGCAGATGCACGCATCCATGAAGTGACACAGAAGCGACGCATTTCAAACTTTCAAAGTGCCCAAGAAATTGCTGGTCGCGTCGAAGCCGAACTGAAGATTGTCGCAAAACCAGGTGGCTTGACGGGCATTGATACTGGGTATCGCAAGCTCAACGAATTCACACATGGTTTCCAAAAAGGCGAAATGGTCATTCTCGCTGCTCGCCCATCAGTCGGGAAAACAGCGATGGCATTAAACATCGCCTTGAATGCTTCACGTCATAACAATTTACCAGTCGCCATCTTCTCACTTGAAATGCCGGCCACCGCATTAATCAAACGATTAATTGCCACGGATTCAGGTGTTGATCTAGACCAAATCATTCAAGGGACGCAATATCTAAATTCACAAGCCAAGGCTGCTATTCATCAAGCAGTCCGCAATGTTGGAAGCGCTAATTTATATATCGATGACAGCGCTGGTATCAAATTAATCGATATCATCGCCAAATCGCGACAACTCAAAGGTCGGATTGGCGATTTGGGATTAATCGTTGTCGATTACATTGGTCTTATTACAACCGGTGAACGAAAAATTGAAAATCGTCAAGTCGAAGTCAGCAATATTTCGCGCCAACTCAAGGAGTTAGCCCGCGAATTAAAGGTGCCAATTCTTGTCGTTTCACAACTTAGTCGTGAAGTTGATAAACGTGATAATCGCCGTCCGATGCTATCAGATTTACGTGAATCAGGCTCAATCGAGCAAGACGCTGATGTCGTGCTTTTGATGTATCGCTCGAAATATTATGAAGGCTTTAATACCACGAAGCGTATTGGAACGACAAACGACCGTCAAAAAATCGAAGAAATAGCCAAAAAAGAATCGTCGATGCTCACGGAAATCGATAAAGCGCTCGACCTCGTCGAACTGCGTGTCGCTAAAAACCGCAATGGGCGCATTGGCACGATTAATTTATTATTCTTCACCTCATATGGACGCTTTGAGACACCAAGCGATGATTTTGAGAAGAAGTTACGAGAAATTCGCGTCGACCACAACATCAGCGACATCGAAGATTAGCGATGCGCTTTTATATTTTAGCGAGTGGCTCCAAAGGCAACGCCACGCTCATTAGCGACGGGAAGACGAACATTCTCATCGACATGGGACTCACAAAAAAATGGCTCTTAGAAATGATGGCGGAAACACCAATTGGTTTTGATGATATCCACTATGCGCTTTTTACCCATGACCATGGCGACCATGCGGGTGGCCATAAGTTCATCCCACTGGAAAAACGCTATGCCACCAAGGGGACAATCGAACTATTAGAAGACCATGAACTGCATCATTATGAGCCGATTACGCTTGGAACGATTGAAGTGCTACCGTTACCTACGAGTCATGATGCGCTTGATGGTGTCGGTTTCGTCTTTAAAAGTGGTAATGAAACACTCGTTTACATGACGGACACCGGATACATCAGCGAAGTTAATATGCAGTACATGTGCAATGCCGATTATTACATTATTGAAAGTAATCACAATGTTAGAATGTTATTACAAACTGACCGCACCTTTACATTAATCCAGCGTATCCTCGGAGACACCGGACATTTGTCAAATGAAGATGCGGCGATGTACTTAACGCAGTTAGTGGGTGAAAAGACAAAAGAAATCATCCTTGCCCATTTATCAGAAGAAGCAAATACTCCCGAGGTAGCGCTGGCCGCCCATATAAACATTTATCGACGGAAATATATCGATGTTGATAAAATCCGGATCGAACCCGCAAAGCAATATGGGGTAACCAGTGGTGGGCTCATCACATGAAAATGCACCTCATCTGCGTCGGGAAACTCAAGGAACAATATTTTACACTTGCCGTTAATGAATATGTTAAACGACTTACACCTTATGCGGAAATTGAGATTGTTGAAATCGCCGAATCGCGCCTAAATGACCATCCAAACCCCGCCCAAATTAGACAAGGGCTCCAACAAGAAGGGCTTCAAATTCTAAAGAGAATCAAAGAAGATGAGTATGTCATTGCGCTTGATTTAGATGGAGAATCTTATACGAGCCCCACGCTTGCCAATCATATCGATGAGTTAATGACTAAGGGTCATTCGACGATAACATCAATCATCGGAAGTTCATATGGACTATCAGACATTGTTAAGGCGCGAAGCAATGAAAAAATCACGTTGTCACGACTGACGTTTCCACATCAACTCGTACGCGTGATTTGGTTAGAACAACTATATCGAGCGTTTAAAATCTTACGACATGAAACCTATCACAAATAGGTTACTTATTTAATGAGACCGAAATGGCGCATCGCTTTCGCCCAACCGTCTTTATCGATGTCGTCCGTGATATAGTCGGCTTCAGCTTTCACTTCGGGTTTTGCATTGCCCATGGCAATTGAGATGCCGGCGAAGTTTAGCATTTCAATATCGTTAGGATTATCACCAATCGCCAAACAATTTTCAGGACTCCAACCGTAATATTCTAAGACGGCAAGAATACCTTTGGCTTTATCGCTATCTTTAGGCATGATGTCGACCGCATATTCATCCCAACGTGCGCTTTTGCATAAATCGAGGTGTGGGAGAAAGAGCGACTCATCGAGTTCATCACAAAAACAGATGGCTTGGTAGACGGTTCGATCATAATGATCAGGGAATGCCCGTGGTTGCGGAAATCGTGTTCCAAATTTTTCATGAGCTTGGATGACGCGATCATCGACATAGTTAATATGACCTTCAGCTTCTTCAATGAGTGTTAAACCGAATTTTAACCGTTTTGAGAATTTGATTAACATATCGACTTCTTTTTCGGGTAGGGGGTAGCGGTAGACAATTCGACCATCAATGATGGCATTCGCGCCATTCATCGTGATAAAACCATCGGGGTTAATTTGATTTAAGACGCCAACTTTACCAATGAGATAGCGATTGCGACCAGAGGCCAGAAACACTTTGATACCTTGATCCTGGAGCGCTTTAACAGCGGCAACCGCGCTTTCCGGCACGCGTTTATATTTATGAGAGAAGAGCGTTTGATCGATGTCAGTAACGACTAATTTAATTTTATGATCCATATCCAAGACCTTTCTTTTGCACTACGACACGTTTTCGCTTATATTGATGACTGGTGAAATATATGCAAATGTTTGAACCTTATCAATTAACGAGAATTGAAGACAAAACAAATCCTTTTTCAGCTTTGTTTATGACCGCTGATGGTGGTCGATTTTATGTTGAACCAGCTTTCTATTCGCAATTATTAGCAATTGAGGAACGTGAGCCGAATCAACTTCCTTATATCATAGAAGAAATGCTCCGCTTAGTCAAAAATAACCGACGAATCGTCTTTACACTTGATTTCAATCGTCCGATTACACGAGGAATCGATGATTATATATATCTTGAAATTCGTGATGTAGTCGGTAATCTGAAACTCTACTTTGTCAACAGCAGCAACATGCGTGGCAAAGCGATTTAAATTATCATCACAATCGGAGCAGCTCGCCACTGACGAGGTTGATTTTAATGATGAATTATTATGTTCAATGAGCGTAAATTATTGATATTTACGTATAAATCAGTAACAATTATACAATAGGAAACCAAGATGGCGATTGAAGGATTATTAGTGTACAATATCGCACTTGATAACGCTCGTTATCAAGAAGAAATCACCGCTTTTTTATCGGCTTTTCGTCGTCAAGGGATGCGACTGACGCCTGTCAGTAACATTAAAGTATTTAATCTCGTTGAAGAAAATCCATCACGATATGGTTTCGCAGTTTTTTGGGACAAAGACATTCATGTCGCGCGTTATCTAGAGGATGAAGCCCATATCCCAATTTTCAATAACCAACACACGATTGAGACATGTAGCGATAAAGCCCTCATCTATTTAGCGCTTCGTAATTATAATGTTCCCACTCCCAAAACCGTTATTTTTCCATTTACCTTTAACGTAAATTTGTTAAATTACTACGATGATGTTCGAGAGATGTTGACGATTTTAGATTACCCATTTCTTGTGAAAGATCGGTTTGAATCACTTGATGAAAAAATCTATCTCGTCGCCGAGGAAACAAAATTCAAGGCGTTATTAATCGAGATTGGCAAGAAATCATTAATGGCGCAACAATACATCATGCCACAACAACGACGCATTATCCGCGTCAGCGTTGTCGGAGGATATGTCATTGCCGCGGTCGAACGCATTCGTGAAACGACCGAAGAGGGCAAAGTTATCGAAGATGTGTTTCAAATCAAAGCAAATCGCCAGATTAAAAAGATCGCCACGGCTGCAAGCAAAGCCGTCGGGGCTGATTTCGCTTCGGTTGATCTAATTATTGATAAGAAGAAAAAAATGTACGTTTACTCAGTCAAAACAAACGCGAGCGTCCTCGCTATTGAAAAAGCCACGGGCATGTATATCAGTTGGTATATCGCTCGGTACATCAAAAAGATTTTCCGGTCACGCCGGTCCCAATATTAAAAAGTCTCCGTTTATCGCGGAGACTTCTTTTTTTATTTTTTCGGAGCGCGCGCTACGAGTGGTTCTAATGGTGGGCGTAACGTTTTGCTTGATAACCACATCATCCGTAACCCAACGAGTAATACGAACGACATCGTCGCAAATTGATTAGATGGGAAGATGAGACCAATCAGAAGCGATAAGATGGCGGGACTCAAGAGGAGCCAACTCGCAATCTTAAACGATTCAGTAAACTTCATCGTACGATTTGGATTATTTTTACCACGGGTCATCACAAAGATTAATAATCCCATGACCAGCCCAAGGGCAGTATTTGTAATGAGCATGAGCCCGGTTGTAACCCACATATTGGCAATTTTGATATTTTCAAATGATGCATCAAAGAATGCTTTCCAGTTATCTAAGAGCTTTTCTTGATATTCGGCGTAGTCACTACCAGAAGAGGCAATCGTTGGACGGATAATCGGATTACCATATTGATCTAAAAGCGCTAAATCTTGAAGATTATAGCCCGCAGCAAAAGGACGATAATCGCCTTGCATTGCCCCGGCATAATCGCCACCTTCAATTGTTCCAGCGGCTACACCAGCGGGATTATAAATATAGGCGCGAATTGTGTATTTTGCTAGGAACATAAACGAAACAATATTCGTGTTTGGTGTCGCTTCGCTATTCGTTGCTGCTAGTTTCTTGGTTAAAAAGTCACTGGCAAGCGCATCACTATGGGTCCCTTGAAAATAGACGCGGAATTTCTCATCATTTTGATGATCTTGATAACTGAAATAATGGAAGTCATAAGCTACTTCTTCGAATGTGTGCGTTTCTTTACTAGTAAAGGTGGCATCCCAATCAGCACTTGTGTTGTCAAGACGATGACCGACGTCATCAATCACAATCACGAGATCAACATCTTCATCCACGATTTTTTCGGCAAATCGCTGTAGTCCGATTTCAGTACTATAAAGTGTACCGCTGATAAAGTCAGAACCATTTTTATTGAGGGCGCTGACAAATGGGGGCAGTGTCGCGACGATGACCGACAATAAGAATAATATTGCGGCTAAATACCACTTTTGGAAACGGCCTTCCATCGCCGCGTCATTTCTGAATAATGAGGCGAATATTAATTTCAATGTTTTCATAATTTTCTTGCTACCTTGACCTAACTACCAAATTATATGGTATATAACTACTCTTTACAAATAAATAGTGGTCACCTTCTCTTCATTTTCTAATTTCAATCCTCTATGATTACATAGGGAAACACCAATGAACTATAAACGAACCACAATGGTTGGACTAATAATGTTATTGACACTGACAGGCTGCCAAGATGTTAATGCTCAGTATGAGAAGGCATATGCCGCCGTCACGAAGTTACAAACCTTAATCAGTAATCCCGAATCGCTCCATATTCGCCATGCATATGTTGGGACACCGCCTCTAGAAGATTATGATGAATTGATTCTCTTATTATTTAGTTCACTCGACCAAGAAAATGTCCGGATTAGTAGTTATTTTGCCTATGAAAACGAACTAAAATATTATGAAGGTTTAGCAGCAACACAGCTTTATGATTATCGCAATTACTATAATGAGCTGAGTCCTGATAAGATTAATGAACACTTCGGTTTTTCACGATAACATAAAACTATTGCTACGAAAGATGCCGAGCGCATCTTTTCTTTTGACTAAGTAGTCCTACAATATTAGTTGAGGTCATCGTTATGAAAAAAGCATTATGGCTGCTTTATAGCAGTTTATTGTTGACCTTAACAGCAAGCATCGTGGGGAGACCCTTCCTTGAAGTCGATGCATTAATCTCAAATTGGCGGGAAACTGCTGTGGAGGAAACACCAGGTGATTTCGCCTTCAGTCTCGAAATCACACCTTCAGTGCTCCTCGGACAAGATGAATATTTTGTGTCCAACGCAGAAACGGATCCATATTATCCACAGGCTGAAGAGATAAATCGTTTCGAATTATCAACCACTTTCGAAACGACCGGCTTATTTATCCCAAATATTGGTGACCCACCAGAACGGGCACCATACATGGTCTTGGGATTTGAAACCGATAATTTTGGGTTTGTGAATAGTTATAACAATCTTGGACGCATTACTAAAATTGGTTTTGATATTGCTGAGGATCAGTATCTGAATCCAGCAACCGAGCTTGCAGGAGCAATCGGATTGCAACTACTTGAAGGAAAAAATACCGAATATTCAGATGCTGAAAATTCCGGGGCGGGACCAACATATATTGATAATGTCGAATGGATTGTCGAATGGGATTTATCGTGGCGGAGCAGTGATGAACCAGTACATCCTGGTTTCGTTCCATTTTTTGATGATGAGTCACGGCTTGATGATATTAGTAATTTTAGACTTATCACCTTAATGGAAGTGTGCCTAGAAAAAATCTATGTTGAAGGTTATCACTTCTTTGAAGCATACAATGACACCCCTTATTACTACGCGATGTGGGAAGATTATTATGTCAATGAAAACTGGGGACTTAGTTTTAATTTTGATAACCGCACTGATACAGACTATGAAATCGATGGTTCAGCAGCCTTGACGCCAATACTCGACGAGCTTGAGGAGTATGTCACGCATTACTTGCCATTTTCTACAACAAGTGAAGATGGTTATGTGACATTGAATCTCGAGGTGCCAATTGTCGTTGTCGCCTCGGAGCTACCCTTAATGGAACTAAATTTGACTGATCCCGAGACAACACCGAACATGCCGGTGTGTATCTCGGGGTGGACTAGCGCACTTAACGGTGCCACTTATGGTAATCAACCAATTGACACAAATTATCTCAATTCACCACAAAACGTTGAAATCATGAATGTTTTTGGCTTGCAGACAGCAAACATCAATTTCTTTTCGGCTTCGGTGCAACTTGATGTGTATGTAACTAATCAAGATACGAACATCACCGAACCCGATCCTCAGCCAATGGGTGGCAATCTCGTCAGCATGGTCACCTATAGTGAAAATATCGATACGGTTGACCACTATGATGGGGAAGACCCCAGCGAATATTACACCGCTTATACATTTTATGATGGTGGCTTTTTAACACTTGCGCCTGGATATCAATCAAGTGGCACGAAAGTACAGGAAATGCATTTTACAATCGATATATTAGATGCTCTTCCATATGAAGGTGGCGGATCGTCAAATGGTTTCCGCATTTGGCTTGTTAATATGTTTGATGAGCAAATTGTTGACACCGAACGATATTTTGAGTTATTAAACACAGATACGACCATCAATATCGATTATATGAATGCCTCAGCCTACGGTGCGGTGTCGTTTTATCTTGAAACCGCAGAAATAGAAGACACCATCTTCACCTTTAAATTTTCAATGGTTGGACTTGAATATGATCAATACTATTATTCGAATGAAGATCAGGCGCTTTTTTATGCCCGAGCGTTTACTTCGATGACCGATTATGTTTGGGGTGACACTGAAAACGGCATTTGTGAAGGACTCACGAGTGAGCAGTGGCAAGACTTGGCCGATGAATATAGTTATATGTCACGGACGACGCAATCACTGTTTGTTGACAATATGAGCAAAATGCAAAGTTATGATGTTACGGCCATGTTAGAGCGTTATGCATATTTGCATAACTTAGATCCAATCACCTATTTCGATTTTCTAAACGAAGAAGAACCGATGGAACGACAGCCATCGCTCAATCAGGAAGTAATCGGTGGCGCATTGATGATATTAGCGCTACTATCACTCGGGGCACAGACATTTTACTACGTGCGAAAACGCACAAGACTCCATTAAGGTTTTCTAAAACAAAGTCAAAATCACTTAGAGATGACTCCTTGATTCTTTTACTGTGATTATAATCATGGATAGGCATGTCAAGACCACGTCGATCATTTGATAATTGGTTCGAAAAATGATAGTATGAAGCCGCTCTTAAGGAGCACAACTTGGGGATGTACTGGTTTCGACAGAGTTGTGTCTGGCAGTAGGGGCAGCCGTGTGGCGACGTTAACGCCAACAACAATTAACTGGCAACAGTCAATTATCATTCGCTGCGGCTTAATCGCACAACATACCGTCCCGCTTAACGGGCACAGCACGCTACCGATGGTTTCCGTCACTCACGCATCGAATTAGTGTCATAACAAGTGGCTAGGCATCTAGAATGACCGCTTCTAGATGAAGAAACCCCCCTAGGTCTCGCAAGCCGTTTGTTTGTCGGTATAAGACGGCAAGCTAAATTACATATCGTCTAAGCTGTAGGCGCTATTGTAGGACCGATTTTGGACCGGGGTTCGACTCCCCGCATCTCCACCAAATTTCACCTATTCCGGAAATGGACAAAAACCCGTATTCATCGCATTTATGCGGTATATAAAGATACGGGTTTTTATCATTATTGGACACTGAAAATGCCTGAAAAACCATAGTTTGAGAACAAAATGACTGAAAATCCAGCATTTGAATGTTTCTATAGTAAGTTTTCTCTAAAACTGATGGAATAGAGGGAATAAAGGGAATGAACGCGAAAACACCAAAAAAGTACAAATATGGAATTTCAGGGCTTTTTTTGAAAAAACACAAATTTCAAATAATACTTCAAATCAAGCAACCACAACAAGTTAACGGAGAATGCTTTCTAAGACCTCTTTAATAAATATATAGCGTCGTGAGTAATCATTCTTAATATGAATGATTTTTATGCCATTATCAGAGCATATCTGCGCTTTTAACTTATCACGGCCGATTACCTGGCGATCGAATTCGTGTTCTTCACCATCTATCTCGACCACGAGTACCAGACGTCGCTCTTTGCCAATCAATTCGAAGATGACCATGTCAAATTCGGCTCGAAGCCCATAGTCAAACTTTTTTGGAGAAGTGAAAACGTCGAGAATTGACGCAACACGAACCTTATTTTCGACACTGTATTTGGTTCCCATTGACAGCAAATGATTTATTGTCTCAAGAAATTCCTGTTCTTTCTTTGTGTTATATTGTTTAAAATTTGCCCCATTGACATAGGCGAGTTGCTTCATTTCAGTAATTACTACTTCATTGCCTTTTGTTTCTACGTATTCTACTAACTCGGAAAAATCACTTTTAATGCTCGAACGGCGTTTGATTTCCTTTATGTCCCCTACAAGAATAAATTTCTCTTTAGCTCTCGTTGTCCCTACATTTATTAATTCTTGATGGTTTTTCATCCACTCGAAGGATCGAGGATTGCTCGAG
>CAZXCV010000004.1:0-20850 GCA_964639215.1 uncultured Staphylococcaceae bacterium
TAATAATGCCATTGATAATAAGAGACTGACGCCGACACCAATCGTTAAACCAGCGAACATCGGACTCATGGCAGCGGGACCAAAGCCAAAGAAATTCAAAGTGATGTATGCGGTTATCGCCGCGACAATATAAAACACTGAGGCTGAATAGCTCACAGCTTTTTGTGATTGTTCAACACGTATCGCAAGTTTATCACTTTCGGTATTAACCTCGCTGATAAGTTCTTTTTCTTTGGTGAAAAGCATGATTCCAAAATAAGTGACAAGTAAGGCGATAAGATACATCGAAAGACCGGCGATATTCAAAGACGGCATTCTCGTCAAAATGAAGAACGTTAACGTGATAAAGGTTGTCAATGAAGTGACCGCGAAAAGTGCGAGCATCCGCGCGGCAAAGTGGCGGATAAAGACATAAATCATCATCGCCCCAATCCCAGCCAAAACGCCGAGTGCCAATTGACCGATGTCAGGTTGTGAACTTGCCGTATTTAAAGCGTGGATCGATGCTTGTGACACTTCTTCATCAGCGTCAATGCCGTAGACGATACTATTTAACACTTCTTCAAGCGTTCCGGTATAAACAACATTTCCATCATCAAAGGCGGCTGTATCATCACCGGCATATTTAAGTGTGCTATTAACGACATAGAAGCGATAATCAACTTGAACTTCTTGTTCAATCCGCGTTAATTCGTGGAACGTCACTTTTTCATAGTTAATCGCATCACCGTCAATTGTTAGATATTCAAGGACATGCTCTTTTAACCACGCGGCACTTTCAATGTCACTCCGTTCGCTGACTTCAAAGTAAATTCGGGTATTAAGCGTATTCGAAGGGGCAGCGATGAGACTTTGACTCGTAAGCGCTAAGAAAATCGTTAGGGCAGCACCTAAAAAGGCGACGAGACTACTGGCGATTCCGATTTTTGTTGTTTGCTTACCATAATTCATGTGCGCAAAGCGACCGAAATAGGTTTGTTTTTCTTCATTAAGGGTGTTTGGTATTTTAACGGGATCAACACCAAAAAGTGATAATTTGTCAGTTAAAACTGGCTCATTCATCAAAATCCAATACATTGCCTTTAAACCTAGGAGCACAAAAATCAAATTACTAACGGCGCCAAGCATAATATAGACTGAGAAATTTCTGACGAGGTTACCACCTAAAATATAGGTCAATAACCCAAATAGTAAAGTGACAACCGATAAGTCAATTACTGGTAAGGTAATTTTACGGCTCGCTTCGAGATACGCTTTCTTAAAAGTACGGCCACGATATAATTCGTTGCGAATCTTCGCGCTGAATAAAATACCGCTGATTAATGTCAATCCGGCGATTGCGAGCATGCCAACAATCGTCGCTGAGGATAATTGCAAGCCGACAAGATTAAATACTAACGACGTTGCGAATAACGAGGTAGCTGTCGCTGTGACGATGCCCAGTGCTAAAAGTCGGTAGAAATAAGCGAGAATACCAATCGTGATTATGCTTGCAACGAGTGTTGCTAAGAGGGTGTCAGACCATGTTAAGCCAATATTCCGACCGAATAAAAGCACATTTTCAATCGATGCCGTCACTGGTGCTTCAAATAAGAATTCAACGTCATAATCAAGCGGACCAGCATTATATAAATTGACAAACGCGAATGCCGTTTCATTGGCTTGGCGCACGGCAGAAGCTGGAAAAACGTTATTATCATCAGCAGTGCCAAACCGACTTAGATCAACAGCGACCGTAATCTCATTTTTAGCTTCTTCATCCCACCAAATCGCGCGATAGTCAAATTTAAGCATGATTTTTTCGCCGACTTTTTGGTTGATGCGCGATTCTTCAAATGTGTCGCCTTCGAGTTTGTTTGCCCAAAGGAGAATATATGCTTCTTCGTTAATTGAAGTATCATCTTGACCCTGACTACCAATCTCATCATCAATCCGTGTCGCTTCCGCGATGATCTGATCCGCAAAATACGTCGGGTTACTTAAGGGGATCACGATAAATGGATGTTGACCACGGTAATCGACCCGAGCGACGGAATCAAGAAACATATCATCGCTAACAGCGCAAACGTCACTCGTCGTGCAAATGGAAAAATCACCATCGAAATTCAAATAACTCTTGATACGTGAGTAGGCAACATCGGTATTTTCACCTAAAGTGACGCGGATTTGATCACGTCCTTCAGTTTCAATTTCATATTTAGTAACGAGTGCTGTTTCAAGACGATCTTCCATCGTCGCGGCCAATTCAGTTACCGCTCCTTCTGGAATTAAAGCATCTTCATCTTCTTTATCAGTCATCCGATAAACGAATTCACGACCATTGGCAAATTCAAGATTGCCACGCGTCGTCTGAACGAGCCCCATAAAGTTTAACGCCATGCCGACGATAAGACCTGAGGCAATTGTGATATATGTAATGAGTCGACGCATAGATGTTCCTCCAAGATTGAGTAATGGCATCAAATACCGAAAAGCATTTGCCTAAATACTTTACTACTTCCGTAGTATCAATTCAATAAAATATTATATGGCGAACTGCCATTAATTTACTAGATAAGACGACCCTGATGATTCCGTTTCAAATGGTGATATGCTTTTTCGGTCGCCACACGTCCTCGTGGTGTTCGATTGATCATGCCGATTTGAATTAAATACGGCTCATACACATCTTCAAGATTCATAATTTCTTCACCAATCGAAGCCGCGAGAGCATCGAGGCCAACTGGACCACCTTGAAAGCGATCAATGATGCCTTCGAGATAACGAATATCGACGTCATCAAGCCCTAAATGATCGACTTTAAGCGCATCAAGCGCTGCTCTGGCTTCAGCTTCATCAATGTAGTCACGACTATGAAAATGAGCAAAATCACGGACGCGTTTAAACAGACGATTGGCAATGCGTGGCGTTCCCCGGGACCGCTCCGCTAGGGCGACGAGTGCTTTTTCATCAATCGGTGTTTTGAGAACACGTGCCGAGCGCTTAATAATCAATTCGATTTCTTGTTGTGAGTAATAGTTGATTTTTTCAGTAATTCCAAAGCGACTGCGTAACGGACTCGATAAATCACCAGCACGTGTCGTTGCCCCAATCAGAGTAAATGGTGGTAATGTCAAATTAATCGCTTTCGATTCATGATCACGTCCAACCAAAATTGATATTTTAAAATCTTCCATCGCTCCGTAAAGGACCTCTTCTACCACTCGTGGGAGTCGATGAATTTCATCAATAAATAAAACATCACCAGGATTAAGGGTTGTCAGGATTGCTGCTAAATCTCCCGAACGTTCGATTGTCGGGCCATTGACGGTTTTAATTGCTGCCCCCATTTCATGAGCGAGCACATAAGCAAGCGTCGTTTTACCTAGCCCAGGGGGACCATAAAGCAACACGTGATCAAGCGCTTCTTCGCGGTGTTTGGCCGCGCCGATAAATACTTCAAGATTGTGCTTGAGGGCGCTTTGCCCGACATATTCTACAAGTGTTGCAGGACGAAGACTTACTTCTGTTTCGTCATCAAGATGACGATTAGCATCAAGTAACCGCGTCATGACGACTTCCTTAATTGTGCCAACGCCAATTTTAAGATTTCTTCATTTTTACCATTAACAACATTAATAGTCGCTAAGACACGATCAATCTCACTGACGCGAAATCCAAGTTGTTTCAAGGCATCGCGGACATCTTCATAAAGTCGTGGATTGCCTTTACCACCGCCGGTTAATTGACCTTTTAAGTCAAGGATGATTTGAGCGGCTGCCTTTGCACCAATACCTGGAAGTTTCTTTAAAAAAGTGATGTTATTGGCGCTAATTGCCGTTACGAGTTCTTCAGCTGTGGTCGTGCTCATCGCACCAAGCGCAGTGCGTGGTCCAATGCCTTTGACGGTTATTAATTTAAGAAAGATATCGCGATCAGTTTGAGTGGGAAAACCACATAAATAAATCTCATCCTCACGGACGACTTGGTAGGTATAAATAGTCACACTTGAACCATTGGGATATTTTTCGGAATTGGTCACATAAATTTGATAGGCGATTGGTCCTGTGTCAACGACTAAAAAGTTACCTTTATTTTCAATGATGATGCCTTTGATTTGATAAATCATAAAACCTCGCTAATTAATAAGAATAAAGATGATGGCGACGATTAATAATAGCACAGAACTTCCAAGTGCAATTAGGCTGACAAGCAACCGATGTTCTTCTTTCATCGTTCCCGAATATATGGAACTGGACGCGGAATCGCTTGGCGTTTGTGGTCAGAGATTGCATGTAAGCGTTCAATTCGTGCTTTTACATCCTTATTCACGTGATCTCCAAGTAAATAGCGGTCTAATTCAGCATATGTAACACCCATTTCACCTTCATCGGTTTGGCCGGGAAAAAGCCCAGCACTTGGCGTTCGCGTTAATATTTTACTTGGGACGCCATAAATGGAAGCCGCTTCAATCACTTCGCCTTTTGTCAAAGCGACGATTGGCAGCAAATCAACGGCTCCATCGCCGTATTTCGTAAAGTAACCCGTGTAATACTCATCATAGTTATCGGTTCCAAGCACTAGCGACTTACGCGCTTGAGCGAAAGCATAGAGCGTTACCATCCGTAATCTAACCTTAAGATTGGCACGGGCGAGATCGTCGAGTGGATGCCCAGATGTTCGCGCAGTGTTTTCAAGCTCTTTTAAGAGTGTGTAATAACTATTGGTCAAATCGATTACTTGATAGGGAATATTAAGTGTGCGCGTGATAAGTAATGCATCTTGCAAATCATCATCGTGACTATTACATGGCATTAACAAAGCGAATAACTTATTAGGTGTGGCTTTGTTGACGATGGCTGCCACTAAGGCCGAATCGATGCCGCCACTCAATCCTAAAACGTAGCCGTCTAGTTTTGTATCAATTAACATTTGACGGACAAACGATTCAATTACTTCCAAATATTGCTCTAATTTCATACTAATAAACTCCTAAGAGTAGTATTCAAATTCGAAATCTTCGAGAATGACTGTATCGCCATCACGAGCGTTTAAATCACGTAATTTATCCTCAACCCGAATTTTCCGTAGGTAAGCTAAGAGCCGTAATAACCCCTCATCAGTCGAAATGTTGATTAAGCGGTACGTTCTTAACACACGTTCACCGATAATGCGGAATCGATGTTCGCCTTCTTTAATGATGTCATATAGCGCTTCCACTTTCGTTGCTTGATACACTTTTACTTTTGTTGCTTCGACATCAAGCGGCATAGCTGGAGTTAATTGAATGAGACGGACGCATTCATACATTAACTCATTAATTCCTTCATGCGTTAAGGCTGAGATTGGAAAAATCTTAATACCACGAGTTCCTTTTCTTAGCGCTTTTAATTTAATATTTGAGCCTTCTTCGTCCATCTTTGAAGCGGCAATGACCGCCGGACGCTTGGTGAGTCCACTTTGATAAGACTTAAGTTCGTTCTTAATCGTTTTATAATCATTGACGGGGTCACGGAGACTACTCATATCGATGACATGAACAATGACGCGGCATCGCTCAAGGTGTCGCAAAAATTGTAATCCCAGCCCTTTTCCAAGGTGTGCACCTTCAATCAGACCAGGTAAATCAGCCACGACGAATGGTTCAGCACCAGGAAGATTAACAACTCCAAGATTAGGATAAATCGTGGTAAATTCATAATCGGCGATTTCTGGTTCGGCGTTCGATATCACACTTAGAAGGGTGCTTTTACCAACGCTTGGCAATCCGACTAATCCAACATCAGCGAGAAGTTTCAACTCTAAAATTAAGCGTTTAGTCTCTCCCGGCAAACCGTTTTCAGCAACACGTGGCGCTCGGTTAACTGAACTTTTAAAACAAGCATTGCCACGACCGCCACGGCCACCCTTGGCAATGACGAATTGTTGTCCTTCTTGCGATAAATCGGTGATTAAATGTTTATGTGTCTCATCATATACCACCGTACCAATGGGTACTTTAACAGTGACATCTTTCGCCCCGCGACCGTATTGATTTTTTGGCATCCCCTTTTGTCCATCTTCAGCCCGGATGACTTTACTGAAGCGAAAATTAACGAGTGTCGTTACTTCTTTTGATGCCTCAAAAATAATGGAACCACCACGGCCACCGTTACCTCCACTTGGACCACCACGAGCCACATACTTTTCAGTGTGAAAAGCAATCATGCCATCGCCACCTTTGCCGGAACGAACTTCAATTTTTACGCGATCAATGAACATATTATTCCTTGGATCCTTGAATCACTTCATCAATCACATAAAACGGGCGATTCTGGGTTTCGATAAAGACACGGGCCAAATATAGCGCCATGACCGATAAAAAGAACAGCATGATTAGAAATAATAACGTCACTACATTTAAAGCCAACCACGTCAGATGAGTATTGTTGGATAATGGATTCATCACGTTCGTGATTCCAAGAATATATAACACCAGTTGCGTCACAGATGATAATGAAAACATCACCGACAATAAAACAGTAAATTTAATCGGCCAATTCAGTGGTGTACTCGTGCTTGAAGCAATCGCGTCACCCGCGAGTTTAAACATCGATTTATAGTTATAATGACTCTCACCGCCAGCGCGTTTTGGCCGTTTAAACAAAACTTCGGTTGTCTTATAGCCGACATAAGGAACTTCAATGCGAAAAACGCGATTTTTCTCACTAAGTAAATTAACTTCATCAAGCACACGTCGCGAAATCAAGCGAAAGTGTCCAACATTATTAGGAATTTTGACTTTTCCAGATATTTTGCCGATGATGGCATAGAAATATTTAGCGGTCGTTCGTTTCATGAATGAATCATCTTCACGCGATGCACGCTTGGCATTGACAACTTCATAGCCTTCTTCAAACTTAGTTAGTAAATCAACGATGAGTTCAGGTGGATCTTGGAGATCGGCATCCATCGGAATGGCCGCGTCACCACGAGCAACTTTAAGTCCAGCGGCGACAGCGGGTTCATGCCCAAAATTGCGTGATAAATTGACAATCACGATATTTGCTTGCCGCGTCTGTTGTTCTTTAAGAAGCGTGAGGGTGTCATCGTGTGATCCGTCATTGACGACGACAATTTCAAAGCGATAGTTTTTGATAGTCGCTAAGACCTGGTTAATGCGTTCAAAAAAGATGGTAACAACAGGCGCTTCATTATACATCGGGACGACGATTGAGATTAGTTTCATAAATTCACCTTACTTATAGTAAGTATACAAAAAGACATAAAAAAAGACCACATAATGTGGTCTTACTTTGCTTAT
Organism: uncultured Staphylococcaceae bacterium; assembly: GCA_964639215.1. GTDB lineage: Bacteria > Bacillota_I > Bacilli_A > RFN20 > CAG-826 > UBA6120. The sequence continues at coordinate 7,283 of CAZXCV010000004.1, forward strand.
TCGGCTGTAGTTTCAAGTACGTGGACGCGCTTACGATCTTTACCCCAGCGTTCGAATTTTACAACGCCGGATTTTGTTGCGAAGATCGTGTCATCGCCACCCCGTTTAGTGTTATTCCCGGGATAAATTTTCGTGCCTCGTTGCCGATATATAATTGAACCGGCATGGCATGATTGGCCATCGGCTAATTTGGCTCCAAGTCGCTTTGATTGCGAATCGCGGCCATTACGTGTTGACCCCACGCCTTTTTTCGAGGCGAATAGTTGGATATTTAGTTTAAACATCATCATGATGGTTAGCTTCCTTTCTTGGTAATTTTTATGTACTGCGGATACGTCTCGGCAATTGTCTCGAGTTGCCGTAACATCGTATGCAAGACGATGCTATCGTGATGAGAGATTGGATGTTTCGTCGTTATTTCAACAAGACCTTCTTTAGTAACGATATCGAAGGCATCGAGATGTTCTAAGGCATTGAGTGTTCCTAGCGTAATGCTACTGACGCTGGCACACACGAGATCTTCACCATGTGGTGCGCTTTTTGCATGTCCACTGACGCGAACATTGATAGTATCGACTGCCGTTTGAAATAAGACTTTAATCATGGTTATCGAGCAATGGCTTCGATGACAAGCGCGGTATATGGTTGCCGATGGCCGATCGTCTTACGGACGTTATGCTTGGCTTTGTATTTGAATACTTTAAGCTTGCGTGATAGTCCTTGTTTCTCGACCTTAGCGGTGACCGTGGCTCCCTTGACGAGTGGCGTTCCAAACGTCACCTTGTCGTCAGAGACGAGCAATACCTTGTCAAAGGTGACTGTGGTTCCGACTTCTGCGTCGAGCTTTTCAACGTAAATCTTTTGACCCACTTCGACCTTGACTTGTTTACCACCAGTTTCAATAATTGCGTACATGTGGCACCTCCTATTGGTTATTTCACTGAGACTCGCTCGTTAGGTCAATGTTACCATTCGTTAGCTACCTAGGGAGATGCGGTTGCGGCTAGTGAGGCGACAACGCATGTAATATAGCACAAAGCCATGACTACGTCAATTGAAAAAACAGTGTTTGCCAGTTATCAACTCATAAAAGCTAAAAACATAGTTTTTAATAAAGAAGGGCATGTTCAGACATCGAAAAGTATCCACGATCGGAGATAATAACGTGGTCGACTAGCGTCAGTCCGAGTTTCAAGGCTTCTTGTTTAATGATAATTGTTGTTTGAATATCATCTTGGCTCGGCTCATGATTACCACCTGGATGATTGTGAAGCAAGATGAATTTATGAGCATTATGGGTAAATAGTTCGACATATAAATCTCGCATGGAGACATTTACTTTTTGACTACTTCCTTGATATAAAATCTTTTCACGAATCAAGCGATTCTGGTGATTAAGCATGAGCATCACCATCTTTTCATGATGGAGCGAGCCGAGCCAAAGATGGTAAGTTTCAAATATTTGCCGCGCACTCGTAAAAATGAAAGCTTCTTCACTCCGTTCTTTTTGCATGCGTCGGGCAATTTCACAGACTGCCAAGAGTTTGACGGCATTGGCCTTGTTAATACCTGGTATTTTTAGAAATTGCTGGGGATTATATTTCAAGAGACCGATGAGACCACTTGGTCCCATCAACAGTTGATACCCGATATCAAGTGCTGAATGGTTATTAACACCACTTCCAATGATTAATGCTAATAATTCCGCTGTTTCTAATTCGTTAATGCCTAAACGCCACGCTCGTTCACGAGGACGTAAATTGACTGGAATATCCGCAATGCGACTCATTTCCACTCAAACGTAAAGCCACCAGGAATCTTGGCACTTCCTTGTTTCGACATGAATAGGCGATACATGATAACGACTGAGATAGCAATAATCATGATCGTCATCACGGCAGTAAGCGAAATTGGTTCGCCGCCATGTATGAGTGCCATTTGCTCATTTGTTAAACGTTCCATTGACAATACCTCCACTAACTAGTAGTGGCTGTATCGCTGAATTAACTCATTTTTCTAATCGTGTCACGGCGTTCAATTAAACCTTTTAAGGTTTCACGATGAAGTGCAAGTTTTTCTTCTTCTTCGATAATTTTGCTTTGTGGAGCTTTCGCTTTAAATACGGGATTATCGAGTAATTTTAAAGCGCGGGCAATTTCATATTGCGTTTTTTCGATATCGATGTCGAGTTTTGCCAAGGCATCAATTTTGTTAATTGTTTCGATGATAATCATTTCTGCGTCAGGGTAAACATAAGGGGCATTATCAGCTAACTGTTCACTTGAAGCTTCCGTTGTGACACTTGAAAAGGTAAATCTTTCAATGTATTGGCGGTATTCAGTGACAAATGTCGGTTTCTTCGCCATAATCACAAGCGTTAATTGGGCATTAGGTGGTAATTGATGTGCCACTTTATAGTTACGAACATCTTTGATTATGCTTTGCAATAAAATGACTTCGGCAACATTTTCAGCATCATCGTAACAATGATCAACTCGGGGATACCGTTCTTCCATAATCGAGGTTTTATGATTCGGCATGCTTAAATATATTTCTTCAGCGATGAATGGCGTGAGCGGATAAATCATCATCAAAATGGCGTGAAGCGCATGATATAGCACTTGATGCGTGTTGGCAATTTTATCTACCTCGAGCGTATTTAGAGTTACTTTGCTTAACTCTAAGTACCAGGAACAGAAATCATCATAAACAAAATCATATAGATACGTTGAAGCCAGCCCAAGTTCATATTTCTCAAGATTTGTGGCTACAGCCTCAATCGTCTGATGTAAGCGACTCATCACATAGCGATCAATCGGTCCTAATTTCTCCTTAAGGAGTGGCTGAGGTTTAAATCCGCTTGGTAGTGTCAATAAGATATAGCGAGCAGCATTCCAAATCTTATTAAGATAATTGGCTGAAGCAGCGACTTTTTCTTCAATATAGCGCGTGTCTTGACCAGGTGTGCTATTCGTGGCTAAAAAATATCGTAAGGCATCTGCTCCATACTGGGCAATTACATCCATCGGATCAACGCCATTGCCAAGAGATTTTGACATCTTCCGTCCTTGTTCATCACGAATAAGACCATGAATATACACATCTTTAAATGGAATTTTGTCAGTGAATTCAAGCGCTTGGAAAATCATTCGTGAGACCCAGAAAAAGATAATATCGTAGGCGGTGATTAAAACATCGACGGGGAAATAACGAGAATACGCCAATGTGTTTTTTGGCCAACCAAGGGTTGAAAAAGGCCAAAGTGCTGAGCTGAACCATGTATCAAGAACGTCTTGATCTTGTATATAATCTTGTATATTTATGGGCGGTTTAATACTCACTAGCACTTCTTTAGTATATTTATGGTAATAAGCCGGTATTTGATGCCCCCACCATAACTGGCGTGATATACACCAGTCTTCGACCATCTCCATCCATTGGATAAATGTCTTTCCAAATCGTTCTGGAAAAAATTTGATGGTGTCGCCAAACTCTTGATTTTTAATTGCTTGTTCAGCAAGTGGCTTCATCTTGACAAACCATTGTTTTGATAGCATTGGTTCAATTGGAACATCTGAGCGTTCTGAGTAACCAACCGCATGAATAATTTTTTCAATCTTTAGGAGGTTACCTTCTTGGCGCATACGTTCGACGAGGCGACGTCGACATTCGAAGCGATCGAGCCCGTCATATTCTCCTGCTAACTGATTCATCGTCCCATTGCTATTCATACACGAAGGCATTGCAAGATGATATTTTTCGCCAATTACAAAATCATTTTGATCATGTGCAGGGGTACATTTCATAATGCCACTACCGAATGATTGATCAACGTAACGATCTGCAATGATGTTTATTGGTAATTTATTTGCAGGATTGATTGCAAGTTTTCCGATTAAATGTGTATATCGCTGATCATCAGGATGGATGACGAGACAGACGTCGCCATACATCGTTTCTGGACGTGTCGTTGCGACAAAAAGCGGTTCAAGTGTGTCAACGAGTCGATAAGACACATAATATAAACTTCCTTCAACTTCTTTATGGATGACTTCAATATTACTTAAAGCGGTCATTTGAGCAGGATCCCAATTGATAATGCGCTCACCGCGGTAAATAAGACCTTTATTATATAGGTCGACAAACACTTTAGTGACTGCTTCATTCATGCCCTTATCAAGCGTAAAGCGCTCATAATCATAATTTAAGCTGAATCCGAGTTTCGCCCACTGAATCCGGATATTCTTAGCATATGTTTCCTTCCATTCCCAAGTTTTCGCTAAAAAGGCTTCACGTCCAAGTTCATGGCGTGATTTTCCTTCAAGTCGCAGTTTGGCTTCGACCACAGCTTGTGTGGCGATGCCAGCGTGATCCATACCTGCTAACCACAGCACATCGTACCCTTGCGAACGTTTATAACGAGCTAAAATGTCTTGAATCGTGCCATTCCATGCGTGACCAAGATGAAGTTTGCCTGTGACGTTTGGTGGTGGGACGACCATTGAAAACCGTGGGTGGCTTGGATCGCCTGTTTGAAAATAACCGCGGTCGAGCCAAAAGCGGTATTTATTATGTTCGATGATTTTCGGATCATATCGTTTATCTAATGCCATATGTACTCCTTAATAATAAAAGCGCCCTGACTAAGGACGCTTGTTGCGTGGTACCACCTTATTTCATCAACTAATTGATGCACTCATATCCGTTAACGCCGGCGACGGGATTATTAGTCCGATACGGATAAGCGACTTCGGCTTGTTCCACTCCTTCGTTGCACCATCCCGAAGGTCTCTAGTAGTGGTTATTAGCGTACTCCTCTTATCTATTTATGACAATTATAGTAGTTAATAAAATAAATAGCAACCGACTAGAGTGTTAGTAGTTTCGCGAGTAACGATTTCAGCGGATCAAGGCTTGCCCGTTTTGTGATTGAGGTATACACACTTTGGCTAATATCCCATCCTAGTGAATTAAGCGATTTACGAAATGAGGCGAGCTCTTTTTGGGTGAGTTTATCGACTTTAGTAAACACATAAATGAGTGGGTACGGCAATGTGATGGCAAAATCATGGAAAGCGATGTCATCATTCGATGGGGCATGCCGGCTATCGAGTAAGAAAATAATGCCTTTTAATTCTTGATTTTCATGGAAATAGCCTTCCATCATCACCGCGAAATTTGAAGTATGGCGACTGCCTGTTTTGGTATAGCCATAACCAGGAGCGTCGACCAAATAAAAATGATCATCAACATTGTAGTAATTTAATAAAACGGTTTTCCCGGGCTTTGACGATACTTTAGCGATTGTATGTCCCGTAATGGCGTTAATGAGACTGCTTTTTCCAACGTTGGAGCGGCCGATGAATACCAGTTCGTGTAAATGCGGTGATGGTCGATCATCGCGCGTTGGGGCACTTTTAATAAATTGAACAGTCGAAAAATTAATCATCACTTATTTAACAAGCGCGTGCGTTAAAGCGTCATCGACCTTTTCCATATAGATAATATTGAGCTTTTCAACAACTTCTTTTGATAAGTCATCAATGGATTTTCGGTTTTCTTCGGGGATAATTACGGTTTTAATACCGCTGCGAAGAGCCGCGAGTGTTTTTTCACGAAGTCCGCCAATCGGTAAGACATTGCCGCGCAAGGTAACTTCGCCTGTCATCGCAATATCACTGCTGACGGCTTTACCGGTTAAAGCTGAGATAATGGCGACAGTCATCGCAACACCGGCACTTGGGCCATCTTTAGGGACCGCCCCTTCTGGGACGTGAATGTGAATATCGCGGTCTTTAAAAAGTTGACTATCGATTTCATATTTCGTGGCATTGGCTTGGATATAGTCAAGCGCAATCGTCGCGCTTTCTTTCATGACTTCTCCGAGTTTGCCGGTCAAGACGAGTTTTCCGCCACCTGGGAAGTGATTGACTTCGATGGGAAGAATATCACCGCCATACGGGGTATAAGCAAGTCCAGTGACAACGCCAACTTGTGACGTCTTCTCTTTTTTCGAATTATCGAATAGTTCGACACCAAGATACTTTCTGACTTCAATTGGTGTGATTTTGACTTTTGTCAGTTCTGGTGTTTTTAGTAAATCAACGACAACTTTACGACAAATTGAGGCGATTTTCCGTTCTAATTCGCGGACACCCGCTTCGCGTGTATAAAATTCAATAATGGCTTTAAGCGCCTCTTTCGTGAACGTGATTTGATCTTTTGTCAAACCATTAGCCAATAATTGCTTGGCGATGAGATGGCGTTTCGCAATCTCGATCTTTTCTAATTCTGTATATGAATTTACTTCAATCAATTCAAGCCGATCACGTAGCGGTGCGGGGACATCTTCAAGGTAGTTTGCCGTTCCAATGAATAGCACATTGCTTAGATCATATGGCTCTTCGAGATAATTATCATTAAAGGCGAAGTTTTGTTCGGGATCGAGTACTTCCAGTAAGGCGCTCGATGGATCGCCTTTATATGAAGAACCGAGTTTATCAATTTCATCGAGTAGGAAAACGGGATTAATGACGGCACTTCGCTTCATTCCGTTGATAATACGTCCTGGCATTGCTCCAACATAGGTGCGCCGGTGACCACGAATTTCAGCCTCATCAGAAATACCACCAAGCGAGGCTTTGAAAAACTTGCGTCCGAGTGCTCGGGCGATTGATTTTCCAAGTGACGTTTTACCAACGCCAGGCGGTCCATAAAAACAAAGAATCGGTGCTTTAAGATTGCCCGTCATTTTCTTGACGGCTAAATATTCAACAATCCGCTTCTTGACCTTGTCAAGACCATAATGATCTTCATTAAGGATTGCTTCGACATTATTTAAATCATCGTTATCAGCGGTTTTTTGCCACCATGGGACGTCGAGTAATGTTTCAACATACGCCTTAATTAATGAGGCTTCTAACGAAGCTTGGGGCATCATCTCCGCACGCTTCAGTTCATTTCTTACTTTGTTCTTGATGAATTCGGGATATTCGCCTTTTTCAAGGCGCTCTAAAAGTGATTCAGAACTATCATCACCATCAACGTTTTCACCTAACTCCGCTTTGATGGCTTTAAGCTTTTCACGAAGGAAATATTCACGTTGGTTTTTTTCGGCCGATTTTCGCACTTCTTCTTGTAAGTGTTTATCGATGTCAGAAATTTCCCGTTCTTCATTAATCGCTTCTAGCACGAGTTTTAATCGAACGTTGAGTTCGAGCGATTCCAGTACTTTCTGTTTCTGATCGATCGTCATCGGGAGCAAGTTAGCCAGCATATCGGTAATATCACTTGCCGAGACGCCTTTTGATAGTTGATTGACGAGTTCTTTTGGTAAGCGACTCGTAATCACCTGCATGTTTTCGAGATTCGAGATGATATTACGAACTAAGGCGACTTCTTCTTTATGGTCGCCCGAGATATCGCGCTTAATTGTACCCGTGGCACTCCAATAAGTACCGTTATTGATTACTTCAGATATTTGGACACGGGCAATTGGTAAAATGCGTAGGCGGGTATACTTTTTATTGACCTGCATATTTGAAATACGACCTAACACACCAAATTGATAAAATTCATCAATCGAGGGATCATCAACCTCGGGGGTCAATTGACTGACAACGAGGATCAGGTCGTTATAATTGCGATGGGCTTCATCAATTGCGGTGACTGAAAATGGCCGTCCTGCTTCAATGGCTTGGATTTGATTGGGAAACAAAACCATACCACGGGTAATTAATAGTGGTAGTGTATAGACTTCATCGGGCATAAGGATCCCTCCTTTGGACAATTAGTCGTTATTTTGTAGTAAGAAGTCACGAATGTGACGTGTTTTGATATCAGCGATAAAGCGGTTCATGTCTTTCGCAAGTATTTCTTTGACCTTGTCGAATTCCATCTTGTATTGGTCGGCAATCTTTGCGATTTCGAAATCAACGATTTCTGGAGAAACACTAATTTGTTCGGTTTCTGCGATTTTTTCTAACACGAGTGAAGCGCGAATGTTTCGTTCCGCTTCTTCATGAAGTTGGTGATGTAATGTCTCTTCGGTTTGGCCGCTCATCTCAAGATATTGCGGGAACGTCATCCCATTTTGAGCGACATCTTTTTCAAGCCGTTCATGCATCGCATCAACTTCATCATGAATAATTTCATGTGATAAATCAATCGTGGCACTTTCGGCAATTTTAGCAAGTAGCGTCTCATAATATTCTTTTTCAAGTTTTTCTTGTTCTTCTTTAAGTAACTTCGTCTTCACATGTTCCTCAAATGACTCGCGTGAAGTGACTTCAGTAATTTTCAATTCTTCAAACAGCTGTTGCCCCACTTCAGGAATACGTTTGTCTTTCACTTCATGGATGGTAATTTTGAACATCGCGGCTTTGCCAGCGAGTTCTTTGGCATATGCTTCGGGGAAAGTCACATTAATTTCTTTTTGATCGCCTGCTTTTAAACCGACGAGTTGTTCTTCAAAACCGGGGATGAATTGACCACTGCCTAATTCGAGTGAATAGTTTTCAGCTTTCCCACCTTCAAATGTCTTACCATCGACAAATCCTTCAAAGTCAAAGACGACGGTATCGCCCAGTGCGGCCACATCATCTTTAAGAACCAGTTCGGCGTTTTGATTTTGAATCTTCTTGATTTCGGCTTCAATTTGTTCGTTGGTAACATCCGCGGTTTTCTTATCAACGTGTAAGCCTTTATATTGACCGAGCGTAACTTCGGGAGCCGTCAACACCGTGATTTTAACTTCTAATTCGGTGTCACTTAATTTCATAACTTCGACATTAGGACGTGCCCATGGTACGATTTTTTCTTCGGTCATGACTTTCCGATAAGCACCACCGAGCAAGCTATCGATGGCTTGATTGTAAAGTTTTTTTTGATCAAGGCGCGCTTTGATTAGTGCTTCTGGAGCATGGCCTTTCCGGAAACCGGGTACTTCGACATTAGCAGCCGCTTTATCAAAAGCCTTCTTTGTCGCCGCTTTCCATTCGACTTCATCGAAGCGCATCAAAATTTCTACTTGTGAATGTTCTAATTTTTTAAGTTCGTGTTGCATACATTTCTCCTTGTTCAACAATTGACACGCTAATAAATATACATAATTACTAGTAATTATTCAATAAAGACGTACTTATTGTCCTGTAAGTCCTTGAATCGCTGTTTCAATTTCTTCGATCAAGGCATTAACGTAATCATTATCACTATTAGCTTTTTGGCCAAGATAACGACTCACTAGTGTTAATAGGGCACTCGTGAGATGCATCGCATCTTCAAATAATGGTTCAAGTGGATAAATGGCAACGATATATTGTTCGAGTAACAGCCGCGCTAACTGACTTTCGCTTGGTGAGTGGGCGTGTGAATCTAGATGTGTCAGCACTTCATTGAGGTCATCACTAACTAATGGTGGCGATAATAATGATGGGTTCACACTAATTGTGAGTCCATTGACGAGATATTCAAATTCATCGTTAATATGCGCTTCAATGAGGCGCGATAACGTAGCACACCGTAACGCTTGACCAATTGGTTTTGTTAGGAGGCTTCGTAAAACATCAATCTCTTGGTTAATCAAATGTATCGGTAACGATAATAATCCTTTTTCGATTATCGCTAGGTCATTGCTTTGCATTTGTAACCGCCAAGTGCGAGCGTCGAATGTTTTTACCGTTACTTCTTCATCGAGCCAAAGTTTAAATTCATGAAGCGCTTCTTCCGTCTCGATTGAAGCATAGGGTAATGTCATATAGCGATGATACGCGCGATAACCACGTACTTTATCGCCCTTATGCTTAATGAGTTCGACATGATAACGAAAAACGATTTTAACTTCATTTGTGACCGTCTCAAAATGCGCCTCAATCAGCTGAAGTGCTGCTTCATCTTGACCAAGTTCGCAAAGAGCGACAAACCGGGCGATTAAAGCATCATCGTTAGTTTGGTCACGCGTGATTTTTTCAATCGTTTGATAGTCGCCTTGAAGGAGAAGTTTATTTAAGATATCGCTCACAAGAGCATTATACTCTAATCGTTGTGGGGCGAGTTAGTATCGATCGGTTGCGTATCGACTTGCTTTGGTTCTGGAATGACAATATTCAATAAGACGGCAACAAGTGTCGCTAACGCGAGTGGTGATATTTGGACATTACCAATCATCACTTTTAAGAAACTGGCATCGACGGTGTAATTTGTCGTTGCGCCAATAATATCGCTGGCGACACTGAGGGCACCGAGCCCTAAGCCAACCGCAAGGGTGACGGAAACGACAATCAAATCTTTAGTGCGACCAATATCCGCTTTATGCTCAATTAACATGCGTAACCCCGAAGCGCTGATCATCCCGAATAAAATCATCGAAGCGCCACCGATGACAGCACTTGGAATCGTGGCAATGACTGCCCCAAATAATGAGAAGATTCCAAAGAAAATCGCTAGTAATGCCGCATAAAAGACGTTACGAGGTTCAAAATTTTCAGTAATCACAAGTACAGCTGTATTTTCGCCATAGGTCGTCTGTGGTGGCCCACCAAGTGTTGAGGCAGCCATGATGGCAAGACCATCACCCGCTAATGTTTTATCAATGCCGGGATCAACGAAGAAGTCTTTTTGACAAACGGTTGAATTTGCGCTGATATCACCAATATGTTCCATTAGTGTCACAAACGCAAGCGGCACCATCATTACGATTGCATTCCAATCGAAATGCAAATATTTATAAAATCCGAGCAGTGACCCAAGTGATTGAAACACGACGATATCGCTATTTTTAATCGGAGTGAAATCGACGAGGCCGATGATTAGAGCATAGACATAACCAAGCATGAATCCAAGTAAAATTGGTGCGGCTTTAAAAAATGATTTTGGTTTAGAAAAGGCGCTGATTAAGATGATTGCAATTAGGGTGATTAAAGCCGTGGTCCACTCTTTCCAAGCAACTGAAGAGGCACCTGCTAAGGCATAATTGGCGACGATGTTATTCCATAAAATACTTGGAACGAGCAACATCCCCAAAATGATAATGACTGGTCCAACGACGCGCGGTGGGAAAATGCTACGGACTTTTTCCACGCCAATGAGACGGACGATAATTGAAAAGAGCAAATATACTAAACCAGTACAAAACACTGCGATGACAAGACCACCCATCGCTTGTTGCCAAGCGATTGACCCGATTGGTTTATCGTGACCGACAATCGCCATCATCGCGGGAAGATAAGCAAATGATGAGCCAAGAAATACTGGAACCTTCTTCTTAGTGACAAAATAAAAAATCACCGTTCCGATCCCAGCCGTAATCAGGGTAATTGGGATGCTAAGATTGGCAAGTAACGGAACGACGACAGTCGCGCCAAGCATCGCAAACATGTGTTGGAAACTTAAAACTGACGTTTTTAAGAGCCCGCTTCGTCTTGTTAATTTAACATTTTTTTTCATATAACTTCCTTCATCTTTCAATCATCGTTATTTACACATCGCTTCATATAGCTCGATGTATCGCGCATAGTTAATATTTTTATCGAATTCCATCTTTGCTTTATTAAGACAATGCGCTCGATAATATTGTTTGCCTTGTGCCTTAATACTTCGTATTGCATTTAATAGATTAGGCTCATCCCCTTGAGAGACAACAATACCTGTCTGTTCATCAACCGATTCAGGACTGCCGCCTGTGTTAAACGTAATCACTGGTGTCCCGCAACTCATCGCTTCTAAATTTGTGGTCGGATAGTTATCTTCAAGCGTTGGATTGACAAATACATCAGAGGCGGTATAAAGCGCTGCTAATTCTTCGATAGAATTTGTACGTGTAATTCCAATAATATTTTTAGGTAATTTGCTCTTTTGTTCTTGTGATAAGCCCACTAAAACAATGACCTCATCATGATTTAGCTTTGCACTTAACCTCATGAAATATTCAAGCCCTTTGCGAGGTTCCCAAATTGAGGCGACACCTAAGATGACGAATTTATCAGTGAGTTGATATTGCGCTTTGACATTACTGTCTGTTGGTTTAAAAGTCCCTAAATCAATGCCATTATGAATGACAATGATTTTTTGCTCTTTTAAGTAAGATTGGGCGACTTCAGTAGCTAACCATTTTGAAGGTGTGACTAACTTGAGCTCGTCGACACGATTGAAAAGTTGTTTTTTATGATCATATGCTTCATATGAACGATCAAAAATGAGACTCGTCGGATAATTACGTAAACCTGGGCAATGCTCACAATGGGTTTTCCATTTATCACACTTGATGTAATCATAAAACGCACAGTGACCGGTGAAGCTCCAACAATCGTGCAATGTCCAGATTACTTTAGTTTTACGACGAGCAAGATAGTTAAATAATATTTCAACGTTTAAGTAGTGACCATGAACGTTATGAAGATGAATCAAATCGGGTTTGAATTGTTCAATTGCCGAAATGAATTTGCGTGTCACACGCTTTGAGTAAAATGCATGTTTTCCTAATAACCTTGTCTTAATGATGTGTGTCTTGACATTTAACTGCGAGCCGATTTTCGTTGCTAAAGGATAATTTGACATTTGATCGCCATATAAAATAATATTTTCAATACCACGAGCACTCATTGTTTTACTGAGGTCAACGACAATACGTCCGGTGCTACCAATACCGGCGACCGAATTGATTTGTAGTACCCGCATGCGCGTCCTCCTTTAAAATGTATGGCAAGGGATAAAGAGCAACTAAAATCCAAAGAAACGATACGGATAAACGGCCAGAATCGAGTTTTGGAATGTATAAAGAAAATAGAATGCCCCTAAGGCTAGTATCGCGCTATTAAGGATGATTTTTGGTTTATGTTTGATTAGCGCACCATTAAGTATCTCTGGAATGATGAGCGGTATAAACGTGATGAAATAATAATTCATCCGCATCGCGATGAATGAAACACTCGAGAAGAGTTGAATCGCGACGCTTATAATCAAAATGTTACGATAAAGACGATGATGACGATGTGATTTATCTACTAAAAATTCAAATAGAACAAACGTGATTACTAAGAAAAATAGATAGGTATATGCTCCGGTATATTCGATTGTATAGTTTCCATATCGAGAAAGAATCTCGATGGCTAATGTCAATAACTCCACTCGTAGCAAGAACACGTATAAAAAGATGATAGAGACGGTAAAAAAACCGGGTAACTTAATTTTGCTTAACGGTAAAACCGCAATGAAGACGAGCGCGCTTAAATGGAAGGTGGCCGCTAGCGCCACAAATAAGATATAAAACAAATATCGTTTTTTTATTAAAAATAGGAACGCAAAAATAATGAGGGCCATCGCGATTGATTGTCGTAAAGCTGAGAACAAAATTAAGTAATTGCCAACTGAAAAGAAAAGAAAAATTGATAAAAGAAAATTCGAACTTTCTTTTGCGTATAAATAGACAAATGGAATTAACGTGATAAATGAAATCACAATTACAAAAAAACGAGGGTTAATTGAAATAAGTGAGAGTGTTTTTGTAAATATTACGTAACCCATTTCTTTTGAAAATAAGATTGCCCAAGTTGTGAGAATGGTACATCTTGAAT
>CAZXCV010000004.1:20860-76461 GCA_964639215.1 uncultured Staphylococcaceae bacterium
TAAATATACAAATGGAATTAATGTGATGAATGAAATCACAAATACGAAATAGTTGGGATTAATCGATATCAAAGAAATAACCTTCATTAAAAAGACATATCCCATGTCTTTGGAAAAATGGGATTGCCCAAGCGCTGAAAATGGGACATCATGAATTTCTTGAAATTGATATAAGTAACCAGCAAGTCCTCGTTCGAATGGGAGCGCTGCGTTTAAATCAATCCCGATTTCAAAGCCACGGAATGCTAATAGTGAAAAAAGCACAATTGTCGCAATGATAACGACAAATAGTTTCTTATTGCCACGAATAAAAAATTCGGCAACAAGGGCACCACAAAGAATGATCGCGATCGCTAAAAGATAGACAAGCATGCATTACTACCATCACGATTAATTAATTTGTGGATATTCATCATCTGGAGAGTACCATCAAAATTATGCTGTCTTCTTAGTAAAATCGATTAAGCGATCATTACCACTGAGTAGCACGAATACTTGACCATGTTCACGGCCTTTGGCAATTGCTACTTCGATATGTTTAATTTTTGAGATGCGTTTAGTTGCTTTAATAATCGTCACATCGAGATGTGGTGCGAGCAGTGCATATACTAAGTTCTCATTAGTAGGCGGTAGTCTTAGCAACACATAGTTAAAGTTATACTTCGCCTTGGCAACAACATCGTTAATCACGTTTTTATTGAGCAACTCTAAATCGACTTTTGATAATTTCGGTTGATAAAGTGTAAGATTATGCTCTTCATCTTTGCTCGAGATGTCCTCAAGACTAGCAATAACTTGTGGTGGTGCTGAAAAGAGTGTTGTTGTAAATTTATTATTTTGTGCGTCTAAATCAACGACAAGCGTACTTAATCCACTTGATGCATAAAATTCCGCTAGTTGTACGAGGAGTCGATCATTGCTTGATTTCCGACTGATTGGGGTGAAACCGATGACATTAATTGCCTTGTTGAGGAAACTGATTTCTATCTCCCCATGAATTCGCGTAACTAAATCAGATTTTGACCGATCACGCCCCATTGATTCTGGAATGTAATAATTTGGAACATCGAGACGGCTGATATCCGACCCAAATATAATTTTATTGTTCAACAAGGCATAGAATACGAGTCCAAACACCACGAGTGTTAAGACACCACCTGTGCCGATTGCTAACATTTCTAATCGTGAAATTCCGACGGGATTTGTCACAGCAGCGTACTCACCCACGCGTAAGACATTTGCCGCTAATATCGCATAATCCGTTGACTTAGTGACAGAAGCATCCATCACGGCATTTAGCACCTCATCGGTTAGGATTGGATCGGGACTTGTGTAAGTGACACGAATGTGTGTCGATGCGGTTGTCACGGTCACCCGGACCCCAGATTTAATCCTCGATGCGGTTAAAGCTTCACCATTAAGTAATGTGATATCAGCATTTGCTAAACGTTGTAGCGCTAACTGGGCTACTTCTTGTGATTGCGCTAGATCATAGACTGCCGTCGTCACTTCGAGTTGGGGGCTGACACTAACAATTAAAACACCATTTGCCTCATATTGAGGTTCATAAAATAGGTAGCTATAAGCAAAAGAACCAACTAGGCCGAGCAATGTGAACAATAAGACAATCACGTAATTATTGATAATAAATTTAATAAGATCAGTAACTTTCAGTTCTTTTGAATTATCTTTCATAAATCCCCTTTGCTCATCTTCGTTTAAAACGAACGGTTATTAGTGGCGATAGAAGTTTGATTTGACACGTCGATAACTCGACTTAAGAATGTAATATGACGATGCATAAGCGCGATAGAAAAATAATCGAATCGTTACTGGTAAACTTATTTTCTTTTTATCATCAAACATCGTCATCATTTCATGGGCTAACTCACGCTGATTGTTTTTCAAGAGATATTTGAAATAATTAGTCACAATCGCGATGTCATTCACAAGTGGTGAATCAATTAGTGAATTACCTAATAGTTTAAACGATTTTGATTGTTCCTTAAAGAAACTATTTTTAATTTTAACCGTCATTTGTTGATCGTGAATGCGCATTTTAACCAATTTGTTAGGCAGGCAATAAAAATCGAAGTTCACTAGACATATCCGCAACCACATATCAAGATCTTGCATGTAGTGATAATCTTCGTTAAAGTCACCAACTAACTCAAAGACGGCTTTTGGGATTAACAAGGCACATCCATTGAGGTTTTGTCCTTTGAAAAGTTCAATCAGCATGTGTTTAGCATCGACACGTTTAGAAAAATCGAACTTCTTTTTAGGAATTTTGATTTTATTACCGAATTTATCAATCTCATCGTTATCAGAACAGATAATCGTGTTCATCGATTGTTGCTCGCTTAAGGTCGTGACTTCGATTTGAATTTTTTCGGGTTCATACAAATCATCATGACTGAGCCAAGAAAAATACGTGCCATTCATTTTGGAGATGCCGAAGTTTAAAGCTGAAGATACACCACCATTCGGTTTGGCAAAATAGCGAATCTTATCGCCATAAGAGCAAGCGACTTCATGCGTGGCACCACCATCATCAGAACCGTCGTTAATCACTATAATTTCTATATTTGAATAAGTTTGGGCAAGCGCGCTATCGATGGCGTCGTTTAAATAATTAGCGCCGTTATAAACGGGAATAATAATTGATACTAATGGATTAAACACATTTTTCATCTTTGCTATCTCAATGGAAAATAGAGCGTCGTAATTTCTTTAAGAATGGTATCGAGTCCAAATCTCGGTAAATAGTCTTCATTATATTTTGCAAATTTCTCGCCAAATTGTGGGTTTTCAATTAGTTCTTTAATCTTCATTGAAAAATCACTGACAGTAAATCCAGTGAGTAAGCCATTTTCATAATCCTTGATTAGAGCGACACTCCCTCGTGATCTCGTGGCAACGACAGGTCGTTTCATTGCCATAGCTTCAATTACATTTAATCCGAGACCTTCACGGATTGAGGTTGAGATGAAAATATCGCATCGATCAAGTAATTCGGGTATATCGGTTCGATAACCTAGAAGGTTAACGTGTTGTTCAAGCTTAAGCTTTTTGATTAATTGTTGGTATGATTGAAAGTTTTGACCCGCTCCTACGATGTCATATTGAAGATTGAAGCCTTGGTTGGCTAAATCAAAAACAGCCTTGATTGCTAAAACTTGATTCTTGTGATTGCGAAGTTCACCAACTGATAAAAGTTTGATTGGTTCGCCAAATTGTGATTTGAGTGTCCCGATAAATTTATCGAGTTTGACACCGACACCATTAATTTTGGCAACACGATTTGGACATATTTTTCTAGCATTTTCATAGTCTTCGTCATTGATGGTTACAAGTAAGTCTGTCTGCTTAGCCATTAATTTCTCTAATGGATAATAAACGAAGCGATTAATAATCGGCGCATCTTTATAAAAATGGAAACCATGAGCAATGTAATAAATTTTTAACCCATTTTTTCGAAATTTCTTGGCTGCTAACCGCGTGATAAAAGCGGCAATCGGTGTATTTAACTGCAATAAATCGTAGTTATTTTTTTTTAGTAAACGCTTAATTTGGCCGATTGCTTGGATGTTTTTGAATGAAAATGGATTCTTTGAAAAAGTGATGTGGTGGTGATTGGTAATATCTTCGTTAATATAATCGCCAGATGTAGCGATATCAACTTGAAAGTCGTGTTGTTTAAAAAGTTTAATGAACGGAAGATGGAAATGTTGAATGTGGGTGTCTTCAGTGGCAATGATTAAAACTTTTTTCACATTAATCCCCATTTTCTTACATAATTATTAATCATTAGATGTCATATCCTGTTAAGTTATATTATATTATCACAAATTTATTTATCAGTTTCTAATTCACTTTAATATCCACCTAAGTTTCTTTCTTAATTCACAAATTATCACGAGGATATCTCAGACAAGTCATCATCTAATCAATTTTAAAAAAACAAAAAGGGTAGATCTAATCGATTTACCCTAAATATTTGATGGCGTCCCCAAAGCGACTCGAACGCTTGACCTACGGCTTAGAAGGCCGTTGCTCTATCCAACTGAGCTATGGGGACAAGGCGCTATCAATATAGCATAACTTTGACTAATTTAACTAGGCGTCTTTGTATCTAATAACTTCTGATAAAGCGCTCTAGCAACAACGGGTGGTAATATTTGTTCCAGTTGCGTTAAACTCGCCTGCCGTAATTCATCAAGCGATTTATACGTTTGATGTATCAATTGTTGACGTTTAACGCCTAAAAAAGGAATATCATCGAGGAGCGAGCGAACTGTCTTCTTGCGTTCTAAGGCGCGGTGAAAACTAATCGCATAGCGATGGACTTCATCTTGCATTCTGACGAGAAGGAAAAACAGTGGAGGATTACTAACAAGATCAATTGTGTGACCAAGTTCATCAACAAGACCGCGTGTTTGATGTTTGTCATTCTTATAGAGACCAAAGACAGGAATATTGACACTTAGCTTGTTTAAACTTGTCTTCGCAGCTTTAACTTGTTCAAGCCCTCCATCGACGAGAACTAAATCGGGCAGTTGGGCTTGCTCTTGTTTTAAGCGACTATAGCGCCGATAGATAATTTCTTGCATCGAGGCCAGATCGTTATTCGCTTCCGCTTGTTCAATATGAAACTTCCGGTACATGTTTTTGACTGGTTCTCCATTGACGAAAACGACTAAAGCACCGACTGGTGAACTGCCTTGTAGATGTGAATTATCAAATAATTCGATGCGAAGTGGTGTCTCAATTCCTAATGTTGTTCCTAGTGTTTCTAAAAGTAACGCTTTGTTATCATCAAGCCGCGCGGTCATGAAGTGATCATCAAGTCCTTGGACCGCATTTTTAAGAGCCATCGTCGCTAAATCAAACATCGGACCTCGTGCTGGTGTTCTTGTTTTGATTTCTAACGTTTCCTTAATTCTTTTCGCAAGGTCTTGTTGCGTAATGACAATTTCTTGTGGTGGCATCTTCTCATGGTAATATTGGGCAATTGCTTCGATTAACTGCTCGTCAAGCTCATCAAATCGTTCGAGTATGAATAAACGTTTACCAAGCATTAATCCTTTTCGTATTACCAAGATTGCTAAAGATAAATAACCCTCACGTTCATAAAAGCCGATGATATCCCGATCAGTCTTATCTTTTATTTCAACGTTTTGGGGACTTAACGTCGCCTTGATATCAACAATGATTTGCTTATATTCTTGTGCTAATTCAAAATTTAAGAGTTCACTCGCTTCAAGCATTTTTCGTTGATAGTTTTTGATTACTTCATCAACTTTGCCACTTAAAAACGACTGGATATCTGCTGAAAGCTTATCATAAGTCGCTTCGGTGATTAGATTAATACATGGGGCAAGACATTGTTCTAAATGAAAATAGAGACAAGCAGTTTTTGGCATCACATTACATTTTCGTAAAGGAAACACTTTATTAAGCAAGTCCATCGTGTGATAGGCGCTTCGCGAATTAGGATATGGTCCGAAGTATAGATAGCGTCGATCAGTATTTCGCCTGGCGATTTTTAAATGGGGATCAGGACCCTTCCTCAAGGCGATATAAGGGTAATGACCTCCTTCTTTGAGGATGACGTTATAGCGTGGATAATGTTCATGAATTAAATTCATCTCTAAAATCAGCGCTTCTTTTTCACTCGTCGTAATGATTGTTTCAAATGATGCGATTGCTTGCACCATCGCTGACACTTTGCCGCTTTGTGGACGCGTAAAATATTGCGCGACGCGCTTTGATAAGTTTTTAGCCTTCCCAACATAAATAATCTTACCCTTGCCATTTTTCATTAAATAGACGCCAGGTAATGTCGGTAGATTGGCGATTAAAGGTTTATAATCGAGCATATTTTATTTAATAAAGACAACAGTCGCGCCAGCGCCACCTTCAGCCGCCTCTCCAAGGCGATAAGAGGCGATGAACGATTTACTATCTAAATAGTTAGTAACTGCTCGGCGTAATGCACCAGTACCGAGACCATGGATAATACGCACTCGCTTGATGTTAGCAGCTAGGGCACTATCAAGATATTGATCAAGGGCATCAAGCGCTTCATCAACGTGTAAACCGATTAAATTTAATTCTTGAGCGACACGCGTCTCATTCCGATTAATAAAGGCGACCTTCTTATCCTCTTTTGGAAGTGGCGGCGCGATCTTTTGAAGATTAGTGGTCATTACCTTAATTGTCTTTCCTTCTTCTGTCACTAACGTTGTTTGTTTTTTACTAGTATCCGTGACACGACCGCTAATACCAAGGTTTTCATATAGTGCATAGTCACCAACTACTAACGTGACATCATCGACCATATCAAATGATGGTTGGTCAATTGTCGTTTGCTCAAGTTCCCGTTTGATGTTGATGGCTTCGTGTAATTTTAAGCGGGGATTCGATAAAGCCGTAATCGCAGCTTGTGCTTCTAATCGTGCATCTTTAATAATGCGGTCGCGTTCAAGGGCGAATTGTTCAGCTTGTTGTTTGCTAAGTGCATCAAATTTAGCTTGATCAGCGAGCAATTTTTCAAGTTTCTTATTTATGTCACTTTCTTTTTCTTTTAAGGTCGCTGTTTTCTCTCGCTGTTCTTCAAGTTCGATTTGTAAATCGTCAATTAATTTTGATGTTGTTTGTCGCGTTGATCCAATCATCGTTTCAGCCACGCTAATAACTTCTTCTGCTAAGCCGTAGCGACGTGCCATTAGTAGCCCATAACTGCGCCCAGGAATATCAAGGACCAACTCGTAAGTTGGTGTTAACTTCTTTTCATCAAACCGCATCGAGGCATTGCGCATTCCTGCTTCGCTATAACCAAGTTGCTTCAGCATCGCAAAATGGCTGGAGACAATCACAAAAGCATTTGTTTTTGCAAAATAGCGAAGCAAAGCGACGGCCAGCGCCTCGCCTTCTTGCGGATCAGTGCCTGTTCCTAATTCATCAATCAAAATTAAATCATGGTCACTAACATCTTTGACCATTTGAGCGAGATTAGATATATGACCAGCGAATGTTGATAAGTTATCAAGTAAGCTTTGCGAATCACCGATATCCGCGAAGATATTGTTAAAATAGCTTAATTTCCCAGGTTTACTTGTTGGTAATGCTAATCCGCATTGATGCATATAAACGAGTAGACCAACCGTTTTCATGGCCACCGTCTTACCACCAGCGTTTGGACCAGTAATAATGACGATTCTTGCTTTGTGGTTAAGTTTAAACGTATTAGCGACCACTGTTTTCTGGTCAAGTAAGGGGTGGCGCGCTTCATCAAGGTCAATCATCCGTTCACTCACGATACTTGCGACATGACCACTAATTGCTAAGCCATATTGTGCTTTCGCGGATATGAGATCAAGGTAACCAAGTTTTTCATTACCAGATATAATTGTTGCTTCATAGACAAGAATATCTTGTGTTAACACGAGCAAGATGCGATGAATTTCTTCCGTCTCTTTTTGTTCGAGCACATAGAGTTCATTGTTTAATGTCACGACCGCACTTGGTTCGATGAACGTGGTATAGCCAGTATCCGACATCGCATGAATAATGCCCTCAACTTTGTTTTTTTCTTGACTGAGAACTGGTAAAACAAGGTGCCCATTACGAACAACGGCCTGTTTATCTGATAACACCGATGCATAAGTCTCCGTCAACTTTTGGATTTGTTGACTTATTTTTTGTAATAGGCCACGCTTTTGATGTCGTAATTTATTTAGTAAAGGGCTCGCGGTATCTTTAATCGTTAAGTCCGGAGCGATTATTTTACCGATTTGTTCTAAAAGCAAATCAAGCGTGGCTAGTTGATTAATAATGCCATCTAAGTGTGGATAAGCCGCTTGTTTTCCTCTGAACGTGGTAATGACTTTGCTAATCGTCCGTAAATCTTCAGCGATATCATTAATTTCTTCGCTTGTTAAGGCTGCTCCCTTATGGGCTTTATCAAAATGAGGGTCAAGTAATTGACTGCTAGCGATTGGTAATGGACTATGCCGCGATACAAACGACATCATCTCATCGAGCAAAGTTAATTCTTTACTAAGCTGATCGTGGGGGAAAAAACTTAAAGCATCTAATCCGGCTAGACCGCGAACTGTACGGCCGTAAGCTCGGATTCGTGTTTTAATTTCCGAGAATTCCAATAATATTTCAATTTGTTTCATAACGTAATTATCATACCACTCATAATTTAGTCGTTCTATTAATAAGTAAGTGACATATGTTATTATCAAGGAGATTTATGAAAGAAATCCAATTAGCCTCGGTACTCTTACCACTCAATAAAGTGGCGACCTTATTGTCTTTTTACGAACATGAAGCAATAAGTAGCCCGAACGAATATGTCCAGTTTGCCGCTAAGCATGACGGAATCACAATTTTGCTATACCACAAGGAACATGCTGGTTTTCAAAAAGTCGTTTTCCAAGGACCAGAAGCGCTCAATGAAGCGAAACTTTGGGGTGAAGTCACCAAACTTTCAACCCTTGCTAAAAATAAAGAAGAAATTCCTGAAACATGGTTTAATCTTGAAGCACAAATCGGGGCTGATGAAGTTGGAACTGGCGACTTTTTTGGTCCAATTGTCGTATGTGCCGCATATTTTGGTGATAAGCAACGTGATTTGTTAAAACAAACGACAATCGGAGATAGTAAATTGCTAACTGACGATACCATTCGCAAGATTGTCCCCAGTTTATTAAAAAAAGTGCCTTACTCACTTTTAATCGTGACAAATGAAAAATATAACACCCTAGTTAGTGAAGGATATAACATTAATAAAATCAAAGCCTGGCTTCACCAAACCGCATTGACAAACATGGATAAAAAATACCGCGGCAAGGTTCCACTTTACCTCGATCAATTTTGCACTCCTTCATTATTCAAGAAATACACAGTTGGCCATTCTTCTGCTCCTTTATCAATCAATTTTGCCACCAAAGCTGAGCAAAAATATCCCAGCGTCGCCATTGCCTCAATGATTGCTCGTTATGCTTTACTTAATTACATGGATAAACTTAATAAAAAGCATCGCCAAATATTCCCGCTTGGCGCTGGTGCTAAAGTCGATCAAGTTACCACTATGTTAGTCAATGAAAAAGGACTTGATTTTATTAAGCCCTTAGTTAAACAGAATTTTAAAAACTATCGAAAGTTAACGGAAATGACGCTACCGCTTTAGTTGTTCCATCTGTTTAATCACGTCATTAAAATGATCAGGAAGTGGCGTTTCAAACGTCATTCTTTTATTTGTGGTTGGGTGTGTTAATACTAGCTTTGTCGCATGAAGCAATTGTCCTTTTTGATAGAGCGGATCACGACCTCCATATAAATTATCACCGACGATTGGATGCTTAATATAGCTTAAATGGACGCGTATTTGATGCGTCCGTCCTGTTTCTAACTGTAGTGATAAAAGAGTATGTTCGTGATATCGCTGCATGACTTTGAAATGCGTGATTGCGTTTTTTCCGTGGATGAGGTTGACCCCCATCTTCTGACGATTTCTGGTATCACGACCAATCGGAGCATCAATCATCCCTTCACTCTCACTAATGACGCCTTTACAAAGCGCGAGATATTGGCGAAACATAGTATGATCAGCTAACTGCAGGGCTAAATGCCGATGGGCCTTATCATTACGGGCAACCACCAGTAATCCTGACGTATCTTTATCGATGCGATGGACAATGCCCGGGCGTTTAATGCCATTAATACCGCTGAGGTGCGGATATCGGCTCAATAATCCATTGACGAGTGTGTCGCTTCCATGACCCGGGGCGGGATGTGTCACAACGCCACTTGGTTTATCAATGACGATGATATCTTCATCTTCAAAAATAACGGTGAAAGGAACGTCTTGACGAGGATTGATGGCATCAATCGGAGCAGGCTCATCAATTTCAATCACATCACCTGTCAACACTTGATAAGCCGGTTTCGCAACTTTACCATTGACGGTTATATGCCCGGCTTTGATGAGTTGTTCAAACCGTGATCGCGACTGTTCGGGTTGCTGCGAAGATAAATATTTATCAAGCCGGAGTGCTTGGGAGAGTTCGGTGACGATTAACGTGCGTTTAGCCATGTGTTACTTTTTTACGATGATCTTCAATCAGCATGATCACCAACAAGGCAATCGTTCCGACCACGAGGCTCATGTCGGCGACGTTAAAAACGGGAAAGGGATAACCAAATATATTAAAAGCGAGGAAATCGATGACACCGTCAGGATAAAATGCGCGGTCGATGAAATTGCCCCATGTTCCTCCAATCATCAGCATTAGCGCTGCGGTGAACCACCGGTTAAGTTCTGCTTTTTTATACAAATAGAAACCAATCATTGCGACACCAGCGATAAATGATAAAATCGCCAGTAACCATGGGACATTTGAAAGCATCGACCAAGCCGCTCCCATATTACGAACATATTTAAGACGGAAAAAACCGGGAATGACAACGATGTCGACATTATTTAAATAAGCCGCCCATTTAGTAATTTGATCAATAATAACGATGAGAATCGCTAACCAAACAAATGACCAGAAAAACTTTTTAAAAAACACTTTCATTTATTTAATCGCTTCGTGGCAACGTGGACATACTTGCCCCTCTTCTAGCGTAATCAAATGATTATAATAATTCCAGCATCGTTCACATTTTTGTCCGTGATGATGTTTGACTACCACTTGTGTGGTATCTCCCTTTAGTACATCAACTTCGCTCACAATAAAGTAACGAGCACGTTCAAGTGGATCAAGCGTTAGCAACAAATCATAAACTGGACCGCTTGGTAATGTTAACGATACACGCGCTTCTTGTGCTGAACCGATGATCGCTTGAGTACGCATCATTTCGAGTTCTTTTAACACGAAAGTCCGCACTTCAAGAAGTTCATCGTAAAGTCGTAGTTGGGTTTCATCTATCTCACTAACTAGTGGATAATCATTTAACTGCGCATATTTAAGTGTTTGATGTGGTAATTCACGATAGGCTTCTTCCATGGTAAATGGCAGTAATGGTGTCAGCATCACGATTAAATCTTTAAGAATACGATAATACGCCGTTTGCACTTGAAGTCGTCGTAATGACCTGACGTGTTCGCAATATAAAATATCTTTGGTCATATCGAGATAAAATGATGACAAATCAACCGAAATAAAGTTTTGTAAATGCATCATTGCTCCGGCAAAATTATACGTATCCATCGCTTCTTTCACTCGTTTAACAAGTCGTTTAAATGCCTCAAGGAGCAAGTTATCGATCGCGGCCAAGTCTTCTTGATTATCATTGACTGGATCAAACTTACTTACCTCGCCATTTGAAAGATTACCAAGCATGAATTTAATCGTATTCCGAATTTTCCGATAACTTTCGGCATTACCTTTGAATATTTCTTCGCTGGCGCGGACATCGGCTTGATAATCAACCGTTGCCGCCCATAACCGTAAAATGTCAGCCCCGTACACTTGACACATTTTTAATGGATCAATGCCGTTACCTTTACTTTTTGACATCTTCTCGCCTTTTCCATCGACGACGAAGCCATGGCTGACGATGTTTTCATATGGCGAATGGCCTCGCGTGGCAACACCGATGATGAGACTTGAATTAAACCAACCACGATATTGATCTGATCCTTCAAGATATAAATCCGCTGGCCATTTTTGTCCCCGTTCAAGGAGTACGCCAATGCTCGAAGAACCGCTATCAAACCACACATCCATGATGTCGGTTTCTTTATAGAAACCACCATTTGGTGAAGCAGTGTTTTGATAACCTGGTGGTAGAAGTTCATGTGCTTCTTTTTCAAACCAAATATTACTTCCATGTGTTTTGAATAACGTTTGAATATGGTCAAAAACGTCCTTTTCGATAATCGGTGTGCCATCTTCATTATAAATAATCGGAATCGGGACGCCCCAAACACGTTGTCGTGAAATGCACCAATCACCGCGATCTTTAATCATGTTGTGAATGCGAAGTTTGCCCCAACTTGGTGTCCATGAGACTCGATTTATTTCTTCAAGTAACTGGTCGCGAATCGGTTCAATTGAGCAGAACCATTGCGGTGTCGCCCGGTAGATGAGTGGTTTACCGGTCCGCCAGTCATGGGGATAGCTATGCGTAAAGCGATGATGGGCAATCAAGGCACTGCGTTCCGTCAGCATCTTCAAAATTTTTTCGTTGGCAACTTCATAAAATAAACCCGCGAGTTCTTCACCAGCCTCACTTGTCATCATCCCACGGCCATCGACGGGACATAATGGCTCAAGATGATACAGCCGTCCAACGATGAAATCATCTTCGCCATGACCTGGTGCCGTATGGACAAGACCAGTACCCGTATCACTCGTAACGTGCTCACCCAAAACCACGAATGATTCCCGTTCGATAAATGGATGGTGATAATACGTATATTCCATTGTTCGCCCAGAAAATGTTTCTAAAAGTTCACATTTCACAAGCCCCAACTCTTTAATCAGCGTGTCTTTGAGTTCACAAAGAAATACCAGCACTCCATGTTCAGTCGCATAGCGGCCATAGGTAAAATCAGGATGAGCTGAGATTGCTAAATTTCCTGGTAGTGTCCATGGTGTCGTTGTCCAAATAAGCAACTGATCATCTACTTGAAGTTTCTCATAAGCTTTTGTTACTTTGAATGGTACATAGATCGCATCGGAAGTCACATCTTCATATTCAATTTCGGCTTCGGCCAGCGCGCTTTCAGAACTGGGTGACCAATACACTGGCTTTAAACCTTTGTAGATTAAGCCTTTTAAAGCCATCTCGGCGAATACGCCGATTTGTCGCGCTTCATAGTTTGAATCGAGGGTGACATATGGTTGATCAAAATCACCAACGATACCGAGTCGCCGAATTTGTTCTTTTTGTTTAGCGACTTGCTCGAGGGCAAACACGCGACATGCTTCACGAAAACTAGTGATCGGCATACTCTTGCGATTCACGCCTTTTTTCGTGAGATAGTTTTCAATTGGAAGACCGTGCGTATCCCACCCTAATGTGAATGGTGTATAAAAACCTTCAAGCGATTTATAGCGAATCACGATGTCTTTTAAAAAACGGTTAAGCATGTGGCCGACGTGCATATCTCCATTTGCATATGGAGGTCCGTCATGCAGCTGAAATTCTTGTTTCCCGCGACGATGAAGGAGCATCGCTTCATAGTAATGATCATCTTGCCATGCTTTAACAAACAGCGGTTCTTTCGTTGCTAAATTAGCGCGCATCTCAAAGTTTGTTTTCGGCATTAATAGTGTTTTCTTTATTTCCATTGTTACTCCCTTAAATAAAAAGCGCCCCTAAGGACGCTATTTGCGTGGTACCACCTTAATTCGCAATTAATTGCGCACTTGACTCCGATAACGGTGGATGCCGTCGGGCTTACTAACGTTTCAGCTCCGCTCGGGAGACGGGATCTCATTCATGGTTGTTTAATGGTCTTGCACCGTTTACCATCTCGCTAGAAACAACTGATTTGAATGATGTGGCGTCACCTTCGATTTCTAGGGGCATTATGTCATAAATTGAAGCAATAGGCAAGGGCGCTACTGTAAATGTTTATCAGATAAAAATTCTGGTAAGAGACTATTAGTCTCATCAATTCGATCTTGCTGATGTTCTTCATCTTCGTTTGGTTCGAGTAAATTGAGACTGCCTGACGATTCTTTGCTATTTGGTTTGAGAGCTTGATAGCTTGGTACTGCCGTATAATCGAATTCTTCGGCAAAATCACTGGCAATGACACTGACAAGAATTTGATCAGATAATTGTTCATTGATGGCGACACCGAATTTAATATCCAGATTGGTCCCGGCAATTTCAATGATGCGATCAACTGTCTCCTGGGCTTCGTATAAACTGACTTGCGGTCCACACGTTATCGCGACGATCGCTTTGCGAGCACCAGTCAGGCTTGATTCGAGGAGCGGACAACTGACGGCGGACTGAGCGGCATTGAGTGCCTTATTATCGCCTTGTCCCATCCCAAAGCCAATTAAGCTAATGCCACTTGCTTTTAAGACATTGCGGACGTCGGCAAAATCAAGATTAATCACCGCTGGCATCAAGATAAGATCGGTCACTGTTTTGACACTTTGCGATAAGACGTTATCAGCTTCGCGGAACGCTTGACCAATTGGGATACTTCCCGCTGTCATCATTAATTTGTCATTACTAACGATAATCATGCTATCGACAGCCTTTTTAAGTTCGGTTAAACCCGCAACACTGTTGGCAATCCGCTTCTTTCCTTCGAATGAAAACGGACGAGTGACGATGGCGACGGTTAAGCAACCTTCTTCTTTCGCAATTCGGGCAATCACTGGCGATGCTCCAGTACCTGTGCCACCACCCATACCAGCGGCGATGAACACCATATTGGCACCTTTAACAATCGTGCGAATGTCCTCAATGCTTTCTTCAGCTGCTTGGCGACCGACTTCGGGATTACCACCAGCACCGAGCCCATTGGTCGTTTTCGTTCCAAGAATCAAACGTTTCCTGGCTTTACTTGTTGATAAAGCTTGTTTATCGGTATTGGCGACGTAAAATTCGATCGTGTCGATTTCATCGTCAATCATCCGATTAACGGCATTATTACCGGCACCACCAACACCAATGACGACAATCCGAGCCGCGGCTTCAAACGTATCTAGTTCAAGATTATATTTTTCTTCCATGATTGTTACCTCTATAATTCATCTTCATATGCGCTATATGAAGGTTTCTTTTTAATATCTT
The DNA here is from genome assembly GCA_964639215.1 of uncultured Staphylococcaceae bacterium. Taxonomy (GTDB): domain Bacteria; phylum Bacillota_I; class Bacilli_A; order RFN20; family CAG-826; genus UBA6120. Next base: position 35,648 of record CAZXCV010000004.1, read on the forward strand.
TCACACGTTCTACGGACGTCACCGGGGCGACGGCTTCTTCATTTGTCGCGGTGTATTTACTGACGGTATAAATTGTTCCAAGCGCTGGACCAAAACTTGGTGAACGCGCGCCCATGACCATAAATTTCGGGAAAGTACATTGCTCACTAAGACGATGATTCGTCAATAAATCAGCAAAGCCATGCAATTTGCGACTGCCACCGACAATGAGCCACGGTAAGTTCTTTATGTGCATCTCAGCGTGAACTTCTTCTTGAAGTACGTCAATGTAGCGATTTAATTCGGTGACCCAAGCATCAAAATATCGGACAATCACGCTGTTCAAATGACTTTGAGTCACTTTCATCTCACCAGCTTGTTCCTGGGCTTGATAGACGATACCATCATAGAAATCATCCCGCGAATCATATCCGAATTGTTCATGGAGACGTAATGCCTCATCAAATGTAATTCCAAGTTGCGTACTGATTTGATCGGTAAGATGACGACCACCCATATCAAAATGCGTCGCAACATACACGCGATGTCCCGCCACAAACGACAAACTGGTAATCGCGGCACCAATGTCGATTAAAACATATTCTTCGGGTGTATCTTCTAAAAGTGATAGCATCTCCACACTCGCATGCACGTCGACAATAAAGCGGCGGATCTTGAGATCGACCTTCTTACACAAATCAAGGTAATCTTGATAGATGAGGCGATCGCCGAAATGTAGATTTGCAGTTAACGTGATATTATTCGATATTTCACCAATTGGTGGCTTAGTATATTGAACTTGATTGTCAATTTCAAAAATTTCGGGAACAATGCCCAAAAGGGCATGATGTTCACCAATGGATTCTTTACGAAAAAGATTATGGAGATTCTTAATATCCATCAAGGCAATGATCCCTTGCTGTGAAATGATATTCGTCGTTTTCGTCGCTTCAAATATTTGTAATCCGTGTGGTGGCAAAGTGACGGCCACGCTACTTACGGGTTGATTGACACTTTTTTCCATTTGGGCAATTAGTTTTTTAATGACCTGGGCCGAAATATCTAAATTGACAATGCGCCCATTTTCAAGTTGGTGAGGAACATTCATCGATAAGGCTTCAAGCACTAGTGGTTGCTCGTTTAAAACATAGCCGGCGACTAGTTTGGTCGACCCTGATCCAACATCAAGCGCAAATGTGATTTTTTCCATCAAGTCTTACTAGGAAACGAAAATAATGTCACGGATTGGTGTTAGCAAATAAACTAACAACAATGTGATTGTTACGGCCATCAGTACCCATTTAATGAGCAAAACATTTTGACGAACTAGGCGCGTATGCGCTAAGCGTGCTTCGAATGACATCACTGGTCGCATCATCTCGTTTCTTTTTTTCTCCTTCATAATCGTTTCACTTCCATTTTATTTTAATAAAAGCGGAACATTGTTTATAGAAAAATCGCTATTAATTAGTCGATTTGAGAATCGATGTCACTATTTGTGACTTCACTCGAACTAGAGGTGGGCGTGGCTTCGACCGATAAGAGTGATAAAGGCACGGCCACACTTGCCGTTAAAAACATGATTGCCATCGCAAAGATGGCCACTTTTCTCGTGCGATAGTAGCTCGCCTTCCGATGGTATTTTTCAATTTTATCTTTCATGCTATTGACCTCCGTTCTCGAGTGATAATTCGTAATTTTGCGCTTTTAGCGCGATTGTTCAACTTAATTTCTTGTGGTGTCGCTTCAATTACTTGACGGTTATATAATCGGTATTCTGGTGGCTCTGGTTGTTTGAGTGCTAATGGTCCATACCGCGTTCCTTCGTTGGTCGTTAAGGACTTGAAGTAGTTTTTGACGATGCGATCTTCACCCGAATGGAAGGTGATGACGGCGAGATGGCCACCAACAGCTAACATCTTTGTCGCACTGACAAGGGCACGTTCGAGATTGTGCAATTCATCATTCACAGCAATCCGCAATGCTTGAAACGCTTGTTTGGCAGGATGTCCCTTCTTCTTGAGTTCGCGTTGGGGCTTGGCACTTTTGATAATCGTAACAAGACGTCCTGTCGTGGTTATCGGAGCCAAACTACGATTGGCGATAATCGCTCTAGCGATTTGGTAGGCTTGAGGTTCATCACCATATTCTCGGAAAATTTTGGTCAATTGTGCTAGATCATAGTGATTGACGATCGTTGCTGCATCGAGAATTTGGCTTTGATCCATGCGCATGTCGAGCGGTGCATCCTCGCGATATGTGAAACCCCGGTCACTTTCATCGAATTGCGGTGATGAAACCCCTAAATCGATGATGATACCAGCCACTTCGTGAATGTCTCGCTCTTCGAGCTGTAAGGTCATATTCACGAAGTTGTCATGAATGAGCGTTAAGTGGTCGGGATAGTTTTCTAGAAGTGTTTGTCCAGCGATAATCGCTGCCTGATCGCGATCGAAGGCATATAAATGCCCAGTTACTAGTTTGTCGAGAATCGCTTTAGCATGACCACCGCGACCAAAGGTTAAATCGACATATGTTCGCGCTGGATCAATTGCTAATCCTTCAATGACTTCTTCTAATAAAACTGGGACATGCGATTCCATCGCTAGTCCTTGAGACGTTCAGCCGTTTTTTCAAAAACGGCATCAGCGCTAGCTTCATAATCTTCCCAAGCTTGCGCCGACCAAATTTCAAGATGATCTTGCACTCCAACGATGCGAACCGTTCCTTCAAGTTGGTACAGTTTGCTTATCGCTGCGGGAATTTGGATACGACCATGATTATCGATTGTTAGTTCGAAAGTTGATGCTAATGCAATCCGTATATAGTCACGGGCATCTTTCTGATTGAAATTAAGCTTGGCGATGTTAACTTGTAGTTGATTGAATGAGGATTCAGGATAAAGTGACAAACATTTCTCATAGCCACGCATAGCAAAAAGGGTGTCATTGACGGCTAATCGAAACTTTGCCGGGATCACGAGTCGGCCTTTATTATCGATCGAGTAGATAAAATTGCCAAAGAACATAATCTCCCACTTTCTCCCACTTATGCTTTCATTCTACCGATGCTTTTTCGGTTTGTAAAGATAAAAACTTATTTTTTTAAAAATAATAAAAAAGCGCTTTCACTGACTTCAATCAATGAAAGCGCCATCTTTCTACTATTAATATACTAACTAATAACTATGTGCGAAACGCGGCACTGAATGACTGCGCCAATGCGACTTTGATTTTTTCAATCACATCACTACATTCACCTTCGGTTAATGTGCGACGATCGCTATTCAGTGTAATCGTTAATGCTAATGACTTCTTTCCTTGAGGAATGTGATTACCCTGATAAATATCAAAGATGTCCACTTGACGAATTAATTCTTTATTTGTTTTACGAATGGTCTTGATGATGGTCTGCGCATCATATGATTCTGAAATAATGATGGATAAATCGCGCATGACAAGTGGGAATCTTGATAATGGCGCCATTTTGGTGTTTGATGTGGGTGTTTTGATTAGCAATCCGACATCTAACTCAAGCATGATGACCGGTGCTTTATTAAAATCAAATTGGCTAATGGCATTTGGTGAAAGAACACCCATGATTCCAATTATGCGATTGTCAACGATGATAGTTGCGCTTTGCCCTGGGTGTAGTTCGGCTTGATAATTAGTTACCCGCTCAAGGCGATAGCGACCGCCATCAATGCCTAAAACATTCATCATCGCTTCTAATAAGCCTTTTAAATCATAAAAATCATATGGTTTTGTCATTAATTGACCACGTAATGATTTATCACCGACCAGTACAATTCCGAGATTAGTCGTGCGAATTGCCTTCGTTTCGATACTGCTTATTTCAAATATGCCTAATGACTTATTTTGGCGTGATGCGTTATAATTTGCGACTTTGAGCATCGAATATAATAGTGATGCCCGCACGTACTCGTGTTCATCCGTCATCGGATTACTGAGACGATGCACTTCATCTTGATTAAGAAACCGGAACTTATTGATTTCTTTTTGATGGAGTAATGTATAACTTACGATTTCATCGAGTCCTCGATGTCGTAGTAACGTACGGATATCATCAAGCTTAACTTGCTCATGACGTAATCCGGCATGAAGAGCAGTCAACGCTGGTAATTTGACATCAATTTGCTCGAATCCCTGGATGCGGATCACTTCTTCTGCTAAATCAGCAACCTCATCGATATCAATGCGATGGGCGGGGATGATTGCTTCTTTGGTCTCGGTGATGATAATTCCGACTTTTTGAAGTGTCGCATCAATTGTTTTTTTGCTGAACTTTGTTCCTAACCGTTCATTGATAGTTTCATAAGTGAATGGAATTCTTTTCAATTCATGATTAACGACATCGTGACTTACTGATGAAGAATAACTTTGGTATCCAAGCACTTCGCCAATTAAGTTAATCGTTAAATCGAGCACGGCCTCCGCTTGATGTGGATTAATACCTTTGATGAACCGTTGACTAGATTCAGAAGGAAGATTCAGGCGAATCGACGTTTGACGAATTTGGGCGCTATAAAAATTAGCAGCCTCAATCGCGATATTTTTCGTCTTGAGGCCAACCGCCGTGTGTTCACTTCCCATGACACCAGCGAGGCAAGCAATCGTTTTTCCCGACATGATGACGATATCTCCGTCAATCACATCGTAAGTTTGACCATCGAGCGCGATAAATTTTTGATTGCGGTCATCGACGATTGTGAGCGCCGGTTCTTCAAGTTTATCAAGATCATAAATATGGAGTGGTTGTCCCGTTAATAACATCACGTAGTTAGCAATATCCACTAATGGGTTAATGGGACGCATGCCCATGCTCATTAATGATTCTTTCATGTACTGGGGTGTTAATCCTAATGCAATTCCATGCACCGTTCTGATTGTAAACTGCGGACATTTAGTGGTCGTTACTTTTACATTAAAGCGAGCCTTTTTGCCAGGAGGAAGCACTTGTTCCCACGGCTTAATCGGACGATCAAATAGCAGGGCGATTTCGCGCGCAATGTTATATAACCCTAAGCCATCCGGCCGATTCGCTAAAAGCTTCAGTGATAATATCGTGTCGCTTAATCCGAGCATAGCTAATACGTCTTCACGACCGATTTCTGTTGTCGCTGGCAATACTTCAATGCCATCAATCGATGCTTGGCTTAAAAATTTCTCAGCGATGCCAAGTTCTAATAAGGAACAAATCATCCCATTGCTTTCATGGCCGCGAATTGATGATTTTCCAATTTTTACATCTTTGAGTTCGGCACCCGGACGAGCAACAATGACCTTTTGCCCTGTTTTGATGTTAGGAGCACCACATACGATTTGGGTTTTACCATATTGAGCGCCCATATCCACTTGGCAAATTGAGAGATGATCGCTATTTTCCATTAAGCGAGCATCGATGACAGTAGCGGTTACGAGATTCGTACCATGCGCAAGTGGGTCGATTGCTTCGACTTCTATGCCCGCCATCGTTAGTTTTTTAGCAATTTCACGAGGGGTGATCCCCGTTAAATCAACATATTTTTGAATCCAATTAAGTGATATTTTCATAATCATTATCCTTTCATGAACTGCTTGATGAACCGAATGTCGTTTTGATAAAACCGACGAATGTCATCAACACCGTAGCGAAGCATGGCGACACGTTCAATTCCGACGCCAAAAGCAAACCCGGACCAGATTTTGGGGTCGTAACCAGACATTGCTAATACGTTAGGATGGACCATCCCCGCTCCCAAAATTTCAATCCAACCCGTGCCTTTACACATTGCACAGCCTTGACCACCGCATTCCATGCAACTGACATCAACTTCGACTGAAGGTTCGGTAAATGGGAAATAACTCGAGCGCAGCCGAATTTCACGTTTTTCGCCAAACATTTTCTTCACGAATAAATCAAGTGTCGCTTGTAAATGACCAAGATTAATATTTTTATCGACAAGGAGTCCCTCAATCTGAGCAAATTGATGGGAATGGGTCATATCATCATCATCGCGACGATACACTTTTCCTGGGCAGATCATCCGAATTGGTTGATCAATCGCTTTTTCCATGCTCCGCGCTTGTACTGGAGATGTATGTGTTCGCAATAATGTGTTTGGGTCGATATAAAACGTGTCTTGCATATCTCGAGCAGGATGGTCTTTTGGAATGTTTAAAAGTTCAAAATTATAATGATCGGATTCAACTTCGGGACCTTCGACGACTTCATAACCCAAGGCAATGAAAATATCGATCATTTCATCTTTGACAATGAAAAACGGATTACGAACACCAGGATTTTCACTGCTACCTGGTAGGGTAATGTCAATTGTTTCCTCGATTAATTTAGCGTTTAATGCCTTAGCGTCTAACGATGCCTTCTTATCATTAATCCACGTTTCGATTTTGGTTCTTGCTTCATTAATGATTTGCCCGAGGCTCGCTTTTTGATGGGAAGGGACATCTTTCATTTGACCAAATAAGCCCATTAATTCGGATTTCTTTGATAAATATTTATTGCGTGCCTCAATCAGCTGGGCATCCGAATCAATTAAGGCAATTAATTGTTCGGCTTCTTTGATGATGCGTTTAATGATTTGTTCCATATGAACCTCCATAAAAATAAAAAAAGTCATTCCCAAGGAACGACATGTAGCCGTGGTGCCATCCTATTTCGTAAAAAAGATTTTACGCACTATCGTCATAACGCGACGAACGGGACATTGTCCATACTCCGAGTTGAATTCACAATCGCGCCTTGTGAGTGGTTCCACTTTTCACTCTTCCCTATCAATTATGCTAATTGCTACTACTTCTCTTCAACGTATATGGGAAATTATAGCATATTCACTTTGGTTTATTTAAGGCTCATATCATAAATTATGATTGTCGCGGCCATCGCGACATTGAGCGAATCGATATTTTGAATTGGAATATAGAGCCGTTCATCGAGTAAATCGATAATTTCTTGACGGATCCCTTGACCTTCAGAACCAAAGATAACCACGCATTGATCGGGATATCGGTAATTAGGAACCTGTTTGGCATTTGGATCAATCAGCGTGCCAATCAGTCGATAACCAGATTGCTTCATTTTCCGCAAATCATCAATCGTACTTTGATGAATGTTGACATTAAAAAGCGCACCTTGGCTCGCTGAAATCGTTTTTGGATTATATACCGAAGCTGTATCTCTTCCAAACATTAAATCTTTAAGATTGAATGCTAAAGCAGAGCGCATTATCGTTCCTACGTTACCTGGATCACTAACACCGTCAAGGTAGAGCAATCGTTTACTCGTCAGTACTTCTTGTTTCATAAACCTACAAACACCAACAACACCCTGGGGGGTCACTTGCTGTGCCAATTTTTTAATAATCGCGTCTGAAACGATAATTTGTTCAATCTCAGCATCAACATAATCGAGCATCTTCGTCGTCAATATAAGTGTGACGACTTCCCGTTCTAAGGCCATTTTTAAAAGGTGGTGCCCACTAATAAGAAATGCTTGCTGGTCCACGCGTCCTTTCGCGGTTTGAAGCTTCAATAAGTTAGCGATTAATGGATTACCAGTACTTGTAATTATTTTAATCATCGATATAAACCTTGCCTTATTTTACCGTGTTCTTGTTTGTAATTTGGATAATACTTATTAATAATGTCATAAAAGTTTTTGGAATGGTCAAACGCGAATGCATGCGCAAGTTCATGAACGACGACCGCATCAATGATCGGAATGCTGTAATGAATTAATTTAAGCGCATATGTAATCGTATGCGTTGTTTTTGCATTACTTCCAAGCCGTGCCTTCATTCGGCGAATTTTAATTTGGTAAGGTGTTGTGATTCCCATCAACTGCTCATAGTAACGCGTTCGTTTCGTGAGAAAAGTTTCGGCCTTTATGCGAAGCTCACGTTCAAATGCCGGTGATAAATAATCATCGAGTGCGGCTTTGAAGATTGTCTTAAGATAATCATCACTACGTTCATGGCGGTGGCCTAAGAAAAACACGTACTCCGATGTCTGAGCTGGTATCGTATTCAAAGCATTGACGAGTTTCGGCATGTGCTTAAGGATCGTACTTTTGATAAATGACAGCGGGACACCAAGCGGTGCGTGGACGAGTAAACCATCGTGATTAGGACGCATCGTAATCCGGTGCATTAATTTACGGTGCAACTTAATTTGATATGTTTTATCACCATATGTGATTTGTTCCAGTCGCCTCATGAAACTATTCTAACAAGAATCGAAAAATGATGTATAATCAAACTGCTTTATGAAACTAACTATTCGCCAAATGACTTTGGCAGCGCTGCTCAGCGGTCTAACCTTCATCTTAACGGCTTTTGTTCATATTCCGCTGAGCATCGGCTATTTTAATCTCGGCGATATCATCATCCTTTTCTCGGCGATATTCATTCATCCGATTTTTGGAGCATTCGTCGGTGCCATTGGTGCTAGTCTTGCCGATTTGTATGGTGGTTACCTCTTTTTCATTCCATTCACAATTGTCGCAAAAGCGCTCGAAGCCTTAGTCGCTGGTTATTTATTCACTAAAATTAAAACCCCATATAACTATGGGGCTTTGTTATTAGGATCAGCGTTAATGGTGGCAACTTATGCTCTGAGTTACTGGATTTTTGATCCTAGCGGCACTTTACTACTAGCAACATTACCATTTGATTCGCTGCAAGGATTAGCCGGCGCGACCGGCGCGGCTTTATTATATATCGCCATTCACCCGTATCGTCACCATCTAAAAATTTGATTTAGCGGAACTTTGAGGCTTTTAGGTCGCTTAGAACATCAGCGTCAATTGCTTGGACAAGTTTCGTTAATAGGTTAACGGTCGTCACATAATCATCGTAATTAATCATCGAAACGTGACTGTGGAAATAACGGCAAGGAATTGATAATGTCATCGTGACGACACCATCATATTGTTTATGTATTTCGCCACTATCCGTCCCACCAGCCGTCAGTAAATCGTAGGTGTAGCGAATATTTTCACTTTGACATATCTTTTCGACAAATTCGAATAGACCACGATGGGCAATCACGCTGCCATCCATGATGGACAAGGCGACACCAGCGCCGAGTTTCGTATCGTATTTTGGACTGGTTGGTAAATCATAACTCATCGTGACGTCAATCGCGAAGGCGACATCGGGTTTCACGTGATAAGAGGCTGTCCGCGCTCCACGTAATCCGACTTCTTCTTGAACCGTTCCTGCGGCGACAATGGTCGCTTTATGTTTCACGTCTTTCAGATTGCGGATGGCTTCAATCGCTGCGGCGACACCGACGCGATTATCCCAAGCTTTACCAAGCAAAGTCTTCCCATCATTCATGACGCGGAATTCGGTATGCGGCGTTACCATATCACCGATTTTGATTCCGAGCGCTTCAACCATGGCTTTATCTTTAACACCGAGGTCGAGATACATGTCTTTGATTTCTAAGACTTGTTTGCGAGCTTCTGGCGACATGCCATGGGGTGGTTGCGCGCCAATGACACCGGTAATTTTTTTACCTTCACGTGTCGTGATTGTCATTACTTGGGCTAATAAGACATGACCCCACCAACCACCCATTGGGTGGATGCGAATCATCCCGCTATCTTCAATTTTGTGCACGAGGAAACCAACCTCGTCCATATGGCCACTTAAGAAGATTGTCGGCTGCCCTTTTTCACCATCTTTATAAGCGAGAAATGAACCGAGATTGTCGAATTCGACGCGATCGGCATAGCCCTCGACCATTTCTTTTGCTAATTTTGCCACTTCTTTCTCATGGCCAGGGATACCATTAACTTCACTAAAGCGCTTTAAATAGTCTAGTCGTTGCTGTTCATTCATAGATTTAACTCCTTATTTTATTTATTTTATCAATATTTTTCTTGTTGGCGCTTGTAATTAATACCAAGTTTTTGATAATACGCCGCGATGACATCGGCCGCACTGACGTTGAGGAGCGGAATCATGTCAAGGTAACTTTGGAACGCCACTTCAAATGAAGTTGGTGTTTGGTCATTTTTCATCTCATCAATTAAATGATACGTATGTAAAATCTGTGCAACTAAATCAGAGGTGCTACTACTAATGTCATAGACGTCCTTAGTGCTTTTAAAATCGATACCAAGTGACAAAAAGAAATGCATGCCGTCGGCGTATTCATCAAGGATTTTTTCTAGTGGTGAAGGTGCTTTAAGCGACCAAAATTTAAACGCTCGTGTTTCATTGGCGAGTTCACCTAGTTCGACGAGCAACGCTAAAATGCGACGCATTCTCGTGCTTGGATAATCAAGCTGATGATTTGCTTGAATATGGGCGTCAAGTTCCGATTGTTTTTTGTATAAATCAGTGAGGATAATTTTCATTTAATTTTCTCAAGCTTCCAAATCTCACGATTGTATTGCTCAATCGTGCGATCACTACTGAAGAAACCGGATTTTGCGACGTTAATAAGCGCACTGTGTGCCCAAGCTTCGCGATCTTCATATTTAGCAACCATCGCTTCATGAGCTTTCACGTAACTATCAAAATCGCGTAACACGAAATATTCATCATTGTGATGCATAATTTCATCAAAAATCGGTCGGAACTTATCGATGTTACCGTCGCTCCACGTTCCATCAATCAGTGAATCGATGATGCGACGAATTCTGAAATCGGCATGGTAGACATCCCAAGGATTATAGCTACCCTTCCGTCTAATCTCGGCGACTTCTGGTGCTGTTAAGCCAAAGATGACGGCATGGTCGTGACTGACGAGTTCGCTAATTTCGACATTCGCGCCATCAAGTGTCCCAAGCGTCAGCGCTCCGTTCATCATGAATTTCATGTTACCAGTGCCGCTCGCTTCTTTACCAGCGGTTGAGATTTGTTCACTCACATCGGTCGCTGGAATGATCATTTCAGCTAAACTGACACCATAGTTTTCAATGAAAACGACTTTGATGTAAGGGCTGATGTCCGGATCACGATTTATCCGTGAAGCAACAGCATTGATCAGCTCGATAATCTTTTTGGCATACACATAACTCGGCGCGGCTTTCGCTCCGAAGATGAATGTCTGGGGTCGAATCCGGAAAAATGAATCTTCTTTCATGCGATTATACAAATAGATGATGTGAAAAATATTCATCAATTGACGCTTATACGCATGCAGTCGCTTTACTTGAACATCAAAGATTGATTTTGGGTCAATTTCGATTTTATTTTTTTGAAAAATATAAGTCGCTAATGTTTCTTTTAGTTCTTGTTTGATCGCGAGAAAACGCGATTGGATATCCTTATCACTAGCATAAGGGAGAAACTTTTCGAGCAGTTCTGGCTTTTTGATCCAAGCATCGCCGATTTTTTCGCTCACTAGGGCCGCTAATTTGGGATTCGCATACACAAACCAACGACGATGGGTAATACCATTCGTCTTATTATTGAATTTATCAGGGAAAAATTTATAAAAATCAGCGAAGGTCGCGTGTTTCAATATTTCGGTATGCAAAGCAGCAACACCATTAACAGAAGAACCGGTGTATAAAGCTAAATTAGTCATGTGAACCATCCCATCACGGATGATTGCCATATTGCGCTTGGCATCATCGCTCGCGCCAACATCGTTATAGTGGATTTGGCTCCGACGATGAATTTCTTCGATAATCATGTAACATCGAGGTAATAATTGCTGGAGATAGTGAACTGGCCACTTTTCAAGGGCTTCGGCCATTGTCGTGTGATTCGTATAAGCCATACATTTGGTCAATTGATTCCACGCGTGATCCCAACTATATCCGTATTCATCAATCATCAGGCGCATAAATTCAGGAATCGCCAAGATTGGATGGGTATCATTAAGTTGGAAGACGAAATATTTATAAAAGTCTTTTAAGGTTTTATAGCGACGGTTATGACCACGCATCGCTGATTGAAGTCCGGCCGATACGAGGAAATACTGTTGTCTCAGGCGCAAAATCCGCCCATGTTCCGTCGTATCATCAGGGTAAAGTCCATGTGTTAATTCCCGGACCGTTTGCAAATAGTCTTCAAATTTTTGGTTGGCGGGCAAATTTTCTTCACTCGGTTCGGCGCTCCAAAGCCGTAGATAATTAGAAACGTGATTTCGATAACCGACGACTGACATATCATAAGGCACAGCCTTGATACAAACAGCATTAGCAGTGCGAATGGCGTAACCACCATCTGGTTTAATATACGTCTCAGCGTTTCCGTAGAATTTAACTTCAACTGCATGTTTTAATTTCCGCACTTCCCAAACATTGCCATTGACGAGCCATTGATCAGGCACTTCGATTTGGCGACCATCAACAATTTTCTGTTTGAAAAAGCCATATTCATAACGAATACAGTTACCATGGCCGGGATAGCCAAGCGAAGCGATGCTATCAAGAAAACAGGCAGCAAGACGCCCAAGACCACCATTACCAAGACCGGCATCAGTTTCGAGTTGTTCAAGTTCATGAATATCTAAACCCAAATCGGCCAAGCCACTTTTCGCAACTTCATAGATACCGAGATTTTGCATATTGTTAACGAGTAAGCGGCCGATTAAAAATTCCATTGAAAAATAGATTAATTGCTTTTGACCAGTTTCAAGTGTCTTTTCGCGTGTTCGACGCCAGTCACTTCCAGCGTAATCGCGGACCATCCGTCCGAGGACGTCATAGCGTTCGGTAATATGGCTATTCATGACATCACGTCCGTATTTTTCAATCAGACGGGCTTCAAATTCCTTCTTGAAAACTTCTTTTGTATTGAACATATGTGCTCCTTTGAAAATTATTCGGGTTGATACTTCAAGATCAAAGCGCCATAACTCGCGAGTTTAATCGTTAACGTATAAGGTCGACGTTCTGGTCCGGTCATCTCATGCGTTAATAGCGGGGCGCCATTATATTGGTTCCAGCCACCATACACATCTTTATCTGAATTGAATATTTCAACATAACGTCCAGGTTGGTGGACACCAATGTCATATTGATGATAATAGTTTCCCGTCATATTGAAAACAAAAATTAAATGGCTTGTCCCAACGTGTCGCTCAAACGCAAAGACGCTTTGCTCACTGTTATCGACCATCAACCAGGCAAAATTTGCTGGATTATGTTCAGCAACATGCATCGCCGCTTCCACTTGGTAGATGCGGTTTAAATCACGAATCATGCGAGCAACCGAATCGTGCTTCGGATATGTTTTGAGATTCCAGGGTAATGATCGTAATTCGTTCCATTCATCGAAACTAGCGAGTTCGTTACCCATAAAGTTTAATTTCTTGCCAGGATGCCCAAATTGGTAGGTATACAAATTACGGAGCAAAGCGAATTTTGTATCATAATCACCCCACATTTTATTGATGATGGTCCCTTTGCCATGGACGACTTCGTCGTGTGAAAGTGGAAGTAAGAAATTTTCGGAATAAAAATAAGCCATCGAGAACGTAATTTTGTGATGTTCATATTTCTTGTAAATCGGGTCTTTTGAGTAGTACTTGAGTGTATCATTCATCCAGCCCATATCCCATTTATAATCAAACCCGAGCCCGCCATATTCAAGAGGTTTCGTGACACCAGGGTGTGCCGTCGAATCTTCGGCAATCATCATGACGCTGGGATGCCGATGGTGGATTTTGCCATTCAAACGTTTGATAAATTCAATCGCACCACCATTTTCACCACGGCTGGAATCACCGTCCCAATAAAGAATATTGCTGACAGCATCAACGCGAATGCCATCAAAATGGAAATATTCAAGAAAGTAATTGACACCACTCATGAGAAAACTACGAACAGGATCTTTTCCTAAATCAAACTGAGGCGAACCCCATTGACTGAATGTATTTTTTCCATCGGCATATTCATACATGCGTGAACCATCAAATTCGATTAAAGCATAAGCATCTGCTGCAAAGTGAACCAAAACATAATCGAGAATTACACTAAAACCAGCTTGGTGCATTCGGTCAATAAATGACATCAACTGCATCGGATTTCCATAGCGCGAATCAACTGAGAAAAACCCCGTCGCCTGATAGCCCCACGAACCATCGAATGGATACTGCGTAATCGGCATTATTTCAACATGTGTATAACCATGTTCCTTTAGATATGGGATTAGATAATCAGCAATCTCTTCATAACTGAGATTACGTCCATCAACCGTTCCTTTCCATGAGCCGAGATGAATTTCGTAAATGCTCATCGGTTGGTCAAACTGACGTTGACGAGATTGCATAAATTGTTCATCGTGCCAAATAAAATTTTCTATATCAAACAAGCGTGAGCAAGTATTCGGTCGATATTCGCTAAAAAATGCGTAGGGATCGGCTTTATCAACATAAATCCCATGCGCATTTTTGAAATGATATTTATAAGATTGGTAATTGACGAGACCTGGGATGAAAATCTCGTAGACGCCTGCCTCATCAACACGTTCCATCTTGTGGACGCCATAGTCCCAGTTATTCCATTCACCGATCACGCTCACATCAGTAGCAAGAGGAGCGTAGAGCCTGAAGATGACACCCGTTTCTTTGATAATCTTCTTGCGACCGTTACGATGTTTCTCGATGCGTTCACGTTCGATGAAATGAGCTCCGAAATATCGATGGGCATCAATTGTTTGTCCTAGTAAGTATTCATACAAAATGCCATAAGCCATAGAGTTACCTCCATTAATAAAATAATTATACAAAAATAGGGGTCCGATTAACATGTAAATCATCTCATGACTGCCCATTTCATCCTTGTATCTTAGCGCAATCTAGATTAATATTTTCTTATTGTCAAGGAGTAATTTATGTCCAAAATATTAGCAGTTAATGCCGGATCATCGAGCCTAAAATTCAAATTATTTGACATGCCTTCAGAAACGGTTATTTGCTCAGGCATGGCTGATCGCATCGGTCATGAGGATGGTATTTTCAAAATTGAGTTTAACGGTCAAAAAATTAGAGAAATTCATCCGTTACCAAATCATGCGATCGGTGTCGAATTATTACTTAAAGCACTCGTTGATCATCAAATTATCAATGCATACGATGAAATTAGTGGTGTTGGTCATCGCGTTGTTCAAGGTGGTAAATTTTATCCCAATAGCGCTGTCTTCGATGAAAATTGCGCCCAAAATATTGAAGCTTTGATTCCACTAGCACCCCTTCACAATAAACCGAATCTCGTCGGATACCGTGCTTTTAAAGAAATTTTGCCAAACGTTGGGCACGTCGCAGTGTTTGATACCGCCTTCCATCAAACGATGGAACCGCAAGATTACCTTTTCCCAATTCCTTATGAATACTTTGAAAAATACGATATCCGTCGGTATGGTTTCCATGGTACCTCGCATCAATTCTTGGCTGAGGAAGGCATTAAACTACTCGGCTCACCACAACATTCACGCATCATTTCTTGTCACATTGGCTCTGGTGCTTCGATTACCGCCATCAAAGATGGTAAATGCGTCGCCACTTCCATGGGTCTGACACCACTTGGTGGCTTAATGATGGGAACGCGTACTGGTGATATCGATCCATCCGTGTTACATTTCTGTGCGCTGAGAGCGAACAAAACGCATGAAGAAATGTATGACATTTTTAATAAAAAATCCGGGATGCTCGGAATGTCAGGAATATCTAACGACACCCGCGAGATTGAAGAGGAATGTTATAAAGGCAATCCTCGCGCAATTCTAACGAGTCAGCTCTTCGTACGTCGCATCGCTGATTATATTGGACAATATTACGTGCGGCTTGGCGGTGCTGATCTCATCATTTTCTCCGCTGGTGTTGGTGAAAATGCTGGTTATTATCGCGCTTTAATTCTTGATGAAATTAAAGACGCACTTCGTATCAGTTATGATCCCGAATTCAACTTGCCAATTCGCGGGAAGAAAGTCGTGATTTCCTCGCCAGAAAGTAAGGTGAAAGTCGCAATTATCCCCACTGACGAAGAGGTGATGATTGCCCGCGATACCTATCGCATTTTATCAAAATAAAAGTCTAGAAAACACAGATTACTGAAGAGGTTTGAGCAATTGCTGAAACCTTTTTTTAGTAGTTTCGCTGAGAGATTTAACGCCATAAGCAATACCATAAAGCATGCCGGTAATCGTGGCGACACTTCGGGATAAAGATGCGCATTGTTTCAAAGCCACGTTTGTCGATTTAACATTGAAAACAATCCAAAACGATTGCAGTAAAACATCGACAGCATATTCTGATTGGTGCAATTCGTCAAACTGCATCCCTTCGAGATGTAAATGACGTTTTGCATTAGTTTGTAAAACCGCAAAATAACCGGTTTCACTACCATATTCGAGCGTTGAATGATAATAAATCAGCGCTTTTTGGACTGAAAGGCGCATGCTGGCAATAACCTTAGTATGCGTTAAGCGCTGGGAAGTACCAAGACGTAACAATAATAAATCTCGAACGACGGCAAGATAGAGACCACATGCTAGTGCCGCACGTCGATGACCTACGGTCAAACTGCTCAAACTCGCAATGAGATGATACATAAAAGGGGGATTTTTGCTAAACATTTCGTGGTAATGCGCTAAATAAAAGGCGAGTGGACCAAGGCGCACTAAGCTACTCGAATTAATCTCAAATTCATCAACGGGAGCAAGACCAATGACTTTTCCCGTTTTTAAAAATATTCCTAAACTTGATAATAAATGAGGCTCGATATTCTCGATTAGTTCGGTCTCATTTTTCTTAAAAACCATCACCCAGCGACCATATTCCTTCATGAGTGCTAAAGGTGTTACTCGGTTATTACGGCTCAAGATTGACAAAAGCACACTGCTACTAGCGGTATATGGTGGGAGCGCTACTTTCAATAAGCTCGGCACTAGCAAAACAGATCTTTCATCAGTAAAATTACTAACTTCAAATATCGCCCCAAGAGTGATTAAGTCATCTTTTAATTTGTCGATCATATTGTTATTTTACCATGAGGCAATGGATAGTTAGCATAGTATCTTATTTCAAATAACTTGGTATATTGCTAGTTTTAGCATACAATTTGTAAGGGAGTTCACTTATGAAAAAACTTAGTCCTATCATTAAAAATGCGTTGAAGCCATACCGCCATCAAATTAAAAGTATTTACAAGGCGATTAAAGCCCATGACCACATCGTCGTCTTCCGTCACATCATGCCAGATTTTGATGCTCTCGGTACTCAAATGGGTCTTGTCGCTTGGCTCAAAGACAATTTTCCGAATAAAGATATCCGTTATGTCGGTGATGATCATGTCACGTTCACACCGCGGATTTATCCACCGATGGAAATCATTTCCGATGAATATTTTGATGCCCCATTTCTCGCGATTGTCCTTGATACCGGTAACCATGATCGCATCGGTGATAGCCGCTATCAAAAAGCTGCGCAAGTTATCAAAATCGATCATCATCCCGTCGTTGATTCCTTTGGCCATATTAATCTTGAGATTACCTCAATGGCCGCTTGTTCTGAAATCGTCACGAGCATGTTAACTTATTTTTCTAAGAAACATCAAATGACCAAAGCGGCTGCCAGTTATTTATACACTGGTCTCGCTGGCGATACTGGACGATTCATGTACTCTTCAACAACTTTGCATACATTTGAGATTGCAGCAATTCTAGTGGATACTGGCTTTGATTTATCAAAGGACATATACCAGAAAATGTATCAAAAATCGATTGATGATCTCAAAGTAACCGCCTACGTCCTTGGAAATTTCAAAGTTTCGCCGAAAGGTGTTGCATACTATGTGCTCAATCGTGAAATCCAGGAATCCTTAAATATCACACCAGAACGCGGCAAAGAAAACGTCAATGTTTTCTCAAATATCGAAGGCATCAATGTTTGGTGTTCAATCACTGAAGACCCGAAAGATAACGTATGGCGTATCTCGATTCGCTCAAAAGAAACGCCGATTAATGCAGTGGCGGCAAAATTTGGTGGCGGGGGTCACGCTCAAGCTAGTGGCGCTAAGATTGATACACTTGATGATTTACCAAAATTTATTGCTGCTCTAGACACATTATTCGAATAATCGCTCGCTTCGATATTCATATCGAAACGTTCATTAATATGATAAAATTACTGAGAGGTTTTCGCCATGTTCACACCGCTTCATATCTATACATCGTATTCATTTTTGCAAAGCGGTTTTACCGTGGCGCATTTATTGCAAGCGCTTGCTGACAAAAAATACCGCGCCGCTGCGATTACCGATTTTAATGTTTTGTTTGGTGTCCCTGAATTTTGTCTCGCTGCTAAAAAAGCCCAAATTGATCCAATCGTTGGAATGGATTTATTGATTGAAGACGAACTCATTACCCTGATTGCCCTTAATGAACTTGGATACCGGAATCTCATTATGTTATCAAGTCAAGCCTCCACCGGAGCACTAGCGCTTGAGTTCACTAAAAACCATCACGAGGGCATCATCGCCATCATCTCCACTCGTCAAGGTCAACTCGTTGATCTTTACAAGCAGCAACAACACGAGATTGCTTCAAAGTTAGCTAAATTGTCACAGCAATTTGATCAATTTTATCTCGGTATTGAAATTTATACATCCGATGATCAAGATTTTGCCGATTTTATGCGCGATATTGCCAAAAAGCATGATTATAAAACGATTGCATTTCCTTTCATCAAATACCATCGTCCAAGCGATGCCATCATCTTAAAAATTACCCATGCGATTGCCCACGATGAAGTAATCGAAGAACGTGAAGCAACTGGCCCTTATTATTTATACGAACTAGAGCAAATTGAAGATCGTTACACGAGCGAAGAAATAACTTTGACGAATCAAATCGCGGCTTCGGTAGGATTTGCATTTGAGCAAAAACGAGGAACGCTATTATCATTTCCGAGAACGAACAAACAAAATGCCGCGATGATGCTGCGAGAAGCCGCCATTGTCGGATTACAGGCACGCGCGATTGATTTTACGAACATCGAATATTTGCAACGCCTCGACTACGAACTTCGCATGATTGATGATTTAGGTTATAGCGATTATTTCCTCATCGTTGCCGATTACGTTACTTATGCAAGAAATCAAAATATTCCGGTCGGTCCTGGACGTGGATCAGCACCTGGTTCGCTCGTCAGTTATGCCCTCTCAATTACCGATGTCGATCCGATTAAATATCAATTGCTATTTGAACGATTTTTAAATCCAGCACGTAAAACAATGCCGGATATCGATATTGATTTTGCTGACATTCGCCGCGAAGAAGTCATTGATTATCTTCGCAATAAATATGGTGAAAATCGCGTTGCCAATATCATCACATTCCAAACAATCCAAGCGAAACAAGCGATTAGGGATATTGGACGCGTCTATCAATTCTCGCCCCGAACGATTGAGGCGATGGCGAAGTCACTGCCTGATAGTAAGTACGATTTACGAACCGCCTTTAAACGCGTTCCAGCCTTCAATAAAGTTGTGAAAGAAGACAAAGAATGCCTTGAGATCGTTAAATTGGCAACACGAATCGAAGGATTAATCCGTCAATCAGGGATGCATCCCGCTGGTGTAGTTTTAAATGAAGAACCAATTCAAGAAGCGGTCCCCGTTTTAAATGCCAATGGTCACTTAATCACGCAATATGAGATGGATTACCTTGAAGCCCAAGGATTTTTGAAGATGGATATTCTCGGGTTACGTAATTTGACGATTATCGATAATTGCCTACGACTCATCAAAGCAAATCATAGTATCGACTTAGCGATGAATACGATTCCTTACACTGACAGTAAAATTTTCGATCTTATTCGTTCTGGTTTAACGATGGGTATTTTTCAACTCGAAAGCGATGGCATGCGTCGAGCTATTAAGGAAATCAAACCGACGACATTTGATGATATTGTCGTACTGCTCGCGATATTTCGTCCCGGTCCTATGGACAGTATTACCGCTTACGCCAATCGTAAAGCCGGACTTGAAAAGTACTCGACACTCGACACCCAGATTGCCGATATCTTACAACCGACTTACGGCATCATTATTTACCAAGAACAAATCATGCAAATTGCTGAACGCATGGCGGGATTTTCACTGGCAGAAGCCGATTTATTCCGGCGGGCAGTCAGTAAGAAAGACGCTGAAAAACTAGCCGAACTCCAAGACAAATTTGTTGAGGGAGCAATTCGTAAAGGTTATAACCAAGGCCACGCTGTTTCCGTGTTTAACCACATCTACAAATTCGCGGATTATGGTTTCAATAAAAGCCATTCCGTTGCTTATGCTTTTTTAGCGTGTCAAATGGGATATTTGAAAGTTTATTTCCCCCATGAATTTTATGCTTCTATTTTAGAAACAAGCAGTGCAATCAACGATACAAAATTTTCGAATTACATCGAAGAACTTCACCAATTAAAAATTTCAATTTCTAATCCAGATATCAATCATTCCGGCGTTAATTTTTCAGTTTTCAATCGCAAACTATTATTTCCACTAAGTGCAATTCGAGGTATTTCTAATGATGTCGCAACGCGAATTGTTGATGTTCGTAGTGAAGGACCTTTCGCTTCATTTTATGATTTTATCATTCGAATGTACCAATTAAAAATTACCGCCAAACAACTTGAACATCTGATTGATGCTGGTGTGTTTGATTCCCTCCATAAATCACGGGCGACATTACGAGCATCGATCAATCATGGCTTACAAAATGCAGCCATCCATAGTGCCATGGATGAAAATTCACCATCATTGATTAGCGGCAATCACATTCCCAGTGCCAAATTAGTGACTGCCAGCGATGATATGATTGATAATGTTGACCGCGAACTCGAGGCACTTGGGATTGTCTTATCAGCTTCACCGTTTAAACACAAAAAAGCATTATTACGCGAATATAATCTCCTTCCAATTAACAAAGTTAAAGATACGAAGCAAACCGTGACAATCGGTGGAATTGTCCGCAGTAAAAAAGCGATTAAAACTAAGACGGGTGCACCGATGGCGTTTATTACGATATATGATGATACCTCAGAACTCGAAGTCGTCGTTTTTCCGCGCCCATACGCTGAAGTCGCCACAACCTTGGAGAAAAACAAGTTAGTCGTACTCGTCGGTCACTATGAAAGTGACAAGGGTCAAAATTTTATCGCTGAAAAAGTGACAATCATCGAGGAACATCGTGAATAAACTAACGATTGTTGATGGCAATTCACTGTTATTCCGAGCATACTACGCGTCAGCTTATCCCGGTACGACCTTAATGCGGACTAAAGATGGCATTCCAACTAATGCCATTTACATTTTTGCAAATATGATGACGCGTATTATTTCTGATATTGCGCCAGGAGATGGTTTGCTTGTCGCCTTTGATACTGGTAAGAAAACATTTCGCCATGAGCAACTCGAAAGTTATAAAGCACAACGTAAAAAAGCTCCTGAAGAACTTATCACCCAAATGCCCATCGCCCGCGAAATGTTAGACGCGCTTGGAATTTTCACGTTTGAAATGGACGGTTATGAAGGTGATGATGTGGCCGGAAGCGCGGCGATACTAGCACACAATCAAAGTCTCGATGTCGTAATTTACACATCTGATCGTGATTTTTTGCAACTTGTGAACACAACGATCAAAGTTCATTTAATCAAAAAAGGGATGTCAGATATTCGCGTCATGAATCGAGCGAAGGTGATTGAAGATTATGGCATAACCCCTGAGCAAGTTGCTGACTATAAAGGATTGTGCGGTGACGCGAGCGATAACTTAAAAGGAATCCCCGGCATCGGTGATAAAACCGCGATTAAGTTATTGAGTGAATACCAAACATTTGAAAACATCGTGCAGGCCGCCACGACAATTGGCGGTAAGATTGGTGATAATCTCATCTTGCACAAAGACGTTGGTGCTTTAAGTAAACATCTCGCGATGATTGATACCAAAATCCCGCTTCACTTCACGTTAGAAGACACGAAGTATCCAGGTTATGAACTCGATAAAGCAACTAGTTTCAGCGCGCGTTATGAACTTCGGACTTTTATAAACAAACTGCCACCATCATGGCGAGTTTTAAATGTGAAAGATGAAGTGACAATCACCACAGTCAAACGATTGGAAAATTTCAAAAACAGTGGCAAAATCGGTGTGTATTTTGATATGCCTGTCGGTAACTACCATCGGATTCGTCCCTTTGGTATCGCAATAAGCAATGGGCAACAGACGTATTACTTAACGTTTGAAGATGCGTTAGTGGATCCCGAGTTACGATCGATTTTAAACAATCCGACGATTACTAAATATACGTTTGATTTAAAAACTCATTATGTGCTCTGCCAACGCTTTAATCTTGCGATTTCTGGACCTTTTATCGATATTCAACTTGCCAACTACACACTCGACACTTCAATTTCCAATAATCCGATTGCTAGTCTCACTGTCTATGGTGCGCAAATCCCAAGTGAAGAAAATCCAAAATTGTTTGCGACTGGTAACCCCGAATTAACCGGTTCAATCGCTTATCACTTATTAACGCTTTATCCAAAAATCAACCTCGAGCTAAAACAAAAAGAAGCTCTCAATGTTTTGATGGAAGTAGAAATTCCTTTAGCGATTGTCCTCGCTAAAATGGAAAGAGAAGGTGTTCCGATTGATCGAGATATGCTAAATAGGCTCGGCGCACAATTTCTTGAAAAAATTAACGAACATTCACAAGCAATTTATGAAATAGCGGGCCATGAATTTAACCTCAATTCACCAAAGCAAGTGGCGACTGTTCTCTTTGATGACTTAGGTTTAGCCAAAAACCGCAAAGGTTCGACGAGTGCCGATGTTTTGAAACAGTTAGCCAACGAACACCCAATTGCCGCACATTTACTTGAGCATCGAAAATATTCAAAATTATTTTCCACGTACATTGAATCATTGATTAATAACGTTCACGACGATGGTAAACTTCATGCAATCTTCAATCAAGCCTTGACAACGACCGGACGTTTATCGAGCACCGATCCCAATTTACAAAACATCGCTGTCCGCGATGAGGAAGGGCGCCTTGTTCGTCAAGCCTTTTATTATCCTACGAGCGATGACTTGCTCGTCTCATTTGATTATTCGCAAATCGAGCTGCGCATCTTAGCTCATCTCAGCAATTGTGGACCGCTGCTTGAAGTCTTTAACCAAGGTCAAGATATCCATACAGCGACTGCCAACCGGTTATTTGCAAATGGCGGACCAGTCACCCCATTGATGCGACGTCAAGCCAAAGCTGTAAATTTTGGAATCATCTATGGCATATCTGATTGGGGTTTAGCCGAGCAATTAGAAATCCCACCGGCTGAAGCACGAAAAATTATCAATACCTTCTATGATAACTATCAAGAAATTCGCACATATATGCATGACCTAATTACCCAAGTGCAAAACCATGGTTATGTCACCACTCTCACAGGTCGCAGACGCTATTTAAGAGAAATTCATGATAGTAACTATCAAACCCGTGAATTTGCCAAACGCGCCGCGATGAATGCGCCAATTCAAGGAACCGCTGCCGATTTGATTAAAATCGCGATGATAAAAATCGATCAAGCTTTAACCAATCAGAAAATTTCATCAAAGCTCATCTTGCAAATTCATGATGAATTAATTTTCAAGGTACCAAAGTCTGAGGTTTCCACACTAATAGCATTGGTAAAAGAAATCATGGAAACAGCGATGCCCTTAAACGTCAAGCTCGAAGTCGACGTCAGTCAAGGTAGAACTTGGTATGATCTTAAATAGGTGAAATATGCCAGAATTACCAGAAGTCGAAACCGTCCGCCGAATACTTGCTCCACGCATTCTCAATCGTCAAATTAGCAATGTGCGGGTCACCTATTGGCGCATGATTGGTTCTCATCACCATGAATTTATTGCTCGTTTAATCGGTCGCACATTCAGTGCCATTGAACGAATTGGTAAATTTTTAATTTTCAAATTTGACAATGATCTTGTACTTATTTCACATCTTCGGATGGAAGGTAAATATCTTGATCTCGCGCAATCTGAAGCTGATAGTCGGTATGCCCGTGTAATTTTCGAATTCACTGATGGCGGCAAATTATGCTATGACGATTCTCGCTGTTTTGGAACGATGCAGTTAGCGACGAGTGCAACTTATAAAGACGCGCCTTCCCTCACTAAAATCGGACCCGAACCATTTGGGATACAATCATCTTCAGTGATATTTGACCATTACCATCGTTCAGCGCGCCCGATTAAGGAATTATTGCTTGATCAAACAATTATGACAGGACTTGGAAATATCTATGCTGATGAGGTGCTCTATTTAGCGCGCATCCATCCTGAATTGCCTGGTAATCTCTTAACAAAGCATGAAGCTGATCGGCTGTTACATTTTTCAAAAGAAGTGCTTAACAAAGCAATTGAATCTGGTGGGTCGACGATCCGCACATATCACGCCGCCAAGGGCGTTGATGGTCGTTTCCAACACCAATTATTTGCCTATGATCGTGCTGGACAACCTTGCAGCCGTTGTCACACGATACTAACAAAAATAAAGGTAAAAGGACGTGGATCAACGTATTGCCCACGCTGCCAAATTAATCGCGCCTTACCTTTGGTGATTGCGATTACAGGACAAATGCACGCTGGTAAATCAACGATTTTATCGTTAGCAAAAAATATGGGGTATCCGACATTATCAAGCGATGAACTTGTTAAAGAGGTATATCATCAATCCAAAAATATGAGTAAAATCGAACAATTGCTCCACATTGTATTTACTGACAGTCGCCTTAATAGTCGGCAGATTCTCGAAGTCATTTTGACAAATCCGAAGGCTAAAAAGCGCCTCGAAAAATGGGTTCATCCGCTTGTAAAACACATGACGATTGATTGGATTAAACAACAAACTAGTCGCTACGTCTTCATTGAAGTACCATTACTCTTTGAAGCCAAGTGGGACTATCTTGCTCAATATATCATTGGGGTGACTGTGCCCTTTGAAATTCAAAAAGTCAGGATTGAAAGTGATTTTGAACATCCTGAACTTGCCTTAGAACTGGCCCAGACAAATCAATTTTTAGCCTATCAAGACCGCGTCGATTACTTAATTAAAAACGATGGTGATTTATCCTCGTTCATTAGTGATGCCACCAAAGCACTAGAAACGGCATTGCTACAATCAATAAAGACCGCCGAGTCCGCTAATTTCTAATTCTCCAAGCGTATAATCCTTTAATAAACGCGTCAACTGTCGGCTCCTGATACGCCCGGATTCACTGCTACCATAAAGTGTCGTTAGCTCATCGAGTTTAAAATCGCTTGTAAATAACGTGATTTTTTTATTTTTAGCACGCTCCAGTAATAATGGATAAACAATTTGATCACGTAAAAAATCACTTTTGTATTCATTGCCAAAATCATCAATTGCTAAAATGTCAATTGTCGTTAAACGAGCAAACATCTCTGAGAAACGCGGTTTATCGTTGATCGCAGCATCGAGTAATTCTTTAAACCTGGTCGCCGCGTTAATCACGGCTGCTTGACGCAAGCCTGTTTCCAGTAATTCATTGACAAACGTGACCATCATATAGCTTTTACCAACGCGATGACCGCCATATAAGTAGAGCCAACGATCTGATTGTTTCCGTGCGAGTTTAATCGCCTCAGCAATGATTGGCTTTCGCGTTTGTTTTGGATCAATCGAACCAAAGCGGGCTGTTTTCCAGCCGTCGTCAAAATCGCTGAGCCAGTAACGACGATCGCGATCAAATTTCGCCATTAATAATGGACACGGTTCAAATGTTCGCTCAATAAACCGTCCAACCCGCGATAATTTAACTTGATAATGGCGTTGCCTTTTCTCGCATGATTCAAGTCCCGGGCAGTTTGCACAGTAATGACAATCTTCTTGGTATGCTAAAAAAATTGATAAATATTGTTTAACCTCGGCTTCTGTCGCACCCAATCTATTGATTTCTTGATGAACCAATGGATCATTCATCAACGCTTTGTATTGTTCTTCGATGATTTCATCGGGATCATCACTCAAGAATTCATTGGGTGTGATTTTAACTTTTTCCATGCTTCTTACCTGCTCGTTCATTTTCTAACGCTTCTAACATCGCGTCAAGGTCAATTTCTTCTTCTTGGGGTGGAGTGGCTGGTTCTTCAAGTTTTTCTTTCTCTTTTGAGGTTGAGGATTTCTTTTTTCTCGTTTTCACTAAATATTCCATGGCATCAATCGCTGAAGTCACTTGTGCCCGAGCGAGTGAGGCTGCAATCTTCTCGACTAAAGGACGTGGAAACGTCAAATTGGCACTTTCAAGAACATAATCGATGAGAGCATTAATAACTGGAAGTGGCAAATCATAACGTGTCTGCATATCATTGATGACCTTCAAATCAGCCGGAGCAGGAGCATTATTCAAGTTACGGTAACGGAAATATGTTTTTGGATCAGATTGTTCCATCAGTTGAATCTTCCTGGCTTTTGAAGTTGCGCTGCTAACTTGCGATAGTGACTTCCGCCGTGTCTTGGCAAAGGCGAATTTCGTTTCTAGGGCTGCCATTTCTTTTAATTTGTTAAAGTCGATGATACGTTCATCTTCACCGATGAAACAAGTAACCACTAGTTCGGCCATCGCTAATTCATCGATACCATATAGATTGGCAAGACGATCAATTTCATCAAGTAAAGGTGTTGTGAACATTTGTGTCTTAATATTGCTTTTGCGCCCGATTTCATCGATAAATGACCTTCGATCAAATTTCGTCTCGATTGAAGAACAACGATGGTCAAGAATTCCATTGTCGCTTTTACCATTAAATGAGGGCAAGGTATAATCGGGATGAAAAACCTCGCCAAATGATGCGGACACTTCATCAAACCCGACGATTGGCTTTGGTTTATGATAGCGAACCCGAAGTTTCTGGACCATGGCTTCGCCAATATATTGTGATAAAAGTCCTCGTAACAGCACATCATCAAAAAATAATGCGGGTGATTTCGGGGCAAACAGTTCCAGCACATGCACTTCAAAATCTTGTTGCTTTTTACGATAACTGCGCAAAAGACCAACAGCTTCAAGCCGTGCTTTCGCTAAAGATAAATCGGACAATGTCATTTGCGTGTGACTAATGAGCATTGATACTGCCATCGCTTCATCACTCATAAATAAGTGCGACAAGGCGTCAAGTGTCAAAAATAACGCTAACCCTTGATGACTAATCAAAGGTTGATATAATTCAGCAAGTAACTGACGGTCATGATCACCGATCAAGCTCATCCGTCGAATATGGATGAAATCACGCGAGGCTAAATATTGCATGGGATACTCCAGTACATATAGGATATAACAAATCATTAGTAAAAAGTATGAAAAAAAGCGTTTCCATCGCAATAATTTTATATCGTTGTTGTGGGCACTTATCCACCGACATTAGTAAAAACCACGATAATAAGCCACAATTTGATTGTGGATAAACACGGTAAAAGAAAAGTTTTTGGTAATAATAAATATTATTTATTGAGCCTTGATATTTTTTTTGTTAGGATTTGTATGCAAATAGAGGAAACTTAATGAAACATTTTATGCTCGATGCCTACGGTGTCAAACGCAATACCCTCAATGATGTCAAATATATCCAAAGTACTTTAAATGAAATTACGGCGCGCCTTAAACTCGATCCAGTGGCACCGCCGTTTTTATTGCCATACTATTATGGACTTGAACCTGAAGATGTCGGAGTTAGCGCCTTTGTCTTTTTAAAAGGTGGCCATCTGACGATTCATACGTTCCCATTGCTTGCATGTTACTTCGTCGATTTATATTACCCGGGAGATTTTCCAGAAACTAAAGCTGAAGCGCTCTTTTTCGAAAACTGGCCATTTGACAAAGATAAATCAAACGTTGTGACCGTCGATCGGAGCATTGGTAGTGAAGAGGTCGTTCCCTTCGAAGCGAGTGAAGTATTCGGTCCTCATGTTCTGGCGCGGTTGAAACCTAAGAAACCCGTCACGATGGAATATATTTTTAAGTTTCTTGAAAAACTCGTTCATGACGTTGAAATGACGCCAATCATCCGCCCATACGTCATTTTTGACACTAACAAAAATCCCGCGTATTTATCGGGTTTAACAATGATTGCAGAGAGTCATATAAGTTTCCACTATAACATCGCTAGTGGCGACATTTTATTTGATATTTTCAGCTGCAAGATGTTTGATTACGAAACCATTAAGAAGCATTTGAAAAAATCGATGCAAGCGATTCCATCCTTTGTCGTTATTCCCCGTGGGACACGGCACCAATATTTAAAAGAAAACCTCAGAAATAGTCGGGCATTGTCTCAACGTATGAAAAAATATAGCGTTGCCTGGAAAAACGTCTCATTTAAGTAATAGTTACATTAAATTTAAGAAGATAAAATGTTAAAATAGTTTTTAGATTTAGATAAAAGGAGGCGCACATATGATTCAACGTATCGGCGTCTTAACTTCTGGTGGAGATTCTCCCGGCATGAACGCTGCCATTCGGGCAATTGTGCGTGCCGGCTTAAAACACGGCAAAGATATGTTTGTCGTGTATAACGGCTACAAAGGTTTAGTCGAAGGACAAATCGAGCAAGTCGATCGCTCGTTTGTTTCGAGCATCATCAACTTGGGTGGCACGATATTACGCTCAGCGCGACTCCCCGAATTCGCTGATGTTACGGTCAGACAAAAAGGTGTCGATCAATTGCGAAAACATGGTATTGACGCCCTCGTCGTCATTGGAGGCGATGGTACTTATCTTGGTGCTAAGAAGCTATCAGAAATGGGTATTAACTGCATCGGTTTGCCTGGGACGATTGATAATGACATCGCCTGTACTGACTATACAATCGGTTTTGATACATGCTTAAATACCATTTTAAATGCCGTCGATAAACTTCGCGATACGACATCCAGTCATCAACGATGTTCGATTATCGAAGTCATGGGTAATCGCTCAGGTGATTTAGCTCTTTTCAGTGGCATAGCCTGCGGCGCTGAATTAATTGTTTCAAGTGACCATCTCATTCCAAAAAAAGAAATCATGGATGCGATGCTGGCGCAAAAAAAGAGTGCCAAACAACATGCGATGATTATCGTGAGCGAAAAGCTATTTGATGTGCAGGAACTCGCTCGTGAAATCGAACGTGAAGTCGGATTTGAAGCTCGGGCTGAGGTGCTTGGACGGATTCAACGCGGTGGTTCACCATCGGCTTTTGATCGCATCTTAGCATCTCGGATGGGTGCCTACGCCATCGATTGCCTTGTCGCCGGAAAATCTGGTCGTTGTATCGCTATTAATGGTAACGAGATGGTTGATTATGATATTTATGAAGCTCTCGCGATGCAACGTAATCCACATTCCCACTTACTCCGTGTCATTGATAACCTCAAATAATATGATTAACATCACAAAGAAAACAAAAATCGTCGCGACAATTGGACCTGCGTCTGATCAATACACCACGTTTTTGGAACTCGTACGTTCCGGTATGAATGTCATGCGCCTCAATTTTTCTCATGGCGATTATGCCGGTCATCTGCAGAAAATCGAACTAGCGCGCCGACTTGAAAGCGAGCAAGGTATTTTCATCCCTGTGATGCTCGATACTCGGGGTCCCGAGATTAGACTTGGCATGCTCGAAAATGATGGACTTGATATTCCGAAAGATCATGTTTTTTTCGTGACGATGGAGCCAGTACTTGGAACACTTGATCGCGTTTCTGTCAGTTACAGAACTTATATGATGACGTCAAGGTTGGTGACCATCTTAAAATTGATGATGGTAATCTCGATTTATTGATCATTGAAAAAAGTAGCGTCAATCGTGAGTTAACGGTTAGAGCATTAAATGCTCATCGCCTCAAAAGTCGCAAAGGAGTCAATGCACCATTTGCGCGACTGACAATGCCGTTTATCTCTCCTCAAGATCGTGCTGATCTCGAGTTTGGTGTGAAACATAAGGTAGACTACATTGCGGCTAGTTTTACTCGGCGACCCCAAGATGTGTTAGACATCAAACAGACGATCAAGGAATTAGGGGGCTCGCCAATTCCTGTGATTGCTAAAATTGAAAATCCTGAAGGTGTTGAAAATCTTGCCTCAATTATCGAGGTCGCTGATGGAATTATGGTTGCGCGTGGCGACTTAGGTGTCGAAATTCCCGCCGAACAAGTGCCAATCATCCAAAAGCAAATCGTTGCCTTATGCCGTCGGGTAGGCAAACCAGTGATTACGGCAACGCAGATGCTGGACTCAATGCAAACGCATCCACGTCCAACACGCGCCGAGGTCAGTGATGTTGCTAATGCCATTATTGAAAGCACTGATGCCGTCATGCTTTCAGCTGAATCAGCTTCAGGGGCATATCCAATTGAAGCGATTCAAATGCAAGCCAAAATCGCGATGACAATGGAACGAGAACTCGATTATCGAAAACTGTCTGAAGAAGCTTACGAAAGCAGTGAAAAAATTAATTCTGACGCAATCGCAAATTCAGTCGCTAATACGGCACTCTTAATTGACGCGGAACTTATTGTCTGCTTTACGGAGACTGGTAATTCGGTTCGCCGCATCGCAAAGACGCGACCAATCTGTCCGATTATCGCCATTTCTAATTGTCGTCAAACCGTACTTGAGTTAGGACTCGTCTGGGGTGTGCAAGCATTCCTCGCAGCTGATTTACCGCAGTTAATTGAAGATATGGAAGTGTTAGCAATTCTCAAAGCCCGGCAATTAGGGTTTGATGCAGGTACCCAAATTTTGTTAACTGGTGGTGTACCAACCGGCGCTGGCAAAACAAATTTCATGAAAATATTAAATCTCAACGAGTTGAGGATTGAGGCGCTGTGAAACCCGTTATCGCTCTTGATATCGGCGGCACTAATATGCGCATCGCGTTAATTGATGAGCATTTTCACATTTTAAAAGTCATGCGTTTCCCAACGCTCACTGGTGATAAAACAATTTTTCTCAACCAGGTGCTTGAAGCAATTAAAGAACTCGAAATCAATGAGAAAGATATCAGTGCGATTTCAATCGGTGTGCCTGGTCGTGTTCGAAGTGATGGTCATATCGACACATTACCAAACATCAAAATTCAAGATGTCCCTCTTGCTTCATTCTTAAAGCGTCGCTATTCAATTCCAGTTTATGTTCGTAATGATGCGGAAATGGCAGCGATTGCCGAGGCAACTCTCGGAGCCGGGAAAAAATATCGACGCACATATTTTCTCACCGTTTCCACTGGTGTTGGTGGCGCACTCGTCAGTCAAGGCCAACTCCAATATTCTAGCGATGAGATTGGCCATACACTCTATTCCTATAAGAACAAATATTATGAATTTGAACAGATTGCCTCAGGAACTGGTATCATTAATTTATGCGCGCTCAATGGCATGACCGTTCAAGCTGCTAGTCTCTTCTTCAGCCTTGTGAATAGCGGTAATTTGGAAGCATTGCGAATCTTTGAAGACTGGCTGAGCTTATTAGCGAACTTTCTGAATCGAGTTCAAACGATGTTTGAACCAGATGTGATTGCGATGACGGGTGGCGTCATGAAATCGAAAGAATTATTCTTTGATAAACTTAGTAAAAAACTTCCACATTCGCATTTAGTAAAAGCTGAGTTTGGCGATGATGCTGGTCTCATGGGAGCCGCTTCATATGCCTATCATACGATGTGTGTTAACTTGACCCCCAAAACAACAGGAGATCATTTATGAAAATCGCCATTAGTTCCGATTCCACCTTGTCAATCACCCAGGCTGAAGCCAAAGAGTTAGGCATTTACGTATTACCACTCAATGTAATTGTCGATGGAAAGGAATACCACGATGATATTGACATAACTAAAGATGAACTTGCCGTATTCATGAGATCGGGAAGCCGTATTTCGACGTCTACCCCGACCCCTTATGAAATTGAAACTTACTTCAACGCCATTTTTGCAGAAGGTTACGACAAAGTCATCCATTTCACGATATCAAGCAAATTATCATCGATGTTTGAACTTTTCACGGTTACTTGTGGCAATTTATACGCCGATAAGGTGATTGTGATTGATTCATTATCAATTTGCTCATTTATGGCTAACCATGTTCTTGCTGCCAAACACTATCTCGATGAATGCTTATCACTTGATCAAATCGTTAGCAAAGTTAAAACTCGCATTGCATCTGAATACATCATCTTTATTCCTGAATCACTCACTTTTCTCAAAAACGGAGGGCGTGTCTCCCCAACTGTCGCCGCCATTGGGAACTTCATTGGTCTTAAACCAATACTGTTTTTCCAAAATGGCGAAATCGGCAAAAAAGGTGCGACTCGTCATATCAAAAAAGCGCTTGAAGATGAACTGGTAGAACTTAAGAAAAATCAGTACGATTCCAAGAAATTTAGTGTCGATATTCTCCAATTTGATACTTCCTCAACGAATATCGAATTAATGTATCATTTCCTTGAACGACATTTCGCGGGGTTCGATATTCACTTACGGCCATTATCAATTAATGTGTGCGCCCACACAGGTCCAGGAACAATTAGCTTTGGTTTTAATTTAAAAGTCGAAGCCGATATTTGACGTGAACCATTAATTAGCACTATAATTAAGCATGCGTTGATGAAGACACGCAATCATTTAGTTTTCATAGAGAAGAAACAGACGGTGGAACGTTTCTAAACTTGATGATGATGCACCACTTCGGAGCCGTGGACGTTGAGCCCACCGTTGATGTAGCGTTAATACATATTCAAGGGTACATCAAATCGATGTAAATTAAGGTGGTACCGCGCAATTGCGTCCTTAAAGGACGCTTTTATTTTTTTAGGAGGTAATGTATGGAAATCACATTATTAGACGGTAAAAAAATTAATCTAGAGCATTCAACGACTGGATTCGAACTAGCGACTTCAATCAGCCCGGGACTTGCTAAAAAGAGTCTTGCCTATCGGTTGAACGATCAACTTTTCGATATGCGCCGCCCAATTCAATCTAGTGGAACACTCACTTTTATTGATGAAAACGACCATGAAGCGCTTGATATGCTCCGCCACGATGCCTCACATTTAATGGCTCAAGCGTTATTGAATTTGTACCCCGGTATCAAATTCGGGTTCGGACCGAGTATCGAAGAAGGGTTTTATTATGACGTCGATAGCCCAATATTGATAACCGATGCCTCTTTTCCTGCGATTGAAAAAGAAATGAAGCGATTATCAAGTGCGAATTTGCCACTCATCAGAAAAGAAGTGAACCAACGCGAAGCTTTAGAACTCTTCAAAGACAATCCATATAAAATCGAATTAATTAAGGAAATCACCGAAACAATCAGCGTCTATCAACAAGGTGAATTTCTGGATTTATGTTCGGGACCACATTTACCAAGTACTGGCTATGTCAAACATTTCAAACTTCTGTCAGTTGCCGGTGCCTACTGGCGTGGTAATAGCGATAATAAGCAGCTGACACGCATATATGGCACCGCCTTTTTCTCAAAAGAAGCGCTCGATGAGTATCTTGTTATTCTCGAACAGCGACGCCAACGCGATCACCGAAAATTAGGACGTGAACTCGATTTATTCATGATTTCGGAATATGGTCCTGGTTTTCCGTTTTGGCTTGATCGAGGCTTGACGTTAAAATCGACGCTGGAACGTTTTTGGTATGAGACGCACCGTCGTGAAGGCTATACGTTTATCGAAACACCGATTATGCTGTCAAAAGAACTTTGGGAAGTGAGTGGTCACTGGGCAAATTACCGGCAAAACATGTATACGTCCTCGATTGAAAACAAAGATTTTGCAATTAAACCAATGAATTGTCCTGGTGGGATGCTCGTTTATAAAAACTCGTTACATTCATATAAAGATTTCCCACTACGCGTTGGTGAGCTCGGTTTAGTCCATCGCCACGAAGCTAGCGGAGCCCTCAGCGGACTATTTCGCGTTCGTAACTTCACGCAAGATGACGCCCACATCTTCTGCCGCCCTGATCAATTAATCGATGAAGTCATTCGGTTGTTGCGTCTCTTTGAATATTTTTATGATGTTTTTGGCTTAACTTATGACATTTATTTATCAACACGTCCTGAAAAGGATTATATCGGTTCGATTGAAATTTGGGATAAATCTGAAGCCGCGCTCGCTGAAGCTTGCACGAAAATTGGTAAACCTTTCACCATTAATCCTGGTGATGGGGCTTTCTATGGTCCGAAACTCGATTTTAAGCTTAAAGATTCAATGAATCGCGTCTGGCAATGTGGCACGATTCAACTTGATATGAATTTGCCAGAACGTTTCGACCTCACCTACATCAACGAATTCAACGATAAGGTGCGACCGATTATGCTCCATCGCGCTATTTATGGAAGTCTTGAACGATTTATCGGTATTTTAATTGAACATTATGGTGGCGCATTTCCACTTTGGTTAGCACCTGTGCAAATCATGATTTTACCAGTCCATCAAGACCATCATCGCGCCTATGCTGAGGAAGTAAGTGCTCGTTTAATTGATGCTGGTTATCGCGTCCTCATTGATAATAGTGAGGAAAAATTAGGTTACCGTCTCCGTAATGCCCAAATTCAAAAAATACCGGTAACCTTAGTGCTTGGCGATAAGGAGAAAGAAGCGGGAACCGTGATGGCTCGCCGGTATGGAAGTGAAAAACAAGCACCATTTACGATGGTTGAAGTAATCGAAGGTCTTGCTCAAGAACTGAAAACGCGAAGTCTCCACCCATTAGTGATTAAATAATTGACAAATAATCATTAACTTGATAATATAGACAAGCAATAAAAAGGTAGAAAGAAGAGGCGCCCGCTTCTCACCTGATTCAGTTTCTGAATAGGTCAAGAGCTCAATTAAATTTTTAACGGGCGCGCTGCGTCCGTTTTTTATTAGCAAGGAGGATCTCTTTATAGCTTATTACAACCTTCCCGTGCGTCCCGATAAAAAAAATAGCGACCTCGTGAACGAATTTATTCGCTTCCCGCGGATGTTAGTCATCGGACCAGAGGGCGAATCACTCGGCGTGTTAACACGCGAAGAAGCACTAAGAAAAGCTGATCAAGCTGGTCTTGACTTACTTTGTGTGGCACCAAATGCCAATCCACCCGTCTGCAAAATTCTCAACTATGGGAAACATCGCTTCGATCAACAGAAAAAACAACGTGAAGCCAAGAAAAATCAGCACATTATCGACATTAAGGAAGTGCAACTAACGCCTCAAATCGGTGAACACGACCTCAATGTTAAGGTTAAAAATGCCCGACGCTTCTTTGAAGAAGGTAACAAAGTTAAAGTTGCCTTGCGGTATCGCGGTCGCCAAATGGCGCACCAAGAAGTCGGGATCGCCACGATGGAAAAATTCATCGCTTCAGTCGAAGATGTCAGCACTGTTGAAAAGAAACCGCTCCTTGAAGGGCGATTATTAATCGCAATCTTAGCTAGCAAGATCAAGAAATAGAGGAATACATATGCCCAAAATGAAAAGCAAACGCGCTTTAATGAAACGCATCAAGATTACCAAGAGCGGTAAACTTGTGCGCAAAGCCGCGTATACCGGTCACTTAGCACCCCGGAAAACAACGAAACAAAAACGTCATTTACGGAAACCACGTCAAATGCACGCGAGTGATGTGAAGCGAGTTCGCATCCTCATTTCAGATTAAAGGAGCACAACATGGCCCGTGTCAAAGGTGGTAGCGTCACCCGTCAACGACGCAAAAAAGTACTGAAACAAGCAAGTGGCTATTTCGGTAGTAAACACATTTTATTTAAAACTGCCAAAGAGCAAGTAATGCACTCGCTCCAATATGCCTATAATGATCGTCGCAAAATTAAATCCGACTATCGGAAGCTTTGGATTAAACGGATTAATGCTGCTTGTAGGATGTGCGACATTTCTTATAGCCATATGATGCATGGTCTTCGTTTAAGCAATATTGCGATTAACCGCAAAATGCTTTCCGAACTCGCAATTAACGATTTTTCAAGTTTTGAAAAGCTCGTGATTGATGCGAAAAAACACTTAGCTAAATAACGTTAGTGCTCAGTAATTAAATCAAGCGCTTGTGATATGACCTCACCGATGGTCGGATGAGGAAATACCAAGCGTTTTAATTTGGAAACCGGAATCTTTTCTTCAATCGCTAGTGTCAGTACATTGATAATATTGCTCGCATCGTGACCAATGATGGCAGCGCCTAATATCAGCGTTTTATCGAAGCTAACAATAAGTTTCACAAACCCATCGTCTTTATCAATCACAAATGCTTTGCTATTCGCGCGATATGGTAACTTGACTGTGTGATATTCAATATTTAAATCAATTAGTTGTTTTTCAGAATACCCAGTTACTGCGACTTCTGGATCAGTAAACATGACGCTTGGAATGATAAATGGTGCGTGATCTTGATCGAATAATCGCTTCCCTTCAGCACTAGCTTTATGGGCAAGATAAGGCGTTCCATTGGCATCGCCAATTTTAATGATGCCCTCTGGAAGCACGACGGCTTCATGACGGCGACCAATCGCAAGCATCGCGATGTCATAATGTTCAGAGGAAGTCACTGAATTAATCATGATTCCATTATTTATCTCAGTGAATGATTCGATGGTAACACTCGTCCTAATCGTGATTTTGCGCTGACGTAATGATGTCAGTAAGCGTCGCCGCACATCATCATCAAATCCTAATAGTACTTGTGGTTGTGCTTCATAAATTGTGACTTCCGCGCCAAGATTTGTAAAAATAATCGCCCATTCAAAACCGATATAACCGCCACCGATAATTGCTACTTGACGTGGCCGTTCTTTCAGTCGGTAAATCGTCTCACTATCATAAATATGGGGGTTGTCAATTCCGGTGATTTTCATCTTAATTGGTCGTGAACCAACGGCGTAAATTATGTGGTCAGTTTCAATAACCGATTCAGCTACCTTAACGTGGTGTCCATCGATAATAATGGCTTCTCCATGAATTAGCGTAATCCCCTCTTTTGTTAAATTGGCAATGAGATTGCTTGCAATCGCGTTTACTTTCGCAAATACCTGTGTGAATAAATCAACTAGTTCGCCACCAAATGATGGTTTTGTCAAATGCAAGAGCGCTTTAGTCGGAATGCAACCTTGATGAAGGCACGTTCCGCCCCATTTATCTTTTTCAATTAAAGCCACCGTGAAACCATAGCGACGAATAGTTAACGCCGCATCAGTCCCACCCGGCCCAGCACCGATGACAAGATAATCAAATTTGTTTGACATAATCTCGATACGTTAAAATGGGATGGCGTGCTGCCGTTACTTCATCAAGGCGACCAACTGGTGTGAAATGCGGAGCAAGCTTTACACAATCAGGTTCATGAATCGCTTCTAAGGCAATTTGTTTCATAAGCCTAATAAATTCATCAAGCGTCGCCTTTGATTCGACCTCAGTCGGTTCAATCATGATCGATTGTTCGAATAATAACGGGAAATAAATAGTTGGGGCGTGAACGTTATAGTCCAGTAATCGTTTTGCAATATCGAGCGTTTTAACACCAGTCGTTTGATCTTTGAGTCCGTTAAAAACAAACTCGTGCATGTATGATGCTTCAATCGGAAGCTGATAATCATCTTTTAATGCTTCCTTGATGTAATTAGCATTCAAGACGGCATATGGACCGACATCGTTGAGATAGCGACCCATTGATAATAAATACGTATAAGCGCGAACAATCACGAGGAAGTTTCCAAAGAAACCACCAATTTGTCCAATTGAAGCACCACTTGTCTCAATTTCATAACGATGTTCTGTTTTGATGACGCGTGGATGTGGTAATAAATCGGCTAAATGTTTTTTAACGCTAACTGGTCCACTTCCGGGACCTCCGCCACCGTGTGGTGTTGAAAATGTTTTGTGCAAGTTCATATGCATGATATCAAAACCCATATCACCAGGTCGCGCGACACCAAGGAGTGCATTCAGATTCGCACCATCGTAATAGAGTAAACCGCCAGCGTGATGGACAAGCTGACTAATTTCACAAATATCTTGTTCAAATAATCCTAATGTATTCGGATTCGTGAGCATGATACCAGCTACTTCATCATTTAACGCGGCTTTTAGCGCGGTCAAATCGATTAAACCTTCGGGAGTTGATTTGATAGTGATGCATTCATATCCAAGCATCGCGGCTGAGGCGGGATTGGTACCGTGAGCACTATCGGGAATAATCATTTTCGTTCGTTTATGATCATGGCGTCGTTCATGGTAAGCTTTCATAATCATCAAGCCAGTAAGTTCACCATGGGCTCCCGCAAACGGATTGAGCGATGTCGCATCCATCCCTGATATTTTATTTAGTAATCGCGCTGTTTCATGATAAATGTTCAGAAGTGGCTGTAATGTATTGCTATCTTGGAGTGGGTGAATTTTAGTAAATCCAGGCAATGCGACAATCGCATCATTGATTTTCGGATTGTATTTCATCGTGCATGAACCGAGTGGATAAAAACCCGTTTCGACCCCGAAATTGAGGCGACTGATGTTCGTATAATGACGGACAACATCAAATTCGCTGACTTCTGGTAAGGCTGGTACTTGTTCACGTAAATATTGTGGTGGAAATAGTTTTTCTAATTCGATATCTTCGATTTGTTGGTCAATCAATGTATAGCCAACGCGTTCCGGGACCGAGAGTTCGAAAATGAGTTTATCGTACTTCATGGTGACACTCCTTAATTGCACTGACAAAGACCTCGATATCCATTTTGGTCATTTTCTCGCTTGCATAAAATACGGCGCGATGCCCATCAAGTGGCTGTGGACCTAAGTATCCACGTGCTAATAGCAGTTGATTGAGTTTATGAATATCACCCTGATAAGTGAGCGTCATTTCAAAACCCATCGGAGCATCAAACGACTTTGTGAATAACCCAGTTTCAACGAGTCGATCGGCCAAATAATGTGTCGCTTTAATCGCATTTATGGCAACTTGACGGAGTCCGCTTTTTCCCATGGTGACAGCGTAGATTGTCGCCTGTAACGCCATTAATGATTGATTAGAACATATATTGCTATTCGCTTTTTCGCGCCGAATGTGTTGCTCACGCGCTTGTAATGTTAAAACATAAGCACGTTGTCCACGATTATCTTTCGTCATTCCACAAATACGACCAGGCATTTTGCGAACATATTTCGTCAACGTCGCTAAATATCCTAGATAGGGACCGCCAAAACTTAGGGGAATACCAAGCGTTTGCGCTTCGCCACAGACGATGTCGCTACCAAATTGGGCGGGCGTCTTAAAAATGGTCAGTGCTAATAAATCAGCGTAAGTAATCAATAAACCACCATGTTCGTGCACCATGGTACTAATACCATCATAATTTTCGATAATTCCATATTTATTCGGATACCCGATGAGCAATGAAGCAAAGGGTTCTTTTATTTGTTCGGCGAGTAACTCGCGTGATATTTGACCGTTATCATCGGTCGCAATCGGTACAAATTTTACCTCGCGGAAATGGCAATATGTTTGTATTGTCGCTAGGACGTGTGGGAGAAGATTATCAGCAACTAACACACGAGCAATCCCTGTGTGATTAACTGCCATCATCATCGCTTCACTTGCTGCGGTTGGTCCGTCATACATTGAAGCATTACTGACGTCCATTCCTGTCAATTCCGTAATTATCGATTGGAATTCAAAAATATATTGTAAGGTACCTTGAGCGACCTCTGGTTGATATGGTGTATATGATGTTAAAAATTCTTGACGCGAAGCGAGGGCATCAATGATAGCAGGACGTTCGTGATCATAAGCTCCAAAACCACGGAACGATGTCAAAATCGTCGCCGTCGACTGCATCAACATCTGCTTCAGTTGATCGTCGCTTAAAGGACTAGCGTCGATGTATGGGGTGCGATACCTAATATGGTTCGGGAGATGCTTAAATAAATCATCGATTGAATTAAGCCGTAAGGTAGTAAGCATCGCGCTTACTTCAGTTGGCGTATGGGGAATGTAGCGATGCATAATATTATTTTGCTAATTTATCGTAAGCTTCGCTTGTCAATAAGTGCGATAAATCGATTGGTTCCTGTGCTTCAATCTTGATAAGCCATGTGTCAAGTGGCGCCTTATTAATCATCTCGGGATGATCAAATAACTGGTCATTGACAGCGATGACTTTACCGCTGATTGGCATATTGAGTTCTGATGCCGCTTTAACGCTTTCAATCGCGCCAAATTCACGATTGGCGGCAATCACGTCACCAACACTTGGGAGATCGACAAAAACGACGTCTCCTAAACTATGTTGCGCATAATCGCTGATGCCAATCGTCGCAATCTTTCCATCGAGTTTGACCCATTCATGAGTCGTTGAGAATCGTAATTCTACCATATCTAGTGCTCCTTTATTTAGCGCTTATATTTTTTATCCATGAATTTGGTATCGCGAACAACCGCGGTGACCATATTGCCCCGGATGTTAATGCTAACTGTTTGTCCGAGTGTCGCATATTCAGTCTTGATCAAGGCTAATGCTAATGGTTTTTGATGACCAGCCAAGAGATAACCAGTTGTGACTTTACCGATTTTTTCAATACCGATAAAAACTTCATAATCCGCGCGAGCAATGCCTCGTCCAGTCACTTCAAGTCCGACGAGTTTTCGAGCTGGCCCACGAGATGTTTCATCAATCAGAGCATTTTTTCCAATAAAATCTTTAGAAAAATTGATTGCGAATTTTAGCCCGGCTTCGAGTGGCGTTGTTAAGTCATCGATTTCATGTCCATAAAGTGATAACGCTGCTTCAAATCG
>CAZXCV010000005.1:0-25365 GCA_964639215.1 uncultured Staphylococcaceae bacterium
ATTAATAAAACAACCACGATTAATTGTTGCTGATGAACCAACGGCCGCACTCGATGCTGACAATGCCACCGCAATTATGCAGTTACTACAAGCACTAAGTCACCACCGTTTAATCATCATTGTTAGTCACCAACACGAGTTAATTGCCAATTACTGTGATGTGATCTATCACATGAAAGATGGTGCGTTTATTAGTGCTAAACCCCATCAACATTCAAACCAGCACCGACTTAATCTCATGCGTTTTTCCATCGTGAATGGTCATCATCGTCTACCATGGGGTTTTTGCTTTCGGCATGCAATCATGGACATGAAAGAACACAAATGGCGACTAGGTATTAGTCAATTAATGCTTTCGATTGCCTTGTTAGCAACTGGAATTGGTGTCCAAGTCACGACATCAATTAAAAATAAAATGACAGATACTTTAACGTCTCTTGTTGGCAAAAGCGGCTTGCAAATCAAAGGAACCAAATCAATTGTTCCTGGATTAACAGGTGTTTATAGTCTTGAAGAAGATGCTGTCAAAGCAATCCAACAGCGGTATCAAAAACAATGCCCAAGGATTGGTGTTGCGTACCATAATGAG
Source organism: uncultured Staphylococcaceae bacterium (assembly GCA_964639215.1). Taxonomy (GTDB): domain Bacteria; phylum Bacillota_I; class Bacilli_A; order RFN20; family CAG-826; genus UBA6120. The sequence goes on from CAZXCV010000005.1 coordinate 590, forward strand.
ATCAATAATTTTTTTCCTGATCGCAATGAATTTTTCATAAGCATCGAAGGTCCGATTACAGCACTACCAAGTTTTACAGCCCAACATTTTGCAGACGCACTGATTTTCGAAGAGTTAGGGCTACCATCAATTTCTTTGGCAAATGATGAGATCGCTTTAGCGCTGCCACCTACAGATATCCAAATACTGGCGCGGAAACTTTATTGTGAAGCGACTGCCCCAGCGATAAATAACGTAATTAATAGCAAAACAGTTTTCATTGGTGCTGGCTTTGCAAATTATAATTGGCAGTATGAAGATGAACAATTATGGCAACTCCGCCATATCATCGCGTCTGATGACGCCCGAATCATTCATCAGAATCCTCGTTTTAATGAGTATGTGTTTGAAACATCAATGCGATTTCCAACTCAATTTGAGCATGATCGAATTAGTCCACTACCGTGGACACTGACGAAATCATTTTATCTTGTGACCAAGGACGCTAATAAATTAATACAAGAACTGGATCAAGATCTGAGCTTACAAAATTATCGGTTTGATCATATCGGATATCAGCAACTACCGAGCGTGTGCCCACGCTTAGGACGCTGTCATATCAATCGAATTATTGTTTATCTTGATTCTCATATCACATTGCCATTAGCACATCTCCATTATCTTCATCAAGCCGAAGCGTATTTGACTGATGTATTAATTGGTACTAGTGGTGGATACTTACTTTACCCAGAATCGCTTATTTCGGGTTTTATTCATGAAACTTTTATCACGACAACAGAACAAGCCATGGATCAAATTGTCGATGGGCTCTCAGTCACAAGCGATCATGACTCAATTATCAATTTGCCAATTGGAAGTGCTCGTGGCCATTATCGCGATCAAAATAAAACGTCCATCCGGTTAAAAAGCCTCGCGCCGGGTAAATTTATCGGGAGACGGCCACAAAACCTAGATGAGATTGCTATGTCAAGCGGTTTGGTGCGCCAGTTGTTTCAAGATGTCAATCCCCTTGGTCTTAGTGTGCAACTAGGGACGCGTTTTATTACATCAAGTAGTGAAGGTTACTTCCATAGTGAGTTTTTAATTACAACAGCGACGATTACGGCAATTAGTGATGATGAGACATATGCAATTTCTGGAATGCCGTTTTGGTCAGTAACTTACTATCGTGATTATCTTGGTATCAATGGCGACCAACTACGCATTAACGTCGCTTATTTTGAAGGAGATGAAACAATTATTACTGAGGTCGGACGACGTATCGAGGCCACATTTGACACGATATCAGTCACCTTTCCACAAAAAGAGCTCCATCAATCAATTACCACGATTACCAATAAAATCACAATAGGGGTTTTAATATTAGCAATTTTTACAATGATTAATGCCGTGATGCTCGCTTCATTTGTCGTAAGTCTCTCATATGTCGATATGGAGCAAGATCGACGCTTACTCGTTGAACTTGGTGCCGAGCCACGGCATATTTATCAATTAATTATTGCTCGATTAATGGTCATTGTAGCGAGTGCGACGCTTTTTGCCATCGTTGAATTTATCGTTGTATCCATCATAATTGAACGACTGTTATCAGAATATTTCGTAATTACAGATAGCTACACACTACCGATATTTCCACTGACGATTATGGTGACAATCGCCATATTTGTCTTTGGGGTTCTAGCCTTTGTTTATTTGAAAACAATTAGGTTAGAAATAGGCGAAAATATTTAATGTAAATCCAAAATATAAATGTGGTATTTATATATAACTAGTAGTATGATTATTCCGTAGGTATGTCTGAAACATATTTACATCATTAATTTTTAGAAAGGTTTAGGTTTCGATGAAAGGTTCAGTCAAAATGTTCAACAAGGACAAGGGCTACGGCTTCATTCGCACCGAAGATGGCAAAGATGTCTTCTTCCACTACAGCGAACTTGTCATGGAAAACTACAAAACCGCCGCTGTCGGCGAAACTGTAGAATTCGAAGTTGAAGAAACAGATCGTGGTCCCCGGGCTACGAAGATTAAAAAAGTTTAATCGTCCGTTAATTCAAACAAAAAGAAAGTCGCTCCGGCGACTTTTTTCAAATCAAGATATCGCTTAATATTGAGTAGGTAATATATGGCATTAAAAGCAGGCATCGTCGGACTTCCTAATGTTGGTAAATCAACATTATTTAACGCTTTAGCCAAAGCTAATGTCGAAGCGGCGAATTATCCGTTTGCAACGATCAAACCAAATACCGGCGTCGTTGCCGTGCCTGACAAACGACTTCGTGAGTTAAGCGAGATGTTCAAACCGGAAAAAACAATATTTACAACCATTGAATTTTTTGACATTGCTGGATTAGTCAAAGGTGCTAGTAAAGGCGAAGGTCTTGGTAATCAGTTTCTTGGTCACATTCGAGAATGTGATGCCATCGTCGAAGTTGTTCGCACGTTCGAAGATAGCGAAATCATCCATGTTGAACAAACGATTGATCCACTTCGTGATCTTGAAATTATCAATCTCGAACTCGTGTTTGCCGATTTGGACACGGTCAATAAAAGGATTGAACGCACGGGCACTAAAGCGAAAACTAATAAAGACCCAAGTACTATATTCGAATTTGACGCTTGTCAAAAATTCAAACGTCAATTAGAGCAAGGTCTGGCAATCCGTGCACTAACCCTTACCAAAGAAGAACGAGAATTTGGTGACAAACAATTGCATCTATTGACGTTAAAACCAATTATCTATGTTGCTAATGTCAGTGAAGCACAATTAATGAGCATTGATACTCTGAGTGTTTACAAAGCCCTAGAAACTCAGGCTAAAAATGATGGCGCTTCGCTTATTCCAATCTCATGTGCCATCGAAGCAGAACTTGCAAAACTAACAGCAAGCGAACAACACGAGTTTCTTCTTTCAATGGGAGTCGCGATGTCGGGGCTTGACTTACTCGTCCAGGCCACCTATCAACTGCTCGAATTAGGAACCTTTTTTACGGTTGGGCAAGATGAATGTCGTGCTTGGACATTTACTCACGGTATGAAAGCACCCCAATGTGCCGGAATCATTCATAGTGATTTTGAACGCGGTTTCATAAAGGCTGAAGTATATCATTATGATGATATAATGAAGTACAAGAGCGAATTAGCAGTTAAAGAAGCCGGAAAATTGCGACTTGAAGGAAAAGAATACCTCGTCAAAGATGGCGATATTATCTTCTTCAAGTTCAATGTGTGAGCATCATGTATCGAATAGGGATCAGCCGTGACATTCACCGATTAGTCAAAGAAAGACCACTGTGGATTGGTGGCGTTTTAATCGATTATGAGCTTGGTTTTGAAGCACATTCAGATGGCGATATTGTCTTACATGCATTGACTGAAGCAATGCTTGGTGCACTCGCACTTGGCGATTTAGGAACACATTTTCCTAATACCGACGATAAATATAAAAATCTCGATTCAAGTTATTTTCTGAAATATGCCTATCGTTTAATTTCTGAACGAGGTTATATTGTCTGTAACATCGATATCTCGATAACAATCGAACGGCCGAAACTCGCGTCATATATTCCCCAAATGGCCATGCGGATTAGTAAAATTTTGAATATAGCTTGTGAGCACATCTCAATTAAAGCTGGAACAAATGAAGGGCTTGGTTACATTGGCCAGGGCTTAGCAGCGGAGGCTACAGCTGTCGTTTTACTTGAACAAGCACAACGTAGCTAAGGACAATTATGAATTTTATTACATTTATTAAATTGGAATTACGCAAAGCCCTGATTGATATCGGCATCACATTGAGTGAAGAGGCGATTATCGTTGAGCAGAGTAAGGACCCACTTCATGGTGACTTTGCTTCAAACATTGCGATGCAAGTGGCACGCACTTTAAAATTGGCACCTCGTGTCGTTGCCGAAAAAATATATGAGAAACTTGAACTTGCTCATTTTGAAAACGTGACGATTGCGGGACCAGGCTTCATCAATTTTTTCTTAAAAGCCGAGACTTTTTCCTCAATCATTCAAGACATTGTGGACCAAGATGATCGTTATGGTCAAAGTGATGTTGGACAAGGCAAAACCGTCAATGTTGAATATGTATCTGCCAATCCGACTGGTGTTCTTCACCTCGGACATGCGCGTGGTGCAGCGCTTGGTGATGTGATCGGACGCTTACTTAAAAAAGCTGGCTATGAGGTTACAAACGAATTTTACGTGAATGATGCCGGGGCACAAATTGATAATCTTGCACACTCGATATACGCCAGATACAAACAATTATTCGGGCTTGAAGCGAGTATTCCGACTGATGGTTATCACGGCGAAGATGTTTATAAAATTGCCAGTGATATTAAGTTAACTTATGGTGACCGGTATCTAATTGAATATGATCATACCTTTTTTAAAGATGAAGGTATCAAACGCGAACTCGCAATCATGAAAGATGACCTCGCATATTTCCGCGTTAATTTTGATATTTTTAGCTTTGAGACAAAAATTAGGGATCAATCAAAAATCAAAATAATCTTCGAACAATTACGACCATATATCTACGAATCTGATGGTGCCAAGTTTTTAAAGACGACGAGTTTTGGTGATGATAAAGATCGTGTCATCGTTAAAAGCGATGGTTCTTTCACTTACTTCTTACCTGATATCGCTTATCATGACGATAAAATTTCACGTAATCATCGTTTTTTGATTGATATTCTTGGCGCTGACCACCACGGCTACATTTCGCGAATGAAAGCGGCTTTAGCCATGCTTGGACATCCCGAAGATACATTGACAATTGAAATACTGCAAATGGTTCGGCTCTTGAAAGATGGCAAAGAGATGAAAATGAGCAAACGAACGGGTGTCGGAGTGACACTTCGTGAGCTATGCGATGAAGTCGGCGTCGATGCTACACGGTATTTTTTCGTTGCCCGGGCTGCATCGTCACATCTTGATTTTGATCTTGATCTCGCCGTCAGTGCCAGCAGCGCGAATCCGGTTTATTATGCGCAATACGCTCATGCGCGGCTTTCCAGTTTATTAGAAGCAGGCCAATCGCTCGGGCTTGATTTAAGCGGCCGTGGATTAATGATGCTTGAAGAGAAACAATTGTTACGTCACCTTGAAAGTTTCGTAGCCGAAGTAATCGATGCAGCCGAAAGCAAAGCACCTTATAAAATCACAAATTATGTGCAAAAACTTGCAAGTTTGACACATAGTTTTTATACTATATGTCGTGTTGTCGATAAAGAAAATATTTCTTTATCCCGAGCACGCCTCGCTTTGGTTAAGGCGAGCCAGATTGTCTTAAGAAACGCACTGGAATTACTGGGCGTCACCGCACCAGTTAAAATGTGAATAAAGGGGATTGACCATGATCGAAAAATCAATGTTAGATGTTGCTTATGAACTAATTGTTAGCCGGGGAGAACCGGTGTCATTCAAAGATATTTGGGCACAAGTACTTGAAGAATTACCACACACAGGCGCGGACCGCGTTTCACGGTTTTATACGAACCTGACCCTCGATGGACGCTTTGTCGCCTTGGGTGGCAGCATGTGGGATTTACGAATTAACTATACCTATAAACAACTTTATGAAGATGCACGTGGTGTCTTCCGCGATGTTGAAGAAGTAGAAGAAGAAAAGGAAATCGATCCTTTCGAAGAACCCGAAGAGGAATTGATTGAAGAAGAGCTCGAGATTGAAACCGAACTCGAAGACGACGAAGAAAAAGAAGAATAAAACCTTAAAATAAAGGAGAAACATATGCCATTAGTCAGTATGAAGGACATGTTGATTAAAGCGAGAGCCGAACATTATGCTGTCGGACAATTCAATATCAACAACCTCGAATGGACGTTAGCAATTCTTGATGAAGTGGAGGCACTTCAATCACCAGTGATTCTTGGAGTGAGTAGTGGTGCCGCTAAATATATGGGTGGTTATCATATCGTTGCAGATATGGTTAAAGCAATCATTCTTGATCGTAAAATTACGGTACCTGTCGCCTTACATCTTGATCATGGTGAAAGTTTTGAATTATGTAAAACGGCGATTGACGCTGGTTTTTCAAGCGTAATGATCGATGCTTCACATCATCCCTTAGCCGAAAACATTGCCATCACTAAGCAGGTTGTTGACTACGCGCATGCTCGCGGTGTCTCCGTCGAAGCTGAACTTGGACGTGTTGGCGGACAAGAAGATCACGTTGTTGCTGAAACGATGTATGCGATTCCCGAGGAATGTTTAAAGTTAACGAACGAAACAGGAATTGATTGTTTAGCACCAGCGCTTGGCTCTGTCCACGGACCTTATCAAGGCGAACCGAAACTTGGTTTTAAAGAAATGGCAATCATCAACGATTTAATCAAATTACCACTTGTACTTCATGGTGGATCAGGTATCCCCGACTTTCAATTACGGTTAGCAATTGACCGCGGTACCGCCAAAGTTAATGTGAATACGGAACTGCAACAAGGATGGACCGCTAAGGTTCGGGAAATTCTCGCCAAAGATGAAAAAGTGTATGATCCTCGCAAGGTCATTGGCCCTGGCAAAGAATCAATTCGCGCTGTTGTCAAGGCAAAATGCACAGTGTTCGGTTGTATCGGTAAGGCAAAATAGATTATAATAAATCCTTGGCTTGTCCAAGGATTTTTAATTACATTAAATGAATGAGGATTTAACTTGAGTCACAAATTGTTGCATGAGCTCATCAAAGCCCATGATACGATTACCATTTTCGGACATGTATTTCCCGATGGGGACTGTTATGGCAGTCAAATTGGGTTGAAAGAAGCCATCAAGGCGACTTATCCAAGCAAACAAGTTTTCGCATTGGGAAGTGGATTTCCGCTATTTCATAATTTAATCAGTCCGATGGATCAAATTGATGAAGCCGTGATTAAGCAATCACTCGCGCTCGTACTTGATGTCGCTGATGCACCGCGAATTGAAGATCAACGGTATGCCTTGGCTCCGGTGGTTTTTAAAATCGATCACCATATTCCACTCTACAATTTTGGTCATCATCAATGGATTGATACGACGATGATTGCTGTCGCAGAGATGATCACTACCTTTATTTCAAGTTATGATTATCAACAATCGATTGCCGGATCCCAAGCGTTAGCGTTAGGGCTCATTACTGATTCCGGCCGGTTTTTGTACGGAAATTTGACGCCAAATATCTTTATATCGATGGCAACATTAATTGACTTTGGGGCAAATCTACGCCTTATTTATGACACACTTTACCAACGATCATTTGAAAATATGGCATTTGAAAGTTTTGTTTATCAAAACTATAAAACGACCGAATCCGGTTTTATTTATTGTGTAATCCGGCGGCCAGAACTTGAACGATTACATGTGACACCTATCGAAGCGGCCGGTCGTGTGAATTTACTGGCAAATATCCGACATTATCCTGTCTGGGCTTTCTTTGTTGAAAACACCAATGAAATTCGCGTTGAATTCCGGAGCATCGGACCTGATGTCCAAACCATCGCCTTTCACTACGGTGGCGGTGGCCACCTCCAGGCAAGTGGTTGTCGTTTAGTTTCATTTGACCAAATTGAAAATGTGATTGATGATGTTAATAATATGTTAGAAGAGGTATCAAATAATGAAATATGAAATTGAACTACAAGAAGCATTGAAAGCAGGACAACTCGCAGCCAATGTCATCATGGAAATTTATCGCCAACCATTTGAAGTCGCGATTAAAGATGATGCCTCACCCGTAACGTTGGCTGATCAAGCAGCCGATGAAATAATCCGAAACTATTTAGCCTCGGTATTTCCGAGTCATGCCTTTTTAACTGAAGAATCGATTGATGATCTAGCCCGATTAGAAAACGACTATGTCTGGATCATCGACCCAGTCGATGGCACAAAAGATTTTATTGCTAAGAACGATGAATTTACGACAAACATTGCCCTCAGTTATCGGCATCAAATCGTCGTAGGAGTCGTCGTTATCCCCGCTAAAAACGAAGTCTACTTTGCCAGTCAGGGACAAGGTAGTTACCATCGTGATCAGCATGGAACCCATAAAATTCACGTCAATGATAAAATGAACGATTTAACCGTGCTATTTTCTCGATTTCATGTCAATGAAAAAGAACTGGCGGTTGTTCATAAACACCATAATCGCATTAAACATACAGCAACGGTTGGTAGTTGTTTGAAAGCTTGTTATATCGCTAGTGGTAAGGCTGAAATTACTTATCGTTTTTCAAGCGGAACAAAAGAATGGGATACGGCGGCGAGTCAAATTGTTGTAACCGAAGCCGGAGGTCTCTTCATTACACCCGCGGGCCAACCACTCACATATAATCGCACTGATGTTTATAATCGTGAGGGTTATCTCATTGTCAACCGGAAAGAAAATATTTTGTTGTAAACTCGCATGCGTAACTTCCAAAAAATATTGTTAATATCTCCGATATTCCTCACATTGATTTTAGCTGGATGCCAATCTTCAATTTCATCTTCGGTACCAAGTAGTATTTTGACATCGACCATTTCTTCACACAGCACTTCACTACCGCCTTCATCAACGAGTCCAAGTAATGACTCGAGCAGCAATGTAATCACGCTTGATTTTTATAATCTCAATGATTTTCATGGCTCAGTCGAATACCTTGATAGCAATCAAGAACCTGGAATTAATCGGTTGGCATCATATTTTAATATGAAGCGCGCACTGAACCCTGATGGGATGATTTTGACATCAAGTGGCGATATGTGGCAAGGCTCGGCCGATAGCAATATTACGCGTGGACGATTAGTGACTGCGGCCATGAACGAATTAAATTTTGATGCCATGGTACTTGGAAATCATGAATTTGATTGGGGAGCGGAAACGATACGCACTAACCAAGCACTGGCAGAATTTCCCTTCTTAGGCGCAAACATCATCGATAAAGCAAGTGATGAGATTGCTGATTTTGTTTTACCGCACACAATGATTGAGCGACAAGGTGTCAAAATTGGAATTATTGGAACAATTGGGGCAAATTTAGAAAGTTCAATTATGCCATCGATGATTGCACCATTTGATTTAAGGGCAGTCGATAGTTATATCGCCTCATCAGCGACGGCGCTACATGAACAAGGCGCTCATCTAACAATCTTACTTAACCATGATGGCAGCATTAGTGATAACGCCCTCAATTATGTTGATTTAGTATTCAATGGACATGCACATGCAAAGCAAATGGAAATGCGCTCAGGAGTCCCGATTTTGCAAGCCCGAGATAATGGTAAATCCGTCGCCTACGCCCGATTAAATTATGATATTGATCGTGATAATCTTACAGTCACTGACTATGGGATTGATGATTACATCATTAATCTGAATTTATCAGAAGATGTGGCGATGGCGACAATCTATCAAGCATATTATGAAGATGAAATTCGAGCGATTAAAGAAGAAGTATTAGGAACTGCAACATCAAAATTTGAGCGACCACAACTCGGAGAACTTGCGGTCACTGAAATGTTGAAATTTGGTGAAAGTTATGGCGCTGTCGCTGCTTTTCATAACACTGGTGGTATTCGTTCATCGGTTAATGCCGGTACTGTTACGTTTGGTGATGTCTATAAAGCGCTGCCATTTGATAATGATTTAATCGTCCTTGAGCTGACGGGCACACAATTAAAGCAGTGGCTCAATAATTATGCTTATGTTGCGGGAATCGATGACTATGGATATTTTGAGCATAACGGTCAGGCAATTAACAATGCGACAGTTTATACCGTCATTACAATTAGCTACTTATCAGAACAAACAAGATATTATCCTCATGATGTCAGCAGTGAAATCAACACATTTGAGTATCCTCGTAACCTCGTCGCTAGCAAATGGCGCACAAGTGGTGAACTTTCACCTTATAATTATTAAAAGGAGTGACTATGAAACGAACTTATATCAATTTTATGCTGATCGGTCTTAGTTTGATATTATTAGGCGGATGCGCATCAAGCACATTTACTAGTAGCGAAGACGTTAATAATAATTACGTGTTTGAAACACCAGAAGTGACCATCGATCCGAGTTGGCCGAGTGCCCCAATTCACGATATCACGACGCTTGATTTTTATTCAATGAACGATTTTCATGGTGCCCTCGAATACAAAGCCGATAGTAACGAACTTGGCATCAATCGACTGGCGACTTATTTTGATAACAAGAAAGACTTGAATCCTGAGGGAACGGTTATTTTATCAGCTGGCGATATGTGGCAAGGCTCAGCTGACAGTAACATCACCCGAGGACGTCTCGTTGTCGATGCGATGAACTTAATCGGATTTGAAGCCATGGCTATTGGTAACCATGAATTTGATTGGACCGTCGATGTCATTAGAAGTAACCAAACACGGGCGGATTTTCCGTTTTTAGCAAGCAATATATTCGATCGCGAGACGAAGCGATTAGCCGATTTTGTTCTACCATATACCATGATTGATCGCTCAGGTGTGCGCATTGGCATTATCGGCACAATCGGAGCGACGCTTGAAAGCAGTATCTTAACATCCAATGTCATGGATTATGAGTTTGTCTCACCGAGCAGTATGGTTGCGACAAGCGCGAATTATCTAAGAACAATGGGAGCGAAAATCATCGTCTTGCTTAATCATAATCCCGATTTAGAAAGCGGAATATATGATAACGTAGATGTTGTCTTTAACGGTCATTCACATGAAACGAAACGCGAAACGATTAAGGGAGTTCCCTCCCTTCAAGCAAGTTATAATGGACGAGCAGTTGCCCATGTACAACTTTCATATACCGCGAGTAGTGACACCGTCAGTGTCGTCACTTCAGCAAATGATAGTAATCTCATCAACCAAAACCTCGATGAAGAATTAGCGATGAAAATGCTTTATGACACATATCTTGCCGAAGAAATTAACGTTATCAAAGATGAAGTGCTCGGCACTGCATCTGGCTATTTTTCAAAAGCAGCTTTAGGAAACCTTGCCGTTAAGGAAATGCTTGATTACGGTTCTGATCTTGGAGCACAAGTCGCCTTCCATAATACCGGTGGAGTTCGCAGTACGATCAGCGCGGGCACCGTTACTTATGGCGATGTCTATAAAGTATTTCCGTTTGATAATGAATTATTAGTCGTCGAGGTGACCGGTGCACAACTGAAATGGTGGTTAAATCAAGGTAATTACGTTGCTGGTGCAAACCCCTACACGATGAAACTGGCTGGTAATATCACGATTAATGACACAAATACCTATAAGATTATTGCGATTAATTATTTAACAGAAAAACATCTTACTTCACCTGATCAATATCCACACAATAAAGCAACCGCGCTTAATACATTTGCATACGTACGCGAACTACTAAAGGATCGATGGCAAGCGGATGGTACGCTCAATCCTGCTGATTACATCGCTTAATTAAGAAAAGAAAAAGTAGATGTTATTTCAACAAGCGACATCTACTTTTTTATTATTGGCTATTTTGATATTTGAAGAGGTTTTTCGCTGACTAGTTTGACGCCAATGACGCCTGGCACTTCTTCCATTAAGATGACTTCGATACCACCTGTGAGCGTCGTATCGATAAGCGAGCAACCAACGCATGCCCCAAGCATGCTAATGTAGACGATTCCATCAATAAAAGAATCAAACTCGACATCGCCACCATCACGCAAGATGAATGGTCGAATTTTTTCTAATGTTGCCTTGATTTGATCTTCAATTGTAATCATCGTTGTTACCGAGAAATATTATAGCACTCGCTTAAATGATGAATAGAAAAAGTACTCATTTTTTAGGCAGGGGCAAGAGCATCCGCGTTTCGTTTGTATATTCATTAAATTTTTCTTTCGTTCTCGCGAGTCGTTGTTCGGTTAATGGAATTGAGATGATTAAAAACATGAGCGTCATTGCAATTGGACCAAAGACGAGATACCACATCTCAGGTAATAAAACGACAACATAGGCGAATAAACCCCACCAAAACAAGATTTCGCCTAAATAATTGGGGTGTCGTGAATACTTCCAGAGCCCAATCCGAATAATGGCTTTGGGAGTGGTATTGGTTCTTCGGAAGTGATGCATTTGAATGTCAGCAACAATTTCTAACAAGATTCCTAGTAATGAGATGATGAGACCGAGAATCGTTAATATTGAAAATGTAACCGGTGTCGTGCTTTGTTGTGCGTTAAATAAGAAGAGGACAGGTAATAACGCCGCAAACACAAATAACGTTGGAATCACATGAATTCCGAACAAATTAACAACCGGATAAAAGACGCCACTGCGTTCTTTTAAATAATCGTAACGCCAATCTTGCTTCTTAATTGTTTTAAATGTATACATCCAATTAAGTGTTAAGCGCATTGACCAAATCGCAATGATGATGTTAACAATGATGGTTGGTAACGAGTAGTCACGATAACCAAACATATAAAGTAATCCAAATAAGAGAGGGATGACGCTCCAATAGGGATCATAAACCGAGGCGTTATTGACGCATAGACCGATGATATAAATAAATATCGTCATCACGATATCAGCAAGAAAAATCGCTAAAATGGGATGGTAGGATAAATCATTATGGAAATACGTAAAGACAAAAAGTCCAACAATTGTCGCTAAAATATAACTGACGAAGACGAATAAAAAAGCAAGTATGCGTTTGTAATTAAATTGAACTTTCATTGTTTATCCTCATTATTTTATATAAGTGCCTGAAAAATCAATCAGATCACCAGGTGCCGGTGTTTTGCTCGTTGAGAGAACATAAACTCGAACATTACCTGTACCATTTGCATTGATAGTAATCGTATCGTTATTATTACTTACCGTTTTTACATCACCAGTCACGACATCAATATATGTGCCAATTGGGAGATTAGAAAAAGTGGCAGAGCCTGATACGGACACCAGTGCAAAACTGTCGACTGTTGCAGAGGTGAAGCGACGTTTATAGGCGAGACCACCCGAAATATTTGAAGTTGAATATTGCCCTTTTTGTAAAGCAGGGACCCCGCGTCGAATAATATTTAAGGCACGAATGTGCTTTGCTAGTGGATGATTTAGCGTTTCTGCCAATTTACCAGTCGCATTGCTATAGACACCAAAATCGGTGACGTTAACACTTCCGGTAATTTCATTACCAAAGTAAGCGCGGCCAGTTTGTGATAGTGGCGCATTCGGACCCTTGTCGATCGGATATCCTTTTTGAAATTGAATTTCACTTCCATAATAAATTGTTGGAATGCCACGGAAGGTGAACATCAGCGATAGATTTTGCGCCCAGACGTGCTCAGGTTGGTCAAATCGTTTATCTTCAGGAGCACCATCAGGCGCATAATCATGGGAATCAACATATGTGACATTCATGGTCGCGTCATTATACCAATGATCGCCATTAGTGGCGACGCCAAAAGCGTCATAGGCATCCTTAAAGTTCCAATGCATGGGAAAATCAATCATGGCCATGCCCGAGTTTCTTGAGTAATCAGGTGTCCGATAATCGTTGCCGCTTAAATCGTGATTGCCACTAGTTGGTTGCTGATTGACGTTTGACTGATTATCATAAAAGTTTTGTTCGACGCTACTGACACGGTCAGCCATTGTTGCCCATGGATAATCTTTCGTCTCTTTCCATGTGTAAAATGGTGTTGAAATCGCTGGCATATTCGTGTTCCAAACTTGTCGATAACGAGAGGCTAACTCGCCAAAGATGAAGAAATCATCACCCCCGCGAGCTTTAAAGGCCGGAAGAAACTCTTTGTTAAACACTAACCGTGAAATATGCTTGACGGTATCGACACGGAACGAATCAACGCCCATGTCAATATAACGATTATAAGCATCGATTAAGTAATTGGTGACATGAGGATTTTCCGTGTTTAAATCGACACAATCACCGGCAATCTGCCCCGTTTGGACGGTGTAGCTTTCCCACGATAAACTCTTTTCATGGTGGTAAATATTACGAACATCGCTGCTATCTTCTTTCATGGCATTGATACGCGCAGGATATTGCTGGCTGCCAGGCATTTCCGCATAGTTTTCAGGCAGTAGGTTCATCGGATCGGTTTTAACCATATTGCTGACAGTATCAGCATTTCGATAATCTTTTTTAAAGATTGGAAATAAATTTTCTTCCCCAAAGTTTGATGTATGATTCAAGACGATATCCTGAATGATTTTCATGCCTTTGGCATGAGTGGCATCAATCAGGTCTTGGTAAGTTGCAGTGGGAGATTCGAGCCGAGGGTCAACTTGAGTAAAGTCAATCGCGTGATATCCATGGTAATCGTACCCAGATGCATTCTCAACGACAGGGGTAATCCAAATCGCGGAGAATCCCAGCGCCTTAATATAATCAAGTTTATCAATCAAACCTTTGAAATCTCCACGCCATGCCGGATCACTATCGGGATTATTAGCTTGTGTGTCATCCCAGCAATGAACGTTATTACCTGTGTCACCATCATAAAACCGGGTGGTCATCACGAAGTAAATTGTCTCTTCTCGAAAGTCAGACCGACCAATTGCGTCTTCCTGTGGTTTGAAGTTAGTCAGTTTGCCATCTTTGAGCCACCATTCACCAGTCGTGAGATCATAGGCGCTCCCTTCAACATTATTAATCGTGAAATTTGCTTTGAGGGCGGTCGCTGGTCCAATCGTGTAGCGGTACCAATTATTCGGTTCGCGCATCATTGTGAGCGCGCCACTCGAAGCGATATTATTTGGTTGCCCATTGTAGTAACGAATCTTCGGGTCGGGACTTGTTGATTTGACATGTACAGTAATTATTGGTGTTTTATCATAATTTGGAATTTCAATTGTGCCTGGATCTTGGGAATACCAGCGATTATTAAAAAACCACCATTCACCAGTTGTTCGTGATAAGTCACCGGTTTGTTGGGCGTTACTTCCATTGTTGAATACTATTTTAATCGAGGTCGCGGTTGGAAATGTCTTGGTATACCAGTCACTGCCACTATCCTTTGCCATTGGATCACCGGGCCATGCCGTGCTTGTAATGCCACTTGTTGAAGGTTGGGCATCCCAATAGTGAATGTGTGGTGTCGTGTAGTCACCTTTATAGTGAATTGTAATGCCGACAGTATCTCCATTGACGGCTTTCACAGTATCATGATACGATACCAACATCATTAAGGCCGTGAGACCAAGTGCAACCCATTTTTTATTCATGTCCATACCTCAAAACTATGTCTAATGATAACAAGGAAATAATTTAGAGTGAAGAAATATTTTTACGAGCCAACCTTTAGGTTGCACTGCTTGAATGTCATCGTCAACAGGAAATATTGTATTCATCGATTGAAACAAGGATTGTTCGTCTTGGATTAGTTTGAACCATGAATATTCATTTGATATTTAGTAACGACTACCCTATAATTTGACTCATGAAATTTAACCGGAAACTTATTATCGGATTACTAGCATTAATGACACTAGTTAGTTGTGATCAATCAAGTTGGCTTTCTAATAGTGATAGTTTAAGTTCAACAGGTGATTCGACAAGCGGGAGTGTTCCAACAACATCTTCATCAAGCATCAATACTTCTTATCAGAGTTATACTGTCACATTCGTTACGAACGCGACAGCAAGTCTTGAGCCAGTTATTACCTATCGCATCGAAACGATGCCGATTGTTAGTAATGGCGCTTTGACACTTGAAGGCTGGTATCTGAATAGCGGTCTCACGGACCCTGTTAATTTCCCTTTCATGGTCACCGAAAATGTGACGCTCTACGCTAAATGGATTGAAGCAAGTGTTGGCTTTGTGTTTAAACCAACATTTGATAGCCAAGGCTATGTTGTTGAAACGTATTTAGGTAATGCGACGAGCATTGTGATTCAATCGACATATAATGGCAAACCCGTCTTGGAACTTGGTGAATATTTATTTTATAACAATGGTGCGATTGTCGCTGTGACGATGCCTAATGGCTTAAAAACGATCGGTATGGCGGCTTTCAAGAATGCGTCCAAACTTACAAGTGTGACCATTCCTAATACCGTCACCCATATTCATACAGATGCTTTTAGTGGTGCAAGTGCCCTAACCACAATCAACATGTCGACGGCGATTATATATATCGGTAATAATGCCTTTGAAAATCTCACCGCCCTAACAACAATTGATCTTCCCTCTTCGATTGAAGAACTACAATCACGAGCATTTGGTGGTTGCACCTCACTTGTATCGGTGAAGATTAGAGCGCTGATACCACCGTTACGATTTGCTAATTCGTTCGAGAATACCCCAAGTAATCTCCGATACCTCGTACCGAGTAGTGTCGTCGCTACTTACAAAGCCGCAGGTGCTTGGGCGCCATTTTCTTCGCAAATAGTCAGTTTGTAAACACTGAAATTTAGATGCCATCTCACAATGAAATGGCTTTTTTTATACAAACACATCATGAAAATTTTGAGATATATTTGTGAGTATGTTATAGTTTCCTAAGTAAAAACTTAGGAACTAGCAAATGACTAAAGCAACATTTTTCTTAACCACGACATTATCAATTTGTGCATCATTAGTAATCAGCACAAATAATTATGGACTTGGGATTGTAGCCGAAGCTGCGACACCAATGCCAACTAATGTCAACGTCACAAATTTAACTGATGCTGAAGTTAGTGCTTATTATGGCACCATTTCTGGTCAAACTGGGGATGCTTTGCTCGCCGCTTTAAATCAGATTATTAAAGATCATAATGAATACAACTACGATAGTGATACACATCGGACGATATATAAAATCATCGATCGTAATTGGACGCTTAGTCCAGCATCTGAGGCTAATTTAACGAACTATGACTATGCTAATGGCAATCCATTTATCAAAAAGCTTTATGCTGATTATAACGATGATCTAGCCACAGCTGATCGATTCAAAAACGCGGGAGCCACGCGCGTGAGTTTTGATAAAGAACATATTTGGGCGCAATCGCTTGGAAATTTTGGGCGTACCGGTGGTGCTGGTAGCGATTTTCATGCACTTTGGCCAGCTGATGTTAAAGGCAACCAGCAAGCCCACAGCAATTATAATTTTGCGATGCCAACATCAAATATCACTAATGTCAATAACGATAAGGGCACATATGTCGGGCGTAATGGAAATATTAGTGGTTCAAGTCAAAAAGTGTTTGAACCACTTGACGAATATAAAGGCGATATTGCCCGTGCTATGTTTTACATGCCCGCCCGATATTACACCTATGAAAATGCGCTTCATCCGAAATTAACACTTGTGAATGGTTCACCAAGTGCGATTACTGCTTCGGTAAATCAACCTGGATTAGCGGGTGATTTAGCAACATTATTAGCGTGGCACATCAGTGACCCCGTTGATGAATATGAAATTCATCGTAACAATCTCATTGCTAATAACTATCAAGGCAATCGCAACCCATTCATCGACTACCCGCAGTGGGCAGCGATTGCTTACGATACTAGTTTCGTTGGGACTGGAGCATTACCGACACTTGAAAGTTCAAGTGTTGGCTCTGGTGAAGACGAACCAGTTGAGGCAATTACAACACTAACAAGCATTGAAGTTACGCTCGCTCATCCTAATCAGGTGTACTACTTGTTTGATCAATTGACAAAGGAAGATTTTATTGTGACGGCTTATTATAGTGATAATAGTCACGTCGTGATTACCGATTATGAATGGACAAGTGGGAGTGATGCTCAAAATCGGGCTTTGAGTTCGTATGGCCCTAATGTCTTAACATTTACATACACCGATGAGAACATCATAAAAGAAGTGAGCATCGTCATCAATGCGACATTATCAACGGGACAAATCATCATTTTGGGGGCAATTACCCTGATCGTAATGGTTGTTCTCGTTGCCGTACCTACCATTCGTAAAAAGACAATCAAAAAAGCCAAAACTAAGACTAGTAAACTCATTAGACGAGTCAATAAAAATAAATAAAAGCAGTAACGATAACTTTTATAATTTTTTATGTTAAAAAGTGGCATCTTTCTTCATCGTTTACAATAATCAAAAAATGTCGAAAATATCTATTACAAGGGTTTTTACTGTTGCAGTAATGATTAAATATATCTGAGTGACTAGGAAAGTTTAATTTTGGTTAATTTTTCAGGTTTATGATGATAATAACCTTGTTGCAGTGGGCATCCAAGTGTAACAAATTGGTCAGCCACTGTTTTTGTTTCGACTTTTTCCACGATGAGAACGCGGTCGTCTTTAGCGCAAATGTCGACGAGTGTCTTGACCATCATGCTGATTGATGATTGCTTTAGTTTGAGCGAGAAAAGACCATCAAGTTTTAAAATATCATACGGAATTAAATCAAGAATACCGAATGATGAATATTGGCTTCCAAAATCGTCAATCGCGATTTTAAAACCATAGAGTTTTAATTTCCGAATCATTAAAATGCTTTGACTTGTGTTTTTAATAAAAGTATTTTCGGATATTTCAATACATATCTGATTTGGATAAAGTCCGTACTTTAAGGTGGTGTTTATGAGGAGCAGGTCAAATCCTTCACGATGGATGGCCGATGGTGAGACATTCAGGTTTAAAATCGCTTCTTTAAATGGTCCAGACTTTAATTGACTAAAGGTGGCGAGCGTACGCTCTAATAAGTAATTATCAAGCACATCAATCAGGCTGGAACTGGCGGCCAAGTCTAAAAAACGATCAGGAGGTATCACCCCTAATTCCTGATCATTCCAGCGGGCAAGCGCTTCAAGGTAAGCTGCTTCTCCAGTTCGGGTGTCGACGATCTTTTGGTAGTAAATCTCAATCAGATTTTGTTCAATTGCGCGTGATAATTTATCGGCCATTTGGACGTTATCATCAAGGAGTTTTTCATAATCCTTTTTATACTTGACAATGACGTTATGTTCGGTCTTGGCAGCCTCGTTACACGCGATGCGCGCTTGCGTTATGAGTCCTAACAAGTCGTCGGTAGCTTCATTGAGCATGGCGTAACCGATATTTTCTCGTAAACTAATCTCAGTATTGTCGATGCGATAGCGACTATAAACACTTTGCGTTGCAAACTTAATCGTTTCATTTGTTTCTTCGGAACTCGGATTGATTAATAGCAAAATAAAATGGGTGTGATTCGTGTTGGCAACAAGATGGTTTCGCTTTTGATAAGATGCAAATTCACTCGCGATGCGCTTGATGAGTTGTTGCGTGAAGCGATGGCCGTAGAAAGTCTCAATCTCCTCGAAATTGGCAATTGTCATGTAAAAACACGTTGCATCTTTAACGTCTTTTAATCGAAGAATCGCTTGTTCGAGGCTATAGAGATTTGGAAGACCATTAATCGGATTAAAGAGTGAGATTTTTTTAAGGGCATCATTGGCTTTTTTAAGCGCGGTGACGTCTTGAAACAAAGAAATAAAGTGATGATCACCAGAACGGTAAGCTCGGACTTGATACCAAATGTCAATCGCTTCAAAATAAGCCTCAAATTCTACGAGTGGAGTATTCATGAATAACTTCTGATACTGTGCCAAACGAATGCTATGGTAAGAAGGAGAGATAATCGAGACAGCTTGGTTAATAAAATCTTCACGTTTCCATTTGACCATCTCGCAAAAAGCATCGTTAGCGTAAATGTATTTGTAATCGATGGCCACACCTTCAGGATTATAAATCATTTCATGCTCGACAAGACCGAGGGGCATGTTATCAATTAATTGGAGCCGGTGGCTACTTTCATCGCTAATTGAGGTTTCAAGTTTATCGATGTTCGTATGGTCAACTCCAAGCAACATGATGCGATCACCAAACTTATACGCACTTTTAATTTGGACGGTAATTGGATGGGCGAATTCATTAATCCGAAGGTGCACGATTTTATTGAACGATGGAAGTGGGTGCCCTTCAGTGGTTAACCACTGGAAGAGTGGTTGATCTTCAGGAGCGATCCATTCAAGAAATGTCGCTGAATCAGTCGTTATTTTTGTACTGTCCAATTGCCAGATTTTCTTTAAAACATTTGACACTTGTAAATTGATCGTCTTGGTACGCAATATGTATTCAAACACAATGGTCTCGTTGTAATCGAATGAAACATTTTTAAGATGAAAATCGCGTTTATGACGTGTAAATTCAACCACCATCATCAGAGCAAAAATAAAATACGCAATGCCGGAGATGATATGGACGATGAGGTGAAAAACATCATTTTGTAAAAAGGTCCAAATATCGCCAAGATATTCAATTGCGATTTGGACAAGCAAGGTCATAAAAACCACTAACGTGATTGGAAGAATCCATGGAGCTCGACCTCGCAGGCCATACATGAGCACAAACCCAACGATTAATATCGCCCCAAGCATCAAAAATGCACTATGGATTTCGTGCAGCCAGGGAAAGAAAAACATCACGATAAATACAATCGAGTAGATTGATGTTAAAATCAAAAAGACTAGTAAGTTTATACGCTCTCGTTTAGTCATAACAAATTGTGCAAATGCTAATCATATATATTTATATAACAATAAAAACTTAACCTAATACAACATAATTCGTTCAATAAAATTTTGGTTGTAAAATATTTTTCGACGATTGACACATTTGATTCATTGCGATGCCAACCATCGTTTTTTGAATAACCAATTATTGGTTAGCGTCATTAGCATGACCGATCTGTAACAGAAAGGAAGGAATCATGATGCTAATCGATAGTAACAAAATGACTAGTAGAGCAAGTAAGCCACCAATTGTCAGTGCCAAATACAGCGAGAATAAAAGTGGAACGAGGATCAAAGTTGGCCAAATAAGATTCTGGCTCAGAATCACTTGTTTGATAATTCGATGTTTAATAAACGTCTCACCATACAGTGAGAGCAAACCAGTAAACGCTGGAACCATAAATAAAAATGAAGCACCTGATAACATAAATCCCGTTACCGTTGCCAGTAACAAGTTAAAGAAGATGGCAGCAATCATCAATGAAATTTTTTCTTCGGGGGCTTTAAGAAAACGTTTCGTTAACCATGTCAACAAGGTAATGACACCAACAATTATAAGTAGTGCCGGGATATCTGATCCGACCATCCGAACATAGGTCAATGACCAAGGAACACGGGCAATGAAAGCAATCAACTGTGATAAATACAAACCACTGATTGCTAAAGTCACAAGTATTAATGTTAAATAACCGAGGTGTTTAAAAAATTTGTGATAAGCGAAGCCGTTTAGTAAACAAAAGGAAACTAAGTAATGTGATGAAGGCGATTTTTAAAACAATGTTTATGACGATGGCTACAGTCTCGGTATAACTAATGAAGACATTGGGAAGCAAATTAAAAAATACCCGATTTTGTGAGGCTGTAAAATAATCGACATTTGAATATTGACTATGGCTGACATACTCCTCGACCAATGGGACAATCTGTGAACCATAATGCTGAATACTCGACAAATTGATGTTCGTATAATTGTCAAGTGGCGTATGGTAATAGTACAAGCCATCGAGCACAGCAAAATTAACGCCTTGTTTTCCAATCGCGAGAAATTCGGTGAAATCGGTCATATTTGGCATGACTGTATAAACAGCAGTGGCGATGCTATAGGAGACTGGAAGTTCTGCCTTATGGAAAAAAGAGATAACCTTATCGTTATTAATGCTAGTTTCAAACATGTAGGCAGCACCTTGAATCCCACGTGCTTCGACGTTAATGACAAAACCCACATTATCCATTAATGCTGTTTCTTGCGCTGACATCTTAGCACCATATAGACCAGTTTCCTCGGCATCAGTCATCAAAATATAGATTGAATTTTGAAGATTCTTTTGGCCATAAAGACGCGCAACTTCTAATAGCGTTGCTAGTCCATAACCATCATCAGCTGCCCCATATGAGCGGCCAAGTTCTCCAGCGCGACCGATATGACCTCGTGAATCATAATGTGCCACGAGAAGAATGCCAGTTGCTGAAGTACCAGGAATCGTTGCAAGTAAATTTTTAACATCATAATCACAGTCAGGATCAACTGTTTCTTTCGCATAGTTCATCTCACTGACATTACTAACACCGACAAAAGTCTCAAGTTGTCCTTTTAAATATAAACGGACACGTTCATGTGCTTCGAGATCACTTGTAGCGTGAGGCTCACGTGAAATTTCGCTAATATATGATGCGGCTCTAACCGCGCTAAAGCCTAAGTCATCATTCGCGGGTCGTGGGGTGAATAAAATGAATAAACTAACGAGAAAACTTAAGGCGAGCACTAAGGTAGCCACAATTGATTTGATCTTTTTCATGATATATTTCTCCCAAATTGCTTTCTCAAGCAAGGGTTTCATCGCAGTTTAACAATAATAAAACGTGATTATTTATATACCATAGATTATGGACAGAGGCAAATAAATATTGTTTTGAGCCGTTCGTTATACAAAATGCAAAAATCCAACGTAATATTTAACAACAAATACAGGACAATCATGTAAAATTAACTATTGGACAGTAACAATGTTATTCCTTAAACACTTCCGACATTACTATATTAAATACGGGCTCTCGTTTTTATTTGGGGTGCTTTTACTCATTGCGATTGATTGGTACCAACTAGAAATCCCCCGTACGATTAAAACAGTGATTGATGGGGTCCAAACCGAAACATTAACGACGATTACTCAAATAACTTCCCCATTGATTTATATTGCAATCATCGTCATTGGAATGACGATTGGACGTTTTTTATGGCGCTATCTTTTATTCGGTAATGGTCGGAGAATTGAAACCGAAATTCGCAGCAAGATGTTCATTCATGCGACGACACTCGATCAAAACTTTTATTCTCATCAAAAAGTTGGCGGGCTCATGAGTTATTTTATCAATGACTTGAATTCTGTTCGTGAATTATTCGGTTTTGGACTATTAATGCTCGTCGATGGGCTCGTCTTGGCAATATTTGTGTTAGTCCGGATGTTCCGCCTCGACTGGGAAATGACGCTTTATGCGGCGATACCATTAGCGCTCATGGGTGTGCTCGTCTTCTTTCTAGAAATGCGAATGGAACAAAAATTCAAACAGCGGCAAGAAGCATTCGAACGTATGAGTGATGTTACCCAAGAATCATTCACGGGTTTAGCCGTGATCAAAGCTTATGTTCGCGAAGCTGCTGAAGCGTTGCGATTTAAGGTGGAATCAAAGCACGTCTATGACAAATCAATGAGCCATTTAAGATACACAGTAATCGTCAATATTATCATCGATGTCATGATTAGCCTCGTGATTTTGTCAATCATTGCATATGGTTCGATTTTAATTGCTTATGGTGATTTATCAAGTGGCGAATTAACTGAGTATATCAGCTATTTCTTTACATTGCTCTGGCCGGTATTTGCCATTGCTTGGTTTTTAAACATCAACGGGCAAGCCCAAGCATCAGCTAAGCGCATTTATGCTTTTTTAGAATCCAAACCGATTGTTTTTGACGCAGAACAAGCAATTAAAGATGTCCAGCTTGATGGTTCCCTCCGTGTTAATCACCTGACGTTTAACTATCCAGATGGTGAAACACCAATTCTCAACGACATTAGCTTCGAAGTTAAAGCAGGAGAACTTGTTGGTATTTTAGGTAAGACGGGTAGTGGCAAATCAACACTCGTGGAACTGCTACTACGTGTTTATAATCCCAAAGAAATGATGATCTACTTTGGTGAATATGATGCGGCCACGTTATCAACGAAGACGATTCGTGACCATATTGGCTATGTACCACAAGACAATTTTTTGTATTCTGATACCATTCGTAACAATATTGGCTTTGCATTTGCAAAAATAGATGATGGCACGCTTATTAAAGCCGCATCATTATCAGATATCCATGAAAACGTCAGCGAATTTAAAGACCAATATGAAACGATGCTCGGTGAACGAGGCGTTACCATTTCAGGCGGACAGAAACAACGTGTTTCAATTGCCCGTGCCTTAGCAAAAGACCCAACGATTCTTATTCTTGATGATTCGGTATCCGCTGTTGACACGAAAACGGAAGAAGCGATTATCCGCAATCTCAGAGCAGCCCGAAAAGGTAAAACAACGCTGATGGTCGCACATCGTATTTCAACTGTCAAAAAACTCGATAAAATTGTGTTGCTTGATCAAGGTCGTCTCGTTGGTGTCGGTTCACATCGAGAACTTTTAAAGAATAACCAACTCTATCAGGAAATGGTCAAACTTCAAGAACTTGAAATGTTAGTCGAGGAGGCTGGCGCTAATGCGTGATTTTACTGAGCAACATATCGCCCACCAAGACCGCCATTTAGTGCTCCGGTTATTCCAATATTTAAAGCCATATGCCCGTAAATTTATCTTGGCTTTTTTCCTTATGTTAGTGACAACCTTTACGAATATGGCTTTACCAATGGCTTCTGGTCTTGCGATTGATACAATGCTTGATTCCAGCTTGACGCTACAACAAAAAATCACCATTGTGATAGTGGGGACAGCAGTATTATTGGCAATTACGGCCATCTCCATAGTGATTAGTTATTTTCAAAACATCATGCTCCAAAATATCGGTCAGGAAATTACCCACAAGATTCGATGTGAGGTATTTCAACATATTGAAACATTGTCTGTCGGTCAAACGAACCAATTACCTGTCGGCAAATTAGTGACAAGGGCGACGAATGATCCGGCCAATATCTCGGAAATGTTCACAAATACAATTGTCAATTTGATCCGTAATTTTCTGATGATGGTGATAATTGCCGTAATTTTATTTTTCATCCACCCCAAAAT
>CAZXCV010000005.1:25375-69836 GCA_964639215.1 uncultured Staphylococcaceae bacterium
CGACAGTACCTTTAATCGTCGTGGCTTCAATTGTGTTTCGCCGTTATTCTCGTAATGCATATCGCGGTGTTCGTAATACGATTTCAGAGATTAATGCATTTTTATCCGAAAACTTATCTGGAATGAAAATTACGCAAGTATTTAATCAAGAAACGAAGAAAATTAGTGAGTTTGAGCGGATTAATAAAAAACTTCGTCGCAGTTACCTTAGAGAAATAAATGTCTTTGGTATTTATCGCCCTACGATTTTTTTACTTGCGATGATATCCACGATTTTGGCGATTTATTTTGGAATTGAAGCCATTTTTGCTGGGAGTTTATCAATTGGTTTATTCGTATCATTCTATGTATATATCGGTCAATTTTATGAACCTATTCAACAAATAGCCGAACAATTCAATTCGCTTCAAAATGGTTTTGCCAGTGCTGAAAAAATCTTTGATGTGCTCGATACACCTGCCGACATTATCGATGATCCTGAAGCCATCGATTTGTTATCGTTGCACGGCGAAATCGAATTTAGGGATGTATGGTTTCAATACATTAAGGATGAGTGGGTACTTAAAGGCGTGTCTTTTAAAGTGGCACCAGATGAGACAGTCGCGTTTGTCGGAGCCACTGGCAGTGGTAAGACGACCATTTTACAACTCATTGTTCGTAATTACGATATTCAAAAAGGTCAAATACTCATTGATGGCATCGATATCAAGCGGATTAAGCGATCATCTTTACGTTCATATGTAGGCCAAATGCTTCAAGACACGTTCTTATTTTCTGGGACAATCAAAGATAATATTACATTGCACGATGCCACAAAAAATGATGAACAAATTATCGAAGCCGCGACTTACGTTGGCCTTGATTATGTCTTAAATAGATTACCAGAGGGTCTGAATCATGAGGTACGTGAACGTGGAAACAATTTTTCAAGTGGTGAGAAGCAGTTAATTTCGTTCGCAAGAGCCGTGGTATATAAACCTTCATTAATGATTCTTGATGAAGCAACGTCGAATATCGATTCTGAAACAGAAGCAATCATCCAAACCTCATTAGAAAAACTGATGAGTATTTCCACGATGATTATCGTCGCCCATCGTCTCTCGACAATCCAACATAGCGACCGTATTTACGTGATGCAAAAAGGCGAGATTAAAGAAGCGGGTAATCATCAAGAGTTGTTGAAGAAACAAGGAATTTATTATGCGTTGTATCAACTGCAATTTGATCTCAAGGAACCAGCTTAGTTACCCAAGTTAATTAATTGATGCATGATAAAGAAAAATCCGCTCTAGAAGCGGATTTTCTTTGTTTTTGTTCGATGATTGGTGCCCGGGGCCGGAATCGAACCGGCATGGTGTCGCCACCGCAGGATTTTAAGTCCTGTGCGTCTACCTGTTTCGCCACCTGGGCAGCAAATGGTCTCCCGTACAAGATTCGAACTTGTGACCCCTTGATTAAAAGTCAAGTGCTCTACCAACTGAGCTAACGGGAGTGGCTGGGGTACCTGGGATCGAACCAGGGAGATGCCAGAGTCAAAGTCTGGTGCCTTACCGCTTGGCTATACCCCAAATAGAATGGTGGAGGAAGGTGGATTCGAACCACCGAACCCGAAGGAGCTGATTTACAGTCAGCTGCGTTTGGCCTCTTCGCTATTCCTCCACGGCGTGCAAGACGACGGATGGTGGATGTTGAGGGGCTTGAACCCCCGACCTCCGCCGTGTAAAGGCGATGCTCTCCCAACTGAGCTAAACATCCGCGCTTCCCGTTGCGTGCTAAATAAATATAGCAAACAGGACTATCTAAGTCAATCGAAAAATGAAGTGGGTAATTGCTACTTTTCGACCATTAAAAACCCTTCTTGCCCAGCAGTTTAAACATATTGCGTTTATATATTTCAACACCAGGTTGATTAAAGGGATTCACATTGAGTAAATAAGCGGACATCGCACAAGTCTTCATGAAGAAATACAAAAGTTTGCCCATCATTTTCGCATCTAATTTATCAATTTCAATGACAACATTTGGAATATTACCAGTTGTCACATGTGCTTCAAGCGTCCCTAATAATGCTTTTTCGTTGATGAAAGATAAGGGGCGTCCTGCTAAATAATTGAGATCATCACCATCATTGGCGAGTAGGGGTACTGTCACATCAAGTTGGGGTTTCTTGACGTAGATTATTGTTTCATAGAGCACGGGTGTTCCCGCTTGGATAAATTGGCCAAGCGAGTGTAAATCTGTCGAAAAAGAAGCTGAAGTTGGTAATAGACCTTTGCTTTCTTTTCCTTCGGACTCACCAAATAATTGCTTGAGCCATTCACTCAGTTGTGCGAATTGCGGTTCATAAGTGACAAACATTTCGACATGTTTCTTTTGATAGAGCGCATGGCGAATCACGGCATAACGGTATGCTAAGTTAAGATCGAGATTAGGTGTGTCCAATTCATTCATAGCGTCCTGAGCACCACGCATTAAAGCACGGATATCAATGCCGGCACAGGCAATTGGTAAAAGACCAACCGGTGTTAAAACTGAAAAGCGACCGCCAATGTCTTCAGGTAGCACAAATGTTTGATAACCTTCTAATTTTGCTAATTGACGGAGTGAACCTTTTGAAGCATCGGTCGTGCAATATATTGCATGTTTAATGTCATCGTGAGATAACTGCTTCTCAAGTAAGGTTTTAAGGAGGCGGAAAGCAATCGATGTTTCGGTCGTAGTTCCTGATTTTGAAATGACATTGACTGCGAAACGTTTTCCTTGCAAATATCGCAAAACTTGGGCGGTATGTGTTGGTGAAAAGGTGTGACCTAGGTAGATGATTTCTATTTTATCAGTGGAATAAATACCGTTTAATGCCTCAATAACGGCACGTGCACCTAAATAGGACCCACCAATCCCACAGACGACGAGAATGTCAAAATGATCGCGAATGTATGCGGCGGTTTTGATAATCTCATCGAACTCCGTTTGATTATAAGTGTCGGGATAACGATCCCAGCCAAGAAAATCAGAACCGGGACCTTTCCTCGTTTTAATTTGATGGTTGATGGCGGCAACTCGATCACTGTATGCTGTAAAGTCGATTGGTAGTTTTAAGTATTTTTCGATTAGTTTCATGCTTCATTCCTCTGTTTCTTTTAATGCATCTTCAATCCATTTCGGCAACGCCTCTGCTAATGGAGTAAAGTTAATTTCATGAGTAGGTAATTTAATTCTGACATGGTGCCCTGATTTCGTTTTGTCGCTTTGAGGAAGTTGTTTCAGCGAAAAACGAAGATATTGATTAGTGGGATCAATCGCGATAATTTTGACATCTAACAATTGGTTTAGTTCAATCACTTCATGGATGTCAGCGATGAATTTATAAGAAATTTCTGAAATATGAAGAAGTCCTTTTTGTCCATTGCCGCATTCTAGAAACGCACCATAGGGCGTAATTTGAATGACGGTGGCTTTGACCGTCGCTCCAAGCTCGAAGCACTCCATTAGTTATTGACCTCGTGGAGGTAATATTGCAATTTTAGTAAGTCAGCCTGTGTTGTAACTTTAAAGTTTTGCTCTGAACCAAGAAAATAGCCGACTTGTGTCATATCAAGGACGAGGGAAATATCATCAGTTGCTTGATTGCTATTTGTCTTATGATGGGCTGCTTGGATGAGATTATAGCGGAATAATTGTGGCGTTTGCACATTGATGATTCGTTGCCGATCAAGCGCGGTAGTGATTGTGCCGTGCTCAGTAATGGTCATTATCGTATCCGTTGCTAGTAAAGCTGCCGTTGTTGCTTCAAAAATAATCGCGCTTTGCAAACCGCGATCGATGATATCGGATGTCACAAGTACGCGGGCTGCGTCATGAATGATAATGATATCATCGTGGTTACATCGATCTTGTAATGAATCAATCGCCGCTTTAGTTGATGCTTGTCGGGATGACCCGCCACCGATGATGTGGATGGGCTTCTTCGTTAGATGTTTGAGTAGTGCTATGCTAAATGCATGGTATAAAATCGGGACAACGACGATTATTGAATCGATGGCAGGATGATTTAAAAAAGTGGTCGTTACACGTTCGAGTAACGTGATTCCATCAATTTCAATAAATTGTTTTGGTGTCGCAAAACCTTGAATTCGTGTGCCTTGCCCACCTGCTAATATGACGGCATAAACCAAAGTAAAAACCTCTTTATAATCTTAACAATATTTTAGTTTGTTAGGTATATCGTTTCGTTATTTAACGGAACTTAATTCTTTTTTTGTCAATTCTTCGGTAATTGAAACTTGTTGAACGATTAATTTGATAACTTTGTCGAGTTCACTACCTGAGCGATAATCAGCTTGGCAAATGTAATTAACGCGTCCATCTTCAATTAATGGACGAACGTGCTCTTTATTTCCTTTTGAATAAACGGCGATTGACTTGCCACCATTCTCTTTGACGAGAATCATCGGAGGAACATCAGTGAGTCCGTCACCGATATAAATGATATTGCGATAAGGAATGCGTTTTTCTTTCGAGCGTTCATTGACTAGGTGATCATCGATTTGTCGAAAAACACCTTTGGCGATTCGGAAAAAGTATTGTGTTTTCATTGTGTAATTAATCGCAAGTTTCGGCCATAATGGTTCTCCGGTTTGTTCATCAAAGAAAAATTCACAGCCATAAATGGCTTTGAACTCCGATGCAATCGCACTTCCTTCAATAATCTCTTTTGTGCCGCTTGAGACAATATAATGTTCAACGACAATGCCCCGTTCTTCGGCATAATCATTAATGCGTTTAAACCAAGAAGTAACACCATCAAAATAATGGATATCTTTTCCGAGTTTGTTCAAAAAATCTCGTGTAAGTTTGATATTGCGCTCTTTGGCAAGTTTAACCATCATATACATGTATGACAAGATACGTTCAACACCTTCTTTATTTGTAAAATCATTGGTGGCACCCCAAAATTCCGCTGGTGTCATTCCGAGTGCGGGAATAAGAGAATAATTTTGCATGTCTTCGCTACAAAGTGTTTTATCAAAGTCATACATAATTGCGATGATTGGACGATTTGGCATAGTGTTTACCTCGGTAAAATACTATCAAAACGAACCCTATTAGTCAATTTATAGTAGTTTTTATAGTAATCGATACAATTCACATATTAATTAGTATGATATAATTTCTCTTTAAGGAGTGTCGAAGCAGTATGGAATGGTGGCAGGTTCTCATCTTAATCGCTTTTATTTTTTTGGGTTTTTATGTCGCCGCTGTCATCGTTTTTTGGTATCAAATGATTGTCTTTGATCGTCGCATGAATAAAAATCTTCAGGCGATTGATGTGTTAATTGCTCAAAAGTACGATATGTTGCGCCACATTAGTAAAATGTTTGCACAGTTAGAAATACAAGTACCACAAGAATTCATATTAAACGTTCGCCCAAAATTTGAAACGACGTTATTAGATATCAGCCCAGATGAACGCGCTGTGATCAAAGCTTTCTTAATGCGAACGGCTCAGGCGTTATTTTATTATGGAGAAATTAATGAAAAACTTGTTAATCTCCCAGAATATCGTGCGATTAAAGAAGGTTATGCCGAAATCGATCGTCAATACCGTCAAGCAATTGCACTTTATAATGCCGATGTTCTTGGTTATAACTACTGGAGTCATTTGGTCTGGTTTCGGTGGGTGAGCAAATGGCGCAAGATGAAAGACAAAGAAATTATATCCTAGCATTATTGACCAGTTTGGCTGACGCAGGGAATATAATTACAAATGGAGTGAATAAATGAAAAAACCACTAATTTTATGCATCATGGATGGCTATGGACTTCGCGATGAAACATACGGTAATTGCGTCTCTAAAGCTAACAAACCGAATATTGATCGCTTCTTTAAAAAATATCCACACACGAAGATAGAAGCAAGTGGTGAAGCAGTTGGATTGCCTGAAGGACAGATGGGAAACTCTGAAGTCGGGCATCTAAACATCGGGGCGGGACGCATTGTTTATCAATCACTGACCTTAATTAACAAAGCCGTAAAAGATGGGACTATCTGTGAAAATAAAGCGTATATTGACGCCATCGAACATGCCAAGAAAAATAAGAGCAAATTGCATTTAATTGGACTCGTCAGCGATGGTGGTGTCCATAGTCATATCACTCATTTTCTGGCTGCTATTCGTCTTGCGAAAAAAATGCGGCTTGACGATGTATTTGTGCATGCCCTGATGGATGGTCGCGATGTTGATCCACAATTAGGGGCAACTTATATCAAGCAAATCGTTGATTTGATGGACGAGATTAAATTTGGACATCTTGCGACGATTGGCGGTCGTTATTATGGGATGGATCGCGATAAAAACATGGATCGCGTCGATATCCATTATCGTGTGTTAGTTGATCAAGACGGGCCGAACTTCACCGATTATCGCCAGTACTTTCGTGATCAATATGCTTACCTACCAACGACTGGTAAAGATCCAAGTGATGAATTTTTAATCCCCCACTATCAACTTGGCGTTGATGGGCGAATTCAAGATGATGATGCGATTATTTTCATGAATTTCCGCCCAGATCGAGCAATCCAATTAGCAACTATGTTGACAAATCCACGCTTTTATGAACATCCGCCTGTAAAAAAAGATGGCTCACTGATGTATAAACCCTACGTTCCATCGCATATATTAAAAAATATTCATCTCGTCCAAACCATGAAATATGCTGATTCTGTCAAAGGACCAATTGCATTTGAACTACCGACGTTAACAAATACTTTCGGTGAATATATTGCCATGAAGGGATTAACGCAACTTCGCATTGCCGAAACTGAAAAATATGCCCATGTAACCTTTTTCTTTGATGGAACGGTTAATTATGATGGTGTTTCCCGTCCTGAACTGATAGGTTCACGTCGGGTCCTTGTTAACAGTCCCAAAGTTTCAACATATGATTTAAAGCCAGAGATGTCGGCATTTGAAGTTCGTGATGCCTTGATTAAAGAACTTGATAAGGGAGATCTAGACGTCGTTATCATCAATTTTGCCAATTGTGATATGGTCGGGCATACTGCGATTGAAAGCGCAGTGATTAAAGCGGTGGAGACCGTTGACCAATGCGTTGGATCAATCATCGATTGGGTTGAGTTAAATGGTGGGATATTGATGATCACCGCCGATCATGGTAACGCTGAGATGATTCTCGATGGCGCAGGGCGGCCATTTACTGCCCATACAACATCACTAGTTCCATTTGGTATTAACCTACCCAGTGTTAACTTAATGGCGACAGGGGGAAAATTAAGCAATATTGCCCCAACTATGCTCGGGCTTCTTGGTTTACCAAAACCCAAAGAGATGGATGAAATAAGTTTAATTATTAAATAATAAGGAGAAATATATGAAACTAGAAGAATTCCCATTGATTATTCCAAACATCAAGCAGATCGAAACAAAATTTAAAGGGTTACTAGCAAGTTTCCATGCTGCCGCTTCGGCTCAGGAACAAAGAAAGGTCATTGACAAAATTATTAAGCTTGTTGATGAAGTTAGTAATCAATTCACTGTCATCAGCGTTAGATATACCCAAGACACCCGCGTCGAATCATATCAAAAAGCCCAAGATGCGATTGATGAGATGGGTCCGCTCTTCCAAGCGCTATATAACGAATATCAAAAAGCACTAGTGGCTTCACCATTTCGAAGTGAATTAGAAAAGAAACTCGGAAGCTTCCTTTTTGAAAAAATCGAATTGAGCCTGAAAACATTTGATCCGAGCATTATCGAAGAACTTCAAAAAGAAAACCGCCTGACGAGCCAATATTCTAAATTGCTGGCATCCGCTCAAATATCATTTGATGGTGGTGTCTACAATTTATCGCAAATGGGAAAATTTGCCGACTCACTCGATCGTTCGATTCGTCGGAAAGCTTCATTAGCTACCGCGACATGGTTTGCTCAAAACGAAGAAGAGCTTGCGCGAATTTATAGTGAACTAGTCATCCTCAGAGATACGATGGCGAAGAAACTCGGCTTTAAAAACTATATCCCACTTGGCTATGCCCGCATGGGTAGAACTGATTATAACGCTGACGATGTGGCTAGCTATCGTCATCAAGTATTTAAAGCAGTTGTGCCACTATCGAAGAAACTTATCAAACAACAAGCGCAACGCATTGGCATCCCAAATCCGTTATTTTATGATTTATCACTCAATTTCACATCAGGTAATCCAACCCCAAAAGGTGATAAAGATTATTTATTGAAAGCAGCCCAAGCGATGTACCATGAGATGGGCGAAGAAATCGGCGCTTTCTTTGATAAGATGGTCGATTTGCATCTTCTTGACCTTGAAGCACGACCTGGTAAACAAGGTGGTGGCTATATGACCTACTTTGCGAAGTACCAAGTGCCATTCGTCTTTTCCAATTTCAATGGGACATCGGGTGATGTTGACGTTCTGACACACGAGATTGGCCATGCGTTCCAAGGTTATAGTTCCCGGACAATTAAAATTCCTGAATATCGTGATCCAACGATGGAAGAAGCAGAAATACACTCGATGAGTATGGAATTTTTCGCTTGGCCATGGATGGATAAATTCTTCAAAGAAGACAGGGAAAAATACTTATATTCACATCTTGTGAGTGCGATTAATTTCCTTCCATATGGCGTAACTGTTGATGAATTTCAGCATTACGTTTATGAAAACCCAACGGCGACCCATGAAGAGCGATGTACCAAATGGCGTGAACTTGAAAAGAAATACACACCATACAAAAAATATCGTGGCTTCCCAATCTATG
Source organism: uncultured Staphylococcaceae bacterium (assembly GCA_964639215.1). Classification (GTDB taxonomy): domain Bacteria; phylum Bacillota_I; class Bacilli_A; order RFN20; family CAG-826; genus UBA6120. Next base: position 34,173 of record CAZXCV010000005.1, read on the forward strand.
AAAAGGGCACGAGATGGATGCGGCAAAGCCATATTTACACAAGCCCATTCTATTATATCGATTACACGTTAGCCCAAGTCGTCGCCTTCCAATTCCTCGTGATGATGGAAGAAGACCGGAAACTGGCCTGGTCACGTTATGTCAAATTATGTCAACTCGGTGGTCGCTATCCATTCACTGAGTTGCTTAAAAAAGCGAAACTTAAAAATCCATTCAAGACGGGCACAATCAAACGCACGATTAAAAAGATGGAACCAATCTTAGGGCGTTTTGACGATTCGAAGATGTAATTAAGCTAAGATCAACGGTTTTGTTTGATTCTTTATTAATTCTGCATTTAGTTGGTATGAATAGACGAGTAACACCGATAAATATATGAAAGCAACATGTTCGAGTGGGACACTGACCATACCAAAAGCAAACGGCAAATAAGCAAATAATGAAATCATATTAATGAGAAGAGGGACGTACGCGTGCCTCTTTTTTATGATGAAATAAGCGATACTGAGACTATCGGCAACATAGAGGTATCGCTCATGCATCGCCGGGAGGAAAAAATTTGCCATTAGGAGACACCAAAGGGCAATATCGATGATATAGTCGCGACTAATTTTGATTTTTCTAATTGTTATATATAATAGTGCCGCCATGATTAGGCTCGTAAATAAACCGATGGCAAAATATTTATAATCGTCGTAACGATTGGGGAACCACATGTATAAATTAGGCATGAACAGTGTCATCGCTGGATATTGATTTGTTTGCCGCGCATAAATCGTCAGTACCTCAAGCAAATCTCTTCCAGCGATTAATGAAGGGAGCGCCAAAGTCAGGTATACAAGCGGTATGTATAAAAAGTGCCATAATAACTTTGGATGATTGAAGAGATAAATGACACCGATTAAAGGCAAAATAAAAATAGATTGAAGTTTAAAACTGAAAGCGACAGCGTAAAAAACCATGCCCCAACCGTATTTTTGTTTTAAAAAGAAGTTTAAGGAAGAGATTATGAAAGTAGCATAGATTGCATCGTTTTGACCCCAAAGCGCACTATTAAGATATACCGATGGTAAAAAGAGTACGAGGATAGCCCCAAGTCGTGCAGCGCGATATCTACGTACATCACGATTCAAGATAGTTAGTATTAAGCAATAGATTGCTAATGCAAGTAACAAATCAAATAAGATCGATACATATTTAATGGGTCGGACATATGGGGCAATTGCCCCTGGTGTCGGGAAATATGAAATTATTGTCAAGATGAACATATAGGGCGGCGAGTAGTCACCGATTGGAGTACCAAGTGAAGCAAAACCACCCCCTTCGTTAATTTGGATTAGCCAAGCTGAAAGAAATTGATTGTAGTCGCCTGAGGCGATATCGAGGACGAGCACTCGTAAAAATAACGCCAATAAAATTAATGACGTCGTTATTAATTTGCTGCGATGAATTCGATAAAAAGCTTTAAGTTGTTGCAAGTGGCTACCCATACTTAAATATTCTAGTCATATTGTAGATGTAGCACAATGAAGGGTTTTTACAAAACATTTATTAGTTAAGTGTAACGATTAGGAAGCAAGCCCGTAATGGAGCCGCAATTTGCCGTTAAAGACGTATGTGTCACTGATGGTGATTCCAGAACCTTCAAACATTTCATTGACATCTTCTTCAGAAATCACAATGGTATTTCCAACCATCAATGACTCATCAAAAATGCCAATGATTGCTTGAAGCATGGGAGTATCAAGATCGATCGTGCCGATATTAGCATCAAAGACAGTGAGAATCATATCGCCTTCGCTACTCATTGATACATTCGTGCTCATATTGAACTGCATTGCGAATGTTCCAGGTAAACCGGGTTTTGACAGACTCATCATCAAATGCGTTGATAACACATCATCATCGAGTTTAACGAATAAGTTCGTCGATTCAAACATATAAGTAATTGTTTGTCCATTAAGTGGGAACTCGATTGGAAATTCGAACTTGATCTTATCGCTAAGCGTATAATCGAGAATTGAATTGAGATCAGCTTCATCAAGATCCATATATGGGTCAATCGGATTCATAACGGCATTGATGACTGCTTGATTTGCGACCATGGTCATGAAGGCGATTTTATCGACTTCGCTATCCCAACGTTCGAATGATGGTTCGTCCTCATCAGTAACTAACCGTCTGAATGCACCGATTGTTAACTCAATCTCGAATCCCTGATCCGATATATCAAGAATTAATAATGATTCATCGTAAACGATTTTTAATAAAGCTGCAAAGCTAGGCTCAATCTCATATAGATATTCTGTAAGCCCAGTTTCATTGACGGTAAAGGATATTTCTTCTTCATCGAATTCCGCGAAACTCAATTGTTCGGCAATCATGTCATTCAAACTTTTGCTCGTTAGCGTATTAACGATTGAACTAGCAAAATCAAAAGCCGATTTTTTCGGGAGTTTCATCGCTCCAATTTGGATTTTATCAACTTGGAGATAATATTCATCATTTTGAGACAAGACGATATTAAATGACATTTCGAAACCGGTCTGATAGAAACGTTTTTTACCGATGAGAACGTCGGCACCGGCTGTGATTGTCAGCGAATCATCGGTGAGTGTTGTCCACACGCCTTTCAACCCGAGGATGTTAGCAGCGACAAACATATAGTCATGTTCAATCTCACCAACATTAGCGTTGTTTTGATACTTCGGATTTCCAGCAGATAACTGTTTTTGAATCATCCGATTGATGAAGGCATCAGTAATTCGTAACTGAACTTTTTGCTCTTGATCATCGGTAATTAAAGTCGATAACTCATGATCGAGACTGGTAAAAAAAGCCGTTTCAGGCGTTGCGTTATATTGAATAATTGGCGCTTCGCTTTTAAAGTGAAACAACGCCAAGGGTAATCCAACGAGAATACCAAAAATAATACCAAGAATGATAAATGGTTTCAAAATTCTAAAGAATATTTTCATAGTAGTAATCCTTTCGTTATATGTCTGGTACAGCAATTAGGATACTATCTAAATCATAAACTTTTTTGTTGATGTAAATGATCGTAACACTGCATCGATTTAAAATATTGCATCAATCAAATGTGACGGCAAATCGATCTAATAAAAAACCGCTGAAATAGCGGATATACATTTTTTATTATTTAATTAGTGACGGTTTGAAGTTACTTGAATGGAGGAATATACAAACCCTTTGTCGGGGTAAAATCAATTTGGATGGTGCAGGTAGTGAGACTTGAACTCACACAGGTTACCCCATACGCCCCTCAAACGTACGCGTCTACCAGTTTCGCCATACCTGCAGCGTGCTTAATTATAAGCATATTCGTGAAATTTTTCAATTGGTGAATTATAAATGTGAATTCATGTAATCGAAACACAACTAAAATCCACTCTTAAAAATAATCTATAACGCATATTTTATAATGATATAATTATTAATTATGGATGAAGAAGCGACCACTGTTTCGGTTTCAAAACACCAGCGAATCGTTCGGCAAAAAATTTTAGCTGCTTCCTTACTAATCGTCTCGATTCTCGCCGGAATCGCTGTTTCTTTTATCGCGCTACGCCGTGATTTATCGGTCGTAAGTTTTCAAGATGTGATTGAAGCCTCAAGTATGTGGTTCAATGGGTGGTATTGGATGCTTGGCGCCATTGTCTGCCTGCTTGTTATCTTAGTGACCGGGGCTTTACGCATCTATGTCTTGCTTAAGGCAAAAAAACAACGAGTGACGCTTCGCGATTCCTATCGCTATTCGATTTTAAGCAAATATTATGTGTTAATTACACCACTGGGACTCGGTGGGCAGCCGATTACGATGATTGCCATGCGTAAGAAGAAGATCCCATTTGGATTGGCAACATTTGTACCGATGATTGATTTATTTGCGATGCGTTTAGCCATGCTTGTGCTTGGGCTTATTACGATAAGTTTTTTTCCCAATGTCGTCGTGTCTTGGGTACGAATTACGGCGTATGTGGGCTTATTTTTTACTTGTCTAATGCCAGTAATCGGTATTTCTCTATCTTGGCTTCCAATCTTTGAAAAAGTCGTAATTGGTTTGTTACGGAAACTTCGATTTTTAAAACGACAGCAACAATTTATTACGGTGACCCAAGAAGCGTTTAAAAAATATCGGACCGCATTTGGATATTTTCGTGGATCAAAAAAGGAAATATTTTTAGTTGTTCTACTTGCTCTTGCCTCACAACTAGCTCTTTTGTCAATCCCGTTCTTTTTATTAAAAGCTTATCCCAATACCGCGCTGATTAGTGCCTTGAATATTCCATTAACCTACACGAATACGGTAGCGATGGTTGCCTATGCTAGTATTGCCGTCGCTTTTATCCCGACTGTCGGTAACGCTGGAGCTATTGAGTTTTCTTTTTCGACAGTATTCTCATCATTCATGGAAGGCCGTTACTTATTCTGGGCCATGTTTGCTTGGCGATTTTTGACATTTTATATTTTCTTAGTACTTGGAGTAATTTTGACGTTTTATCTTGGAATTAATCGTCGCAAAGAGTCGCGACGACACCACATTCCAGATTTTAACGAGAAACTTCGCGTGGTCCTTTTTAGTGATAATTTCTATCCAATGGTTGATGGCGTTATTAAAACCGTTGATGCGTATGCCCGCCATTTACTCGCTCAGGGATATCAACCGCTCGTAATTGTTCCAAACTACAAAAGAGGTAATGAGAAATTTCCATATCAGGTGCTACGCGTGCCGTCGTTACGAATTCCACATCAAGAATATGCGCTCGGAATTTTCCCCTTCAGTCGCACGATTAGAAAAGCGCTCCAATCTAACGCTCCGATGATTTATCATACCCATGCCCCATTTATGATTGGGCAACAAGCACTTCGTCATGCTCGAGCTAATAACATCCCCATTGTCACAACTTTCCACAGTAAATATTATGAAGATTTTTATGAAAATACGCATTCGAAAGCAATCGCTCAATGGGGCGTCAGGAAAATTTTAAGATTTTACCGTCGTGTTGATGAGGTTTGGGCTGTCTCGCGAAAAACTTCAGGAACGCTACGACACTACGGTTATCGCGGAGATATTCATGTCATGCCTAATGGTAGTGACTTTGAAATCCCACAAAATTTAGCAAGTCATCAAGCTCAAGCACGTGAGTTTTTGAAAATAAAAGATGATGAACCGACATTATTATTCGTTGGTCATTTGATTTGGCAGAAAAACATCAAATTGATTTTGAGCACACTTGAACAGTTAGACAAACTTGATTTTCATTATCATATGATTTTTGTCGGTGAAGGCGGACACGAAAAAATGGTTCGTAAATATGCTGAAAGCCTCAATCTACATGGTCGCGTGACATTTGCCGGTTTGGTAAAAGAGCAAGCGTTACTCGCGGGAATCTACGCTACCTGTGATTTATTCTTTTTTCCATCAGTTTATGATAATGCACCACTTGTGATTCGCGAAGCCGCAGCTCTTGGATTACCGAGCTTACTTATTAGGGGCTCTCATTCCTCAGAGATTATTGTCGATAATATCTCCGGTTTTGTCGAACGTGAAGACAAAGACAAATTGTCACAGAAGATCATTTCCATATTTAGCAATCGCCATCATCTTAAAGAGGTGGGCGATACAGCCCGCGCGACCATTCCAATGGGTTGGGATATTTTCGTTGGTCAAGCGATTGAACGCTATCAGCAAATCATCGAACGATATTATCATGAAGAAGAATAAAGCATTACCAGGGTCTCATTGGTACTCGTATGTGTTTCTATACGGATTATTAAAACCTTTTTTATTTATTTATTTCCTTCTTTTTCAAAATGTTCATTTTAAAAGAAATCATTTCAAAATACCAAAAGGACCAATATTATTCATCGGTAACCATCATACAAATTGGGATGGATTTTATCACGCGGTGATGTTTTATCGTCGCTTTCCACATTATATTGTTCATGATGAAGCATTCAAAAACGAGCGATTTGCATGGGTTTTTGGATCATTCCTTGGACAAATCAAACGAGGACGGTCTAATGCTGATTTAGAACCGATTATTCAGTTTAAACGACTAATCCAAGCCGGACAAAGCGTCAATGTCTATCCCGAAGGTGATATTCACATGTTTGGACGTACGCTACCGATTGATAACGCGGTTGCTAAAATGGTTCGATTACTCGATATACCTGTCGTTATTACTCGAGTGCGGGGAGCGCATTTACGAGCACCGAGGTGGTCCAATAAAGCCCATCATAGTCGCATTACTTATGAAGTAAGCAGCGTGCTATTACCACTTCAATTTAAGACAATGGCAACCCATGAAATATATGATCATATCGTGCAGCATATTACCATTAATTCTTACGATGATCAGCTGGTTAACCGGACAAAACTTTGGGGTGGTCACCGCGCTGAGTGGTTAGAACTCGGACTTTACTATTGTCCACAGTGCCAGCAATATGAGACATTGACAAGCCACGGCAATGATTTTATTTGTATTAACTGCGGAATGACTGGTCATGTTAATTGCTATTTAGAACTTGAAATAGCGGGGCAACCACAGCTGACTCGTCCTGATATTTGGGATGATTCCCAATTATTAGCATTAAAGGAAAAGATAGCGCAAGCGGATGAATCGGAACATTTGTTTACCTTATCTAGTGGCATGTATGAAATGGTCGATACAAATGAATTCTTTTCCAAAAAAGGGAGTGTGTGTAATTCCAAAATCTATTGCGACAAACTTGAAATTATCGCTGATAACAAAACAATAACGATTATGATGCAAGACATCATCACGGTTGCTTTACAATATAAAGACGTGTTTGAAATCGCAACGAAAACGACCCGTTATCGATTGTATCGACACACACCGAAGTGGTCAGCGTATCTTTGGGTAAATTGCGTGAAAATCATCACACGTTTATAGTATAATTTTTCTAGTAAGAGGTAGAAAATATGAAACCAATTCTTGTTGAAACGAGTGCTCGTCACATTCATTTAAGTCCGGCGGATATGGAGCGACTCTGTGGTCAGGGTTACACTTTACCATTCAAGCGGATGTTATCACAACCCGGACAATTTGTCGCAGATTTGCGACTTGATGTTATCGGCCCGAAAGGCACGATTAAAAACGTTGTCGTCCTCGGCCCGACTCGAAGTGCCACACAAGTTGAGGTCTCTGCCACCGATGCGAGAGCACTAGGAATTCAACCACCCGTTCGAGAATCAGGTGATATTAAAGGTTCCACCCCAATTAAGATCAAAGGTCCCGTCGGTGAAATTGATTTACCTGAAGGAGTTATTATTGCCAAACGCCATATTCACATGCATCCTAAAGACGCTGAATTTTATGGCGTTAAAGACAAACAAGTCGTCGCCGTTAAAGTTAAATCAAACGACCGAAGCTTAATTTTTGGTGATGTCATTATTCGTGTTCGCGAAGACTTTGGGCTCACGATGCATATTGATACCGATGAAGCCAATGCTGCGGGACTCAGTGGTGAAGTCTACGGTGATATTATTACGAACCTTTAATTTGACAAGCCGTAGTTCATTGACGATAATATAAACATTTCCATATCAAGAACAACGTCTCCGGGATGAAATAACGTTGTAGCAACTCTATTAATAAATAGTAAGTGCTGAACCCGAGCGAAGCCCACTTCGAGCGATATGGATGGAACGTACATTAAGACTTTCCATCGTGGGAAGTCTTTTTCAAAATTAAGGAGCGATTATGGTAGAAAAAACATTATTTACAAGTGAATCAGTGTCAGAAGGACACCCTGACAAATTGTGTGATCAAATTAGTGATGCAATCTTAGATGCTTGCCTTGAATTAGATGAAAACGCTCATGTCGCCGTCGAATGCTTCGCAAGTGAGCAGCATCTTGTCATCGGCGGTCAAGTAACGTTATCAAATGGCACAATGCCGCCAAATTATGATATGATCGCCCGTCATGTCATTCGTGAAATTGGATATGATGATCCAAAATACGGATTTAGTGCTGATGAAGTGAAAATTGATGTCTTGATCAACGCTCAAAGTCAAGAAATCAACGATGCTGTTCACGCTATCAATCCGTTAGAAACCGGGGCTGGTGACCAGGGCATTATGTTTGGCTATGCGACGAATGAAGATCGGAACTATATGCCACTAGCGATCGTCATCGCTCATAAGTTAATGCGTGTTGCTTCATTGATGCGAAAAGAGGGACGTTTTCCACATGCACGACCCGATATGAAATCGCAAGTAACGATTGATTACACGAACCCTCGGACAATTCGCATCGATACCATCGTGATGGCAATCCAGCATGACCCATTAATTGATTTAGAGAATTTTCGTCAATTTGTATTTGATCATATCATGGTTCCCGTTGCCGAATCATTTGGTCTCAACGTAGATTTTAAATATTACATTAATGACAGTGGCACGTTTATTAATGGTGGTCCCATGGCCGATACCGGTCTCACTGGTCGTAAAATCATTGTCGATACATATGGTGGTGCCGCTCGTCATGGCGGTGGTGCTTTTTCGGGCAAAGATGCTACTAAAGTTGATCGTTCAGCCGCTTATATGGCTCGCTATATCGCTAAAAATCTCGTTGCTGCCGGTTATGCAAAGCGACTTGAAATCCAATTGTCGTATGGGATTGGGATGGTTGCCCCAATCAGCTATGCCATTTTTACGTACAAGACACGACATCCAGGGTTAAGTGATCACGATATTCTTTCAATCATCAAGCAAGTCTTTGATTGTCGCCCTGGCGCCATTATTCTGAACTTTGGGCTCAACCATCCCCATTTTAAATATCAAACTTTAGCGACCTATGGTCATATTGGTAGAGCTGATCTTGACTTACCTTGGGAACGTCTTGATAAAGTGGCACAATTGCGCAATATTCTTCAAAAATATTTAACGAATGATGCGAATATGTATTAATTACAACTTGAAATATGGCAAAATAAAATTAAGGTCATGACATATTTAATAGAAAGGATTTACGGATATGAAATACCAAATTGTTGGTAAGAACATTGAAGTAACCAAAGCAATCGATGCCGCGCTTCGTAAAAAGCTTTCGCGCATGGATAAATACTTTGTGATTACTGACGATGTGACTTGCCGCGCACTTGTGCGTTCCTATAAAACGGGAGCTAAAGTTGAAATTACGATTTTCACTAAAATGATGGATTTTCGCGCTGAGGTTAATCACGATGATTTGTATGCCGCGGTTGATTTGGCGATTGATAAACTTGAAGGACAAATGCGAAAGTTAAAGACACGGCTTGATCGTCGCAACCATCCCAAGCTTGGCGAATCAGTCGTGCTCGAAAACGTTGCTGATTTGGAAGGTGAACCGATGTTTGATCAAATCGTTCGCCTAAAAACGATTTTTTTAGAACCAATGTCAGTTGAAGATGCGATTACGCGCATGGAAGCGTTAGGTCACGAATTCTTCATGTATCTTGATGCCGAGGACATGCTTGTCAGTGTCTTATATCGCCGTAAAGATAGTGGTTACGGCATCATCCAAGCTGAAAACAAAATAAGTTTATAACAATCCAAGGAGGGCTATGCCCTCTTTTTTTTATGCTGCTGTTCATATCACTGGTTATTAGTGTTAAAATATAAAAACGTCTGGAGGAAATCATGGGGAAGATTCTTGCTGTTGATCTTGACGGAACGCTTTTTTATCCCAAACGTCGCAAGAGTTTAATCACTAATGCCAATGTGCAGTTCTTGCGTGATTTCATTGACGCTGGACATCGTGTGATTTTTGTGACGAGTCGCAATCGTGAATTTGCTGAACTTACAGTTACAAAAATCGATCGACCTATTGATTTCATTTGCATTAACGGTGCTCAAATCGTTTTAAATAACGAACTTGTATTTGATGAAAAGATGCCGAAGCAATTACCATATACCATTTTTGAAGAGATGCTTGCATATAAGCACCAACCATTAGCATGGTTTCTTGATAGCAAAAAATACCAAAATCTCCTGTATAACAATGGCACGAGTTGGCTGACGCAACTGTTTTTTCGTTTTTACTATAAATCACAAGGTGTTTATCAACAATCTTATTTAGCCGACAACGATATCTTCATCCACGAAATAAAGTCAGGTGGTGTTTATCGGCTCTTGTTGTATTTTGGCTTAGGATTCCGGCAGGAAAATATTGCAAAAGAAGTCAATAAACACATGCGTGAAAAATACGGTGAAACAATTGAAGCAAGCTGGATTAATACCGTTGTTGAAATTGCACCACGCGATTGCAATAAAGCCGCAGCGTTACAGCGTGTCGTCAAACTGCAAGATATACCAATCGATGAAATTCATGTCGTTGGCGACTCCGGCAATGATATCTCAATGTTTCAAATGTTTTATGACCATAGCTATTGCATGAGCCACGCTCATGGTTCAGTTAAAAAGTTTGCCAAACATACGATTAAGCGCGTCCATCATTTGCGAGCGCTACTATTAAATAGCGAGGATTAACCATGATTAACAAACCCACTCAATTTATTTTAAGTCTTTACCATTACTCGATTTTGTTACGGGATTCGCTCGAATATTCCTATACCCGCGATAATTTCAACGTTCCAGTTTATCAAGCTCGAAAAACAGCTTTGTCGCAATCACTTGAAGCAAATGGTCAATTAAAACAAATTCTCGAAAAATTAGGGGATAACGGCCCTAAAATTGAAGACAAGCTCCGTGAATTCATTGATCTAGTATATAGTGAAAATTCATCAATCGTTCGTTTGGCAGGCACTGAATTACGCGTTGATCATGCCCAGCATTTAATCTTATTCGAGATGGTCGTCGGTCTCCATCAAACTATTTGGGATCTCGTGCTTGGTTATTACCAGGCAGCCACCCAACGGAAAGAACTGAGCCTTGATTTAATGCCATTATTACAAGCTGATGAAAGAATGTATCGGGCGATTGTCTTTTTCTCACTTATGAACGAGATTGAAAAAGTGTTCGCAGAATTTCAAAAAGCGATGCAGGAGAGTCGGGGCGAGAAGACGCCACAAAGCAACTATATTATCAACGATTTATCAAAACTCGTGAAGTTGATTCATTTCCAAAAAGCTCATAATCACATTAAAGACACACCTTTTAACGAGATGATTGATGAAAATTTACGCGTACTTGAAATGATTGAGGGCAAACGCGAATTACCACTGATGCCTGAAGAGGAAGTAGATCCTGAACAAAAACGTGTCGGGATCATGATTAATGGCGTTCGTCATTATAGTTTCCGGGATATGTTCCAAAAAGCAAGAGCGCGGACGCGAGCAATTTTAGCTAACAGTGAAGAAGTTTGGAAAACAAGCTACCGTCCCATCAATCAGGAGTTGATGGTTCTTACTCAAACGCAAACCGAACAACCCCCGATGAAGGAACCATTTGACGCTTAAAACCCATGATTGAAATAACAGCCAAGTTTTGATAATATTACTTGGCTGACTCGGTGGAGGAATTTATGAAAAAAACAAATAATAAACGGGCATTGTCCGTTCGTGAACTAGTTTGGTATCTTGTCGCTGGATTTTTGTTCGGAGCCGGAGTTGTTTTGGCAACTTTATCGCTAATTGGCGATTACATGAATGTTCCATCAGCCGACAATTGGATCATTACCGCACAACAAGCTGTTATCAACTGGTCCAAGATAAGTTTTGACTGGCTTATCTGGGGAACAATATTGATGGTGATTGGTCTCGTAATTTCTGTGATTACGTTACTTTATTTTGCAAAAAAAGTCATTGCAGAGAAAGAAAAAGCTTTAAGACGTGCCCAACGTTTAGGTGATGAAATCGTAAGCAACCAATAAGACGAATTCAGTACTCCATGTTATAATTGATTTACTCGAAGGGGTGATGGACATGGACGAAAACAAAAAAACAACCAAATATTTCATCCGTATCATCAAAAATACCGATGAGTATGAACTCGAAGAGATTGAACAATTAATTGAGGATAACCCCGAACTTAAAAAGTTAGGGCTTACCCTACTTTTCTCTAAGAAAAAACTACGCCACTAATTAAGGAACAGTTATGAAGAAAATTATTTTAAAAAGAACGGTCACGGCGACCGGTGGTCGCCAGGGCGTGTTACATAGTGATGATGGTAATATTCATCTGAAACTAGATTTACCACCAGAACTTGGTGGGCAACCAGCCACTCAGACAACGAATCCCGAACAATTATTTGCGACAGGATATGCCAGCTGTTTTGCTAGTTCTCTCGAGTATGTGTTAAAAACAAATGCGGTTATCTACGAAGATCTCAGTGTCGCGGCAACGGCAATCTTACTAAAAGACGATTCTTTAGGTGGCTTTAAATTCGCGATTGAGCTAATTGTTCACATTCTCGGGCTAAAAAAAGAAGAAGCCGAACGATTTTCATGGATGGCTTATGAGTTTTGTCCATATTCCAAAGCCATCAGAAATAATGTTGAAGTCAAGCTACAAGTGAAATAAAGGAACATCAAAGAGTGACAAGAGGTCACTCTTTTTCAAGCATTCTCTCATACATATCCCAAGTTCCAAGATGCGTAAAACCGGCGCGATGATAAATATGTCCGGCTTCAGGGTTATCATAAAATAAACAGAGACTCTTGTTTTTAGTGACTAGATAAATTTCTAATAAGCGTTTAATTAAGGCAGTAGCATGTCCGCAATGGCGATGATCGTGATGAGTGGCCACGGCAACAACCATGGCATTTTTCGTCGTTTCAGCCGTTGTTGCTGCGCTGGCAACAATTTTTCCCGCTGCTTCAAGGTATAATGTGACACCCATCTTTAATCCGTGCATTTTTTCAGTTACGAATGTTGCCCGTGTCGTTTTATGATAACCGAACTCAGGAATCGTCACGAGTAAATCATCATATAATCGCTGACATTCTTCAATCGTTGTCACTTGTTTGATTTCCGTCGATGTCGGTAATATGTCTTGGTGATAAACATCGGCTTTACACAAGAACATGCGTTTATGGTGAAAGTTAGGAAGGTGTAAAGCGATTAAATCTAGCAACTCACTTTTTCCAGATATGTATGTAAATGGATCGGTGAGAAATATATTGAGATAAGCGTGATTAAACCTAGGCATTGAAGCGTAGTAAATAGCATTTTTGTGGTAATGTAAAAGCATGCTCAATAAATGACCTTGTTTGTCAAATTCACCATATAGGCGTTGAAAGGAAGTATCAAATCCAAACGCTTCAACATCACCAATTGGAAAAATGTTGTACTCGACATCTTGATAAAGAAAATTCAGCAAAATTGTTCGATCGGTTTCTATTAGTTTTCTAATCATCGTTACGACTTCTTCTCGACATGTATTTATACTTCAATATCAAATACGTATAACGTGTTTGGATATGTTTAACAGTTTTACATTAGACATTTTAAAACTTATATTAACTAGGATTCTTTAAAGCATCGAGCAAAGTTTGATAATGTTGAAGTTTAGCGTTATCAATCGTCGTCGCACTTAACAGTTCCTCATATAAATCAACATAGAGTGCCTTAACTTCATCCCAGGATGTATACATTGATGTGTCAACGATGATAACATTCGTGTTCGTGCTAAACATCGATAATCCGATTGTCATTATTTTGTCGGTGGCCGATTCTCCAAGATGGGTAGTGACTTCTTGAATCGGAGAAATAACACCACCGAGGTTTGAGCAATAGAGGTAATTGATTTCAGGCGTCGTAATAAATTCAATCCATTTTTTAGCTGCTACCAGATTAGTGGTCCCTTCAATGATTCCAAACGCCCACGCGCCAGCGGTCGATCCCGCAATAGAACTTGTTTCATCAACTGGAGCGGGACCAAGAACGTATTTTGTGTGATTGGTAACATAAGCGCTTCCAAGTGGTCCCATATGGGCAAAACTCATCCAGAGATTTTCATTGGTGAGCAATGGCGTTGGTTGATTTATTACAGCATATTCACTCCCGAATGCTAATGCGCCATCTTCATATAAATCCGAAAGAAAATTCCATGCTTTTATTGCTCCTTCATCGACAAATGATGGAAATGCATGCTGATCAAAGGCTGTGGCCATTCCGGCAATTGGATAGAGCAATTGTGAACCAACACGACCATAGGGAAAGCCAAATTTAGCTTTACCAGTTGCTGTTTTAATTGCCTTTGCCCATTGGGCAATCTCTTGCCAAGTAATTTGCTCGATTTGTGTAATTGCCTCATTCTCATCACGGATGATGGCGACTGAGTCGGGGATATACGCTAAGGCGTCTTTATGAAACATCGTCAAATAAATATCAAAGGACACTGGTGCAAACTGACGAATGCCATCGCTATGAGTATAGGAATCAAAAAAAGATGTAAATGTACGTTTAGGATAACTATCATCTAAAAAATCGAGATTAACCATTATATTTTGGGCAACAAACGGATGCATATGAGCAGTATCGATCATGATGACGTCACTTGTAACCGTTTGGTTGCTAGTTTCGGTCGCAATCATCGTCTGGAGTGTTTGAACGTTCTCATAGATGACCTCGACATCAATGCCATATTCTGCTTCAAATAATTTCACAAAAGTCCGAAAGAATGTTTTTTCATTCGCCTGCTGTAATCCAGATAAAACTAGACGTAATGTCGTTCGTTCAGGGGAAGCTGAGTTACAGCCACTTAATAACAACAGTGGAATTAACCACAAGGATTGATGATTTCTTTTTTTGGTTCTCATTGGTTATTTTCCATCTTGAAGGTAATTATTTTTAATGTAATTCAACGTTGCCTCTAAATTGGTAATAAATTTTTCGAGCGTATCAGGGATATTTAAAGCATCATTTTCAATGATTGCATGGTGTAATGCTAAAATCACCTCAGATAGTTTTGTCGCTCCGATACCTCCAGCTCCTCCTTTGATTTTATGAAGGTGTTGGCGAGCTTCTTGAAAATTGTTATTTTTGATTGCGGCTTCGATTAAGCTACTCGTATTCACATTCTCATGATAAAACTCGGCGACAACGAGGCGATATAAATCAGCATTGTCACCCATTTGGCGGATGCCCCGAGCAGTATCGAGTAATGTTGGTTCATAAGTAACCGTCGGTTGACTTTTTGAAAGAATATCACGGATTGTTAGTACAAAATGTTCCGGCTCAAACGGTTTTGAAAGATAGTGTGCCATTCCCGCTTGTTGACACTTTTCCTTAACACCAGGTGTCACTTCAGCCGTCATGGCGACGATGATCGTTTGAGGAGCAATTGCTTTAATTTTGATTGCGGCATCATAACCATTCATGATTGGCATGTGAATATCCATTAAGATTAAATCGATAGCAGTGGATTTTTGAAGAAATGTTTTGACAGCTTCATCACCATTATTGGCAGTAATCACATCAAAGCCTGATTGCTCTAATAATAATTTTGAAATGAGTTGATTCGTATTGTTATCATCAACTACCATAATAAGGCGGTGGATTTTTTCAATCGGTTGCAGTGAATTCTGGTCATTAGTTTCAGTGGCCGCGAGTGCTTTGACAACGAAAATTTCGATAATGGCATTATGGAGAATACTCGCGATGACTGGCTTACCAATTCCAGCGTCAACTTGATGTGTTGTTAATTGATCAAATAGGTCCGTGCGTTGCATTGGTAAGAGCATGATTGTTTTCGGTTTGCACTTTAAGGCTGGATCAGCTAAGAGTTTTGTAATAAATTCCAATCCTTTTTCTTCAGGCGTGTCATAATCAACGATGACTAAGTCAAATGGTGATTTTAATTTTCCATTAGCTTGTTCGAGTAAAGAAAGCGCCGCATTTGCCGAGGTTGTAAGTTCACAAGATATCCCAAAGGAATGCAAATACGTCTCAATCATATTCAAATTAGCGGTACTTTTATCAATGACAAGCACTCGCAATTTCTTAACAAATTCAGCGGATCCTTCAACACGCTCAGTCTTCTCTTTTTCAGTATCGGCATCAAGCGTTAAATAAATAATAAATGTTGAACCTTCACCTTCAGTGCTAAATACCTTAACGGTACCACCCATGAGTTCAACCAGATTTTTAACAATCGATAAACCAAGTCCCGAACCACCATAACGTCTCGTAATACTCGCGTCAGCTTGGGTGAATGGTGTAAAGAGCTGTTCAAGTGTCTTTTTCGACATACCAATCCCCGTATCCTTGATAGTGAACGATAGGTGATGTTGTTGAGATTCTTTAGCAGTTTGGCGGATTTCAAAAAGAATTTCGCCTTGTGATGTGAATTTAACCGCATTGTTTAAAAGATTTAACAACACTTGTTCGAGACGTTTTGGATCTCCATAAAACCAAATCGGAATGTGCGAATCTTTGATTAAGCGGAAACTCAACCCCTTTTCCTCAATTTTCAAAGAGATAATACTCATGAGATTGTGAATGACTTGATCAAGACTGAAACTAACATGTTCGATTTCAATCTTCGAGGCCGTTATTTTTGAATAATCGAGAATATCGTTAATTAATGACAACATTGTTTGCGATGCTTGGGTGATGCGATCGGCATACATGCGCTGACCCATCGTAATATTTGATTTTTTTAATAAATATGCCATCCCAGTAATCGCATTGAGTGGGGTGCGTATTTCATGTGACATTCGTGCCATAAATGTTGTTTTGACAGCATTCGCATCTTCAGCCACTCCCTTAGCGACTTCAAGGTCAGCTTGCGCGCGTTTACGAATTAATACCTCTTTTTTCAAACGGAAAATCCAATATAATGAAATTGCACCAGCAACTAAAATGAAAGCAGTTAAACCAATGATTGTTTGGATAATTGGTCCGTAATCAGTATCTGTCGTCACCGTCACCCAATGAGAGTTTATTTCATTGCGTTTTTCAGTCGAAATTGAGTCAAGTGTTTTATTTAATATCGATAGTAGCACAGGTTTATCTTTAAGCACTGCAAAATGGAGACCAGTTTTTGTTTCGCTAGATAGTGCAATAAAACGCAAATTAGTCAATCCACTTGATTTGATTAAGTAATCACACGTTGCTAAATTGCCGACAAACGCAATTTCATCACCAGTAGATACAGCGGTTAAGCCTTCACTGACAGTATCATAGGTGCTGAGATTAATCTCAGGGTAGTTAAGTAAGAAACTTTCATGAGAACTACCTGTTTGAACCGCGACGATTTTTCCATATAAATCTGCAATTTTACTAATGCTTGTATAGTTATTGCGAGTGACGATAACCCGTTTAACTTCGTAATACATCGAAGAAAAACTAAAAAAACGTTCACGATCTGTCGTTTTTGATATAGCTGGTAGTACATCAATATCACCATTCAGGGCCTGTAAATACGCTTCAGGCCAGGTTAAATTCGGCACGCGAACAAAATCGATACCCGTGCGTTCTTCAATAATCTCAATGTACTCGGAAGCGATGCCCTTATATTCACCGTCTTCGACAAATTCAAATGGTACAAATTGTGGATCAACACCAAAACTCAATGTCGGGTGATTATCGATATAGCTTTGCTCTTCAACTGTCCAGGTTGGATTGCTCGCTTCCGCAACTAGAAAATAACTTTTGGAGGGAAGAAGTAGGCAACTAAACAATAGGACTAACATCCATTTTTTCATGATGTTAACCTCATCTATTGCATATAGCGATTGTTAATTGTTGTAATTGTATCGATGATTTCAAGAAAGCCCCGACTTATCTCTGGATCAAAGTGCGCACCGATACCTTCTTGGATAATGGCAATTGACTGTTCGAGACTAAATGCTTTCTTATAGACCCGTTCATTGATTAACGCATCAAAGACGTCAATAATTGCCATCAAGCGCCCAGGTAGCGGGATAGCTTCACCCTTAAGTTTATTAGGATAACCAGTCCCATCGTATTTCTCGTGGTGATACCCGACGATATCAAGCGCCGTCTTAATGAAGCTTGGAATCTCATATTCATTCTTAATTTCTCTTTTTAAGGCTAAAACGCCATACTCAACGTGCCGCTTCATAACTTCAAACTCTTCAGGTGTGAGTTTACCGGGCTTTAATAGAATATTGTCGGGTATTGCTACTTTGCCAATATCATGTAGTGGTGAGGTACGTGTTAATTCTAAAATGAATTCTTGTGTCAATACTGCTGAAAATTTCGGGTGCGTCTTTAAGTGATCACATAAGGCTTTCATCATCATTGAGGTGCGCATGATGTGGTTATATGATTCAAAGTTACGGGCTTCAATTAGCCCCACCAATGCGTGAATTGTCACATCTCGTGTCAAGATTAGTTCTTCAGTGGCTTTGGCGACGCGGGCATCAAGTATTGCATTGGCTTCTTCGACATCGTGTTGCATCTCCAGCAATTTGCGATGAATGTTGATGCGTATTTTTAGTGCTCGAATATTGATTGGTTTTCGAATGTAATCAACAGCACCAAGTTCTAAACCACGAATTTCATTTTCGATTTCATCGAAATTTGTCAAAATAATAACGCGAATGTGATGATACTTTTTCTCTGATTTAAGAATGCGGAGAACTTCAAACCCATCCATAATTGGCATATTTAAGTCTAGAACTACTAGATGAATTTCTGAATTATCGTCAAGTATTTTTAGTGCTTCAACGCCATTTTTAGCAGTAATGACGGCAAACTCAGTCAGCATATTCTTAATGATCAATAAATCCGTTGAAGAGTCATCGACGATCAAAATGGTCGTTACCATAAAAACACCTATCACTTTCCTTAGTATGCTTCCTTGCTTTTTATTTTATCATACTAATCGTTTTTACTAGTTTAAGTATCTTATTAATATTTTTGCGAATTTATTATTAAATAAACGTACTTTGTAAAGTTACGCTTCAAGTAAGTATTACGTGTTTAATGATGAAAAGGTTTATTTATAAAGATGGTTTGATTAAATGAGGAGACAAAAATAAAAATACCCCACGAAACTCGCGCATTTATTGATGTTATTCATCACTTTGTCACAATCATGGGGCATCTCACTTAAGCTGGCGGAGAAAGAGGGATTCGAACCCTCGCGCCCGATTAAAGACCTACGAGCTTTCCAAGCCCGCCCCTTCAACCACTTGGGTATTTCTCCAGCGTTTGTAATTATAACAACATTGCTGAAAAGTGTCATTAAAAACCAATCGAAACACAAGTTTCAAAATTACTGAGAGAAGATAAATGCTATAATTTTTATATTATGAAACAAACGACGATTACACATATTAACGCAGGACAGCGAGCCGATAAATTCGTACGCAAATGGCTCGATAACGCTCCCTTGAGCTTTATTTATAAATTATTTAGAAAGAAAGATGTCAAGGTTAATGGTCACTGGATTCCGATTGATTATGTTCTAAAGCATGATGAGCTTTTAACAATTTATATCACTGATTCACAAATGGAAGAATTCAAGCAACCCCGACCGATTATCGCAGCGGCGTTTCCGCACCCAATTATCTATGAAGATGATGTTTGTCTCATCGTCAATAAACCGAAGGGATTGTTAGTCCATGGTGACGCGAGTGAGAAACGGTTAACATTGACGAATCAAGTCCATGCTTATTTGGCAAACACTGGTTTCCCAATTAACCAAGATGGATATATGCCAGCACCTGCTCATCGGCTTGACCGCAATACATCAGGGCTTGTCATATTTGCCAAAACATTAGCTGCGCAACAAGCACTAGACCAGTTGTTTCATGACCGCATCAATATTCAAAAAGAGTATTTAGCATTAGTAAAAGGTGTCGTTGAATCAGGTGGCGAGATTGATTTAATGCTTTATAAAGATGCGGTCAAAGGCATCGTGCGAGTCACAAAAAATAAAGCATTGGGACAACATGCCTTGACGATTTATGAGCCAGTTGAATCTTTTGAGGATTATTCACTTTTAGCAGTGACGATCAAAACGGGAAGAACCCATCAAATTCGCGTGCATCTCGCCGCAATTGAGCATCCTTTGGTTGGAGATCGAAAGTACGGTGATTTCAACACGAATGACACTATGTTAAAAACTTTTCGCTATGAACATCAGTTTTTACATGCCTATCGCCTAAAATTCAATGAATTAACAGGAGTCATCACACATTTATCACATCGCGAATTCAGCGCGCCACTTCCCAATCAAGAACATCAAATATTAAATTTTTTACGCACTCATAAGGAGTAAGTAACATGGATATCACAAAGTTAGTAATGAAATGGCAAAATAGCCCCTTAGTATCTGATCCTTTGAAAGATGAACTTTGTAAAATGCTTGGTGCTGATCGCCTCGATGCCTTCTACAAAACAATCGAATTTGGCACAGCAGGCATGCGCGGATTAATGGGACCAGGGATCAATCGTATCAATACTCACACAATCAGAAAAGCGACAGTAGCTTTTGGACAATATTTAATAGAAAAATTTAGTGATGCCCGATCAATGGGCGTTGTCATTGCGCATGATAACCGTTATCAATCACGCGAGTTTAATGATGACATATCCATAACTTTGTCGAAAATGGGCTTCAATGTTTATATATTTGATGAACTGCGACCAACACCACAATTATCATATGCAGTTAGAAAAGTCAGGGCATGTGGAGGAATCGTTATTACAGCATCTCATAACCCCAAACAATATAATGGCTTTAAAGTATATGATGAAAATGGTTGTCAACTAACCCCGAATAAAATCGCTCCACTGATTGAACGGATTGAGGCACTGCCAGACGCACTTGACGTGACGATTCCACTTCACGATTCGAAGGGAGTAATCACGACGCTAGGCGAAGATAATGACCGTGATTACCTCCAAGCAATTAAGAATATTTCACTTTATCCCGATTTGCCTAAACATGATTTTAAAGTTGTGTATTCGCCTCAACACGGTGCCGGGTATCGTCTTGGGGTCCGTTTGCTACGAGAATGCGGTTATGAATTATACCCTGTGGCAAATCAATGTTACCCAGATCCTGATTTTCCAAATACAAAATCTCCAAACCCCGAGTTAGAAGAAGCATATGAAGAAGCGATTGCTCTCGCCAAGAAAATTAAAGCGACCCTCATCGTCATTACCGACCCCGATGCTGATCGTGTTGGCGTCGCTTATCGTGATAAGAAAGGTAACTATATCCGATTAACTGGCAATGAATCAGGTGCTTTGTTAATTGATTATCTATTAAGGGAACGAAGCCATCTTGGATTGTTGGCCGATAATGGGGTTGTCTATGACACAATCGTGACATCTCCTTTAGGAGCGAAAATTGCCCAATACTATCACTGCCGCGTTGAAACATTTTTAACTGGTTTTAAATATATCGGTGATCGAATTGATTTTTATGAACGAGCGGGTGGTCCTCATTTTGAATTTGGTTATGAAGAATCATATGGTTGTTTAATTGCCCCTTTTGCGCGTGATAAAGATGGATTACAGGCATTATTAATGTATGCCGAAATGTCATTGTTTTATCATCTCAAAAAATATGATCTTGGACAAATGTTGCATATTTTACAAAAACGGCATGGCTTTCATGACGACAAACAATTTAGCATTGAATTCAAAGGAATTGAAGGTTCTAAGTTGATGAGTCAATTGCTCGATAAATTACGAAAGACACCGTTTGCGAATATTGGTAGTTATCGTGTGATTGCATTTGAAGATTATTTGACACGTGAACGAAAAGATGAAGAAGGAACGTATTTGATTGAATTACCAGCAGCGGATGTCGTGAAGTTTTTCCTCGCAGATGGATCATCGATTACCGTCAGGCCTTCAGGTACTGAACCAAAGTGTAAGTTTTATTACAGTGTGGTTGGAACATCAAAAGCAATAGTCAGTGCCAAAATTCCCCAGTTGCATCAAATGTTTTGTGCGACTTATGGAATTGAATACTAAATTTTATATTGTTTGAAATAGCGTTTCAAAGCGTGAAAAATACCAAATTCATTATTAGAATATTTTGTTAATACATCAGCGTGTTGTTTAATTGATTCGACTCCATTGGACATGGCAAACCCAGTGCCGGCCATGGCCAGCATTTCAATATCATTTTCGGCATCACCAAACGCCAAGATATGTTGTTGCGGTATATGGTAATGCGTGGCAATATCGATAATTGCATGACCTTTGGATATGTGTTCAAAGAAGATTTCTGAAAAATTTGAGCGGTTCCAAAATCGGATTTTTAATCCAGGATGCTGCTTAACCGCTTCGCATAATTTTTGATCGCTTTCAGAATTGCGATTGTGACTCTTAATAATCATTGTCATGGGGTCTTCTGATAAGGTTACTAATAAGTCACCGTAGATAACTTCCATATCATTATGCCAAAAGAAAGCAGCTAGATCAGAATCCTCTTTGAGGAGCCAAATTTTTTTATTAGTCTCGCACATCACATTATCGATAACGTCATTTCCAACCGTCGTAAAAATATTCTTTACAACTTTTTGAGAAAAAGAAAAAGCTCGAGATGGAAAAGTCGCGTCGCTGGGATTTGTGATACAAGCGCCATTGTAGCAAACGATGGGAGCATGTAAATTTAACTCACGATAATACCGTTCGATTGCTCGTAATGGTCGTCCAGTTGCGATGACGATGTGATGCCCGACTGATTCGAGTTTCTGTAAATAACGTTTGGTTCTTGCATCAATTTTTTTGTCGTCAGTTAAAAGAGTACCATCCAAATCGATGGCAATTAAATGAGGAGGGACTGATTTATAATTCATAATAAACCGACGGCCTTTTTAACTTTGTCTAAAGTTTCAGCTGCTATTTGGCTGGCTTTTTGCGCACCTTTTTGTAAAATCTCATCGATTAGATGACTATTAACAATTGATATATAACGTTGCTGGAGTGCTCCGATTTCTTGGATGACGGTATCGGCGACAGCCTTTTTAAAAGTACCGTATTGAACGCCGGCAAACTTAATTGCAGCTTCTTTAACATCGATGTCATGGAGTGTGGCGTAGATTGTTAAAAGATTAGCAATCCCAGGTTGTTTGTCAGGGTCATAAACAATTTGTCCAAGTGAATCGGTGACAGAACTCATAATTTTTTTGTGGATTAGCGTTAAATCATCCTTAAGATAGATATCACCTTTTGGTTCGGATTTACTCATTTTTTTACTCGGATCAGACAATGACATAATGCGCGCTCCTGAACCAATTTTGGCTTCGGGCATGATGAGAATTTCACCATAGCGATTATTGAAGCGGCGAACGAGGTCACGAGCTAGTTCAACGTGTTGTAATTGGTCTTCACCAACTGGGACAATTTTGGCGTTATATAGCAAAATATCAGCAGCCATTAGGACAGGGTAAGCAAAGAGGCCAAGACCAAGACCAGCTTCATTTTGCTGTTGTGCTTTTTCTTTGAATTGGGTCATCCGACTTAATTCGCCCATATAAATATAGTTTTGTAGAATAGCATTAAGCTCGGCATGAGCGCTAACTTGCGACTGTAAAAAAATCGTGGTTTTTTGGGGATCGAGACCAGCAGCTAAGTAAAACGCGACGATGTCAAGACTGTTTTGCTGTAATGTTCTTGGTTCAATTGGTAAAGTCAAAGCGTGAAGATCAGCGATGAAGATGAATGGTTCGTGTTCGGTTTGATATAAAGGAAAACGCCGAAGGGCACCAATGTAATTGCCTAACGTTAATTGACCAGTTGGTTTGATGCCACTAAGTACTCGTGCCATATGTCGCTCCTTACAATTGATTAATCATTATATGAAATATAATTGATTGTTGCAACGTCACGTCAGACCATAATTACTATTTTCATTGTTCAATTATCAAAAATACGATAAAATTTCCAATTAGGAGGAACCATTATGATAATTATTTATACATCCCCAAGTTGCTCCAGCTGTCGCAAGGTTAAAAAATGGTTTGAAGATCAAAGCATCGCTTATGAAGAGCGTAATATATTTTCAGCAACCTTAAATGAAAAAGAGCTGAAAGAAATGCTTTCAAAAAGCGAAAATGGGACAGAGGATATTATTTCGACTCGAAGTAAAATCATTAAGGAAGAAAACATCGATATTGATTCGATGAGCATTCGAGAACTCATTGAGTTCATTCGTGATAATCCATCGGTGTTAAAACGACCAATCATTGTTGATGATCGTCGCATTCAAGTTGGCTATAACGAAGAAGAAATTCGCACTTTCATTCCTCTAGCCCGTCGTTACGCTAGTTTGATGTGTACACCCGAAAATTGTGAGCGTTATGATTGTTGTGATCATATTAAAGCTCAAGATTTTGACAATAAAACAGCTGTCTAGCACTATTTTTTATAACGCGTTTAATGCTCGCGCATGTTTACTGATATTGTTTGGATGATATTCAATGCCAACTTCTTGGCAAAGTGTTTTTAATGTTTCGAGTGCGAGACTAATCGCCGATTGTTCACTCTCAATTTCGTAATCGAGATGTTGGCCATACTCATTTTTATCGAGGGCAAGATTACGTTCTAAATATGTTGTTTCAATTCGGTATGTAGTCAGTTTTGTAATGATGCGTAACTCTTTGATTGGAAAACCTAAAGTCAATAAAAAATGCATCACAGGACCTTCAGGAAAAACATTTTCATTGACTAGTTTTAAATATGCGCTTTTGGAAATACTTTGATTTTTTTCAAGCGTTCCTTCCGCTAGTGGTGATTTTAGCGTTAACGTGAATTGATCGAGCCGTTCACGGATACGTAAGCCGAACCCGTATCTCCGCAGTTGCGATGATGGAGTATCGATATAATAATTGCATTGCATGACAGCGTCACTCGCTTTGATGTTTAGAAATTGACAAACATGCGCAAACTCATCAGCTGTCACTAATATTTTAGCTTCGATTTCAACGTTAGTGGACATCGCTTTTTCCTACCTTATTGCTACTATGATACAATATTTCAAGATAGATAACGAAGGAACGAGCATGAAATACGAAATTTTCACTCGCGGTGACAACCGCTCAGAACAGGTTAAGAAAGCACTGCTAGATAAATTATGTAAAATTCAAGAATATCAATTATGTCAGAACCCTGAACTCGTTATCTTTATTGGTGGCGATGGGACTTTTTTAAGAGCAGTCCAACAATACCTTCCGCAAATTGACGATACGACATTTATTGGTGTCCATACGGGAACACTTGGATTCTTTTGTGATTATCACGAAACAGAAATCGAACAATTAATGATTGATCTACCAAAAGCACAAACATTAGCGCACTCCTATCGATTGCTCGAACTCAATCGTAAGTATCTTGGTGGTATCGACATTCACTATGCAATTAATGAAGTGCGGCTTGAGAATCCGTTTCATACGCTTGTTAGTGATGTTTATATCGATGACGTTTTACTGGAAACGTTCCGTGGCAATGGCTTAATTGTCGCTTCAACACTTGGATCATCGGGTTATAACAAGAGCCTTGGAGGCGCTTTAATCAACACGAAACTTGCGACGATGCAATTAACGGAAGTGGCAACGTTACAAAATAATGCATATCGTAGCTTAGGTAGCAGTCTTGTCTGTGCTAGTGATGAAAAAATCACCTTCAAGGGTAAATTTGACCATGCCGTGATTGGTTTTGATCATCTCGTCCTTGAAAATCATCACCAAGTAAATGAAATGACGATTTCACTTAGTAAAAAACTAGTGCATATCGTCCACCAAATCAATCGACGTTATCCTGAAATATTAAGAAAGTCGTTCATTAAAGATTAGTTATGTTCTACGTGCTCGAAATTCAGCACTATTTATATATTGGTGCGGCTGGAATTGTGGTCGCCGTTTCACTTATATTATTGATAATCAGAAGAAAACCACGATTTACTCATAACCTTGATGTCTCTAAATACATCGAAGCACTTGGTGGGTTAGCCAATATTAATGAAATTAAAGCAACAGGATCACGACTCACGGTTGGTTTTGTTCGTAAAGAAAAGATTAATGAACAGCTCTTGAAAGAACTAGGCGTTGTTTCTATCGTTATGATGACAAAAAAAGCCGTACTTCTTATGAAAGCCACGGCGAGCAAATTAGCTGAAGAAATCAATAAAATAAAATTATAGTTTGAGTTTTTTTATCACCTGGCGAATATTTTCAATCGGTAATCCCATTACATTAGCGTAACTTCCTTCGATTGAGGCTACAAGATGGTAGTTTTCATCTTGGATACCGTAGGCACCAGCTTTATCGAGTGGAAGACCGCTGGTGACATAGGCGTCGATTAAATCATCATTCAGTTTGTTAAACGTCACGCGAGTGACAACAGTACGATTAATTTCTTGATGCTTATTAATAATCGTATAACCACTTATTACTTTATGGGTATGATTCGAAAGCATTTTTAACATCCGTTTAGCATCGTTGGCGTCCTTGGGTTTACCTAATTGATGACCCGAAAAATAAACGATAGTGTCACATGCTAACACGGTCGCCTCTGGATGTTGTTGAAACACTGCATAAGCTTTTATCTTTGATATCTCTTGTGGAAGCGCACTTGCTTGAGCGCGAATGCCCAATTCATCAATCTTGGGATCGATGATCATAAATTCATCAATTACTTCAGAAAGCAATTGCTGGCGGCGTGGGGAAGAGCTAGCTAAAATGAACATCAATTACTAGCCTTATTCATGATGACTGGGATGATCATCGGACTACGTTGTGTCTTCAAAAATAAATATTTGCCAACTGTTGAGCGAATCGCTTGTTTGATTTCATTAAAGTTGACGCGATTTTTCATCAGCTCATTCAGCGAATCGTTGACTTTTGCTTCGGTAGCTGCAATGAGATTACCTGATGATTGATAGACAAAACCGGCCGTTGTTATTCGTGGTGGTAATAACAGTTGATTTCTTTGACTATCGATAGTGACAATAACCGACACCATCCCATCTTCAGCCAAAATTTTCCGGTCACGGATAACCGCGGTTGATAATCCATTGATGTCGCGACCATCGATGTAAAGAGAATCTGCTGGAACTTGTGGTCCACGACTGACGACACCTTTGCGAAGTAAGAGCGTGTCACCATTGCCACAAATGAAAGTATTGTTCGGACTCATGCCTAATGAGTGGGCTAATTCAGCATGCAGTTTTAACATGCGATATTCACCATGCATCGGCATAAAATAGCGCGGTCGGAATAATTTCAACATGATTCGTAGCTCTTGGCGGGCGGGGTGACCTGACGAATGGACATTATATAAGATTGAATTTGTTAATACTGACGCCCCAGCACGAGTCAAATGATTCACGACTTTATTGATGCTTAAGCCATTGCCAGGAATCGGACTTGAGGAGAAGACGACGGTATCACCAGGTATAATTCGTAATTGCCGATGATCACCATTGGCAATGCGGGATAACGCAGCCATAGGTTCACCTTGTGAGCCAGTGCATAAAACAACCGTTTCTTCGGTTCTTAATGATTTAATGTCTTCAATCGCGACAATACTTGAGTCTGGAATCTTGATAATGCCCATTTTACGTGACAACATCACCGCATTTTCCATTGAACGCCCAATCACTACAATCTTTTTGCGGTAAGTGACAGCCACTTCAATTATTTGCTGGATGCGTGAGATATTACTTGAAAAAGTTGAGATAATCAAACGGCCAGATGCGTTTTTGAAAATATCATTAATTGCCCCAATAATATTACGTTCACTCGGTGTATATCCTTCAATTTCGGCATTCGTTGAATCTGATAATAACAAATCAATACCTTCAGTTCCAAGGCGCGCAATCTTCCCAAGATTAATATCCTCACCAATTGGGGTTAAGTCGATTTTAAAATCACCAGTCGTCACAATGCGACCTTCTGGTGTATCCACACAAACGCCAAAAGCATCAGGAATTGAGTGTGTCATCCGGAAAAATTGAATTCTAAAATCATCAATTTTGATTTCAGAATCATCGCTATATTCGACAATCTTTACGTTTTCTTTGATACGATTGTCTTCAAGTTTATGTCGGATAAACGCGGCTGCTAATCGAGGTGCGTAAATGACCGGGACAAACACGTGTTGTACAAGAAATGGAATGCCACCAATATGGTCTTCATGACCATGTGTGATGATCAAAGCTTTAAACTTGTTGCGATTGTTTTTGATATGAGTATAATCAGGAATCACATAATCGACTCCTGGTAAATCTTCTTCAGGAAAACGGACGCCAGCATCAATCATAATGATCGTCTTGTCGTTTTCAATACAATAAGTGTTTTTGCCGACTTCGCCTAAGCCTCCAAGGGCATATACGGATACCGGCGAAGATATTAATGAATTCGCCATTAAAAATTACTCCTTCAACATAAAATAATTATGGTTATTACTAAATTTGGAAATATTATATCGTCATTATTAATAAAAATAAAGGAAGATGACTCGATAAATTATAAAACTTCAGCGTTTTCATTCACCTTGAACGGATTATCCTTGTCAATTCGATCGTAAAAAAGAATACCATTTAGATGGTCAATTTCATGTTGAACTACAATTGCTTCAAATCCACGGAATGTCAATTCTACTTGTTGATCAACGATAATATCATAAGCCTTGACGATGACCTTATGATGACGATAGACATAGCCTTGGTATTCTTTATCGACGGAGAGGCAACCCTCACCTGCAGCAATATATGTCATTTTGACAGAACTAGATACAATAATTGGATTCACAAGTCCATGCTCAACCACTGATTCGTCTTTCTTAAAATAAATTGCTAACATGCGAACATTGTGTCCAATTTGTGGAGCGGCCAAACCAACTCCTTCGCGGATTTGATGCTTTTCGGCATATTCATGATCTTGGCTCTTTTTAAGATATGCAATCATCGCTAAAAGCATCCTGCGATACTTAGGTTCGAGTGGCAAGGTTAATGGGCTGCTTTTACGTCGCAAATATGGACTATCGTCTTTATAGATTGTCAGTTTCATAAGCGTCATCATTTTACCTCATTTTTACCTGATTTTGAATGCTTTTGCTTTTAATAATATCGGGTGGTTGCTAAAGTAGTGATATGGATATTAGTGAAGTTTTACGATACGCATATATTGTCGCTGATGCATTGAAAGAAGACCGACGTGTCAAGCGACTGCAACAAATAGAACATAGGCTCAATCATGATGATACTATTTGTCGATTGGCAGCACGTGTTAATGAAGCTAGTGAATTATTCACGCGTGTTTATGACAATCAAACTTTAGTAAGTCAAGCGCAAAAATCATTATATGAAGCCAAATTGGCGCTTGATTCCGAGTCGCTCGTTCGTGAATATTATGAAGCATTTACGCCAGTGCGCGAGATGTATGCCAAGCTTCAAACAAAAATATTTGATCCATTTAATTTTCATGTTTGTGGAGAACAATAATGCGTATTATCGGTGGAAAATTTCGGCATCGACTCATCAAAGCTCCCGTCATTCATGAAACACGCGCGACGAAAGACAGGGTTCGGGAAGCGATATTTTCAGCTTTGGGACCAACGATAACTGATGCGATTGTACTCGATTTGTTTGCTGGATCTGGATCGTTTGGACTCGAGGCACTCTCGCGTGGAGCTAAGCATGCGATTATGGCTGATCATAATGATATTTGCGTAAAGACGATTCACGATAATATCACGGCTTTAGAAGTGAGTGGTGCAACAGTTTGGCTTCATGATTATCACGAGACACTCAATCGATTGTCACGTGAAAACATTAAACCAGATCTCGTCTTTCTTGATCCGCCATATCTTGATAAAATATGCGAGACGATTATCACGGAGTTACTCGATCGTCAACTTATGAGTACGAAGGACATCATCGTGACTGAAACATTAAAAGATTTACGAATCGAAGAAGAAAAATTTACAAAAGTTCGCCGGTATCGTTATGGGATTACCCGCGTCACGATTTTATGGAGGTAATTATGAAAACAGCAATTTACCCAGGAAGTTTTGATCCGATTACAAATGGGCATCTCGACATCATTAAACGCGCGCTCGTTATTTTTGATCAAGTAATCGTCTTACTGGCGATTAATCCTCATAAAGCCACGACTTTCTCTGCTCAAGAGCGACTGGCGATGATTAGTGGTGCCGTCAGTGTGTTTGGCTCTCGCGTCACCGTGGCGAGCACAACGGGACTTTCGGTGAATTATGCTAAAGAACATGGAGCAATCGCGTTGGTGCGTGGCTTAAGAGCTGTTCCGGATTTTGAATATGAATTTCAAATCGCATCTGGTAACGAATATATCGATAAAAGCGTTGAAATGGTGTTTTTCATGTCACGTCGCCAAGCGACGTTTATATCTTCATCAACCATAAAACAATTAGCAGAGCAAGGTGTTGACATCGCTTCCCTTGTTCCTGAAAACGTTAATCAATTTTTAAAGAAGTTTTATACACGTTAACGTGTTAAGTAGATGAGTGAAAGATGACGACCAGTTTTTTTATCACGAGCATATGAATAATAGTTGTCTGGTTGTGTATACGTATCAATTCCTGACAAGGTGATATTGCTAGCGGGAATCCCGGCTTTACGCAGCTGCCCAAAGTTAAGCAATGGTACATCAAGGTAATACGTTCCATCGCTCTTTTTAATCGCATAGTTAAAATCAGGATTGAGAGCAAGAATTGACATTGCTGTCTGTTCCTCGATTGGATTAAAGGCAAATGTTAATGCTGGTCCAAGATATGCGAAGATGTTGTCTGGATGGCTTCCTTCGACTTTGATGAGATGATTAATGCTTTTTTCACTAATTCGTTTCAATGATCCCGTCATCCCAGCATGAATAATCGCGACCCATTTTTTAACTTTATCGAATAAAAAGACAGGGACACAATCAGCGTGGAAAATCGCCAAAGCCAAATTTACGTCGTAAGTATAAAGCGCATCGGCAGGGATACCAGATTCAAAGTCATGTGCACCGGCACCGCCATCAAGGCGGGTCACTTTTTTAATGATGTCGCTATGAGTTTGATGAACACACACAAGACATTGATCATCAAGATGCAAATCACGTAGCAATGAAATGCGATTCGTTATAACGTGATCGTAGTGATCATTAACATGATAGGCCATATTGTTGCTATCAAATGGTGATAATGAGACGCCACCGCCACGCAAAGTCGTTAGCGCACGAATATATTTATAGGGTTGCCATTCGTGATATTCCATGATTAAAACCTCGCGAATATTATAACATGCGAAAGAAAAACCGCTCCAAAGAGCGGTTATCAATTAACGTTGTGAGAATTCTTCGATGTGTTGCCAAGCGTGGCTGAGTAGCTCGGCTTGTTCATATGGCGTCGTTCCGGGGACCCCAAACATTACTTCACTTATGCCAGGTTCGAATGGGTTACTAGCCGTATTGTCATAGAGAAATATTGTTGGAGAAACGATATTTGAACCGTCTTCAAGTCCATCAATCCGGTTGTCTAGTGAGTAACCATTGACATAGTACCATGAGTTTTCGGCTACTTCAGCGGCTCGTTCAAGGAATGCGGTGTTACGGTCAACAAAACGTTGCCAAGCGGTTGTTGTCGAATCAGTGTCGACTTCTTCATCAATGAAGATCGTGAAAAATTTAAACGCACCATATGTTTCTTTATCATAGAAGCGGCTTGTCTTGGTCCTCAATAAATCGATTGCAGGTTGCATTTCTTCGCAAGCACCGCATGTGGATTGTACGAGCAAGATAAAGTATTTGTCACCATAGGTGTCCTCATTTGCCATGATGGCATCAATGAGCTTTTGAGCGTCAGACGTTTCATCACCTTTAAGTGATTTTTGATATTTTTTGTAATAGGTTTCCGCACTGTTGGCATTATCAGCAATGCTTTGAATCCATTTGCTGATGGAAGGAATCGAGAAGATAACGGCAAAAATAATGCCGACGATTAAGAGTGGTTGTATCCAAGCAGTTTCTTTGATCCAGTTCCAAATCCGGACAAAGAAGGCTCCGATGACGGTTAGTATTTTTTTCATCAAAAATCCCCCTATATATACATATAGCACGTTAATATTATCAAAGGGTGTGATGTAATTCAATAAAAAGTTATTGTGTGACTTTAGTCAATAGCACTAAATAGGTTATAATCAATGCGATACAACCGAAAGAACGATAATTCACATATGTTCCAACTTCAAAAATGGCAGCAACGTTATCAAGACTTCATGTATGAACATGGACGATTACGACAAACATTCAATTATATATTTACGTTTATTATCGCCGTCGTAGCCGCCTTTATCTTTGCCTATTCATTTCGAGGATTTATCACAACCACGAACCCTAATGTTGATCACTTGATTACTGGTGGTGTTTCGGGCTTGTCGCAAATATTCACAATCTTAGCTGAATTTACGAGATTGTTTCCTCAAGTTGAGTCGAAAACATTCCAGGCGATTTTTTACTTGATGCTCAATTTACCATTATTTGTGCTTGGTTTTAAAGGCATTGGGAAACGATTCACATTATTTTCAATTGTCAATGTTGTGTTCACTTCGCTATTTATCCAAATATTGCCGAATAATTGGCTCACTATCTTTGATATCACAACCGACATGCTTGGTCGCGCACTTTTTGCGGGTTTTCTTTCAGGTGTTGGGACAACATTATGCTTCCGTGCCGAAATAAGTGGAGGTGGTCTTGATATCGTCACTTATTATATTGCCAACCACAAATCAACGTCAGTTGGTAAATATCAAATTACGATCAATGCCATTATTTTAGTGTTTTATACGATGTTGACAATTATTCGTGACGGTAGTGGACTAGGTGCCTTGAACAGTTTCTTATATACACTTGTTTATTTATTCACGAATGGTCGTGTGGTTGATGCCTTTAACATTCGCAATAAGAAAGCTCAAATGCAGATTATTACGAATATCGAAGGGATGCCAAAAATTATTTTAGCGAATTTTCCGCATAGCTGTACCGTCGTTAATGCAAAAGGTGGCTTTTCAGGAGAGCCACGTTTAATAATTTATATTGTCGTCTCTAGTTTTGAAGTAAAGCGCGTCGTGAAACTCGTACGATCAATCGACGCTAAATCGTTTATTGATGTTAGCTATGGTCATCAAGTCTATGGTCGCTTTTTTATTAAACCTGTGAAATAATTACCAAGTTTCTTGATGCCATTTGTCTTGTTCGAAACGGTCACGATCTTTTCTTGTTTGATTGGGATAACCAATCGCAATGAGAGAAACCGGGACGACATGTTCGGGAATTTTTAATGTTTTAATGATAAATTTTTGCCACCCAGTGAGTGAATAAACACCAATCCAGACGGCTCCAAGGCCAAGCGCATGGGCAGCGAGTAAAATATTTTCGGTGGCTGCCGCACAGTCTTCAATGAGAAAATCATGAATTGGTTGTTTTAATTTATCACCACAGACAGCGATGACAAGGGGTGCCTCTTCCATCATCTTTCCAAACATGCTCTTGGTTTTTAAGGCAACGCGAACATCTTTATTTGTTATCGTGATGAAATTAAAAGGTCGGCGATTGTGGGCGCTTGGAGCGCTCATACCACAATGAACGAGCGTTTTAATGAGGGGTTCCGAAATTGGGGTATCAAGATATGCGCGAATACTTCGACGCGTTAATATTACATCAATGGCTTCAGTCATGATGGTACTCCATGGTTGCGATGACATCTTTAAAATAATTGATGACAGATTGGCGACGGATAATCCCAATGAAGATTTGCTGATCATCAACAACAGGAATAAAATTTTGATGCATGGACAAATCGATGAGATCATTGACGGGAGCTAGAACTGATATTGCTTTGTAGTCTTTATAGTGACCAACACGACGTAATGGGAGTGTTTCGGCGTCTTCTAGGTTGAATTGTTTTTGATTTTTAATAAACCAAAGCAGGTCACCAGCTGTGATCGTTCCGATGTAATAACCTTGGCGGGAGATAATCGGAATTGCTTGGTGATGATGGGCTTCCATCTTCTCAAGTGCTTGGCGGAGTGAAAAATCATCGTAGAGATACTCGACATCATGCTTGGGAGTCAATAATGTTAATAAATTCATAATGTTATTATAGCAGTAATTTTCTATTTGAAGAGCGAACGACTACGGGCGACAAATCCGCCGGTGATTGCGTTAATATCTTCACTGACAATCATCGCTGTTGGATCAAGTAGTAATATTTCTTTGGTCACGATATTAGCGTTTCGGCGCGGGGCGAAAACTTTAATAACTAACCGTTTTTCGGAGCGTCCTTGGCCGATGATTGTCGTGACGCCATAACCAATTTCTCGTAAACGTTCGGCAATCGCACCACCAGTTGCTTGCGAGGCAATTGTTTCAATTAATACATTTCCAAATGCTAAGCGAGTTTCGATAATTGAACCGATATAGACACCAGCGGCGAATCCAAGACCATAGGCGATCCCCTTGATTGGATAAACGGCAAGATCAGTAATGACGGAACTGGCAACGAAAACCCACATAAATATTTCCACGAGCGCCAGCAATGCGCTTTGAGTGCGGAATCCTTTGTTGACTAAAATTATTCGTAATGTCCCAAGCGAAACCTCAAATATTTTTGCGACAAATATAAGAATCAGCACCCACCAGGGCACTGCTGTAAAAAAAGCAACAATGGCGCTCCAATCCATAACCATCACCTCGTTAACGTCAATATCATATCATTTATAATGATTACTATGAAATAAATAAATCAGCTGAAGTCTGGTTATCAAGAATGGAAAGAAATAAATTAGCGATTTCAGGGTCAAATTGTAATCCCGCATTACGCTTTATTTCACTATATGCTTCGGTTTTTGTCATCGCTTTACGATAGGGCCGTTCGCTAGTCATCGCATCATAACTATCAGCAATGGCGATAATTCTAGCACGATAGGGAATGTCTTCGCCTTTAATGCCACGCGGATAACCTTTACCATCCCATCGTTCATGATGCGATAAAATATCTTCAGCGATTTCGGCGTACTCAGGTGATGCTAGCAAGATATGATAACCAGTTTCTGGATGTTTTTTGATTTCGAGCCATTCAACATCCGATAAAGGTCCTGGTTTTTCGAGGATGCTTTGGTCGATGGCGATTTTTCCAATATCATGAAGTGTTGCCATTAATTTTAATAATTCGATGTCTTGGTTTCGCA
The DNA here is from genome assembly GCA_964639215.1 of uncultured Staphylococcaceae bacterium. Classification (GTDB taxonomy): domain Bacteria; phylum Bacillota_I; class Bacilli_A; order RFN20; family CAG-826; genus UBA6120. The sequence continues at coordinate 69,300 of CAZXCV010000005.1, forward strand.
TCTTTAATGCTTCTCCAATTTTTTGACAAATAATGGAGACGCGTAAAGAGTGACTTTCTTCTCGTTTACTCTTAACGTGTAATGTATTTAAAATCGCTTGAATCGTTTCGTGGCGCGAACTTGTGACCTCACTAAGTTTTTTGTTATACATCTTTTTTTCGGCACGGCGGGTGGAATCAATAATAGTTTCATTCGGATCGTGTTCCTGAACGCCAAAAGATACCGAGAAATTAATTGCATTAATCGATTCTTGTCCGATCTTCTTTTCGATTATATCGATGATCGGGAGAACATCAGTTTCTTTCATGTCATAGAAAATTATAAAAAATTCATCGCCACCGATTCGAATAAATGATGTGTTTTTTGGTAAATTGTTGGCTACGATTTGGGAGATGCGCTTCAATAGCCGATCGCCGACATGGTGGCCAAAAGCATCGTTCATGACTTTGAGTCCATTGATGTCAAAGAAGGCAAATGTGTAAATGTGATTGCTTTGTTTTTCGAGCCGTTCAAGCTCTTCTTGATAGTAGCGACGAT
>CAZXCV010000005.1:69846-75972 GCA_964639215.1 uncultured Staphylococcaceae bacterium
CCTGTTAATGAATCATGATATGACAAATGAAGAATTTTCTGTTCATTATTAATGCGATTCGTAATGTTCTGAGCGAAAACACCAACTCCAATAATGTGGTTGTTGCTATCTAAAATCGGATTGTAATGAGATTCATAAAACTTGCCAGGAGTGACCTCGATTTCAGATTCTGTGACATGACTAGTGCCATTAAGCGCAATGTCGATTTCGAATCTTAAACGCATGCGAAAAGCATCATTTTCAACGAATGTGAAGAAATTATCGCCAACATTGGGTCGTCGATGATAGTAGCGTTCCATTGACGCGGCATGGAAACGATTAAATGATAAATAGTTGTAGTTGGTATCAAGTGAATAAATTTCAATCTCTTCAGCACTATCAATCGCGGATTGTAACAGGATCCTTTGCCGAACGATTGTGCCTTCAGCTGATAGGCGTTTGCTATGATTTTCAAGCGATAAAGAAATGACGACAACGGCAATCGGGTAGATAACTATGAAAGGGACGATAACGTTTCTTATGGCTGGTGCCACACTCGAAAATGGAATTATCAATAGTTGGCATAAAATCGTAAGAATATGGGCAATTAAACCCATAAAATAAAAGTTAATGACTGAAGTAATCTTTGGTAGTTTCGGTTGCACGTATGCCCAAAAAACTCCAAAAATTGTGGTGATTGCGATTGTGGCCGTGCCAGCATAGACGCCTCCACCACCTAATAAAGTGCGATATCCAATGGCGATTAATGCGCCAATTGTCGTCACTAAGGGACCAAAGAAGTAACCAGATACAACAAATAAGACACTGCGTGCATCAAAAATTAATCCTGCAGAAAGTGTAAATGGGAACATCATGATTAAAACGCCGATAGCACCGATGAGTAGGCCTATGAAAATATTTTTTAGCCATCCTTCTTGTTTTGGTTTAAATCGAGAAATCTGATAAATGAAAACCATCGCAAACAGCAATAGAATGTTTGTCATAAAATCGAGAACAATTGCAGGGATGGTTGATGTAAAAACGTGCATAATTATGCCTGATGATGGCTTCTTTTTTGGTTATACATAATCTGATCAATGTGGGCAATGAAGAACCGAATATTTCGATGAATATTTAAATCGAAGACGTCGACACCATAACTGCATTTTACCTGAAATGGGAACCGTTTAAGATTATTGAAGTCCGCTAACTTTTTCAAAAAATGTTGCACTTGCGTTGTCAGTTTTCGTTTGTCGCTAATTGTAAAAAAGATAAAAAATTCATCGCCACCAGTACGTGCAACGAAATCAGTTGTCATAAAAGCATTGGTGATGAGATTACCAATGGCCACTAACACTTCATCACCGACAAAGTGTCCATATGTGTCGTTGATAGTCTTGAAATCATCAAGATCTAATAACATTCCGGCCAGCGTTTTATCAGCACTTTTTATTTTGATGGAATCGATATATCGATCGTATTCTCGGCGATTGTTTAAGCCAGTGAGATAATCGGTGACCACTTGTCGAGATTGGTTGAAGATGAAAATGAGTAACATCGACAAGACCATTGAGGGAAAAAGAATCAAGGTCCCAAAAAACAATGATTGCAAGACACCAGCAATCGTTGGTGGTAACGGAAATAAAAGAATTGGAATAAACTCATTGGGTGGTAATTTTTTCCGTGAAAAAATGGCGATGATGATGCCTAGCAGCATGTATAAATAGGGAACGGCAATGTGAACAGGGAATAAAATGCCGCGATAATATATGTTATTAGCATCAATAAAAAAGTACAAATTTGTGAAGGCGGAGGCAATTGAAAGACCCGAGCCAATTAAAATTGGTATTAATAATGCGACTAGCGTCCAAGGGTGTTTCAACACGTTATAGCCAATTTCGCGGAATACGTAAAGCACCCAGCAAAATGTTACAAGCGGTACCGCAATGAAAGACAGGACATTCGTAAGTTTATTAATGAAAATATCAATTGGTGATGTTCCTTGCATGGCTAAGAACATGATGAGATCGAGTATTAGCAGCACAGATGTTAAAACAAGCATCGCGATGAAAGAGCGACTTTCATGAACGGAATGTTGTTTATCAAAACGCAAGCTTAAAAAAATAATGAATAAGATGATGACAGGATAAATTGTCGCTTGGTACGTATAGATTGTTTGAAAATCAATTAATAAATGATGAGTAAACATAAACCACCTATTGCATAATTTTAACAAAAACAAAGTAATCGTTAAACTTATAAATTAAATATAAATGAAAATATAAATGAAAATATGAAGGAATAGACGGGCGCGACTGTCCAAATGATATCGTGAAATCGAGCAGTAAAGGTAATGGAATTTGATAGGCAAATAAATATCCTAGCGTGGTGTCAAATATACATCTTGTAACTTCATCTTTCAGGACTTGGCTTTCAGCCTCATTAGCAAAAACAAACAACTGGGATCTCGAGTAGCACCGCACTTTGATTTAGTGCCTCGATCATATATTTTCGGTATTTATAATGAGTTTCCTTTCTGATTAAGGATCACTTTCGTGATTTCATTGTAATTATTTACAAGTTGTATAATCAATGCCCTATTTAAAATAAAAACGATTGCATTAACAATCGTAATATTTAATTCATGGCGGAGAAAGAGGGATTCGAACCCTCGTAGGCCTTGCAACCTCTATCAGTTTTCGAAACTGACCCCTTCAACCGCTTGGGTATTTCTCCGGGAGTAATTATAGCATGCGCGTCTATATTTCCAAGAGGAAGTGTAAGGCGCAGCATTAGTTTGTTTATAGACTGTCGCAAGTATATAATACTTAAGAGGTTTTCATGTTCGAATCAATCTTCCCAAATTCAGCAATTCCAACGTTACTGCAGTATGTCTTTGGTGGTGCGTTAATCATTTTCATTATCATTGCGATTTACTATTCAATTTTGAAACGTAAATATATTGAAAGGCATCGTGATACTTTATCGCAAATTTACTCATACCGCATATATACGATTGATTTAGGTACTAACAAAGTTAGTTATTTTGATAAAACGAATCCAAAAGAACTAAAAAGCAGTGACATTGAATACTTTTTAAAACAGTACGCCGCTGACGACTATTATCGTGTCAGCAATTGGCTTCAAAATCTACTAGATGTTAAAAAACAAACATCGTGGCATCTTGAAGCGCGAGCGATGATTAAAAAAACAAAGAAAACACATTTTTCGGTCCTCGAAGTAACTAAGGTCGATGTTGCGATGCGTGTCATACATTTGAATAGTTATTTATTGCGTTATCTAACCCCTAAAAAAGGCAGGTATCAAAAACAACATCATAATGTCATCAACCTTCAGGAAGCCAATACCCGACTCCAAAAAGCCAGCTCGAATCGTGGGGCGACCTATATGATTCGGTTTTATTATAAGAAATATTCCGGGAATACCAGCTATTTCATCTCAGCGGTTTTTCTTAAAAAACTAAAAGATAAAATTACGACATTCTTAACGATGGGATTATATCTTGTCGAGCAAGAAGCTGCTGAAATCATTTTGTTAGAAACAAAAAATATCTCTACGAATGAACATAAACAAATTGCCCACTCAATCGCCCATACAATTGAACGAAATCTTGAAGTTAGTGGTCTCAAAGATGAGGTTGCTTTTACCATTGGAGTCGTTGAAAATCGCTTTTTCCCTCACAATTTTGAAGAGTTGTTACATCATGCGCGAATGATGGCTGACCGGGCTGAAAAAGAGGCGATGCTTGTAGCAATTTATGATCAAAACACTAGCTACAATGAGTTAAGTGCGAAAGCGGTTGACCTGGAAGTAGTCGACATTATCAAGAGTCGAAAATATGAAATTAAATTTCGACCGATACTAGATTTAAAAACATATGACGTATTTGCCTATTACTCGGATATCGCTATCAACTCACCACTAAAAATAAGTCGTCCTGAATTATACCGGCTCGCTCAAGAATCCGAGGCATGCAAAGAATTGCTGTCAAATATGGTCCGGCAAATGTTACAAACTTTTACTGAAGGACGATCGAATAACGAGGTCGCGCTCTTTTTTCCAGTCAGCGTCTATGAACGGACGTTTATAACTAAAAGTCTCGCCATGATGAAAAAAACAAAGGATTCAAATGTTGTGCTCGTCTTCGATGAAAACGAGATTAATGATTGGGATGCGAATTTAGGGGTAATCTCCCAGATGTTAATATCTTTTAAAGATAAGGGATTACAAACGGCCATTAGTTTTTCCGATATGCATTTGTTATTGGACAATGAAATTTACGCAATGTTCGATTACTATATTCTCGACAAACGAATGACTGCTGATATCGTTGAAAATGATCGGCAACGCATTAATGTTCATACACTCGTAGAAACACTTCATAAATTCAATCATCCGATTATCGCGATTGATATGAGTGAATTTGCGGGGGTTGAAATTATGGCTAATTATGAAGCTAATGGCATCAGTGCTGACTCGATTGCACCTTACAACTTGAAAATCATCAATGTTGAGACTAAGATAATTAATCGCATTCGTCAATTCGAGGAAGTTAAAAAGACTTAAACACGAGGAAAAAATATGGAAAAGCCAACAGTTAAAAATGAAAGTATCACCAGCCGTGATCAAGATTTCGCTAAATGGTATACCGATGTGTGCCGCAAAGCCGAACTCATGGACTATTCATCGGTTAAAGGATTTATTATTTATCGACCATATGGTTATGCAATTTGGGAACAAATACAGAGTTATCTAGATCGGCAATTTAAGAAAACCGGACATCAAAACGTTTATATGCCGCTCGTGATTCCTGAAAGTCTTTTTAACAAAGAAAAAGAACATGTCGCTGGCTTCGCTCCAGAGACGCTTATCGCAACACAAGGTGGGCAAGAAAAGCTTGAGGAAAAACTGATCGTCCGCCCAACTAGCGAAGTTTTATTTTGCGAGCATTATGCCAAAATCGTTTCTAGTTATCGAGACTTACCGAAAAAATATAATCAGTGGTGCAGCGTTGTGCGTTGGGAAAAAACCACACGTCCTTTTCTTCGAGGAGCGGAGTTCCTTTGGCAAGAAGGTCATACAATCCATGCGACAGAATTCGAAGCACGTCAAGAGACACTCGGCATGCTTGAAATTTATCGACGGCTCGGTGAAGAATTGTTAGCAATTCCATTTCTAGTTGGTCGTAAATCCGAAAAAGAAAAATTCGCTGGTGCCCGTGAAACTTATGGCATTGAGGCGCTGATGCATGATGGAAAGTCACTTCAAAGTGGCACCACTCACTATTTTGGTACGGGTTTTGCAGAGGCTTTTAATATTAAGTTTCAAGATAAAGACAACACATTGCGTCCTGTTCATCAAACAAGTTGGGGTGCTAGTACACGTCTGATTGGTAGCATCATCATGGTTCACGGTGATGATAATGGTCTGGTCTTACCGCCATTAGTCGCTCCCATTCAAATCGTCATCGTCCCGATTCAAATTAGTAAGGAGGGCGTACTCGAAAGCGCCCGCGCTCTTGTCGAGGAATTAACCGAGCAGGGATTCCGAGTCACCCTCGATGAATCTGATCAGACACCCGGGTGGAAATTTGCCGAATACGAAATGAAAGGCGTCCCACTTCGCCTCGAGCTTGGACCTCGTGACATTGCTAATAATATGGTCGTTGCCGCTTCTCGACATACCCATCAAAAAACATTAATATCTCGACAAAATGTGACCAAAGAAGTGACACTGATGTTGAAGACAATCCAACAAGATATGTATCAAGCAGCCCGTCTTAATCTCGAACGGAATATCATCAAAGTTAAAACCTTGGATGAACTTACCAAGGCTGTGGAAACAGGTTATGCCCAAGCAATGTGGTGCGGTGATCAAACATGTGAAGATCGCGTCAAAGAACTAACAGCAGCGACATCCCGCGTCATGCCCTTTGATCAGCAACCTCACGATGATAAATGCGCGGTTTGTGGGCGCACGGCGCATAAGGTCATCTATTTCGCTAGGCCTATTAACCCCAACATTTTCTGATTGAAACATTGTAGTTACGATGCTAATATTTATAGGCACCGTGGAGCAATACCCAAGTTGGTGAAGGGGCGTCCCTGCTAAGGACGTAGGTCGGGT
>CAZXCV010000006.1:0-73976 GCA_964639215.1 uncultured Staphylococcaceae bacterium
GTGTGTTGTTTCATATTAATTGACTGCTTGATATTTTATCATGTTTTCTCATCCATTATTTTTTTAGTGTAAAAAAATGCCTCTTAAGGCATACTGATGACGGACTGAGTGTTTGAGGTGCGAAAAAATGCTGAAAACAACCTATGATTTAATCATTATCGGCGGTGGACCCGTCGGTCTCAATGCAGCGATAAAAGCAAGTAAATATGACTATAATTTTTTGTTATTAGAAAGTCAGTCACAACTTGGTGGTCAGTTGATAGAACTGTATCCAGAAAAGGAAATCATTGATATTTCTGGACTGACATCAATTCTTGCAAAAGACTACATTGAATGGCTCTTAGCACAGCTACCCGCTACAAATAAACAAAAATTACTGACCAATAAAAAAGTCACCAAAATTAAACCGGTCGATCAAATAATTGAAGTCGAAACATCTGGAGAAGTATACCAAACAAGAACCGTTATAGTTGCTACGGGTCTCGGTGTTTATATGCCGCGCTTACTAGAATGTCGTGGCGTTGAAGGTTGCCATAATATCATTTACGCTTTACATCGCCTCGATTTTCTCCGTGATAAACGCGTGGTCATTATGGGTGGTGGTGATGCTGCGCTTGATTGGGCGCGAGACATCAGCAAAGTAACGCCATTTGTAACTTTAGTTCATCGCCGCCATGAATTTCGCGGAGATGTTGCCGTCATTAACAAGCTAAAAAATTTAACAGTCAAGAAACCATTTTTACCAATTCAAATATTTAAAGATGGGGCTAACGCTCAATCAATTACGATTCAAAACGTCGAAACTCTTGCTCTAGAGAAACTGACTTGCGATTATATATTCGTCAATTATGGTCATATTCCCATTAGTGCTTCGTTTGGTCTAGAAAAAATAGGACCTGGTCTTGCAGTTAATAGTGTCATGCAGACGAGCCAACAACATGTTTATGCTGTTGGTGACGTTGTTAACTATCAAAATAAAAAACGGCGTATTGATGCCGGAATTTATGAAACCGAACTTGTTTTTGCACAACTAGAATCAGTATTATCCACGCGTTAGCGCAAGAAATTTAGCATAATAATCATCGACTAGTTGTGTATCAAATGGATAAGTATGGTTTTTTAGCATCGATAAAACGCGTGTTTTGGCTTTTTGAATCACAAGTTGCAATTCGGGTGAGTATTGATATCGTTTGGTATAGCGCGCATGCTCACCCTCATCGAGTGTGATGACGCGACCATCAGGAAAAAGTTTAAAATCCAAATCATAATCGATATAACGTAGCATTTCTTCTGCCATTAATGTTGGCGACGCTAAATTTACATAAAAAATAACCCCATCATCTTTGAGCATTGCAATGACGTTAAACCAATATTTTTTACTAAAAAAAGCGACTGCTGGTTCTTTGGAGTACCAGCGTCTTCCATCATATTCAATGACGCGTGTACGTTTGCTCGCTGTGATGAAATATTCCTCATTGTCTTCAAGTAAAAAATTACGTTCCCAACATCGGTGTAACGATCCATCATGCTTATAACTTTGAATCTTAATCCAAGGTGTCAAATAAAAACTCGATTCTAGCGAAATGCTGCCGTATTTAGGTGGTGGCTATCATCGTTATTTTAACAAATATTCCAAGCATGAAACTATTTATTTAGTGTAATGTTTTAACCAGTTTCTCAATTAATCGTAAGTCATGGTCAAATCGCTCAAGGGCTGATGCAATCACGGCGTGTTCATAGGCCACATTCATAATGGCGTCATTGTAAGACAAAAGCAGGTATAAATAATCGTCTTTAATGACAGCGGTAACGTCCATGAGTTCGTTACCTAGTTCAAATGAATCAAGTATTTTCAATAATTCATGTGATAGTAATTTCGGCATCGTTTTATCTTGTCCATAGATGAAGCGTTTGCCCGATACCTCAAGTGGCTCAAAATCATTGAAACCATCAGGAAGGATCGCATCATCCCGATACTGTCGATGAACGATATAATGACCTGGACATGAAGAAGGTAATTTGAAGCGAAAAATGCGTCCAAAGAAAGCAACAGCAATCCGTTTTTCAATCCCAATTCGCACTCCAGCATCGCATACTTGAAATTGTGTATCGATGATTTCACCAGAAATACAGTTGCGACTGATGAGACTAATGACGTTTTTTAGTAGTCCGAGATTGCGAAATTCTTCAACATTCATCCCTTCGCGTTCTTTAATCTCAATCTGACTGAATGGTGATTGCTGATAATAAAAGTTTGCAACTTCATGATAATAGTCAAAAATATAGCGATAGACTCGTTGATTAAGCCAAGTTTTAGCGGACCTCGAATAGACAAACATCGCGATTAGTAATGCCCCAATTACAAGTAATCCCAAATTGCTATTAGCAGGCAATAAAAAAATGAATACCGGTATCATCGCGATGACAAAAATGCCCAGTATGATTAAATTCGTCGTTTTTGTCCGTTTAAATAGTGTTAAAAAACTTTGACGTTTAGCTTCAAGTACTTTAATTATTTGATCCATTACCATGCTCCTTATCACGAGGCTGGGCTTCACTTGTCGGATAACGGGCATTGATTCGTTGAAGTGGGAGGTAGAGTAAAATCATGACCGGAATCGTAATGGCAAGCGAGGGCAATATCACAAAGATGGCATTGTAGGATAAAGAAAATAGCAACGTTGCTTCATAAATAACGATACCTGACAAAACATGGAAAACATACCTTATAGCCACAACACTAATGATAGAAACTGCTAGCCATATGTAATTGAACACTAAGTGAGGATATTTTTTATTGATTAACGGACGGAATAAGGCAATTAATGAAAGTGAGCCATAGGCAAGAAAATAATCAATTGGATATGTGACAAACCCATAACCATCTAGTAAATTTGTCACGAGTCCATAGACGATACCAATACCAAAGAAGGCTTTGACAAGCCCTTGGCGTAACGCTAAGACTAGTAACGGCACCATCGTCAATGATAACGAGCCACTTTGTGACCCAAGACGGATTTTTAATCCATCACGATCAAGCAAAATAGCAATCGATACGAGCATAGCTATTTCAGCAATGTCACGAATGGTTAGATGTTTGATTTTCATTGCGCTACTCCTAATAAAAAATCCTTGGTCTAGCAAGGATACAAACCTACGCTAGCATTATCTAGATCAGGTGTGGTCGATAGTGGCTTAACTATCCTCTCAGCCATGTGCCCCATAGCTCCCGCTTAGATTATAAGTGAAAATATTATGTATTGGTAGTGTTTTCCCACCTGATGGGCATCACACCTTTGGCTCTAAGAAAATCATTGGTCTTTGAAAAGTGGCGATTACCAAACCAGCCACCACGATTCGCCGCTAATGGGGAGGGATGGACCGCTTCAAGAATCAGGTGATGTGGATTCGTTAATAAACGCCGATAACTTCTGGCAAACGATCCCCACAGAAGAAAAACGAAGGGTTGTTCGATTGAATTAAGATAGGTCAATACATGCTCGAAAAATTTAATGTAGCCTGCATGTCGATGACTAAGTGGTTGACTTTGCCGAACTGTCAAAAAAGCATTCAATAAGAGCACGCCTTGCTGCGCCCAGTGAGTGAGATTTCCAGATGAAAAATTCATTTTTATCCCGATGTCTTGCTCGATTTCTTTATAAATATTGATAAGACTCATCGGTAACGGAATACCATCAGGAACTGAAAAACTTAGTCCCATCGCCTGTCCCGGTTCATGATAAGGATCTTGACCAATAATAATCACTTTTACTTTTGTCAGTGGTGTTATTTTGAAAGCATTGAACAGTAACTCACGCGGTGGGTAGATCTTGTAATTACGATATTCTTCGTCCAAAAAAAGTTGCAAATCCCGTGCGTATTCAAAATTTTTCTCATGTTTTAAGAAAGTTTCCCAATTCAAAGCACTTTGATTCATACAAATTATTTTACAATGTATTTCTATAATAACCTAATGTATAATGTATTGGCATAAACCATGAAAGTTCTTTTTGTCTTTGCCCATCCGGCGCCTTATAAAATCGATTTATTCAATGGGCTTGTCCCACACATGGATTTGACTGTTGTTTTCGAACGACATGCCAGTGGCTTTCGGCATCCGTTTTTTTATGATCGGACCCAATATAACTTCCGCACTATTTTCCTACGCGGTATTAATCTTGGCGCTGAAAATCATTTCTCATGTGAGTTAATCCGTCACTTGCGAAAAAATGAATATGATTTAATTATCATGAATGGTTACTCCTCATTAACAGAAATCATTACCATCCGCTATTTGCTTCGTATGAAACGCCATTACGTTCTTTATGTGAATGGTGGTGTCGTCCATGAGGACCCACCATGGCGTTATAAATTGAAACGGCAACTCGTCAGTGGAGCATCCCACTATTTTGCACCCACAACCTATGTCGATGATTACTTATGTCACTATGGGGCGCAAAAGGACAAAATCATCCATTACCCATATGCGACGATTTATACTCATGACATCTTAAAAAAAGCACGATCCGCGATTGAAAAAAACAACTTTTGGAAAAAATTAAATATCAATAAGGGGCCCGTGTTTATCAGCGCCGGACAATTCGTCGATCGAAAAAATAATATCCGCGTTTTGCAAATTTGGGAAAAGCGTCCAAACAACAATCAATTGCTACTTGTGGGATCTGGACCCGATGAAAAGAAATATCGTGATTATATTGCAGCACATCACCTTGATAACGTGACGATTATGCCCTATCAAAAACGCGACCAGTTATTAAACATGATGGGTTACGCCACGGGCTTCATCATCTTAAGTAAAGAGGATATTTACGGACATGTGATCAATGAATCATTGTCTCAGGGATTACCAGTCATCAGTTCACGACGTGTCATGGCAGCGCTTCATCTCATCACTCAAGGAGAAAATGGATTTCTTGTTGACCTCGATGATGAAGATGTCATCCATGGTGCAATTACCTCATTAATCAAAGAAGACCGTTATGAATCATGTGTAAATACCGCGAAAAATCAAACGATTGAAGCAATGGTGACTCAGCACCTCGATAGCTTCGAAAAATTATTAACATGCGAATAATATATTTAACTAATTCAATGCTGACTGACGATTTTGACGAGCTGAATGCCAAAGTTAAAATTAAGGCTAACCCCAGCAATCAAAACTTTCATCGTCGTTTGATTCGTGCGTTTGGCACGGAGTATCAAGTAAGCGTCATTTCGTATCGAGCATTGGTCGCTTACAACGAACCAGCTTTCTTGCCTCATGAATGGAAACGCCAGCAAAAAATCACATATCATTATTTGCCTGTCTATAACCGTAAATACATCAAACAAAAACGGATTGTTGATGATGGCATGAAACTGATTAATGAGTTTTCGGAGATCAAACGTCATCCAAACGCCATTCTAGTCGTTGATGCGATTAATGGCACACTCCGTCGACTCGCCCTTAAAGCCAGAAAGAGATTTCACATTAAGACACTGGCAATTGTGACAGATAACCCATTGCTTCTTAGTGGAGCTAACAAAAAATCAGCGACCAGCGCCATCAAAGAAATGCAACAATTCGACTATTATTTATCCTTGACCGAAGCACTTGATGTCATGGCTAATCCACACCACCGGCCTCATCTAAACTTTCCTGGTGTGATTGAAGATCGTAAATGTTTTTCCTCATACCCCCGACCTTATTTATTTTTTGCGGGGGCGATGCACGAGCGTTATGGCGTCAATAATCTCATCACCGCATTTATGAATACGACTTATGATGTCGATTTGTTAATCGCGGGTCATGGGCCGAGTCACTTTGTCGAGCAAAGCACCCTAAAAGACAAACGCATTAAGTTTATCGGACAACTTACTCAAGAAGCTACTTATAAATATGAAGCCGGATCATTATTGAACATTAACCCTCGTCCTTACGATCGGAAACTTGATATCTTCTCGGTACCGAGCAAATTTTTTGAATATATGACAAGTGGCGCACCGACAATGTCAACTGAACATAGCCTCTTAACACCACAATTTCAAAAATTAGCAATCTGGGCCGGTCAAGGTTCAATTATGGAAATAAGAACGGCATTAATTGAATTTATGGAAATGTCACCAGCAAGTCGTGACCGAATGGCTAAAAGAGCCAAAGAAGCCGTATTAACGGAATTTGGGATTGAAGCAATCGCCAAGAAACTTAATCAATTTATAAGTTCTCTCAAATAATCCTCAAGTTTACGCCCGATTTTTTCGAGTGTGAAATGCTGATTAAAATATGATTGATTACGCGCTCCAAGCGCGTTTTTTTCTGCATCTGTCAATGAAATTAATGTTTGAACACCTTCGATGAAACCATCAACAGTCGGTGCAACGATTATTCCACCTCCCGCTTCGCGTAAAACATTAGCCCCATCACCTGCAATCGCTCCGATAATCGGACGTCCAAAGCCGAGGTACATGATTAGTTTATTAGGAATTGTTTGACCGACATAACCACCATCCTTAAGAGCAACAACAACTGCGGTCGCCTTAGGAATATATGCCACGGCTTCAGCGCTTTTTAACGTTCCATAATAATGAATTCGTGCGCTTAATTGATGCGTTTTAATAAATTCTTGAATTCGCGGCCATGCCGTTCCATAACCAATTAAATGAAGATGAACATTATCTGATAATCTTTCCATCGCCGATACAAGTTCATCAAGTAACTGTACTTGGCCGATATTACCGATATAAACGAGATTATATGGGGCTTCATAAGTAATTGGTGCAAGTTTAAGTTCACTTGTAAGTGCCGGTTGCACTAATACATTGAGTTTATTCGCATCGAGGTGATGCTCTTTAATCATGTACTCTTGATAAGAGGGGGAACCGACTAGCAAGCGATCCGCCGCTCGATATATACGCTGTGACCACGATTTAAGAATTTGATACGCCAGGGTGTCGCGTTGAATATAGTTAGTGAATACCGCTGATTCGGGCCAGATGTCAACGCAATATAACATTAATGGCAATTTGTGTTTTCTCGCAAAATCAATCGCGGGTACTAATGAGATAACGGGCGATAAACTCATGCCAAAGACGATGTCATAATTACCTTGATGTTTTCTGGCGAACTGACGACCACGGAAATAATAAGAAAAATAATTGATGATAAGACCTAAACGGCCTGGACGCCGAGCAACAATCGGTAAACGATGAACCTTAACCCCATCGAGTATTTCAAATGAGCAGTTTTTATATTCAGGTAAGATACGACCAAAGCCAGCATTAGGACGTCCCGTGACCACCGTAACTTGATGGCCTTGGGCGACTAATTGCCGCATTAATGGTGTAATCGTGAAATTTTCTGGGTAGTAAAATTGACAAAATGTTAGAATGTTCATAATCGAATTTATTTTAACGAACAATTTGTAATTTGGCGATGTAATTCGTATTAACATATAAATATTCTTAAAGATATCGTTAAATTTATAGTCACTTATTAATTACCTATACCAGTGACGCAATAATTTGCGATAATGATATGGATTAAAAAACTAGGACCAATGAATCGTAAATTTCGCAAACTCAACCCAATCCAACGCTATGTGTTCGCTCCAATCCGCGCCATGATGCGCCAATTTTTTCCAGTCACCCTTGTCAAGTGGCAGTATCGTTATTTGACACGCCACCGCCTTGATCTTAAACATCCAACCCGCTATACAGAGAAATTGCAGTATTTACGATTATTCGTTTATCCCAATGACCCGCTTGTAATCCAGTGTTCCGACCGTGTTACCGTCAGGGATTACGTTGCAAGATTAGGATATTCCGCCTATCTCATCGAAAGTTATGGTAGCCATGAGACGATTGCGAGTGTTGATTTCTCAAATCTTCCCGATCAATTCGTCATGAAATGTTCTCATGCTTGCGCCTTTAATCTAATTGTGACAAACAAAAATAATCTTGATATCCCGATGATGCATAACCAATTTGGTAAATGGTTAAAAACGGATTATGGAAAGCTGACGATTGAACGTCATTATAGTCGCACAAAACCACGCGTTCTCATCGAAAAATACCTCGGAAATGGAAGCGACCTTCCTATCGAGTATAAAATTCATGTGTTTAATGGCAAGGCTCGCAATTTATATGTTGTTACAGGACGCGGACAAGACATTCGTTATACCAATTTTTACATCGATTGGACTCCGTTTGACGGGAGCCAATTCAATGGATGGCGAAAAGATGAACATCCACTTAGCAAGCCCGACAATTTTAATGATATGGTGGCTTTCGCTGAAGCGCTCGCAGCCCCATTTCCATTCGTTCGGGTTGACCTATACTCGATAGATGGTAAAATATTTTTTAGTGAAATGACATTCACGCCCGCTAAAGGAACGTTATTATTAGATGACGATCAGGTAGACTTTGAAATGGGTGCGTGGCTTGACATCTCAAACTATCTTGAAGGAGCAAATAAATGAAGAAACGCTCACTATTAATCGCCCTTGGCATGATTGCGTTAACATCATGTGGCCAAGACGTAGCTTTAGCGCTTGAACGCACGACTTACCACACGGCGACATTTGCCGATAATATGTATCAAGACACCGTGCTATCAACGACGTTAGCACCAGCTCATATTGCTAATAAAATGACATACACTGTCACAAGGGATGATCTAATCACCGGCGTTACGAATGTTAACGAAACTGATCGCTACGTCACTGTTAATGGGACACCGACGCTCGTTAACGACGATTTGTTTGCAACCACATATAAACTCTCTAATAGTTTAACTGATGTTAAATACGGTTTTGAAAGCAAATTATTTGATGGCATTCTCCATTGTAGCGATGCAATCCGCATTAGTAAAAGCCGCTTACAAATTCAGGCGTCTGGATTTGGCTATGTATTTAATACTCCGCTACAATCTGCTAACTTGCTTGGTGTATATTTAAAAGCTGGCGCGGATACATTTTCTGGCGGTGTCGCCATCACCGATGTGCGTGTTAAACTGTCTTACTATTTACCAACCACTAATCTTGAATTCATCCAACACGAATTCAATCTTGATGTTTTCGGGATTCGGAGACTTGATTTTCCCCAATTCTACGGTTTTTATTTAACGGATGTTGCCCCATCATTATCGCTTCAAGGAGCGACTGCTGTCAGCGTTCAATATGAAATACTCGATGCGGCCGCCCAAGCAAGCGATCCGCATTATACCGCAATTTTTGTCTATGAAGTAATGTTACCAAAAAGCACTTGGTAATTATTAAGCGAGCGGAACTTCTTCTTCAGGCGAACTAGTAACAACGACTGGTTCGCTTTTTGTTTCTAATTGTTTATTGCTCTTAACATAAGCATAGCCAACTAAGAAAACGACTAAGAGACTATACAAATCAGAAAAATGTGGTAGCTTATAAATTCGTTGCCCTTCGCGAACAAATGGTGCGTACTCATAATGGAAAAGCGATACAACCGCGTATGTCAAAGCAAACAAAATGACAAGCATCTTTAAATGGTGGGCATCCTGACTATTTTTGTAGTAGCGAATTAATGTATACCCGCTAAAACCCATAAAGGCAAGATAGCCAAAGGCGGCAAAATAGCCACCTTGATAGAGCGAATCAAACACAGCGCTCCCTGTTGATTCCATAAATCGATTGCCAATGATGATGGGGTGGAGTCCACCAAATGGGTGATTTATCGACGCCTGGATAACTTCGGCATAACTGACGACGATACTATTACCAAAAACACGATTTAAAATCGCATTATTAGTTACGAGATTGACAAAAAACGGAACCTCAAACGCATAAAGTAACAGTGAAACTGCCGCCAGAGAAAAGATTCCCATAGCAACATAAAGGCCATAATTCAATATTTTGAGCCAGCGTTTATCACGAGGATAAAACTTAACCATTAAAGCGACAATGATGGCTGGAATGAGAAATTTGATTGCTGAAAAATATGGTAGAAATATAATCGCGATTAATCCGATGCCGCCAGATACGATCCAAAAATAGTCAAACGTTGATATTTTTTTAAACGGTATAAAAAGTAGGCCTAATAGGAGTGGTGCGAGGATGATCGCATTATTCACGAAAAAGGCCGTCGTCACTTCTTTAAATTCAAATCCGAATAACCATTTCGCTTCATTTGAAATCATGTAGGCTTCGCCATCAAAATAAAGTGCCTGTCCAGTAAATCGTGTCACATAGAAAAATGTGTAGCGCCACATTGTATAAATTAAGGAAATGGCTAATACCGCGGCAATACCGGCAAATATTGTCGCGAGGGCTTTTTCAATTTTAAATTCCTGTTCGTAAGCCATGGCGATGCCGATTAATACGAATGAGAAAAACGATAAAATCATCGCAAGATTATCAATGAACGTTTGTAAGATAAAATATAGTGGTGAAAAGGCCATGAAGAGGCTATAAGCCGCTAATGGTAGCAAAAGCACCAATCCGACATTAAGCCAATCTTCCTTTTTGTATTGCAGTAAAACAAGCGGAAACAGTGCCAGAGCAAAGATGATTGAAAGATAGCGGAAAAGCATTCCAAAGTTAGCTAAATTGAGACTTGTAAATAAGAGTAATTCAAGGGCAAGAAACGCAAGGAGCGAGCCATATTTATGACGGTATTTTTCTAAGATTGTTCGATTCATTACCAATAACATCCTTTTTCCACTTTTTCAGCACCTTGAGGCTTAGTGACTGGGCGTGTCCAGGAACTCGTGACATAACGCGTCACGTGCTGGCGTTTTTCCCATCTTTTTCCCATTATACCAAATAATAATTGGGTCGCCCCTCCAGTTTGTATCGCTTGTTTATTTAAACTCTTAATAAACCAACATAAATGCGTTCCATAAGCACCAGCTCCAATGAGGGCAACATCAAATTCATGTTTGACGATTTCAACCTTCAAATAATCGAGCGCTTCAAACCAATTGTGGAAGCGTTCATCGTACTGGTTACCAATTGTTTGCACAGCTTCAATGGTTATTAAGGTAAACTCTGGTAACACGGTTTCATTTTGTATAATTGCGCGACGATTCGCGTATTGTTGTTCAATTAATTGTGCAAATGGTGAGATGACAAGGACTCGTTTCCCCTTTAATGCCGAGGTCCAATCGCCCATTAGTGGCTCAAAGGCATTGTATTGAATGACTTTGGCATGCGGAATATATTTACGATAAAAATAATCTTCCATATGAATGCCGGAGATACCTAAAATATCGGTTTTTGGTAGTTCTTTGAGATAATGGGAGCAGTAGTAATTTAGATTGGCATCGGTGGTTGGAAAAAAGCCGGCATTGTTTTTCATTGAATATTTGACGAGTTTCTTATAATCGTGACGCCATCCAAATTGAATCTTCTCATAATTATTGAGACAGCTCATTTCCGTCGCTCCAAAGCGAATGGCGGCAAAAGGAATGCCGCTTTGGATGGCGTGTTTCAAGATTTCATTGCTATGTTCTTGCGTAATTCCCACGATGCCAACAAACCGTTCGACACCTTTTTTTCGATGGAAGAGTTTCCAAAGCAAAACAAACCATGCATTTTTCAAAAAATAAGCAAAATAAGTTATTTTTTTACGATAAGGTACTAGCGCTGCCATACTATGCAATCAGTCGATAAAAAATTGCCGCAAAATAAAGCTCTGGATAATGCGCGGCTAACATGTCTTTGGTTGCTTCAGGTAATTCTAATTTTTCTTTAGCGATTTGTTTAATCATCCCAAATCGCATCGCTGTCTTCATTTTTAATAATCGGAATTGTTGCTCACCTGGTCGTTTCGATAACCAATTCGTATGATGTTGGTTTCCACTAATCGATTGTTCGATTTCTTGACGCATGCTTGGTATCTCATAAATTTTTAATGGGTCAAGATCAACGGCTTCAGCGATAACTTCCAAAAACCGCAAATACTTTGTGCGCTCTGTCATTGTTTCATGAATTTTACTCGTTAAGAAGAAATTAAGATCCTCACTTCCGGTCCGTTCGATAATTTTGATCACTCGAGCGGCTTCATTATCAAATGCGTTGCTAATCTTAAACGTGTACTTATAGCCGAGAAATTTCCCGAATTTTTTCATCGTGTCCAAATAACCTAAGCGCATGTTACGAGCCATCACATCGCTACGAATCATCAAAAATGGTCCTAGATGATGATAGCTGCGGATATATGTAACGTTTGATTTATCGAGATGTTCGGGATGACTATATTGGGTGGTATTTAAGTCGACAGCAATCACGTGATCAGCGCCCAAGCGAAAGGCAAAATCGATAGGTAGTCGATCATGATAGGCACCATCAATATATTGTTCCTCGCCAATTGTCGTCACAGGGAAAGCCGGATAACAACTAGCGCTTGCCAGCAAATAATCGGCAATTTCTTCTTTTCGTATTTTTTTAATGTCGATATCTTTTCCAACCATTTTTGGGTATGTGGCGACGGTCACGCCGAATGCGATTGGCGAAGCCAAGAGTTTCTCGACATCGAGACATTCAGCAATTAGGGTTTTGAATGGGCTAATATCAATCCCACGGTTTTTTATGTATGAAGTGATGAATTTAAACAATTCTTTCTTATCGCTTCGTAATATCTCGTCAAGGTCAAGGTTAATCCCATGCTTCATGACTTTTTTTAGTTCAAGATTGTGCCACAAACGTTCAAGCATCGGTAAATCGCCTGTCGTCATGATTGCACCATTCAACGCTCCAATCGAAGCGCCCGTTATGATATGATATGGAATTTTTAATTCCTTAATTGCTTGAAAGAAACCAACCTGATATGCTCCTTTGGAGCCACCGCTACCAAGTGCTAATCCAAGTTTCATTGCTCTGCCCCCTGCTTTATTAAATTAATAAATTTACTCTGAATCAATAATAACATGACATACGTAAGGATGTATTTGGATTTATAAGAAATCCAATTCGTGATGTCTCGACCATGGAATTGCGTCTCAAGAACATATTTAAGTGCGTTGATAGCCCCGAGTTCTTCTTCATCCGTTAATGTTTGTCGTTCTTTAATTTTTCTCAATAGTGAGACAACATCGCGAGTAACGAATGTTGCATCAATCATGTCATAGATTAGTTGCGTGATTTTCGAGATTTCATAAATTGGTTCTGGACTAATTTTTAATGTTTCGGCAATCACTTCTAACCCACGGAGAAATAAATGTCCATCTGGAATCCTTCCTTTAGTGTGCCTTTTCAATAATCTGAGGATGCCGCCTAATTGAGATGGATATTTATCCTTAATCATTTGAAGTAATTGGATTTCGAGATCGGCAAGATTAGGTGTTGGTTTGAACGTGTAGCGATATCCAATCATCGGCCCGATTTTTTTCATCGTGTCGTTATATCCGAGTGAACGGTTTCTGTCAATCATCGCTTGATCAAAATTGAACGGAGCCCCGAGATTCCACGAAGGTTCAACGTTAATGACATCCTGGCGACGATTCAATAATGGATGCCATGTGATTTTATAAAATAGATTAACGGCAATGACTTGCTGTGCCCCCAGTTTAAAAGCAAATCGAATTGGCAAAGTGTCTTTATATCCTCCGTCAATGTACGTTTTCTTTTTGATTGTTCGGACAGGAAATAACGGCCAGATTGCACTGCTGGCAAATAGCCAATCATAAACATCTTCATCATCAACATTACGCATCTCAATATTTCGTTGAACGAAAAATGGTAATTCAACAGCTACGATTCCAAATCGTGGCGTCGTGTTTTTAATTTCTTCAGGGCTGATGCTTGACTTGATTAATTCGATAAATGGTGTGATATCAGCGCCACGGTTTTTTATATATCTTTTTGTAAAAGTAATGATTTTTTGCCGGTCTTTTTGAAATGTTTTACGCAACTGCACCCAGTCAAAATTCAACCCGTCCTTCATAACTTTTTCGGGTGAAACATCTTGCCATAACGAGTGCGCAACCTCATATTTGTTTGCCGCCATAAACGCCCCAATCAATGCGCCGATTGAGGTACCGGTAATCACATCTGGTTGAATCTTGAGGTCGCGCAAAGCTGTCCATACGCCCATTTCATATGAGCCGAGTGACCCGCCACCACCAAGTGCGATACCGATTGTTTTTTTAATATCAACCATTGATTTATTATATCACCTATCTCCGAAATCTCCTGATGGTATAATGTCATAAAAGGGATAAATTATGGATATTAAAGCATTAGTAGCAAACCAACGAACTTACTTCAATCGACATGAGACATTTGACATTGCCTTTCGACGATCAATATTGTTAAGGCTTCGATCTCAAATCAAACTTCTCGAGGAAGAAATTAAAGATGCCCTTAAAATTGACTTAGGTAAGAGCCCAGAAGAAGCCTACCTCGCGGAAATCGGTATGGTCTATGAAGAAATAAGATTCATGCTCAAGCATATAAATAGATATGCGCGTGATGTTCGAGTCAAAACACCACTAGTCCATTTCATGGGAAAGAGCTTTCGACGTCCAGTACCTTTTGGTACCGTCTTGATTATGAGTCCTTGGAATTATCCTTTTTTACTTGCCATGAGTCCAACCATTGATGCACTTGCAGCAGGAAATACCGTCATCATCAAACCAGGCTCATATGCCACAGCGACAGGACAAATTATCAAGAAACTGATTGAAACGACTTTTAATTCCGAATATGTCGCCGTCGTTCTCGGTGGTCGTGATGAGAATCAAGCGCTTCTTGATCAAAAATTTGATTATATATTCTTTACTGGCTCAACTAGTGTTGGTCAATATGTCATGGAAAAAGCATCGAAACATTTAACCCCAGTAACCTTAGAGCTTGGCGGCAAATCGCCAGCGATTATCGATGTCAGTGCCAATCTACCTATTGCTGCCCGAAGAATCGTATTCGGCAAATTAATCAACTGTGGTCAAACGTGCATCGCGCCAGACTATCTCATCGTGCATCATTCGATTAAACAACAGTTGATCGAATTGCTGATCAATGAAATCAAAACTCAATATGGTGAAGATTCCTTAGAAGAAGGACGCTACGGCAAAATTATTAACCAAAAACATTATGATCGCCTCGTGTCTATCTTTAAAGATGAATCGTTGGCTTTTGGTGGTGGCACAAATCTTGAAAAATTAAAGATTGAACCAACGATTCTGGCGGAAGCCACGCTGAGCTCACCTGCGATGAATGAAGAACTATTCGGACCAATCATCCCAATTCTGACCTTCAACACAACAGCGGATATTTTTGAGATTATCAATGCTCATCCAACACCACTAGCACTATATTTATTTGCAAATAATCGTCAAATGGAAAATGAAATCATGACTTACATTCCATTTGGTGGTGGTTGCATTAACGACACAATCGTTCATATTGCCACAGCCCAAATGCCCTTTGGGGGGATTGGCGCTTCGGGGATGGGATCATATCATGGAAGACAAGGTTTTATGACTTTTAGTCACTATAAAAGCATCCATAAAAAAGCAAATCACCCCGATCTTCCTATTAGGTATCAACCATATACGAGCTTTAAACAAAAAATCATAAAAAGATTCTTAAAATAACACACTCAAAAATTAAGTGGCTTTTTGCTATTGTTTTTCAGTCACAGTGCTATAATGTTTTTATAAGAAAAGGAGAGCATCAATGAAATCTTTTATTAAAACATTCGACGAACTTCCATTTATTCTCAAAGTTATCTTCGCCTTGCCCGGTCTTGACTTCCTCTGGGGTATCTATCGTTTACTAAAAGGGCTTGACAAAAAGAATACCGTTCTCATTATCGTCGGTATTTTATGGATCTTGCTCGGTTGGGGTATTCTCTGGATTATTGACCTCATCACCATCATTCTTAATAAGAAGCCAACCATCCTCGTTGACTAATCACAAATTGATGACAACAAAAAACGCCGTATTGTTACGGCGTTTTTCTTATTCAGTTATGACTTTTATTTTCCTAAATTTGGCATGGGCAAGAATTCCATGAGCATCAATGAATTTCACCCTTCCTTCAATTAAAGGTTCGAGATAAGCACGCATTAATTGACCCTCTCCGTGGACATCCTTCATTAATTCGGCGCTCATCTTCCGTTCGACATTGGCAATATGTCGGAGATTTTTCATTAAGTAGCGAACTTTATAGTTGGTTCCCGGCACACGAGCGATAATGACCATGCTGTTAGTTTTACCTCGAACAACTTGGCGAACCGCTGTTTGCGAAACGCGAATCGCTTCGATATGATCGGCACGACTAATAAATGAGGATGCCGCCCGTTGCATTAAACTAAATTCGATTGCGCGAACGGGAAATCCTAATTTTTCCTTTATTTGATCACCGAGAATATTAGCGATGCCACCTAACTGCGCGTGATTAAATGAGTCCACAGTGGCGAATGCTGACGAAAGAAACGGAGCAACTCCCTCTGAGATGACGATAAATGCCTTCTTTTTGGTCGCATATAATTCCTTGATATCTTCGAGAAATTTATCAAGATGAAAGCTTTCTTCGGGTAGATAAATTCGGTCCGCTTTTAAATCTGGTGGTAATAGTGCGGCCGAAGCGGTAAGCCAGCCAGCGTTACGACCCATGACTTCAACAATTGCAATTTTCCCCTTGTTGTAGCACATGTTATCAATCGCGATGTCTTGAAGCGATTGAATAACATATTTTGCGGCACTGGGATAACCGAGGCAGTGATCGGTGTAATTTAAATCATTGTCGATTGTTTTAGGAATACCGATGACCGCGCAATCATAATCAGCTTTCTTCATGAATTGTGACAATTTATGGCAAGTATCCATGGAATCGTTGCCACCATTGACGAGTAAGTAGCCAATCGCATGTTTTTTTAATGTTGTGAGTATCTTATAGTAATCGGGATGCCCTAAATCATCGCTTAACTTATAACGCGTCGTTCCCAAAATAGCCCCAGGTGTTTGTTTTAACAATTCAACATCTTGCTCATCCTCTTGACGTAAATCAATGAGGTTGTCGTTAATAACGCCTTCAATGCCAAATAAACTACCATATATTCCGGCAACAGCTGCTTGGCGTTTTGCTTCTTTGATGACGCCATAAAGCGATGTATTGATGACAGGTGTTGGTCCGCCCGATTGAAAGTACAATAATGACTTCATATCTAACTCTCTTTCCATACAAAAATCAGGTTAAATTATATACTAAGATGAAGATTTAATAAACAATTTTAAGGATTTAATCCTTAATAATAAGGGCTCGATATGGTGCAATTTTCTTAATTTCGATGACTTCATCTGTTTTAAAATTGGCGATGAGCACTCGACCTTTCACTGCTTTTTTTAATTGATGAGACTGTGCTGAGAGATTAATTAAAATGTGAAGTTTTGTATTTACGTCTTGTCGTGTGAATGCTAATAACTCACGGCCTTGATTAGTGAAACTAATCGTACCAAGCTGTAGTGCGTGTTCCTGATTACGAATCGCTATCAATCTTTGATAATAATGGTAAATCGAATCTTGATTATCAAGATTGTCTTTCACGTTAATGTCAACATAACGTTCATTTACCTTGAGCCATGGTTTTACTGTGCTAAAACCACCATTGGTTTCACCACTCCAAGGCATTGGCGTCCTCGCATGGTCACGCGAGAAACTCAACACCATCTTCCAGGCTAAAAAATGTGGTAGATGATATTGATTACGCAATATGTGATAAACATTGTGACTTGAGACATCATCTATTTCATCTATGGAATTAAATGCGCAGTTGACTTGGCCAATTTCTTGTCCTTGATAGATAAATGGGGTTCCTTTTAATGTAAGGATTATCGTTGCTAGCATCGTCGCACTTTCATAATGGTATCGGGTTGTATTTCCAAAGCGAGACACGCTTCGGGGAATGTCGTGATTCTCAAAAAACAACGTGTTCCACGCTAATTCTTTTTGCCACTTTGCTAATGTTTTGACCATTTTAGCGGGGCGATATTTGATTTTGAAAATCGGTAATAACCACTGATCAACGCTCGTATGATCAAACTGAAAAACTGTTTCAAGTTGTCCATTCGTATAAGATTGCGCCAATCGGTTATCAAGTCCCACCGTTTCACCAACCGTGTATGCTCCATATCGTTCCCATACCTGATCATGAAATTGTTTTAAGAGCAAATGGCTCCCTTCTTGTGATAGATAGTGTTCTTTTCCAATCATGAAGAGACGTTTTTTTCCATCAGCGAGGCTTGATTTATAAATCATGTTGATGACATCACATCGAAAACCAGCGACACCTAAATCAAGCCAAAACTTCATCAATAGTTTTACTTCTTCAATAACGCGATGATTATGGTAATTTAAATCTGGTTGTTTGCTTGTAAATAAATGGAGGTAATATAAACCATTACCTTCATGCTTCGTCCAAGCTGGTCCGGTAAATTGACTTTGCCAATTATTAGGTGGATACTCTTTTCCACGTCTAATAATACCTTGACGCCAAATGTAATAGTCGTGATAAGGTGAGTTGATATCGACACCTTGTTGAAACCAATGGTGTTCATCTGAAGTGTGATTGATGACGAGATCCATAATGATTTTTATGTCGCGCTCTTCAGCTTGTCGAAGCAGTTCCTTCATGTCATCGAGCGTCCCATAATCAGGATGAATGTCTTGATAATCGGCAATATCATAGCCATTATCGGCGTTTGGTGATTTATAGACAGGCGAGAGCCAGATTGCTCCGACTCCAAGTTGCTTTAAATAATCGAGTTTGGAAATAATTCCTCTTAAATCTCCAATTCCATCGTTATTTGAATCACAAAAACTGCGGGGATATATTTGATAAATTACTCGTTGTCGCCACCATTTATTTGTTTGTGTCATATTGCTACCTTTAATTCTATTATGACTAAAAACCGTAAATAGGATAAGTATTTTTTTAATAATGTTGTAACTACCATCATTAATTTATAGTATTTCTTTATGGAACAATCAATTCGTCTCGCCTATGAGCATGATTTAAGCGATATCATGGGTTATATCCGTGACGCTAAAGTATTATTAGCAACGCAAAACTCGGGACAATGGCAAGATCAGCATCCTCGGGAAGACACCATTAAAAACGATATCATCAATCGACATTATTATGTGATTGTTCTCAATCACCAAATCGTTGGTGGCTTTGCGCTTCTTGACTATGAAAAAGATTATGAGGAGCTCCTTGAAGGTGCTTGGTTAACAAGTGGTTTGTATTATGTGATTCACCGCTTTGCCATCCACTCAAAGTTTCGCCATTTGGGTTTAGCAAGCTTCGCCTTACAGTTTATTGAATCACAAGCGCGCTCACATGGTATTAATGCAATTCGCCTCGATACCCATGAAAAAAACATCCCGATGATTAAGCTTGTCACAAAGTCTGGATATCAACGTGTGGGTGTCGTGTTATTAACTAATTTCAAGCGACGGATTGCATTTGAGAAAGTTATCAATAAATAGCAACCATAATTTGCTATTTTGACTACTATAATTGCTCGATGTTAATATTTGCAAACCATATAATGGATGTATCATGAAAACCTCACTATTGCACAACCGAAATTTTTTATTGTTATACTTTGGCCGTTTGGTTTCTAACTTCGGCAATATTTTTTATAACTTTGCGATTGCCTGGTTCATCTTAAGTTTAACCGCTTCACCATCACAAAGTGCTCTTTATATGGCTTTTGGAGCATTGGTTTATTTCATTTTAGCGCCATTTGGTGGTGTCCTCTCTGATCGTTGGGACCGTGTCAAAATTGTCTACATTACTGACTTCATCCGTGGTGCCTCAATCTCTATGGCCGGGCTCGTAATCATGTTTAATGGCGTAATCAATCTTGGGGGGTGGCAGCTTGATTTTGGAGCTGATGGATTCAAGATTGCAATTTTATATGTCACTTCATTCATCATCTCAGTCAACGGTGCCCTCTTCGCTCCGGCGGTGACCACTTTAACCCCATATATTGTTGGTCCCGACGAACTACAAAAAGCAAATGCCTCACTGCATGCGCAAAATGCGCTGATTAATATCGTCGGCACAATTACCGCAGCCGCGTTATATGCTTTGTTAGGCATCGGTTGGATTTTTATCATTAACGGCATTGCATATATTGGTTCCGCCATTTCTGAAATATTTATCACGGTCAAAACAAAAGAAAATGTCACTTCACCTTTAACTGTTAAAAATGTGTTTATCGATATGGGTCATGGTTTTCGCTACCTATTCAGAAATCGTGGTTTATTAGTGTTCACAATCGTCGCGATTATTATCAATTTCTTCATTGCTCCAATCTTTTCAATTGGACTTCCCTTTTTGTATAATCAAGTTCTCGAAACAGAACCGATTTTTTATTCACTTGTCGGTGTGTTAATGTCGGTTGGAACTATCGTCATGTCGCTTATTTATACACTAATTAAGCAGCGCGATAAAATGTATCGCTTCATTATGATTGGCTTTACGTTATGGATTCCACTTCTGATGGCACAAGCATTGTTGGTCTATTTAGTAACTCATCAAGTTATCTCATTCGGTCTATTCTTTGGATTAAGTATTTCCATTGCTTTTCTTGATGGAATTATTTCTGTTTTTATCAACACTCCAATTGGGGTCACATTTCAAAAATATGTCCCTCGTGAGATGCTCGGACGCGTGATGTCAATGCTAGATACAGTTGTCGCTGGACTGATGCCGCTAGCAACTGCACTTGGTGGTTTGTTTTTAGAATATCGTCCTGTCCATGAACTATACATAATAGGCGCTTTGGGCTTTGTGATTGGAGCCAGCATCTTTTTCAGTAGCAAGAGCGTGCGGGAACTTTAACCGTGGTTCTTGGTGAGCGTAACCTTTGAGAAAATAGCTATTTATGATATAATTTAATAAGTAAAAAGGAGAATTTAACATGAAAAAACTACACAATTTATTAGATGTCCATGTCGCCAACTTTAGCGTGCTTTTCACGAAATTGCACCACTTCCATTGGTTTGTTGAGGGTCCACAATTTTTTGCCCTCCACGGCAAATTCGAAGAATTATACGATGAAATTAATGAACTTTACGATGCATTCGCTGAACGGCTGATCACGATTGGTGGACGCCCAGCCAGCACCTTAAAAGAATACCTCGCGAAAGCAACACTAAAAGAAGCGAGTGGCGAAGTTTCCGCGAAAGAAATGTTAGCATCACTCATTAAAGACATGGAAGCATTAGTCGTCTCATTAAAAGAATTAACAAAAGTCGCTCAAGACGAGGGCGATGAAGCAACCGCTGATTTAGCGATCGGAACGATTTCTGAATTTGAGAAAACACTCTGGATGTTGCACGTTACTGCCAAGTAATAATATTTGAAATCTAGGTCAACCAAAGGCGCATCATTGCGCCTTTTTCTTAATTGTCAAACTTAATATTGTTTCATCGTATGCACCTATTAACTAATAATCACATTAATTGCATGTGCTCACTCCTTTTTTTATACTGAAATCAGAAAAAGGAGGTACGCCACATGTTGCTGACGGGAACTAGTAATATCGACTGGGTACCACTAACTATTTTTGCATTAATCGTTGCCATCATCGTGTTCGTGCTTGGACGCGTTTTGTTTAAGAAAAAACCAGGTTATATCTTTGCGATTCCTGGATTGTTAACATTAATCGGCGGCGTTTTTATGACGATTGGGATTTTTACTAATTCTGTTGAGATGATTTACTTTTTCTTTTGGGGTGTTCTCATTTTATTAGCGGCTGCCGGTAGTGTAATTGGTGCGCTTATTTTTTTCTTTATAGTGCATAAGAAAAATCAAACTAAAAACATCGATGAGGTGCCTTTTTGATTTTATAGTGATTTAAAAGCATCCGGCAAACATTCAATGATATCGCTCGCAATCATACTCTCTTCGCCATATTTCTCTTTGGCATAAGCACCAGCTTTTTGATGAAGATAGACACCGAGTTTACAAGCATCAAGTGGCGTTAAATGTTGTCCGAGTTTCGCTAAGATAATCCCAGATAAGACATCACCACTTCCAGCCGTGGCCATGCCTGGATTTCCAGCACTAGCGACATAACCAAGGTGTCGTGAAGTAATATGAACTTCATGGTCTTTAAGAACAACCGTGATTTTTTTATGAGTCAGCATCGAAAGATGATCATGTGGACGATCAGTCTCTAGCAGTTGGCTTGCTTCACCAGCGTGGGGGGTGATCACGATGTTACAACCATCAATAATTTCACCGAGTAGTTGCTTCAAGGTAACAAGACCAGAAGCATCAACGATGATGGGTTTGCCAAGTTCTAATAATAATTTCAATACTTGGATGTTTAAATCATCATATGGATTCAGTCCCGGGCCAAATAGCGCTGCATCCATATTGTGCAAGAGCGGTTTTAATTCATCAAGTGTTCGGTAAGGATGAACCATCAGTTCATCGATGTGTTTGGGAACATGATTATATAAATCAGACGGGACAACGAGGTGGACCAGCCCAGCACCACTGCGATAAGATGCCCGTGCACTTAATAGCGGAGCGCCAAGATAGCCAATGCTACCACCAAAAATAAAGACGTTACCATAGTCGTATTTGTGGCTGACAATCGGTCTTCTTTTAATTTTTGGCAGACGTTTTCGCGTCAGTTTCAGGTACATGATGTAAACCTTCCAGTACCTTTATTTTATACAATTCTTCAACGGCAAAGTGCAATTTTGTAACACTAAATGATTGATCAACACTATAAAGATAATATGTATCATGAAGTGTCGACACACTAAAACCATCACCTTTACCAAAATATTCATATTCAATATGTACACTATAATTCTCTAAGGGACCTTTATTTAAAGCAAATGGCGTTCCATTAAACATCCCACTTAAATTGAATCCTGTCAAATCATGATGGAACTTAGCAGTGCCAAGTCGATAATATCCCGTTTCATTTTGAAGAATATCGACGTGGACATCGCTTTCAATCCGATAACTTCCATCTTTAATTTGCTTGGCTACTTGGGAACGTTCCCATTCATACCAATCGGGAATATGGGAGAACTCTGTTTTACCATTATTAGAGGCGAGTTGCCCATATTCATCCATGATGTACTCTGCCCCACACGATTTGCAGGCGAGACTCGATCCCGATGATGACATCTTGCCTTCCGCCTTGCAGCGTGGACATTGATATAGAATCTTATGGATTCCTTCTGCCCGCCACGGTTCCTTAATCCGTAGCTGCTGTTCTTTTTGATATTGATAATCATCATAAGTAAATGCTTGACGGATTTTTTCATTGAGCTCAGCAACTGAAAAGGTTTGTGTGTCTTCCTTCGTAAAAATAAGTGAGAAATCCGCACTTGTAGCAACTTTTCGTTTTTTTAAATTCCAGACAGGTTGCTGCAGATGGTGACCATGACATATAAGTGTGACAACAGGAACTTTTAAGAGTTTCACCATTTTTCCAAGACTTTCAGGTAATATTGCCGTGGTGCCCGTTAATGAATAGCGAGCCTCTGGATATACCGCGCAAATGTAATGATTATGCTCAAGACTATGTTTAATCTTTTTGATAAGCGGTGCATCTGGGACAAATTTTCGCTTTAAAACACAGCCGACATTCCGCAACAACTGTTCGCGATTAATGAAGCCATCAATCGCCACAATATAATTGGCTATATGTGGAAATAATGCGCGCGTTGCGACTTTAAAATCAAAGAAACTGTTGTGATTGCATAACAATAGATACGGTGGCTTGATGCCATCCATCTTATGTTTACGAATTTTCACATGATATTTCAATGTCTCTGGATACGCTAATAACCATGCAAGTGGACGCAAAAACCATTTAGCCCGTCTGGGCATTTCATTCATATCCCAGCTTTTCATTTTTTTAACTTCTTCAAGTGTCGCGTATTTTACTTCACTAATTTTCATAACTTCTCCCTTTACCGGCGATGCCGGAAAATGCCGGCGCCAAGACTAGAGCCGCCACCACCTTTGATTGCGACACCACTCGCTAGTGTGAATGCAAAGATGAATGTCCCGAATAATAATTTATCGACAATGGACCCATATGATGAGAAAAAGTAATTAAAAACGGAAATTGATGAACTTGTATTGTAGAAGGAACCGCCAATAGAGTTATCAAAATAATCCTCGTACCATATTTCAAATTCCGCTTGAGGCATCACATATTCCGGCTTGTCATAAATTTCACCATAAGCGACATTCAGTAACTCATTCATCAATGTGGCGACACCCATACCTAAATCATAATCATAACTAATGACTGGCGTTCCATCGGGAACGTGATGTTGGATTGTTGCCTCTAACATTTGATAAAGGCGTATTGTGCCCATATATTCAGCAATTTTATCACCAGTTTCAATTTGCACTTCGGTAAGACTATAGTTACCAGCGTCGAATGGTTCTAACGGCAAAAAGTACAAAATAACGAGGACGCCCATGCCTTTCTTACCGACTTGCCATTCATTGAACCACGCATTTTTATCATAGTTGCCAAGTTCATCTTCGCTTTCAATCATCACCGTCGTTACGACAATTTGGATGCCACCAATTTCTGGTTCATCTTTGTATGTTTCATAAAGATCTTCACTTTCAGAAATCAAAAAGTTTTCAAGACGGGGTCCGAACATGTCGGCAAAATCACTGACATAGAAGGCTTCGCTTGGTCGTGGATATTCGGCGCCCGAACAACTGCGTACGCCAAAAATAACGAGAAAAACGAGGGCACCAAGTGCTAGTAAGCTTCGAATGATAAATTTAATCATAAAAGGGGGTGCCTACAAGCGTAGATTAGGCAGCCTCAGTTAATGACCAAAGTGGGTATTCAATTGTATAATCAAACATTTTGGCAAACAAAATCGTCGGGAATTTTTTAATGGTTGTATTAAATGCGGTCGCTTCGGCGTTATACGCTTCGCGGGCATTTTTTAAAGTTATCTCGCGTTGTTCAATCGTCGCCATGTAACCCATCACGACGTTATCGCCTTGGATTTCAGGATTATCTTCAACGACGACGAGGAAGCTCGAATATGCGAGTGAAGTGCTCAAATCAGCTTCAAACAAGTCTTCAAATGTCAAAGAATCAAGCGCATCAGCATAATCTGAGCGCGCATCGGTAATTTGTCCATAAATATCCGATTCATGGTCAAGATAGGTGTCAGCAGCGACCCACATCGTCTCGAGAATCGCATTACGCGCGGTCAATGCGGTGACGATATTTGCTCGTTTTAACTTCACTTGTTGATCAGCGGTGACGAGAGTATTATAGGTCGCCCACGTCATGATGCCAAAGATAAGGCCGAAGAGTACAATGATTGACGGAATCGCAATGGCAGCAATAGCTTTTATCTTCATATTTAATCTCCTAGGAATATGATAATACATTTATATTAAACAAAAAGAGAAATACTCACTATGAATTATTGAATTTTTTCTTGTTAAGATGATTCAGTTGTTCTCACCACGTTAAAACCAAAAGATGATCGAACTAATAATGGCGATGATAAAACAAAATAACGCTCCAAAATAAAGTGGATAGCGTCGCAAGCGTGTCTCATAGATGGCCGTTTGCGGTAGTGGCTGTTTGAAACTATTATGCGTATGGCGATAATAAGCGATATAAGCATCGCCAAGGATGTATCCTAATAGCGCTTCAATTATTCCAACGATCATAAAAAACCGCCCCAGTGGTAAAACTTGAAGCGTTGGAAACCATGGTGTTAATGCAATGACAACAAATTGACCATAGCCAATTAAAAAAGGTCCTAATACGAACATACTAGTTAAAGCGATGATGCGCGTACGATTAGACCATTTTTTCATATTCGACAATTACTTTAGGCGTTTTTTATATTCTTCTTGTTCTTGCTTATTCGCGTAAATCCAGTGATGTGGTGCAATTTCGATAAATTCGGGTTTATCCGTGTGGTAAGCATGTTGCCGTGGATCATAAATGACGTTTTTATGTTTATGTTCAAGCTCGGGATCAGGCAATGGAATTGAAGCGAGCAATGACTTTGTGTATGGATGGAGTGGATGCTGGAATAATTCGAGTGAATCAGCAAGTTCGACAATACGGCCTTGGTAAATGACGGCGATCCGATCGGCAATATATTTCACAACTGATAAATCGTGGGCAATGAAAAGCATCCCCATGTCAGTTTCTTTTTGATAGTCTTTGAGCAAGTTTAAAACTTGGGCGCGAATCGAGACATCGAGGGCGCTAATTGGTTCGTCAGCCACAATAAAACGCGGATGCATAATCAGTGCTCGGGCAATTCCGATACGTTGTCGTTGGCCACCGGAGAATTCATGTGGATAACGTGACAGATGTTCAGGTAGTAATCCGACGTTTAAAATCGAATCAATAATTTTTTGGCGTCGTTCATCTTTATCGCGATATAACCGATAATTATCAATTCCTTCAGATACGATATAGTCGACCGTTGCCCGTTCATTCAAACTTGAGGCGGGATCTTGGAAAATCATCTGGATATTTTCGTGAACGAATTGAAGTTCCTGCTTCGAAATTTTTCCTGAAATTCGTTTTCCTTCAAATAAAATCTTTCCTTTACGACATGGATTAATTCTAATAATCGCGCGACCGATTGTTGTTTTTCCAGAGCCGGATTCACCAACAAGTCCCAGGGTTTCGCCTGGAAATATTTTAAGATTACAGTCCATAACAACGGCTTTATATTGACCGCGATATAAAAAGCCAATCTCAACGTTTTGGAGTTCTAAAATGGGCTGTAGATCAAGATTATTTTTGCTCATTTTGGTCTAACTCCTTTGAAATTTGTGAATATGAATACATTTTTTCATGTAGGTTTTGAATGGCCGAGGGTTTTTCTACTTGAGGGGCACGCTCATCAAGTAACCAAGTAGCGGCGTAATGTGTATCTGTGATTTTGACCATCGGCGGTTCTTCAAGAAAATCAATTTTCAAAGCGTAAGGGTTTCTCTGGGCAAAGGCATCACCAACGATAGTTTTAAATAGTGATGGTGGCGCTCCAACGATTGAATAAAGTTTCGTGCCTTTTTCTCCTAGTTGCGGGAGTGACGATAATAGAGCCCAGGTATACGGGTGTGCTGGTTCATAAAAGATGTCGCGATTAGTCCCATATTCAATAATTTTGCCAGAATACATGACAGCGATGCGATCGGCCATTTTCGCAACAACACCTAAATCGTGCGTGATAAAAATGACTGAAAATTTATATTGTTTTTGCAGACTCTTAATTAAGTCGAGAATTTGCATTTGAATCGTCACGTCAAGCGCCGTTGTCGGTTCGTCGCAAATAAGAATCTCAGGACGACAAGCGAGGGCAATGGCGATGACGACGCGTTGCCGCATACCACCTGAATATTGGAAGGGATAATCGCGATACCGTTTGTCAGCATCTTGAATCCCAACTTCTTTTAATAGTTTAATTGCTTCTTGTTTCGCTTCAGCCCATGGCAAGTGACGGTATAAATGTAAAACCTCAGCGATTTGATGGCCAATGCTAAGAAGCGGATTCAGCGAAGTCATTGGATCTTGGAAGATCATGGCGATTCGTTTGCCACGAATCGTTTGCCATTGGCGATTTGATTTATAGCGGGTTAGTTCCGTCCCCATGAAATTAATCGATCCTGATGAAACTTTACCATTACTATCGAGCATGCCCGTCAATGTTTTGGTCAAGACAGATTTACCAGAACCAGATTCACCGACAATCGCCAGTGTTTCATTTTCAAAAACTTCGAACGATACATCGCGAATCGCCGTTAAGATTTTTCCACGCACAGTAAATTGAACGTAAACATTGTTAACTGCTAAGATTGGTGTTTTTGTGCTCATGTATTTACCTCCTACCGATGGTTCTTGGGATCAGTCGCATCTGCTAGGTTGATACCGAGCAAGAAAAACGCTAACGATAATAATGCGGCGACAATGGCCGGGAAAAACAATGTATGTGGGAAGTCCATGAACGTGGAATATCCCATCGTCATAATCGAGCCAAGCGTAATATCAACTGTCGTATTGAAACCAAGGCCAAAATATGATAAACCGACTTCAGCCGTAATTACTCCAGGAATTGTATAAGAAATAACAGTGACGATGACGGAAACCAAATAGGGAAGCAAGTTATGAGTAATCATCTTAATCGGCCGTGATCCGAGTGATTTTGAGGCAAGATTATATTCACGGTTGGTAATGATGATGATTTGGTTACGAATAAAGCTAGCTAAGCCCATCCAACCAAATAGACACATAACGAAGACGAGGACGCCGAATGATGGGCGTAATACATAGATTAAAAGCATGTATAGGAGCATCTGTGGCACGTTATTGACGAAGTTACGTAATTCAACCATGATTGGGTCAATCCGGCGGAAATAACCCCAAAGCGAACCAATAAGAATACCTAAGGCCACGTTAATGAAGGAAACGACAACCGCGAGACGAAGTGATAGATTGGTACCCCACCAGACTAACCGCCACAAATCGCCACCCCAAGCATTAAATCCGAATGGATGTTGGAGAAAGAACGAAAATCTCGTCCAAAAATCGGCACCATCAAATAATAATCGGGCTTCAGCATAGCGTGTAGCTGGCGTATAATTCCATGGCACAAATGGTTCCCAGAGTCGATATTTTAACTGTAAATCGAAGAAATGTGATTTATAACTTAAATCCGATAGAGGAACAATAACAGCAAAGCCAACGATTAATCCGATAATAATCAGTGCTGCAATTGCTGATGGTTTCTTAAAGAAAAGTCGGAAGACAGATCGCCAATAAGAGTATGGCTTCGCATCAAGTTTTTCAGATTCTTGTTGTTGCACCTCGACGCGTGCGAATAAATCAGCGATGGAATGTTGGTTATCTTTAATTGGAAATTTCATAACTATCACTCTGCTTTCTTCGCAATAAGCGCGACGCGTGGATCAAATAAAACAGTCGTTAAGTCGCCAACTAAATAAGCGGCGGTCGAGATAAACGCAAAGATAATGACGAGTGCTTGAACAAATGTATTATCTTGTCGTTGAATGGCTGTGATTAACATATCACCGATACCGGGAATTAGGAACACCCGTTCAACGAAGTAACTGCCCATCATTGCGAATAAGAAGGCGGTTGGAATTGTTCTAACAAATGGAACGAGCGCATTTCGAAATACGTGTTTAAACAAAATCGTATTTTCCGATAGTCCTTTGGCACGTGCAAATTTGACATAATCGGCATTAAGTTCATCGACCATGAAGCGGCGAACCCAAAGCGATATTTCAGCGGCACCAGCGATACCGACGATAATCATCGGTGGCACAAGCGACCATTCATTACTTGGTTGATATTGGAACGGAATTGCCCATTCTGGGTAATTTTTTAATAAAATGACATAAATCGTGTAGTAATAAACGATTGGTGGAATTGAGTTCATGATGACGATGAAGACGTTCCCGAGACGATCGGCGAGGCGATCGTGATATTTTGCCATAATAATGCCAAGCGGATAGCCGAGCGCGATTTCAACAATGACAGCGCCGACGCCAACCGTGAATGATTTGGGCATTTGTTCAAGAATAATCGGGAGCACGTTCGCGCCAGGATAAATATTGAAGGAATTACCGAAGTTGACAAGAATAATTCTTGTTTCAGTACAAACGAAGACATTTAAGGCCGTATCCCATTGCTCAGCGGCACAAACCGTTTTGGGGATAAAGGGTAAGATTTGATAGAAATAATTAAACAATTGTTCAAGGACTGGTTTATCAAGTCCTAATTTAGCGAGAACCGCATTAATGATGAGGGGGCGCATATTGATGGGAAACTTACTAATGAATGCGACGAAGTATGTTTCTACCGGCAGCATTCTTAATAATAAGAATGTCGCGATGATCACGAGGAATATCGTCAGTAAGGCACTACCGATACGCCGCAAAGAATAAGCAATCAATGGATGATTGCGCATGAACTCTTTAATCTTTCGAGATGGTTTTTTTATGACTTCAAGTACTTTTTTAAAGCCATCGCGAAAGCTTCCTTTTTTCGGAGTTTCGTTCTTGTTTTCAAGGATTTCACTCATATGCATATGCCCCTTTAGCATCGGATTTTATTTTGAAAGAAGGGGCAAAATGAACCATTTTCATTTTGCCCCATTGGTAATCTAGTATCGTCTGACAGTGTGAACGAAATCAGCCCAACTGTCAATGAACATTTTAGTCTTCGACTTCAGCAGCGAATTTATCGCGGAAGTATGCGACTTGGTCACTTGTTAACACCGTGGTGTAAACAACGACGAATTTGAATTTGTCAGCACTATTTCCATAAAGTGTATTTGGAATCGTGCGTGGTTGAATCTTCGAGACGGAGACCGATGTTCCAGCGGAGTACGGTTTCATGAACGGGATAATGACCGCGTCTTCAAAGATTAACTGATACTCAGCGGCGGCATAAGCTTCAAACCGATCTTCAAGATCGACGATAGCATCAGCAGCAGCGAGTAAGGCATCGTATTCGCCAAGAACTGTTTGGGCAAGTGTCGGATCAGTTAAACCTAAGTTCGGCGTTAAGTCGCCACCAATCTTGAATGTATTTAAGAAGGTGGAAGGATCACCGTAGTCTGGTCCCCAACCGAAGTTGCCAATTTGCATTGAATAGTGATAGTTGTAGAAAGCGTTAGTTGATGTAGCAGTAGTACGAATCCTATTATCGAGCACTTGGAACGGAGCACTATTATAAGTGACGGTACCAATTGAGTTGGTAATCGAATTCACAACGGCCGTGTAGTAAGGCGTCAAGTTGGCATTTTGTAAGAACCAGTATTCAGCCTTAATTGGGAAGGTAACGCCAGCAGCTTGAAGTTGTGGAATCGCGAGGACCATTTCGGCTTGTGCCGCTGTTACATTGCGGTATCCCGCTGTTCCAGGAGCGATTAAAGCACGAGCTGCTTCGACGGTAATCGATTTTTCTTCAGCATACTTTTCGTACATGTATTCAACATAGTCTTTACCATTACTATCAACGACTAAGCCGTTAATCGTATAGAGGTGGGTTGTCCAATCGTTTGGTGAACTTGGAGTCCGACGAGCATTGAGTGCTCCTTTGTCAATACCAAGCATGTAGGCGCGACGGAAGTGTTTGTTTGCCATTGCTTTTTCAAGGTTAGTGACTTCGGCTTCAGTCAAATCGGTATCCACGAGTGGACGCGGACGTTTGTAGTTGAAACTCATATAGTAGGAAGCATAGTAGTTCGTTCCAACTGTGGTATAGGCGTTTGGATGAGCTGGATTTTCTTTCGTTCCAGTACCAGCGGCACCTTCAACGTATTTTTCCCAGCCGGCGGTATCGTTTTGACTAACGGTGAAACCGTCAATAACGCCAGATTCAAATTGCATACGTGCCCAGTTGAAGTCAGCATCTTCAGGGACATAAGTGTGAAGAACTTGATCAACTTTAACATTGTGAGCTTCCCAGTATTTGGGGTTCTTTAAGTAAATCATAGCGTTGCTTTCAACGTATGATTGCAGTAAGAATGCTCCGTTATAAGCGATTTTGTGTTGCGCTTGGCTTGGAGTCGTAATGACACCATAGCTATCCCAACCACCAATGTCTTGAACGAATTGACGGCTAATTGGGAAGAAGACGGAGTAAGTAAGAACTGTTGGGAAGTAGCTCATAGCTTTTGGTAAGGTGAATTGAAGCGTATCGTCATCAACCGCTTTAACACCGACCGTTGCAAAATCTGGTTTTGCATTACTTGAATCTTCTTGATGTGCAGCCATGGCTGTGTAATAGTCTTCGGCGCCATCAATGAACATGAAGTAGAGGTAGACAACTTCTGAAGCGTTGATTGGATCAAGCGCTTGTTCGGCGGCATAAACCCAGTCATCAGCTTTCACTGGTAATAGTGTTTGACCATAAGCATTAACCCAATTGGTGTCACGGATTTCAAACGTCCATTTTTGTTTGCCGCTTGCTAGGTCTTCAAATGACCAGGATTCCGCGAGTGATGGAACGATTCGCCCATGGACATCGTTCTCAACAAGCCCATCAATAAAGTTAGCGATGTGCTGCGAGTTGGGTTGTTCGTTAGTCTTGACACTATTGAACGTCGTCGGATTGGTTCCAAATGTCGTCCTGTATGTCAATGAGAGTGCCAAACCTTCTGGTATCTCACTTGATGCCGGTACTTGTGATGACGATGATGGTACCGATGACACTGGGGACGATCCGCATCCAGCCATTAAAATAACAGCGAGGGGTGCGATTAAGAGCCCGAAATAGTGCTTTCTCATAGTTTTACCTCCTTATGAATATAGAAAACTAATTTATTCCCGCACTACCGGAGAATAAGATAGCGTTATTTTACGATAGGGATGTATGATTGTCAATAAAACGAAGTAATAAATAAATATGACATAATCGGTATTTTTTAATAAAAAAAAGACTTTTTTGTTATTTATTTCTCATTTTTTATCGATAATGAATACTAATATTTGTTTTTTTGTTGTGTATGTTTCCGCTTTCATATATATTATTTTTCGTCCGAGGAGGCGAAAAATTGTTTTATTGGAAGAACATATTATATGGATTTATCGCTGCAGTGGTCATAACTTTGATTACTTTTTTAGCGTTTGTGATCGTCTTCCCCGACCTTTATGGCGTTAATCGCTATTTCTATTGGGGAAATTCCATTGTTTTATTTACCTTTTTTGGTGTCATCGGCGCTGCATTTGTCAATTGGTCAACCACGCGTCGGATCCAAAAAGTCACAAAAAATCGCTATCAAAAAATCACTTGGGAACATCCAGATAAAATCAAGTATTACAATACCAATCGCGCCATGTATTGGATTGGGATTTGGGGTGCTCTAATATATTCGCTTCTTTATGCACTAGACATCATTCGCCTTGACTTAGACCAATTTGGGACTGTTATTCGGATTTTATTGATTCTATTAAATTATTAATGCGCGCACGTGAAGGCGCTTATACTGATCATTAAAAAAGAGACACGGGCGTGTCTCTTTTATCTTATTCTTTTGGTGATGTTTCAATCATGAGTTCAATCATAGTGTTTGAAAATTCAAGGGGATTTTCTAACGGGAAACCCTCGATTAATAATGCCTGTGAATATAATAGATCAGCGTATTTAGCGAGGCGCATTGGGTCTTTGAGATACAATCGCTCTAACGCTTTGAAAAGTTCGTGATGGGGATTAATCTCAAGAATGCGTTCTGCTTTGGGTTTTTGTTCTTGATTCGTTTGTTGTAAAACTTTTTCCATCTCAAACGAAACGCCCTCACCACTCACGAGACATACGGGTGAATCAGCAAGGCGTTTGGAGATAACGACATCACTGACCTTACCAGCTAATAACTCTTTGATTTTGTCTAGGAGCGATTTTTTCTGTTCTTTGAGTTCGTTATATGTCTTTTGTTCGTCTTTACTTAAATCATCAAATGCGCCTTGATTAATCGATTTAAATTTTTTGCCATCGTATTCATCAAGGATTGATAGTGCAAATTCATCGATATCATCGCTTAAAACGAGCACGTCATAACCTTCTTTTTTAATGCGGTCCATCTGCGGCATTGCCTTGACGGCATCCTTGGTTTTCGCCGAAGCAAAATAAATGGCTTTTTGGTCCTTTTTCATCGCCTCGACATATTTCTTAAGTGTAATTGGTTTTTCTTCGTTGAGCGTTGCGTAAACAAGCAAATCTTTTAATGAATCTTTTTTAATCCCAAATAGTTCGTACAAACCATATTTTAAGTTGATGCCATATAATTTAAAAAATTCGAGGTATTTATCGTAATCACTCGTTTTAAGTTTTTCAAGCTCGTTGAGGATTTTCTTTTCAAGTGCTTCGGCAATCTTAGCAATTTGTTTATTTTGTTGCACCATTTCTCGGGAAATATTGAGTGAAATATCGGGCGAGTCAACGAGCCCTTTCATAAATCGTAAATAGTTAGGCACTAAATCTTTGCAGGCATCCATGATGAAGACGCCTTTCGCGTAGAGTTTTAATCCACGTTCATAAGATTCATCATATAAGTTGTAAGGTGGATGACTGGGAATAAAGAGTAAGGCACTATAAGAAATGAGACCTTCGACATTGACAAAGAAACTCTTTAATGGTCCCTCATAATCCGAAAATTTATTTTTGTAGAAATCAGTCAAAGCTTCATCAGTGACTTCGCTTCTAGTTTTTCGCCACAAAGGAATCATCGAATTTAGTGTTTCGAGAACAACTTTTTTTACATATTTGCCTTCGATTGGCTTGCCCTCTTTATCGAGTTTTGCCACTTCTTGTTCGTTTTCCATGTTGATGGGATAGCGAATGTAGTCAGAATATTTTTTAACGAGATTTCTAATGGTATGCGCTTCGAGAAATTCATCGTATTTATCTTCATCTTGATTGTCGCGCAAATATAGCGTAATCACGGTACCAACGCCATCTTTTTCAATTTCTTCAATCGTATAGCTTTCAGTGCCGTCGCTACTAAAGCGATAGGCTTTGTCACTCATGGGCGATTTTGTTTCGACAATGACTTTCTTTGCTACCATGAACGCGCTATAGAAACCGACCCCAAATTGACCGATGAGTTCCGCTTCGGTTTTAATTTTTTCGTCCGAAACTTTTTTTAAAAACTCGCGCGATCCACTCGCGGCAATCGTACCAAGATTATCGTTAAGTTCATCATAGGTCATACCAATGCCATTATCGGCGATCTTTAACCACCGTTTCTTTTTGTTTGATTCAAGGCGAATTTCATAATCGCTACGTTTGGGTAATTTTTCATCAGTTAACGATAAGACGTGATACTTATCAATCGCATCCGAACCATTGGAAATAAGCTCACGTAAAAATATTTCGCGATTCGTATAGATAGAATGAACCATTAATTCGAGTAATCGTTTCGATTCCGTTTTAAAAAGTCGTGTTTCTGCCATAATAAACTCCTGTTCAGTCGCTATTTTACCATATTTACTAGCACTGTCAAGTAATGAGTGCTAACGTTTGAACATAACGCGTTCGCTGCTAAACATTCTTATGAGTAACAAGGCGAATAAACCCGCATATGCAATTGAAGATAAACCAGCAATCG
Source organism: uncultured Staphylococcaceae bacterium (assembly GCA_964639215.1). Taxonomy (GTDB): domain Bacteria; phylum Bacillota_I; class Bacilli_A; order RFN20; family CAG-826; genus UBA6120. Next base: position 35,113 of record CAZXCV010000006.1, read on the forward strand.
CAACATTAAGCCACGATGTATTAAACGAGAAAATGCCCACCAACGCCTGTGTTGGCCCATAAATTGGAATTAGATATAATAAAGCGCTCATTGCTGCTCCATTTCCAAACATCGTCGTAATACCAATGAGCAATGTCACAATCATAAACGGCATCGCTAATGCACTAGCTTCCTTAACTGATTTTGAATAGGCTGATAAAATCGCCAAAAATGAAACAATCAATAAGACGATTGAGACGATCAAAAAGATAATCCCCAAATAATCGATCACAAATAAATAATCAAATGCTCCTTGCGTTGCTTCACCTTGCATCCCCATAATTTTCGGAAGCGATAAAATCGTCCCAAGAAAACTTGATACGGCTGCCAGTGACGCCAATAACGATAAAGCAACAATTTTGCCGATGGCCAATTCGTGACGTTTTATCGGTGTTACAAGCAGTGTCGCAATCGTGCCCCGTTCTTTCTCTCCAGCAATTGATTCTGGGGTGACTGCAAGACATCCAGAAAATAGGAACGACAAAATCAAGAACGGCAAAATCATTGATAACATCATGCCAAGTGTGTCTGCTTCACTGGCTAAATCATAATCTAAATCACTGTCGTGATTGAAATTAATGACATTGCTAAGACTGACTTCATAAGCATCGATTAAACCACCAATTAGATAGTAGGCCTTTTGTGATTCTGGCTTCGTTGAGTTATAGAACACGCTAATGTCTGGTGCTAAAGCTCCCGAGGTTATCGCATCATCAACTAATTGATCAAAATCAGTAGGAAAGACCATCAAGATATCAATATCTTTATTTTCGATTTCAGTTTTAATATCGTTGATGTCTGCTTCAGTTACTTCGGTAATTTCTAGTGACATTTCGCTCGTGGTTAATAATGTATCAATGCTTACAGGTAGATTCACAACTTTCACGATTGGCACATAGGTTGGATCGCCATCAAATCGTCCAATCAGTGCGTCGCCCATAATCGAATAAATGCCATAAATCATAAGACCTGGAAGTATTAGAGTGGTCAAAACAAGGCGCATATCCTTAAAAAAGCGATGGAGTTCTTTTTTAATAATTGTCATGATGTTTTTCATAATGTGCGCCCCATTTGTTCTTCATACAACTCAAAGAAAACATCTTCAAGCGGCCGACCATCGCATACATCACCCAATGTTCCTTCTTTAATTAAGCGCCCATCGATAATGATGCCGACATCCGTGCAAATTCGTTCGACTAAACTAAAAATGTGCGTCGAAACAATAATCGTCTTGCCACGACTTTTTAATTCAAGGAGAAAATCAGTCACTATCTTCGCTGTCAAAACATCGAGACCATTCGTCGGTTCATCAAAAATAATAAAATCCGGATCGTGAACAAGTGAGATTGCCAGCGAAGCTTTCTGTTTCATACCTGTTGATAGATTAGCAACTTTAACCTCGCTGAAGGCATCGATGCCAAAGCGATTGAATAATTCCTTCTGACGCTTTTTGGCAAGATCTTCAGGAACTTGATGTAACTTTGCAAAAAATCTAAACAAATAACTTGGACTAAAGAAATCTTCAAGTTTTAGTTCGCTTGTCAAAAATCCAATCTTCCCACGAACTAAATCGGGTTCCAATTTAACTGAATGACCAAAGACAGTTGCATCGCCCTGATCAGCTTTTATTAGTGTTGCGATAATGCGTAGGGCTGTCGTTTTACCCGCTCCATTAGGACCGAGTAAGCCATATATTTGCCCAGGAAAAATCTGAAATGAGACACCACTTAGAGCTTTTACGAGTGGGGTGTGCAGATTTAGTAATTTTTGCTGTTTTCGATTGAGACTGAATGATTTATAAAGGTTATTAACTTCAAGAACCGGTTTCATGATACTTACCTCACTCTTTAGTGTTAACTTATTCATCGTTTGCTTCTCGTTTAATCGTGTTCATGCCTACGCGTGTGATGACATATTTAATGATTGGAAATTGAATTATGAAAGAAAGTGTCATATTGAGGTTTTTAATAATTAAATCCGCCCATTGGCCACCGATTAGTTGCGCTAGTGGGATGCGCACGAGTGTTGGAACATATAATTGTAGGAAGAAAACGGTGATGACCATGACAATATATAATAGTCCACTTAACCATATATTATTCGTTGCCCTGAATGTCACCTTACGTTGCATAAAAAAATTGAATGTTTGGGAAATGGCAAACGACAAGGCAAACGAGAGAAAGGCGGTAAGTCCTCCATTTGCAATCGAATAATCGAGTAACCACCAATTGAAGACAATCTGCCGGAAAGATGTAAACACCAAATAATTGAACAAAGCGAAAGTGCCCAAATCGACCAATGTGGTCAGCATGCTCATTAATGTGAATAGGATGAATTGAACCCAGGTTTTCTTTCTTGCCTGGTTGAACCTTACACCGAAGTTTTCCTTTTTATTTGTCATCGGTCACTCAGTGGCTACCACAGGCTCAGGTTTACGTTTAAACTCCCGTGATGTCTGTTTGGTAATATCTTTCTGCCAATCGGCGCGATGATAGACAATAAACGCAATGATTGCCCGAATAATCTCGATAAATCGATCGATGATAAAAACAAAAATCATCAGGTTAATCTGGAGGCCAAACGCTTTAAACATTGACTGTAGAAATTGGCTATTCGTCATAATGTTTGGAAACACGAACACGAATAAGGTAATAATCGGAGCTTTAATCAATAAGTAAGGAATGTTTGTAATAAAGATCGGAGATTTCGTATATCCACCAGCACGAGTAATAAAAATAACGTTAATTGAATAAAATAAGAATGGTAAGGCCAGCGCTTGTAAGATCATCGTCACCGCTAATAACTGATTGGCCGCAGCGTCAAATGAAAACATTACTTGAATAAGCGGAATAAGACTGACCATGATGATTACCGTCACAAAACTCATCATCAAAATGTAACCAATCTGCCACCTGGCATTTCGTTTTGCCTCTTCAATTTTGCCGGCGCCAAGTCGCGATCCAACCATAATTGCGGCAGCTGTGCCCATGCCGCCAATAAAAGCAAAAATGAGATCAACAACACGCGTTGACAAATTGATCGCCGCAATGTTTGAGGCATTGCCAAGCTCGACACGCGAATAAACAAAAAACATATAAACTGCCAACCCTTCGGTCAATGCCTGAGCGAGTACCATTGGCCAGCCTTTTCTAAGAATATTTGTTGAAAATGAGCGTGGGATTGTAAATAGCTCCGTAAAACTGCCATAAAATTCAGGTTTGTATCTGAAATAGAAAATCAAGAGGACGGCTAGTTCAACGCTTCGAGATATCAGTGTGGCGACGGCCGCACCAATAACACCCATACCGAGTGGGTAGATAAAAATATAATTTAAAATCAAGTTACATAGCGCCGCAAAGCCACTTGAAATGAGCGGAATCGTCGTCTTTTTAATGGCGCGGAGACAGAATGAGATAGCAACGCTCAGCGAGTAAGGAATAAATGTCCAGGCAACGATTGCTAAATATTTAGTACCAAGATCAAGCATTTCTTGACCCGAACCAACACCGGTCGAGAAGAAATAAATTATTTCTTGGCGAAAAAAGAAACCTAGAATAAGTGAACCAAGTCCAAAACCAATTGTTAACTTAAGACATAGTCCAAACACTTTTTTCATGGCTTCTTTATTATTAGCACCAAAATATTGAGCAATAAAAATCGTGCAAGAAATTGCTAGTAAGATCATCACGTTTTCAAATGTCGTCATATACCGCCCGGCAATCATGACTGCCGCTGCCGATATTTCACTACCGCCACTACCAAACATTTCATTGCCCCAGCGTCCAATCATTGCCGAATCCATCAGGTTGACACTCGCTGAAATCAATTGTTGCAGGGCAATCGGAAAAGCAACGAAAAACATCTCTTTGTAAAATTCTTTGTTACCAATATAACGTTTGAAAAAAGCTTTCATGATAGTTCCGAATTATTGTATGTTAAAATCATTGTTTTTTAAATACTCGGACCATTAAATCGCTTTATTAAATAAAAAAAGCGCTCGTGTTGAGCGCTTTTGCTTCCCAGTGGCTATTCAATCGCAATTTTGTGCTTTGTTTCTTCCTTTTCAGGTACTGTCTTTGGGACTGATAAGGTTAGGACCCCGTCTTCTAATTTTGCTTTAATATCCGGTTGTTTTATATCCTCGCCGACATAGAATGAGCGACAAGCTGAGCGGTAGTAGCGTTCGCGACGCACGTAATTAACGGTTTGATCATCGTGCTCATCTTTTTGCTCAGCTGTAATCGTTAAATATCCATTTTCAAGAGCGATATCGACATTTTCTTTAGGAATACCCGGAACATTAATGACTAATTCAAATGTCTTTTCAGTTTCTTTGATGTCCGTTTGTAATCCTTGTGTCATCCAATTACCACTGCGACGATTACGAAATGGATCGAGCGGGAAGAGATCTTCAAAGATCGAGCCAGGGGTTAAAAGATTGAATTTTTTGTCTAACATATATTTGTTCCTCCTTAGTTATTCTACGGCGCTTTCTTTAAGCGCAACATTATTGTAGCACACATTTTGGCACTGTCAAGTAATGAGTGCTAATTTTAGAACTATTGCGTTCATGTCGTTGTTTTTCCTTGTAAAAATTTTTTTAAAGTTCGATTTCCAATAAATTAGCACGGCATTTTGTTTATTCGGTAGAGCCATAAACGCTCGAAAGGAGAAATATCATGAAACACAAACTATTAGGGAAAATCATCGTCGCGATGTCTGCGACTTTATTGTTGGCTTCTTGCACATTTTCAAGTGCGGTACCGATTGAGGAAGATCTCGCATACATCACCGTTGAGATTAATCCTGGTTTTGGAATAATGGTCAACGAACAATATCATGTCACTTATGCCCACGCCTTGAACGCTGATGGTGAAATGATAATGCTTCAAAAGCAATTAGAGGGTAAAACACTTGAAGATGCGATTGAAGAAATTGTCAATGAAACAATTGCTTTGGAATTTGTCACGACCACAAGTGAAAATGTGACCGTTGACATCGATGTCATCAGCAATCAGACAACACTGCAAAATCAAGTACGAAGTCAAGTCATAGAAAGAATAGGTAATGAATTTTCAGGCAACATGATTCAAGTTCAAACACGTACACGAACCTACACAGAAAACGAACTTGAAGCAGCCGAAGCCAAAGGAACGACACCCTTAAAATTAAAATTAGTTCAACAAGCAATGTTAGGAAATAATGATTTATTGGAAGAAGAAGCGCTAGCATTATCTGAAAAAGCTTTATTAAATAAAGCAAGAAATGGTGCGATCAACATGAAGAAAATCGCCTCATCATTAGGAGCCGAATTTATTGAAGCTCGCCAAGCAATTCAAGACGAGTATCTTCCACAAATTCATGAATTACAAACAGCGATTGCTGCCGCCATTACTAATAGTGAAGATCCGCAGGATTTACAGACCGAACTCATTGCCTTGCGTCAAGAGATGGTAGCTGAAATTCAAACACTAGTCACCGAATATCGCCAGCAATCCGTCCAAGCCCGTGAGAATTGGCAAATCGAAGCTAACAATCGTAAAGGTGGGTCGCAATCTAGCCAAGGTAGCAATCGTTAATAATTATTTGTTTGATAAAGTTAAGCCTCTCATCTGAGAGGTTTTTCTTATGATTGTCATACCCTTGTTCAGTGTATCTTTTGCTTGATTCACAATGTTCGGGTAAAATAACTTTAATTGGGGCATGTATATGAAAACAATTATCAACAATTTGTTAAATCCACGTTACAACCTGGCACTTGAAGAGTACGTTTTAAAATATCTCGATACGAACGAAGACTTCGTGTTACTTTGGCAAAATGCAAATAGCGTCATCATCGGCCGTAATCAAAACACGATTGAGGAAGTGAACGCCACCTATGTTCAAAGTCATCAAGTCAATGTCGTTCGGCGCATTACTGGTGGTGGCGCCGTATATCACGATTTAGGTAATTTGAACTTTTCATTTATCACAACCTCAGAACGTAACAGCGTCAATAACTATCGCAAATTTATTGATCCCGTTGTTGCCGCGTTAAATTCTTTTGGTGTACCGGCAATGTTTTCAGGTCGCAATGACATCGTTGTCGATGGTATGAAAATATCAGGCAATGCCCAAGCCTATCATAAAAAACGAATGCTTCATCATGGTACGATTTTATTTGATGCGGACTTATCAATGATTTTCAATGTCCTCGATGTCAAGCCTGATAAGATCGCCTCGAAAGGGATAAAGAGTAATCGCGCTCGCGTCACCAATATCAAACCCTATCTCAAAGAATCAATCACAATAGAGCAATTTAAAAATCGCTTGCTTAGTTACTTATTGGGAAGTGAGGACATTTCTCGCCACATATATATGCTGACGGCAACCGACCAACAAAAGATTAACGAATTAATGGATGCTCGTTATAACACTTGGGAATGGAACTATGGTGAGTCACCAGCATTTACGATTGAACGTCATGGTCGTTATGAAGGTGGTGGTATTTCTGTTAAGTTAAATGTCATCGATGGTCATATTGACGCCATTAAAATATATGGTGATTTTTTGGGTGTTGAAGACATCACAAAACTCGAACAATACCTCATCGGCAAGCGTTTTGAAAAACTTGAATTAGCCAATGTTTTATCGAACATCAACCTCGATGATTATTTGTTAAAGATTTCTAAAGATGACTTGCTTAATTGTCTCTTTAAGTAAAAAAACCGGCAAATCCGGTTTCTTTTTTTAAATATGAATTGGTTTATTTACGATTCCGTGCGTGACTTCGTGGATCATTTCCGATAATGATGGGTGTGGATGAATCGTCGCCACAATTTCTTCGGCGGTCGCTTCCATCACCATCGCTAGTGATGCCTCAGTAATCATTTCCGTCGCTGAAGCTGCAAAAATGTGCACGCCAAGTATCTCACCATATTTGCGATCGACGATGATTTTTACAAGACCGTCTTTTTCATTTTCCGCCAGCGCTTTGCCATTAGCGACCAAGGGAAAGGTCGAAACTTTATAGTCCAGTTCTTGGGCCTTGGCATCTTGTTCTGTCATTCCTACCTGGGCGATTTCTGGGAAGGTATATATACCTGCGGGAATAATTTTAAAATCGAGCGGATGTTCAATCCCGTGAATATGTTCAACCGCGACAATTCCTTCACGCGAAGCAACATGAGCGAGCATGTGAAATCCAAGGACATCACCAATCGCATAAACATCAGCAACCGATGTCCGCATCAAGTTATCAACCTTAATCCCAGTTTTCGACATTGCTAAATTGAGCTTTTCATAACCCTTAGTGTTTGGGCGCATGCCTGTCGCTAGTAAGATTAGATCAGCTTCAAGTCTTGTTTCGACACCGCCTTTATTGCAGACAATGCCAGTATCCGTAATTTCCACAATATTGGCGCCGGTGATTAAGGCAACACCATCTTGAACAATTTTTTTGAGGAAGAGATTTCGGATTTCATCGTCGACCGTCACTAATGGTGTTGCCTCTCGTTCTAAGACTTTAACGTGGACACCTAACGTATTGAAGATTGTCGCAAACTCCATACCGATAACGCCACCACCAATAACAATTAGCGATTTTGGTAATGTTGTTTTGGTAAGAATCTCTTTGCTTGTAACAACAAACCCTTTTTCATAGGCATCTTTTAAACCTTTGATTGGGGGAAAGGCCGGGCTCGCCCCTGTCGCAATAATGAGTTTATTCGTTTCAAGCTGTTCATTATTAACGAGTACATGATGGGCATCAATTGCTTCAGCATAACCTTCATAAACAGTCACACCATTTTTCTTTAATAAACCACGAACGCCACCAGTAAGTTTTTTGACAATTCCATCTTTTCTTTGCACCATCTTCGGGTAATCGATGTTAACTTGGTCAAAATCAAGATTAATTCCATAATCATCACTATGTTTTAAGGTGTCATAAACCTTCGCGCTTTTAAGCATCGCTTTGGTCGGGATGCAACCCCAATTAAGGCAAACCCCACCAACAGCTTCTCTTTCAATTAGGGCGACCGACATTCCTAACTGTGCCGCTTTAATTGCCGCCACATAACCGCCGGGTCCACCCCCAATAATTGTTACATCATATTTTTTCATCGCTAACCTACTTCATCTGGAGCATCATGCTCGCTGGATCTTTTAAGTATTGTCGTAAGCGTAATAAGAAACGTCCGCCATCCGCTCCATCGATAATGCGATGGTCAATCGTTAAAGATAACGGTAAGACTTCACTAATAGCAATCACACCTTGTTCGTTAACAATTGGCTTTTTATAAATCGAACCAACACCTAAGATGGCAACCTCGGGATGTTTAATGACTGGTGTTCCAAATTTTGTTCCAAAGGCGCCATAATTAGTAATCGTAAATGTGCCTTCTTGTAAATCGACTAATTTTATTTTCCGTTCGCGTGCTTCATCTGCTAACCGTTCAATTGCTTTTGCCAAATCAATGATTGATTTACCATCAGCATCTTTAATGTTTGGCACAATTAAACCATCAGAGGTATCAACAGCAAAACCTAAATTAACACGGTTTTTGAAAATGATTTCTTCAGTTTCGTGGTCATAACTGCTGTTAAAAATTGGGTATTCTCGTAATGCTAAAGTGATGGCTTTAGAAATATACGCCAAATATGTAAGCTTAACCCCCTGTGCTTTCATATGTTCTTTTTGTGACTCTCGTAATGAAACAAGGGCACTCACGTCGAACTCATCCATTAAAGTCGTCATCGGGATAATGCTATTAGCAACGCTCATGGCATTAACTATTGTTTTTCGTAGTTTCGAAATCTTGACACGAGTGACTTCTTGATCATTGAATGTTGGCATTTTCACAGAAATAGAACTTGTCGATCCGACCGTCGTTTTTGTTTCTAATGCCTTTCGAATATCTTCCTTCATAATTCGGCCAGCTTCACCACTGCCGATAATCGTCGTGATGTCTACCCCTAAATCGGCCGCCATCTTGCGGGCAACTGGTGTAGCGAGTACTTTACTGCTTATTATCTTATCTTCGCTTGTGGACGGCATCTCATTTGAAGCGGCAATCACTTCATCAGAAACTTCAATCATGCCAACGACACCGGCAGGATTATCTTCTTTCCCTTCGCTTAGAGCCATCGCAATGGGCTTTGGAGTTGATTTTTGAGTTTCCACATGATCAATTTGTGACGGACTGGTTCCATTTTCATCAATCCACACCAATGTATCTCCAACGTGAATCGTTTCGCCGACTTTGGCGCCAAGTTTATGGATCACGCCACTGACTGGCGATGGGAGATCAGCATTTACTTTATCGGTTTCGACAACGACTAGAGGTTTTCCATCTTTAACAGACTCTCCAACCTTCACGAGCCATTTTAAAATTTGGCCTTCATGAATGCCTTCGCCAATGTCGGCAAATTTAAATTCATACATACTCATTCCTCCTAAACCTTATAATTGACTAAGGTTTTTATCTCATGGGCAATCCGTTTCGAATCAATCATGAAATGGTGTTCACCTCGTGGTAATGGGACGGCGATATCAAAACCAGTCAGTCGTGTGGGTGGGGCTTCCAAATTAAGAAATGCCTGTTCAATCACTCGTGTAATAATTTCAGTCGCAAATCCAAGCGTTCTGACGGCTTCGTGCACTACAAGGATGCGTCCTGTCTTTTTGACTGAATTAATAATTGTTTCGGTATCCATCGGTACGATTGTCCGTAAATCAATTAACTCAACTGATACCTGATCTTTTTCAAGGCTTTTAATCGCGGTTTGTACTTCACGAACCATCGATCCCCAAGCGACAACCGTGATATCTTTTCCTTCTTCAACCACACGCGCTTTACCGATGGGAACGATATATTCTGTTTCTGGCACTTCCTGTTTAAACGCCCGATAGATTTTCTTCGGTTCAAAATATACGACTGGATCAGGATCTTGGATTGCAGCTGCCATGAGACCTTTAGCATCATACGGCGTTGATGGTATCACGATTTTTATTCCTGGAATATGAGCGATAAATGACTCGACGGCTTCTGAGTGATGCTCGAGTGCACGAATACCACCACCCCATGGCATTCTGAGTACCATCGGAACAGTATATTTACCACGAGAACGATTTCGCATTCTGCCCATGTGAACCGCGATTTGGTTGAAGCCATTAAACATGAATCCTTCAAATTGCATTTCAGCAATTGGTTTAAGCCCGTTGATTGCCATGCCGATTGCCGATCCGATAATTCCGGCTTCGGAGATTGGCGTGTCAAATACTCGGTCAACACCGAATTCTTGTTGCAAGCCTTTGGTGACGCGAAATACACCACCTTCAAAGCCCGCATCCTCACCGAACACAACAACCGTGTTGTCTTTTCTCATTTGCTCAAAAAGTGCTGCATTAATTGCTTGTAATAATGTCATTTCTGCCATAGTGTTATTCCTCCGACAAATTCTTATTAGACTTTGAGGCTTCTTTTAGATTCTGAAAGAAAGTCGTTTTCAAATATTTCATGTATTTTTCCTTTTGACTAATCAAGTCTTGGGGATTACTGCTAAATGTATAATCGAACACATCGTCAATCGTCGGATTATCAGAGTTTTCAACTTTTTTGAAAGTTTCAGTCACATATTCTTCTAATTCCGTTTGGAGTTTCACTTCTTGTTCATCAGACCATATTTTTTTGTTAATTAGATATAGACGGAAGCGTTTAAGTGGGTCCTTCTGCCGCCATGAGACAACTTCTTCATCGGTGCGATAAATTGATGGGTCATCACTCGTCGTGTGAGGTCCTAAGCGATAGGTATATGCTTCAATGAGTGTCGGGCCTTCACCATTTCGCGCTCGAGTTGCCGCTTCAAGTGTCACAGCGTACATCGCCAAAACGTCATTACCGTCAACTTGGATGCCCGGAATTCCAAAAGCAATAGCTTTTTGGGCTAGTGTTACCGCTTTGGTCGCCTTAGCCCGCGGAGTTGAAATGGCATATTGGTTATTTTGAATAATCGTGATCAGCGGTACATCAAAGACCGCGGCAAAATTCATCGCTTCATAAAATTCACCATGACTTGTGCCACCATCGCCAATATAGCTGACCGCGACTTGATTTTTCTTTAACACCTTACTAGCATAAGCTAATCCAGAAGCGTGACCAACTTGGGAACCAATCGGTATGTTTACTGGCAAGACGTTGACATCATCGGCAAATTTTGAACCGATTTCGTTTCCGTACCAATATAAATAAAGTTGCTCAAGAGTGACGCCACGATAGAGCATCGCGGCGAATTCTCTAAAAGCCGGTGAGAGCCAATCTTGTGGGGCCAAAGCAGCCATCGCACCAACTTGGGCCGCTTCTTGCCCTTGAACTGGTGCATAAGTGAGCATTCGTCCTTGTCGTTGATACTGAAGCGCTTTAATATCAGCAATGCGCGCTAATGACATCGTGCGATACATATGTAATAAAGTCTTTTCATCGATGTTTGGCTCATATTTAGGATTAACGACATTTCCTTCACTATCGATAATTTGGAATTGTTGCTTTTTCATTGGGTCATATTTTGAAATAATCATACGGGTAACTCCTTTCAATCGTTGGATATAAGCATGATGTATGTTCTGTTAACGATATTATTTTAGGTGATATTTACCACTTCGTCATCCAATATGCTTAAAATGAAAAACGCCCCATAAGGGCGTTAGTAAAGCCAATCATCAAATTAATTAAATATGAAACTTACGGCTCAGTTCCGACATGACAATTCGCCGTCCGAGAATGAAGAGACCGATAATCGTCGCAAACGAAAGACCACCCGCACCGATTGCCATGTATGTCGGGTTGACAAGATTGAAAAACACGAGAATCAATGGCACAAATCCAATAATTGATAGTGATAATTGGGAAATCAAAAAATCACGAAGATGTTGTCGTTTTACAAGCATTAAAATATTGATGATAATAATAAAACCTATGAAAGTTGATGGCATCGCAAACGATAAAGTCCAGTTTAGGTGAGAAATCATTTGATTTGATGTCGTAAAAGCCTCAATTACTAAAAGAAGCCCAGTAATTGTTATCGCATGAATCATGAGTTTAAGACTGATGTGGACATTACGTTTAAATGAGAGCCAACCCACGATAATCCAGCCGTATAAAATTGCTGTGATGACAACGATGCTCCACAAGCGACCAGCAAACGTTAAATAATTAACTAAAGCCACACTGAAGATGCCTGTTAATGAAAGAGTGGCTAAAATTCTTAAAAACAACCGTCTACGACTTGAGCGATAATCAAAGTCGGGATACGAAACAATACCTGGCGCCCCATCATCTGGTAAAAGACGATGGCAAAGCGGACACCGTGTTGTCTTCGTAGCAATGTTGACATTGCAATCAGGACATTGTTTCATCTTAAGCTTTTTCCTCCCAAAAATTACTCTCAATCGTGACATCAATACCTTGTTCGGTTAGGTATTTAAAAAAGCGGCGTTCGACACTTGTGTCATAAATCGAACGGAGGAAACTAATTGTCGTAATCCCATTGAAAGAACCGACTCCAACACCATAGACGGCAGAAGCGGCGGTTGTTAAGTTAAATTCAAATGAGTCAATCAGCGGCATTATCGATGGGGGCATTTTAATGACACCGACATTCGAAATAGTCCCGGTTTCTAATCTTTCACCGAGGCGCGTTCCGACGATGGCAAGCGTAATCTTTTTAATGAAAAGAGGCATCATGCGGACAAAGACATTTTTTTCAGCCGAAACATTAGCGTTAATGCTTCCTTGGAATTTTTCAATTTTAATCTCTTCAAGGAAGTCACGCTTTACTTTAGTGAGTACTTCATCAAACGTCAATTTGTGGTCTGCTTTGATTGAAGTATGAATATAATGAGTAAAATTTCTCAGTGTTTTTGATGGATGAAAGCGTCTTAAGTTGACCGGGACAGAAATTCTTATCGGCTTTTTCTCAGGTATTTGTCCTTCATATGTTTCATAAATGGCGTAAGTGAGTAACGCCACTAGATATTGAGTTACCGTCGCTTCGTGTTTTTTAGATAGTGTTGCAAGCGCATCTGCTGTCAATCTTCCAGTGATGACACCACGACTTTCACTATAAACAAAACGTTTCGATTTTATGTGAAAAGCGGGAATAATCTCCTCACGTTTTGCTCCTGATTTATCAGCATATTTGGCAAAACTATCTTCCATTTCTTCGGGAAAGGGATATTGGTCAACGGTAAAGACACTTCCGTCATTTTCGAGCTCATGACCACGCAATTCGAAATAGCGAAACACGACTGCCTTGGTAAACTCAGTGGCTGAACTGCCATCGCATAAACTATGAAACATTTCTAAGCTGATCCGATTTTGATAATAGAACACCGAAAAGAAAAAGTGGTTATTGATTGCTGTATCAATTTTTTGATTGACAAGCGGAGGTTCGGGGCGCACTTTTGGCTTTTTCGGATTAGCTTCAAGATAATACCAAAATAGTCCGTGTTTAATTCTCACAAACATCGAAGGAAACCGGGGTGCTAAATCAATTAAAGCTTGCTGGAGAACATCCGGGCGCACAGTTTCTTTTATTCGTATAGAAATTCTAAAAACAAAACTATCCCGACTGCTTTTCAAGGCTGGATATATTTTAGCGGCGTTATCTAATTTGAACCAGGTAGTATCTTTTACGACGCGACGAGGCATGGCAATCACTTTCTTTCATAAACATCATCATAAGTTAGAATATTAACATTTATATAACTGAAATTATAACTGTTTTCAAGCCTGATGGCTGATTAGACTTTCAAATGGTTTAAAAGTTTGCCTATCAGCCATTATTATCATGTAAAATTGTTTTATTACGGAATAACAAGGTGGAACTTGATGAAGACGACGGATCAAAAACGACGACCACTTGTAACGCGTTTGATCAACATTTTGCTGTGGCTTAATGGCGCGCGAAAAATATATGATAGCGCCCGCTTATCTAATTGGTTAATTGATTCGCTTGGTGTGATTAACTCCCTACCATTTAAAACGCCACGCCTCTTGTCGAGCGGATGGGATCGGACTAAAGTTGCCGATACCATTTGCTTTATTAAAGCGGGTACAAGTCCGCATACGATTATTTTTCTGCATGGTGGCGGCTATACCCAACGCCCAACGCTTTTTCATTTTAAATTAATGGATAATATCCACGAACAAACGCAAGCGAATATTATCTTTCCGCTATATCCACTCGCCCCGAACGATAATTATCGGACCGCTTACGAAAAAGTAACATCGATTTATCGTGAAGTATTATTATTTTCAAAAGGTCACTGCCTCACATTAATGGGCGATTCTGCGGGTGGCGGACTGGCACTAGGCCATTACCTTCATTTTGCCGAACAAGGAATTGCTTTGCCTGATAAGCTCATTCTCATTGCTCCGTTTCTTGACATTACTATGTCAAACGAGGATATCCCCGCGATTGAAAAGAAAGACCGGATGCTTGGTTCAACCGGACTCATTGAGTTTGGAAAACGTTGGGCGGCTGGTGATAATCCGCGCGATTATCATCTCAGTCCCATCTATGGAGATTTAGCGGTCGTTGATAAATTATTATTAGTCGCTGGCACGAATGACATCCTTTTTCCTGATGCGAAATTGCTATATGAGAAATTAAAAATACTAGGAAAACAAGTGGAATTTACAATTGGTCTTGATATGCCCCACGATTATCCATTAATGCCAACGCCAGAAGCGCGTCAAGTAATTAACGACATTAGTAACTATATTATTCATAGCTCGTGTCGAATTCATCACGATAGCGAAGAAAGTTTATAAACCTAGCTGTAATTTTCCTAGACGCTTATCAATAAATACTAATGTGATGATTGACAGTAATTCAAACGTTATGGTGACAATGACAAGGGCAACTAAATTTACTTGATAGAGCCAACCGATTAAAAGCGAGCCTAAAAACCAACATATCCCAAACAATGCATTAAAGATGCCATAAGCGCGACCGCGGCTCTCTTTTGGCACGAGCGTAGCAATGACCGCTTTTAACACGGATTCCTGGGCGCCCATACCAATACCCCAAGCAAACATGCCAATAATGAGCGACCAAAGTGTCGGAACTAAGAATATAAAAGCTGATGTGGCTCCTGCAAGTACAAGCGCGATTATTAATGATTTAATTCCAATCTTGTCATATAACACTCCAAACACAAGAGCCGACAGCGCATCAATGCCCATCGCAAATGCATAAATTAAGGGAATGTAAATGACAGATACGATGGCCTTATCTTCGATAAAGAAGGCAATTAATGGATAATCAATAAAGCCAAATGCTAAAAAACCAATGGCTAGCATATAAAACCAAAAATCTCGGGTAGCAATATGGGCCATTTCTTTTTTGGTATTTTCAAGTTTTTCTGGCTGTGGGTATCGCCAACGAGCAATGGTCAGAATTACTAATGTTAAAATCGCAAAAATACCAAGATAAGCAAAAGCGATTTGATAACTTGTCAGTGATCCGACACCGCCATATGATAGGATTCCAAATACAAATAAGGGACCAAGGAATGCCCCGATTTGATCCATGACTTCTTGAATAGCAAATGTTTTGCCTGGTCCTAACTCTAGGGAAGCAAATGAAGTTAAAACGCTTTTAGCAGGAGCACGAATTGATTTGCCAAGTCGCTCAAGCAATATCAAAACAAGGGCAACACCCCAAATACTTGGTCCAACAAGTGCTAGTAATGGAATCGCTAATAGATTAATACTATAACCGATGAACATCGCCAGCCAGTATTTGCGGGTTTTATCAATGATGATGCCCGTGACAATTCTCAGACCATAGCCAATCATCTCTCCAAGTCCGGCAATCGTCGCCACCCAAAAAGCGGTGACGCCCAATTCACTAAGATAAGGACCATAAATACTTCGGGCACCTTCGTGCGTAAAGTCTGAAAAGAGACTAATAACACTAATAAATGCTAAAAATATTAAAGCTGATCTTGATTTAATTTTTGCTGATTGTGACTTTGGTTCTTCTGAAGAGTTCATGGTTATTATCGTGGTTGACGATAAATGGGATTACTCGGATTGGGAGCGATGTTCACGAGGAGTGATAAATCGCTACTGACCAAAGGGACTTCGAGCAAATCAGTCCCCGATAAGAAATACAATTGACCTGCGTGTATTGCTGCTTGGGCATCATTAATCGCGATTGTGCCCGTTCCCTTGATAATTTGAATTGTCAATGTGCCACCTTCATGGCCGTGACGTGGTAACTTTTGCCCGGGCTTTAAGTTAAGAACGAATGTCAAGATGTCTTGATCTTGATAAATGATTTTTTTAGTTAAATGCTCATCGTTAAACGATAAATACTGTTCAAGCAATTTGATATCCATAAGTGACCTCCGTTTAAACAATACGATATCACAAATAAAGTTATGGGACTTACTGGAGTGATGAAAATGAGTGGATTAATAATCAAACTACCACGATTAATATGTTACTAGTAAAAATCGATGAAATTATTTAAAATTAGGCAAGAGGTGGTCATATGGATAATTTCATGGATTTAGCAATAAAAGAAGCCGAGCACGGCATTCGTCATGGGCATGGCGGTCCGTTTGGTTCTGTCATCGTAAAAGAAGGTCATGTCGTGGGTCGTGGTCATAATGAAGTCGTTAAAAATCAAGATCCAACGTGCCATGGTGAAATGATGGCTATTCATGATGCGTGTAAAACGTTAAAAACATTCGATTTAAGCGGTTGCGAACTATACACGACGGCTGAACCATGTCCGATGTGTCTAGGCGCAATTTTGTGGTCGAACATTCGTAAAGTATACTTTGGGTGTAACATCGTCGACACCGAAAAAATCGGTTTTCGTGACAAGGTATTTTATGAAATGAATGCCTCGGGTCAAAAAGACCAATTGCTCCATGAATTAGATCGCGAGGCGTGCCTAAAACTGTTCGCTGAATATCAAAACATCAGTAACAAAACGAATTACTAAATAAAAAAGACGCTACCTCGGTAGCGCCTTTTAATTGCTGGGTCTAAATTTATTTATCGCCCATCGTCATTGCCATCACCGCTTTAGCGGTGTGGAGACGATTTTCAGCTTCTTGATACACGATGGAATGCGGTCCGTCAATTACCGAATCTTCGACTTCATTACCACGGTCCGCTGGTAATGCATGCATGTATTTAACATCCGGACTCGCTAGCGCCATCATCACTTCGGTACATTTCCAGCTCTTGTATGATTCTAGAAGGTCATCAACGACTTGCGTTGATTGATTGGTGACCCAGCTACCCCAGTTTTTGGGGATGACAATGTCAGCGCCATGATAAGCTTCTTCCATATCATGCGTGATGCGGAACGACCCGCCATGTTCAAGGGCATTCTTTTTCGCTTTTTCAATCGCCCAATCGGGTAAATCATAACCCTTGGGGTAAGCGAGTGTCACATCCATCGCATATCGTGGAAATAACAATATTTGTGATAAGGGGACACTGATAGGTTTTTTATGACTTTTGGCATAAGCCCAGATAATCGAAATTTTAATGTGCTTCTTGTTCGGAAAAACTTCTTGAATCGTCATCAAATCAGCCAGTGCTTGCATCGGGTGATAAATATCACATTGTAAGTTCATAATTGGTACGGTTGAGTGGGCAGCCATCTCGCGAATATACTTGTTACCAACGCCCCAAAAACAATTGCGACAGGCGATTCCATGACCATAAGAACTGAGAATGGTAGCGGTATCTTTGGCGCTTTCTCCATGTGAGATTTGCATCATTGAGGTATCAAGGAACGTCGCATGACCTCCAAGTTGTGCCAATCCGGATTCCATCGAATTACGCGTCCTCGTTGATTGTTCAAAGAACATGAGAAAAGCGGTTTTATTTGTGAGATAAGGTGTCGGTACATTCGTGCGGAATTTTTGCTTGAGATCAAATGAAACTTCCAGTAATTTGTCAATCTCTGGTTTTGCCCATTCTTCGAGCGTGATAAAGTGGCGTCCTTTAAAAAGTGGCTTCATCGGTTACTTTCCTCCCTTTTGTTGATGTTGCACATATTGAAGTGGCAAGACAGCATATAATGCGGCACATGTCACTAAATCATTTTTCCTTGTTTTTTCATTTGGCGCGTGAGCTTCCTTTTCATCACCTGGTCCAAATCCGACGCAAGGAATACCATAACGTCCCATAATCGTGACACCATTCGTTGAGAATGTCCATTTATCGACGACTGGATTTGTTTTAAATAAACCTTTATAAGCGTCAACGGCGCTAACGCACGCTATATGATCTTCAGGAATAACCCAAGTTGGGAAATACGATTCAGTTGGGTAAACAAGACCCGTATAAGACGGCCGTTTATAATCATACATTTCAACTTTGGCATTTGCGGCTTTTACCGAGGGTAACGCTCTAATTTCTTCAAGGGCGGATAAATGTGTTTCACCAACAGTCAAACGGCGATCAATTGAAATCGCACAACCATCAGCGACAGCACATCGCGATGGTGAGGAATAAAATATCTCACTAATCGTCATTGTGCCCTTACCTAGAAATGGGTCATAAGCCAAACGTTCATTTAATTTTTGAATATCTGAGATAATTGGTCCCATTTTATAAATAGCATTATCGCCACGCTCAGGGGCACTGCCATGACAACTAACACCGTGAGTGCTCACCTTAATTTCCATCCGTCCGCGATGACCACGATAAATTTGACAAGACGTTGGCTCAGTAATCACGACGAACTCTGGTCGGATCTTATCTTCTTCAATAATGAACTGCCACGGGAGCCCGTCGCAATCTTCCTCCTGGACTGTTGCTGTAATTAGAAGAGTATAATCTCCTTCAAGCTTCAAATCTTTAATAATTTTTCCGGCATATACCATCGAAGCCATGCCGCCTTCTTGATCACTACCACCACGACCACCGATGTATGTTTCATCTTCATAGCCTTGATATGGGTCAAATGTCCAATTTTTTAGTTCGCCAATCCCAACCGTATCGATATGCGCGTCCATCGCGATGAGATGTTTTCCATGTCCGATATAACCAAGTAGGTTACCCATCTTATCGATCTCGACTTTGTCGAACCCGACATGCTCCATTTCGCGTTTAATCCGTAAGATGACGTCTTTTTCTTGACATGATTCACTTGGAATCGCAATCATGTCGCGTAAAAACGCGGTCATCTCTTTTTGATAACTTTTGGCTTTTGCTAAGATTGTCTCAAATGGAATCATAATGCCTTACCTCGTTTTTCTTTAATTAACTTGTCATACGCAAATACTTTTTCGTATTCTTGATGCCAAAATTCACTTTGACGCATCGCATCAAGATATGCTTGCGAATAACCAAATTTTAACCAGTCTTTTTCTTTTTGATGGAAGAGCCGTTCTTTCACTTCATGGACGCGGGCGTCTTCAACATCGGCATCGGTTATCTTCAAGAAAATGTCTTGATACCATCGATGCATTACAAAGTCCTCTGTTTCGAGCACGCGCCGTTTAAGGTCGGTCATCACTGAGTCATACCGATCATAGCCATCAGTAGCAATGGTCACGACATTATCATCAGGTCCCAGTCGCAAATATTTTGCCATCTTAATCGCACCGATAATATTGCAAATACCGGATACGCCAAATAAGTCTTTCATTGCGATTGCGACATCTTCAGGCACACCATGAGCTATGAGAATTTGTGGAGCATCATGAATGATCTTTAAACCTCGGACTGAATCCTCATCTTTGATGAGGGCGATGAAATCTGTCGTTAAAATGTTATGGATTAGCGTGCACATCTTATCGCCGATGCCTTCAATGCGGTGCTGACCACGACCACCATTTGTCAAGGTTGAGCATTCATAAGGTTCCAGTGCCGTAATCTTGGCTTCAGGAAACACGGTTTTAATATGATCGCCAGCCGCTAATGTGCCAGCACTTCCAGGTGCTGAGGCAAAACAAGCAATGCGACCATTACCAATACCTTTGACGGCTTCGACTGCGGCTTGTCCTGTTACATGGCGATGAAAGCGATAGTTTGGTAATAATTCAAATTGCGCTAAAGCACGATTTTTTGGATCTTTTTTAAGTTCGTATGTCCGTTCTAACGTCAAAATAACATCGGATTCGGTACCTGGAGTTAAATCGAGTTTCGCACCATATTTTTGAATGCGATCATAACGTTCTTTACTCATGTTATCGGGCATGATAACGATTGAGTCGTACTTCATTAAATTGCAAATGTAAGATACGCCAATTCCAAAATTTCCCGTTGATGGTCCCAAAATCGTATGTTCGCCAGGTATGATTTCTTTATCAACACACCCTTCAATCAACGTTGAATAAGCCGGACCGACTTTGTGAGAACCTGATGGAAAGTATTTACCTAAAAGCACAACAATATTAGCGTTAACGCCAGTGAGTGCTTTGGGTAAGACAATCTTGTGGACTTCGTTTTTCTCATTTTTCCACGTGATATTAAATAGATTGAGTGGATCAAGTTCGTGATCATAGGCCCGCAGTGCTTCTTGACGCACTTTCGGATCGATTCGATCAGGGAACGCCATCTCTTCATAGGTTGGTCCAAATGGTACTTTGCTCATATTAAATAACTCCATTCTTTGTTAAATAAGCATTTACTTCTTCAATATTTTCGTTAACTAATTGCCGAGAGTGTCCAGTCTTTTGGGCATTGTTCGGATCTTTAAGCCCATTTCCAGTCATAATCATCGTGACTGTTTCATGCTTTTTAATGACCCCATCATCGATTGCCTTAATGATACCGGCTAAAGCGGTAACTCCTGCTGGTTCACCAAAGATTCCTTCATGCCGCCCTAATAAAGTCATCGCTGCTAAGATTGATGCATCAGATACGGCAATAAAGTGGCCATTAGTCAATTTAACAGCGTTAAGTGCTTTAATCGGGTTACGAGGGATTCCAACGGCAATGCTGTCGGCCAAGGTGTTTTCTTCAGTTTCTTTAAGTGGGGCGTTTTCATTAAAAGCGGTAACAAATGGCGCGCATCCTTCACTTTGCACACCAAGAATCTTTGGTATCATATCAATCAAACCTATTTGCTTAAAGTCATAAAGTGCTTTGTAGACTCCGGCCATTGAACAACCATCTCCAACTGAAATTGCAATCCAGTCAGTTGGTGTGAAGTTTAATTGCTCGCATATTTCTAAAGCGACCGTTTTTTTGCCTTCAACTAAAAACGGATTAATAGCAGCATTACGATTATACCAACCGTATTTATCAATCGCTGTTTTTGATAAGCGATAAGCGGCTTTATAGTCACCATCAACCATGAGGACATGGGCTCCATAAATTGAAAGCTGTGTCAGTTTTCCAATTGGTGCGCGTTTTGGGACAAAGATGACGCTTTTCAAACCCATATGGGCTGCGTGACAAGCAAGACTAGAAGCAGCATTACCAGTTGAACTACAGCTAATTGTCTTGGCGTTTTCTTCCAATGCTTTGATGACGGCAACACCACTGGCGCGATCTTTTGTCGATCCACTGGGGTTGAGACCTTCATCTTTGATATAAAGTTTTTGAATACCAAGTAATTCACACAAGTGTCGACTCTCATAAAGTGGCGTCCAGCCGATTCTAAGCATCCGACTGAGATGCGATACATCGACGGGTAAAAGATCGTGATAACGCCACATTGTGTAATCATGATTGTTGGCCAAATATTGTTTTGTTAACTTTTGCCTAATCTTATCGTAATCATAAACGATATCCAAAATTCCACTTTCACCACATGATGGGCACGTGAAAAGATGATTATTTGTATAAAAATGTTGCTGGCAAATTGTACATCGGTAACCAATCATCGTATTCATAATTCTACTCTATAAAATATTCTTTTCAATCATGTCATGTAAAAGATTAATTGTAACGATGCGGCGGTATTTGGCACTAGAACGTTGATCATCAATTGGAGCGATTAATTGCTGATATTTTTCTAAAATAGTGGTCATTTGCAAACGAATTTCATCTCTCGATAATCCAATTAAACTTTCTTCTAAGGCGTGGCTACGCACCACGGTCGGTGCGACTGCGCCAAAAGCAATGCGTAAATCCGCTAAGCGATCTTCGCTAAAACGGTACATTCCCATAAACGATACTTTTGAAATCGCATCGGCCTGACGACCTCCTACCTTATGCCAAAAAACTTTGTCATAAGCAACACGAGGAATTCGAATCTCGACGATGAGTTCGTTATTTTCCTTGATGGTTTTACGCACATCAGTAATGAATGAAGCAATCGGGACGATTCGCGTCCGGTCTTTGCTTTTTAAAACGATTTGAGCATCAAGGCAGTATAATGCAACGAGACTATCACCAGCTGGTGAAGCGTTACCAATATTTCCGGCTAGTGTCGCCATATGACGAATTCCAGGCGAAGCCATTTCTTTAATAATCATTTTCAGTGGTGCTGGTGTTGTTTGAGACATTAAAATTTCTTCAAGTGGTGTCATCGCTCCAATTTTTACACAGTCGGAACTATCTTGAATATATGTCAGTTCCTTCAAGTTATAAACATAGAGTATATCGCCATCAAATTTAGGTAGAACACCGGCACCAGCGCGTTTTTGAATCATCAAGTCGGTACCACCAGCCATAATCTTATAAGTTCCGATGGCTAAATAATCCAAAGCTTCGGTAAGTGTTTTGGGAATGACGTGCTTTACCATAACCCCGCACCATCCTTCATCGCTTGTTGGACTGCTTTGATAATCATGTTATAACCTGTGCACCGACAAAGATTACCAGATAGCCCAATGCGTATTTCTTCCTCAGTAGGATTGGGATTTTGATTGAGGAGACTTTCAGTTGCCATAATCATCCCCGGTGTACAAATACCACATTGTGAGCCCCCTTCATCATGAAAGGCATTCTTAATTACTTGATAGCGGGCTGTCTTAGAAAAACCTTCAATCGTCATAATTTTATGACCTTGGACATTTGCCAATGGTAAACAACAACTATTGACGACTTTTCCATCTAATAACACCGAACAAGCGCCACATTCACCCTCACCGCACCCCTCTTTTGGTCCCGTTAAGTGGAAATGTTCACGTAAAACATCGAGTAATCGCATGCTACCAGGCAATGCAACTGCAATTTTTTCGTTATTTAATTCAAATTCTATTTTAATCATGATGTAATCGCTCCAATAAATATTCAGGTGTTGCGGGAATTCGATTAATTGGTTGCCCTATTGCTTGTTCAATCGCTAAGGCAACGGCTGGTGCACCACCGACCAATGTTAATTCACCAACACCTTTAGCACCATAAGGACCAAGAGCAAATGGATTTTCGAATAAGACCGTTTCTGTCCTTGGCATATCAAGTGTTGTCGGAATGATATAATCGGTGAAATTTTTCTGTTTTAATTTCCCGTGAACTTGTTCCATTACTTCCAAGTAACCATAAGCCACGCCTTGAGCGATGCCACCGTCAGCTTGACCGATGACGATGCGTTCATCAATTGCTTTCCCAACATCATAGACACTCCAAATTCCTTCTAGCTTCACTTGATAAGTGATTGGTGAAACACTTACTTCGACGACATTCACACCCCAAGAATAGGCAGGATATGCATCACCTTGAAGTTTCTCTTCGTCCCATTTTATATAAGTTGGTTGGACATATTGTTCGATCACATCTTGACTTTCGCCGCTTCTCCACGTGTCTTTTAGCCGCTTGGCAGCGCGTGCTAGTAGGCCACCGACAATCATCATTGTTCGTGAAGCGACAGTTGGTCCTGAATCAGGAACATTATCAGTGTCTGGATAGTCATAGATGACGTTATCATCAGGAATGCCAAGCGTCATACTGACAACGCGCTTAAGCGCCGTCCGACATCCTTGTCCCATGTCGACCGCGGCTACAAGGACGTAAACCTTATCATTTTCATCTTTATGCAATTTAACGCGAGATTTGATCGTCGTGCTTTCACCACTGCCAGTGAATCCACAACCATGCAGGAAAAAACTCATACCAATGCCACGGAATTGTGATTGGTCATAAGCTCGATGTTTTTCATCGAAATTTGCCATTTGTTTCGCTTTATTGATCATATCTTCCATAATGATGGGGTCCCGGAAAATACCATTGGTTGATGTCTGATCATTTTGTTTTGCAAGATGAAAATGGCGGAATGAAAACACATCAATCCCTAATTTTTTAGGAATATGCGTCATCATCATTTCAATTGCAAATATCATCTGCGGCGCTCCAAAACCACGGAAAGCTCCGGTTGGCACCGTATTTGTTAGATACACATCACCATGAGCAAAAACCGTGGGAATCGTGTATGCACCAGTCATGGCAATCATCGCTCGTGATAAAACAACACCACTAAGTCCAATGTATGCACCACCATCAATCTTAACGGTGGCTTTCATGCCAATTACATGATTATTATCATCTAAGGCCGCAATCAAAGTAATGCTTGAAGGATGGCGTTTTGTTGTGACCAGCATATCTTCTTCACGCTCAAAAATCAGTTTTATTGGTCGTTTTATTTTAACGATAGCCGTTGCTAATTGGCAGGCGATTGTTGAAGGAAATTCCTCTTTGCCACCAAAAGCACCGCCAACCGCAGGCTGGATAATACGCACCTGATCATCTTGGTATCCAAGACAATTGAGAACGGCATTTTTTACATAATAAGGGCATTGAATTGATCCGATTAAAGTAATTTTATTATCGCTTTCAGGATAACCGATCATCCCTTGGGGTTCGATGTAAGCTTGCTCTTGATAACCGGTTTCAAATGTTTCGGTCACGATGTGCTTGGCACTATTAAAAGCGGTCTCGTAATCACCTTTTTGAAATTGTTTATGGACAACCGGATTATTAAAACCAAACGTTGGTGTGCTTTCTTCATATGTAATTATTACTTGATCGATGATTTCATCAATCTTGCTTCGATCTGGTCCAACCACTAGCATGATTGGCTCACCAATATAGTTTACTTCATCAACGGCAAAAACGGGCCAGTCTTTAAAAATCATTTTAACGTAGTTTTCACCGATAATATCGTGATGATCAACGACATAATAACCCGGTTCAAGTGCGGGAATTTTTATGGATTTGATGAGTCCATGTGCAATTTTTGAGCGAATTGTTTTGGCATATAACATTCCCTCAATCTGAATATCAGAAACATACTGAGCGGTGCCTGAGCACTTCTCATCATGGTCAATTTTGGGTGTTGATTTTGATTTATCGAACATGACTTTCTCCTTACGGCATCACAATCGCTTTAGTCGGACACTTGCTAACGCATAGTCCACACTCAAAACATTTATGGGGATCAAACGTGATTTGATCTTTCATCTCAATTGCAAAATAAGGACATACTTTGACGCATAACATACAACGAATGCATTTTTCCACGATCAACTCAGGAACATTGGCTTTATATTTGACTGGATTGTGGAGCTTTGTATCAATTACTTCTTGGATTGAGCTAAATCCATATTTTGAGAGAGCTTTTGGTAAATCAGCGATGATTTTTGCAAATAGTTCCTTACCGCGAAGGAGTGCGGCTGATAACATTTGGACCCCACTGGCTCCCGCAAGGAGAAATTCGAGGACATCATCCGCGGAAGCGATACCACCAACTCCAATGACTGTCAATGAAGGTTCGGCTTGTTTAATCGTATACACGGCGGCAAGTGCTAAATGCTTAATCACAGGTCCGCTCGTCCAAACAAACCCTTTGTCATTCCCATACTCGACGGCGCGTTTAGCAAGATTAATTTTCATTGTGGGACCCAGTGAATTAATCGCAACAACGCCATTAGCGCCATGTTCCTTAATCGTGTGGGCAAATAAATCGGGATGCGGAATGTGGGGACTGATCTTCATGTAAATTGGTTTCTTGGTATGTTTACGAATCGTCGCGACCGTCGCTCCAACTACCGTTAAATCCGTACCAACATAATGCGTTGACACCTCAAATGCGTCGGCAAATGGATCGAGTAACGGTATTAATATTTCCATATCTTCTTTGGTATAACCAACGCTGATAATTAGTGGACGTCCATCACTTCTAGCGACAAAATCAGGCAAGAAATGCTCTATCCACATTTCTTTTGGAAATTCACTCCATAGTTCACTATTCATCACAAAATCACGATCGCCATAAATGCATGGCTTGGGAATATGAGCATCTTTAGTCGAGATTGTCTTCGACACGATCGCGCCACACCCTTGCTCTTTTAAAAACAACATTTTTTCAGCGTCACCAACCAGTGGTCCGGCAGCGGGCATCAAAGGATTTTTAAGCGTAAGCCCGTCAAATTTTGTCGTTAGATCCATATTTTTACTCCTTAGTTAACTTATTCCAAATCGATTGGGCGATTTTTGGTGTAATGGCAAGTGCTTGTTTAAGTTTTGTGTTCGATAGTTCGCCATCTTTGACGAGACGTTGACCACCGCGATATACATCGCTTGGTTTTAACGATGGAAAGATTCCAAAAAATAAGTGACCAAAAGCATTGGTCGTATCCATGGGTGTGGGTGATTGGTATGGGATGAGCATGAAGTCAGCTTGATAACCACTCATTAACCGACCAAGGTGTACATTAAATCGGCGACTCGCATACTCATAGGTTTCATTAATTAAGGTTAATAAATGGTTTAACGTGAATGCCGTCGGTGATTGATAGCGGTGATGCATCGCATAATATAGCGCGATGTATTCATTTGCCATCGACCAAGAAATCCCATCGTTGCCGATGATGACTGGTATTTTTAAATCCATGAATTTCAAAATATCTGGTAGTCCAACGCTATTGTTCATATTTGAAGTAACATTAACGGCAATCGTGCAAGCGCGATTTTTAATGATGGCTAACTCCTCATCATCAACATGGATGGCGTGTACTAAGAGACTATCTTGTGTTAACAGCTTAAATTTATCGAGACGCTTCACAACTCGAGTGTGATGCTTCATCAGACAATCGTCTACATCATCGTGGCTTTCAGCTACGTGAATGTGAATCGGAACATTATTCAAAGCGGCACTAACTTTGGTAAGTGTCTCATCGGACAAACTCATTGAAGCATGAAGACCAAAGAGCGCTTGTGTTAGCGAATTATTATTTTGTTCGATGAAAGAAACATTCTCGTCAATCGAAGTGGCAACATCAAATCTATCGCTAACTTCAAATGCATAAGCCGCGCGAATACCAACTTGGTTTATCGCTTCCTTTAACGTTGCTAAAGAGTTGGTGATTTGCTTCCCGCTTGCGTGGTGATCAATTATCGTGGTCACGCCATTTTTTAGAAATTCGCTACTCGCAAAAAGAGCGCTATAGTAATTTGCTTTCTCATCGAGCTCGCGGTCAAGTTTCCACCACATTTGATCGAGGATGTCTTGAAAGTTTTTTGGATTAAATGGCAAGATCAACCCACGGGCAAATGCTGAATACATGTGCGTATGTCCACAAACAAAACCTGGTAACACCAACTGGTCATTACCATCGATAATTGGTCCTTCAAAGTGCGGAAATTCCGCCATGGATCCAACTTGGTGAATCAACTCATCAAAAATGATAAAACCATGTTCGATATAATTAACAAAATCGTATAGTTGAACGTTGATTAGTGCGCGTCTCAAATTGGTTGTCTCCCTTGGATTAAATGTCCTGTTTCCTCATCGTGTGCTCGATTATCAAGCACGATTATTCCTCTTCGCATTACTAAATTAAAAGTCCCTGCCGTCAATAATCCCTGATAGATCGTGTGGTCAGTTGCCCCGTGGTGTGCGTTAATCACATGGGCTGGGTCATGTTTAAAGAATGCAAAGTCAGCATCATATCCAACTTCAATTTTTCCTTTGCCAACGAGACCCATTAACTTGGCAACATTGCTGCTCATCTTATCAATCAGTTTGTCTTGATAAATTCGATACATCAGCGCAAATGAAAATTCAATTCCAGCAACACCAAGTGGCATTTCCACTAATCGTAGGGTCTTTTTGTCTTGTTCATTAAATGCACAATGATCAGTTCCGATTGTCATGACATAATCTTGATATTGATGTAACAATTCTAGTTCAGTTTGGCTACGTAATGGCGGTGCACACGTGTATAAGTGTCCGTTCGGCTTGAGTAAGACGTCGTGGTTAAACAAGAAATACTGCGGACAGCTTTCAATGAAGAAACGCTTGTTGATTAAATGGGGATATTCATTAACCAATGCCTCTAATGTCGCCCCACTACTAAGGTGAACCATGTATAAATATCCGCCATATCTTTCGACGTATCCCGCGAGTTTGAGCGCTTCGTTGAGTTCGCTTTGTGATGGTCGTGAGGTTGGTAAATCCCGATAAGTATACTGTTTGTCGAGCTTGATTAAGCCATCATCCTCCACGTGCGCCATCAGCAGAAAATGATATTTATTCGATAATTTTAATAGCTCGATGATGTCCTGATCAGATGTACGTCTCCCGCTGTCAGAATATGTCGTGAACAGTTTCAGGGTATACATCCCAAGTTCCATCATTTTAAGAACATACGTTTTAAGGTCGCCATCTGGTTTTTTTATTGTCGCATGAAAATGATAGTCAACGAGGCAGTCTTTTGCCTCTAGCAGTCGTCGATAATAACTTGCTTCAAGATCCTTGGCATTACTCGTAGGTTCGAGAAAATCAATGACTGACGTAATACCACCATGAAGAGCGGCTAGACTGCCATGATAGAAATCATCACGTGATTTAATGAAACCCAAATCAAGTGCAAAATGGACATGTGGGTCAATTAATCCTGGCAAGATATCCATCCCATTCGCGTCAATGATTTCTTTCGCGGGATATTCAGCGGTACTAATCAGTGCCGTTTTGCCTTGTTTTCCATATATAAAAGCTGTGGTCCATTGACCAGCAACATATGCACGTCCATGTTTGATGACAAAATCGTACATTATGCTCCTTATAACTCCATTACATCATAATTTGTGAGTTGATATCGCGAAATAATTAAGGGAACTAAATCACTTCGAGCACTTAAAAATACCTCGTTCGTCGATTCAACGAGTTGCTTAATAATGCCATCAAAGCCACCACCATTAATTTCAAGCATCCCAACTTCATCAAGATAGATTGGACTGACATTATTGTCGATGAGTCGCTGTAAATATAAAACCGTACGTTTAAAACGATCATCGTCGTAAACATAAGGACCGATTTTTCCAACTTTGGCAAATTCACCAAAGTAATGACGTTCATGCATCATTAAGCGCTTTTTTTTGCCAAGACCAAGATAGTAAACGTCATAACCAACGATGTCGCGATTTTGCATGATTTTCAATGATAAAACACCATCGCCATCATGGTTCTTTCGATATTGTTCTTGAAGGAACGTTGTTTTTCCACTATTAATCTTGCCAGTAACGATGTGTACCATTTAATTTCTCCCGCATATGACGCTGTCCTTGAATACGATGATGGATTACTAATATTTCTGCAGCAATCGAGATGGCAATGTCCTCTGGTGATCCACCACCTAATTCAAGACCAATTGGTGAATAAAAATATGATAAATCGATGTCATCTCCAAATGTTTGATATGTTTCATGGAGATAATCTTTAAGTTTTTCAGCCGAACATAACATCCCCACATATCTCGGTGTGAATTTTCGCTCAATAATTTTATTAATAACGTGATAGTCATGTAAATGTGAGGGTGTGCAGACAACGACATAACTATCATCTTTAATCCCGTTATTCTCGATATAGTCAGTGAATTTTGAAAAAACTTTTACATTGCCACCTTGAAAACCTTCAATCACATCCTGGCGTTCATCAATCACGGTGAGATGGAAATTTAATGGGGTCAGCACTTTGACTAGCGCGGCACCGACATGACCAGCACCGAAGATGTAAATATAATTACGAACGCCGATAAACTCATAGAAGAGGGTGACGCGACCACCGCAAACCATTGGTAATGTTTTGGTTTCTGGAGCGACCTTTCCTTTATCTAGCAAATATGTTTCACCCATGTGGGTACGGGCTTTTAGCACTTCTTGGCACTTGAGTTGCGCGTATCGTTCAAGAGCGCCACCACCGACTGTGCCAAAACTATCACCCGTTGGTGTCACAAGCATTTTTTTACCGACTTCAACCGGTCCTTCACCCATTTTTTCGGTTGCCGTCACTAAAACTAAATCAAGTCCTTGTTTGCGGAACGCGACGATTTTTTCGTATAAATCGAGCATATTAGAACAATGGTAATAACGCGATTCCAAGCGCGACAACATAAGTTGAAATCGAAATTAACCAGTTCGGTTTAAATGCGAATGAGATTTTCTTTTGGAGCAAGCGGTTGATTAAGTATACGAGACCAATAATCGCTGATTCAATGACACCATTTATAAAAATAAACGTCAAGGTCGTTGTATTGCTCGTAAGCTGAGGAAACGGATAATTAGTGAGGGCATGATTAATTGATATATTAGCGATAAATAGCGAGCGCCACATTATACCAACCATTAAGATAGCGAAAATATGCCAATGAATTGATTTCTTGTCGACGATGGCCAAAGCTCCGATGAGCGTCAGCGATTGAATCATTATCGATATCATTGGGTTATACGTCTTAATCGGCGGTAATCCCGGCATAAAAAAGTTCACTGTTTTAATAGAAATAGCAATCAATCCGATAAATATAAGTGCTTTTTTGGAATTGGTATTGCGATATGCCCAATACATTAACATTGCCCCAATTGGAAACATGATGCTTCCGGATATGAGCACAGGTAGAAAGTGTAATACATGGCCTAGACTCGCTTCTAGTAAGCCCCATAATGCTCCAAAAAAGATGATGTTGGCGATGACTGTCTTCTTATTCATAATGTTTGCTCCTTTTTTGCCTTCAATGCAAAGTATATTTTTTCGGGGGTGATCGGCAACCGATTAATGCGGACCTTAACGGCATTATATATAGCGTTTGCGAGTGCCGCTGGTGGTGTATCAATCCCGATTTCACCAACTGACTTAGCCCCAAACGGTCCGGCTTTTTCATAGCTTTCCGCAAATTCGGTCGTCAATTTTTTAACTTCAAGTGCGGTTGGAATTTTGTAATATAAGAAACTATCCGACAAGAGTCGTCCTTTAGGACTATACTTCACTTCTTCATATCCTGCCATCCCCAGTCCTTGTACAATCCCACCTTCGACTTGTCCCTTGGCAAGCATCGGATTTATCGGGGTGCCACAATCAACGACGCTCACGTATTCAAGTACTTGGAATTCGCCGGTTTCGGTATCTACTTCCACTTCGATAAATCCGGCCATAAATGGTGGTGGTGACTTCGGTCCCACATAACTGCTGGTAGCCGTCAGTTGTTTTTGATCGTGATTATAATAAAGTCGATTTGATAAATCCGATAAGCTAATATTTTTCCCTTGTTTTGTTTTAAAATTCATTCCATCAAACTTAATGTCCTCAGACATGACATCGAGTGCTTTAGCAGCCTCATCAAGAAGCATTCGCTTCATGTTTGTCGCAGCGCGCAATACCGCATTACCCGAAACAAACGTCGTACTCGAGGCATAAGCTCCAACATCAAATGGTGTTAAATCGGTATCCGAAGAATAAACGACAACCTTATCAATAGTTGTTTGTAGTTCCTCAGCAGCAATTTGAGCTAACACGGTGTCGCTGCCTTGACCGATATCCGTAGCACCGACTGTTAAATTATAAAAACCATCGTCATTTAACTTAATCGTGGCTGCGCCCATATCAATCAGGGGAATGCCACTGCCTTGCATCGCAATCGCCATCCCGACGCTCCGTACTTTAGTGTCGCTAATTTTAATTGATGGGAATTTCTTATCCCATTCAATTAATTGTTTGCCACGACTCAAACAATATTCAAGTTTGCACGTGTCCATATTCATGGCCGTGCCTTCGGTTCCTTCGCCCATAATGGCAAAGATTGGGCTCGTCTCACCTTCTTTAATCATGTTTTTTTGGCGGAATAAAGTTGGTTCAATTCCGAGTTTGGCGCACAGTACGTCAATCGCCGATTCAAGCGCAAAATTGCCTTGAATTGCTCCATATCCTCGGAATGCCCCGGCTGGAACATGATTCGTATACACCACATCGCCATAGAAACGAACAGCCTTAACTTTGTTATATAACGGTAAAACCTTAGATCCAGCGACCATATACACCGTCAATGCATGTTCACCATAGGCGCCGGTGTCGGATAAAACATGGCAATCAATCGCTGTTAAGACACCATCCTTACTCGCACCTAACCGCATTGATAAGCGCATTGGGTGGCGTGTATAACTCGATGCAAATACTTCTTGTCTCGTGAAAACAATCTTTGAGGGCTTTTTTGTTCGTAAAGTTACGAGCGCGACAAACATTTCGCCATGGAGTGCTTGTTTACCACCAAATCCACCACCGACGCGAGGTTTAATGACGCGAATTCGACTAATTGGCACCCCTAATGTTTGTGACATAATCCGACGAACATGAAACGGTGTTTGCGTCGAAGTGTAGATAACTAAGCGATTATGATAATCAAGGCGTGCATTAGCAGTATGAGGTTCCATCATTGCATGCGCCTGTGCTTGGGTATAGAAAACGTGTTCGATCGTCACATCTGAGGTTGCTAATTCTTGGTCAACATCACCGACATGCATCGCATAACTAGCCGCAATATTCTTTTTAGGGTCAAATCCAATTGGAAACATTTCGTGAATCCCGTCTTCTGGATGCACAATGATCCGATTGTTAAGTGCTTGCTCAAAGTCGAGCATCGGTTCAAGCACCTCGTAAGTTACTTTAATCAAACTGAGTGCTTTTGTTGCCGTGTCTTCATCGATGGCGGCGACGCAGGCGACTTCATCACCAACATAGCGAACATATTGATCGAGAATAAACTTGTCATGTGGTGAAGGCTCTGGGTATCCCTGTCCAGCTCGAGTAAAGGAAACATGGGGTACATCATGATGTGTTAAAACCAATTCAACGCCCGGGAGTGCATTTGCCTCGCTCACATCAATCGCAACAATTCGTGCAAATGCGTGTGGGCTCCGCAATATTTTAACGATTAAACAGCTAGGATCGCTTAAATCATCGGTGAAGGCTGGTCGCCCCATCATGATTCCTTTACCATCAAGAGACGGCGTTTTTTGATTGACGACTTTCATTGATGGTCCTCCAAATATTTCTTAATGGCTAGAAATTGTGCCTGATATCCAGAACAACGGCATAAATTTCCGAGAATATAATGTTTTATTTCTTCATCGGTTGGATGATTATATTCATGTCTCAGCGCATAAATCGTCAACGCTAAACCGGTATTGCAAAAGCCGCATTGATCCGCTCCTTCGTGGCCAAAATAATCACTGATTTGATCGACCTCATTTTGAATTCCTTCGACGGTTAGTACTTGATGTCCAGCAACGCGCATCGTTAACATCGAACACGACAAAATGGGGTGCCCATCGAGTAAAACAGTACAGACGCCACATGTGGATTCATCGCATCCTTTTTTAACCGATGATATGTGATGTTTTCTTAATGTATCGAGAAGAAATTCGCCATTAGAAACGTCCCAGGCGACTTGCTTCCCGTTGAGGATAAAATTAACGACCATGTTGCAGTACCTCCCGCAGTCCTCGTTTGATATAGGCGCGTGCCAATACTTGTCGATATTCAGCACTACCCGCGTTGGTTGTTCCGAAATTCAACTCATCAAGCGCGATTTTCATCGCTTGCTCATAAGTGTCCTCATCAAATTGTTTTTCCTCGATTAAATATTGACCCGCTTGTGTGGCCAATGTCGCCATGCCTGGCCGTGAACCGACCGCAATCCGGATGGCTTGTTTGCTGGAGGTGATGGCGATATTCAAGATTGAAAAATCAAGCATCGTATTTGCTACTTTTTTAAAGTAACCGCGACATATTTGTTTCTTTATATGGATATGTGTCAAGATTTCAGTCAATCGTCCTTTTTCTAATAAAAAGTCTTTTAATGCCACGTCACGATATGGATAAAAAGTAAGGACGACATCAAGTGTCAATAATGTTGTAATAACGTCTGAAAAAGGATACTTACCAGCAATGGAACCGCCTATCGTCGCTTGACGTCGTAATGCCACTCCCATAATCGAACCAAACGATTGTGCCAAAAAGCCATTTCCAATTGCTTTAATTGCAGGATGTGTTTCAAACTCTCTTAAAGGCGTCAATGCCCCAACGATAATTTCTTCAGATGTTTCTTCAATCTGTTCAAGACTAAGTGAGGACAAATCGACAAGTGTATCGATTGGTGTATTCAGTTTTTTTAACCACAAACCACCACCTAAAATAGCGTTTTTAGGGTTACTTTTCCAAATGTCGTATGCCTCTTCAAGCGATGGAGCTTTGTAGTACTGTTTAATATCCATATCATTTTCCCTTCATGAATTATTTTGGTAAAGCCGTAAAATCTGCCATCGTGTCGATATCAATGAGGATATTTGGGTCGAGCACGGGAATCATCGTGAAACCGATACGATCACGGAATGATTTCAAAGTTGAATCTTCTGGTTCCGCTTTAAGAATCGGTAATAAGTCTTTTTTAACGAATAGCGGATGGCCTTTTATACCTTTGTAGGTCGGGACACGTAGCATGCCACCTGAATCTAAAATTTGTTCATATGTCAAATTAGAAACAAATGGACAATCGCCTGGTAATACAAAAAAATCATCAGATAAATATGGAAGCGCGGCTTTAATCGATGAAAACATTCCTTTTTCATATTGGGTATTTCTGATGATGGTAATCCCTTTGATATTTGTCAAAACGCTTGATAATTCATCGTGATAATGACCGGTAACCACGAATATTTGTTGGACGAATGATTGGAGACCGCTAATCGCATGTTCAATCAAAAATCGATTTTGATAACGTAATAGCAATTTATTAACTTGTGCCCTACTAGCAGTTCCGGCCGCTAAGATGATTGCTTGTGGCATGGTTGCTCCTATAATATTTTCGCGCCACCTAATTAATGATGTTAAGTCGATGGCATCGCTATTCTAATAAAAGTATATAGAAACGATATCTACATTACAAATAACATTTTAGAGCGCTTTCACGTATCTGGCATTATTTATCATGTGTTATTGTCGAATAAATCTATTGTCGATATAATTGATATTCGAGGTATAAATATGAGTCGCTATGTAATTTCACTGGGTGGTAATGCCCTTGGTAATAACGCTGAGGAACAACGCCACTTGCTCATCAATGTCGCTAAGCCAATCGTCAGTCTCATTAAACGCGGACATGAAGTAATAATCGTTCACGGTAATGGTCCTCAAGTTGGGATGATTAACTTAGCATTTACCGAAGCGCCTTCGACACCAGATATGCCACTTCCAGAATGTGGTGCGATGAGTCAAGGATATATTGGATATCATATTCAAAACGCATTGCAAAACGCACTTGCTTTAGAAAATATCGATAAAAAAGTATCGACGATTGTCACACAAGTCGAAGTTGCTGCTGATGATCCTCTGTTTCAAAATCCAACGAAACCTGTCGGCACTTTTTATTCAAAGGAAGAAAGCGAAGAAATTGCTAAAACCAAAGGTTACACGATGAAAGAGGATAGTGGCCGTGGCTATCGTCGCGTGGTGGCCTCTCCTTTACCGATTGATGTAGTTGAAAAAGATATGATTAAGACTTTAGTAGCCAATCACCACGTTGTCATTTGCGCTGGCGGTGGTGGTATTCCCGTCATCCGTAACAATCACCAACTCGAAGGTGTCGCGGCCGTCATCGACAAAGACTACGCAAGTGCCAAAGTTGCCGAATTGGTTGGTGCTGACTTTTTAGTCATTTTAACAGCCGTTGATCACGTCTTTATTAATTACAAGAAGAGCAATGAACAACGATTAGAAAAAATGACGGTGTCTGAATTAGAAAAACTGATGCATCAAGATCATTTTGCAAAAGGCAGCATGTTTCCAAAAGTCCAAGCTTGTCTTAATTTCGTGCGGAGCAATACTGGAAAAACAGCAATCATAAGTTCGCTTGAATCAGCCGTTGCTGCATTTGAGTTGAAAAAAGGCACAATCATCACCTCGTGAATAAAATTTTAGAAGTCCAAAATTTAAAGAAGAGCTATGGTCAAATCAAAGCGGTCGATGACATTTCTTTTTATATGGAAACTGGACAGTTATTCGCGTTTTTAGGTCCTAATGGGGCGGGAAAATCAACGACGATTGATATCATTTGTACCTTGCTTAAACCAGATGCCGGCACAGTGAAATTAAATGGCCACTCACTGGGTGAAAACGATAACGCCATCCGCGCTTCGATTGGTGTCGTTTTTCAAGAAGGGTTTCTTGATGCTTTTTTAACCGTTAGCGAAAATATTAAGACTCGTGGGCGTTTTTATGGTTTGTCTGATCGTGAACTCAAAATCGCATTTGATCGCGTCGTTAAAGCAACGGGCGTGGAAGATTTTCTCAATCGACAATACCGAAAATTATCAGGTGGTCAACAACGTCGCGCCGATATTGCCCGCGCATTGATTCATACGCCAAAAATACTATTCCTCGATGAACCCACAACGGGTCTTGATCCCCAAACAAGATTAAAAGTATGGGAAACAATCAAAACGATGCAAAAAGAAACGAACATGTCAGTGTTCTTAACGACTCATTATATGGAAGAAGCGGCCGAAGCCGATTATGTTGTGATTATCGATAATGGAAAGATTGCCGCTAAAGGTACACCACTAGATTTAAAGAAACAATATGCCCACGACTCCTTGCGTCTCATGTACGAACAACGCGAACCAATTATTAATTATCTCGATCAAGCTCATATTGAATATCATCTGTCGCATCAAGAAATTATTGTAAAATTGACTGAGACAATTGATGCGTTACCAATTCTTGATCAAGTTCGACCATTTATCAACGGATTTGAAGTCGTCAACGGAACGCTTGATGATGCATTTATTACTGTCACTGGCAAGGAGATGCGCGAATGATTAATTTCGCCATTCGTAACATCAAGGTTTACTTCCGAGATCGCACATCGGTCTTTTTCTCAATTCTTGCTGTCCTACTTATTTTCATGTTATATGCGTTATTTCTTGGAAACACGTGGCAATCATCGGTTCCTAATGAAGTTTCAGGCGGTCAACTCCTACTTGATTCGTGGTTGATGGCTGGTATTTTAGCCGTTATCTCATTTACGACCACTGCGGCAGGTTATGGAACGATGGTCGATGATCGCGCTCGGAAGATTTACAAAGATTTTCAGTCATCACCAATGAAGCGTTTTTCAATCGTTGGTGGTTACGTTTTATCCTCATATGTAATTGGGGTCATCATGTCGTTATTCGCATTAGTGTTCTTAGATTTGTACTTGCTAATTCGTAATGGCGTGATTCTTAATTTACTTGTTACAATCGAAACATTAGGAATGATTTTATTAGTCACTTTTTCAAATAGCGCTCTCATTTTCTTAATGATTAGTTTTATTAAATCAATGAACGCTTTTGGTACTTTTAGTAGTATCGTCGGCACATTAATGGGTTTTATTTCCGGTATCTATATGCCGATTTTTCTATTTCCTGAAGCGATTCAATTTGTAATAAAACTTATTCCGGTTGCTCATGCTGCCTCTCTTTTCCGTCTAATCATCATGTCACCACCGATGGCAATTTCTTTCGCGGAAGCACCGCAAGAAATTACCAATATATTTAAGCAAGATATGGGCGTTACCTTTGTGCTTGGTTCCTTTACAATCAAACCAATTTTTCAAATGTTATATTTACTAGGCACCGGTGTCGTCTTCTATTTGTTGTCACTCCTTGTAATCAATAAAAAAAGCACCTAGTCACAGGTGCTAATTCATAAAAACAACTGGTTACAGATCAAGATAAAGTCGCGAACATTATCGCTTTTATCGTGTGCATTCTATTTTCAGCTTGTTCAAATACGAGACTTTGTGATGATTCAAATACTTCGTTTGTCACTTCCATTTCTCCGTGACTAATCAATGGATATTCAGCGCCGAACTGTTTTGCAATCGACTGTCCAATCTCAGTGTCGATTCCGTGGAATGCTGGTAAGCAATGTAAAAAGATGGCGTTTTTGCTAGCAATATTCATAAGTTTTCGATTAACTTGATAAGGTGTTAATAACTTAATACGTTCGGCCCATACGTCTTTAGCCTCTCCCATTGATACCCAAACGTCGGTATAAAGCACATCGGCTCCAGTCGCGCCAATTACGGGGTCTTCACATAGAGTAATTGAACCTCCGCTTGCTTCTGCGAGTTTCTTGCATGTGGCAATTAGTGTCTCTTCAGGCCAAAGCGACTTTGGAGCGACTGCCCGAAAATGCATCCCGACTAAAGAAGCTCCAATCATCAAACTATTCGCGACATTATTATGGGCATCGCCAAAATACGCTAAGGTCAAACCTTCAAGTCTTTGGAATTTCTCTTCAATCGTTAAAAAATCAGCGAGCACTTGTGTTGGGTGATATTTATCAGTGAGTCCATTCCAGACCGGAACATTAGCGTATTTT
Organism: uncultured Staphylococcaceae bacterium; assembly: GCA_964639215.1. Lineage (GTDB taxonomy): Bacteria > Bacillota_I > Bacilli_A > RFN20 > CAG-826 > UBA6120. Next base: position 73,753 of record CAZXCV010000006.1, read on the forward strand.
GCTAAAGCCATCGCATCGCGATGATCATAGCCACGAAATTCAATCCCTTGATACATGCGCCCGAGCACTCGAGCCGTATCCGGAATTGACTCCTTGACGCCCATTTGAGAACCACTTGAGCCAATATATGTTGCCTGCATGCCAAGATCATTGGCTGCTACTTCAAATGCACAACGAGTCCTCGTTGAATCTTTTTGAAAAAGAAGCACGACTTGTTTGCCTTT
>CAZXCV010000007.1:0-6215 GCA_964639215.1 uncultured Staphylococcaceae bacterium
TCTTGTTTTCATCAATTTATAACAATCGTGATCACCGTAAAATCACTGTTATTGATGGTGTAATTGGCTATATTGGCGGTGCAAATATCGCTGATGAATATATTAATCATTTACCTCGGTTTGGACACTGGAAAGATGGTGGTCTTCGGATGGAAGGCGAAGGAGTTAAAGCAGTCACGGCAATGTTTTTGCAAATGTATGCGATGCATGCGAAGGTGACCGAAGACATCAAACCTTATCTTGAGCGACCTTTTCCCTACTTTATCCATCAAGGATATGTGCAAGCATTCGGCGATGGACCAAAACCTCTATACATGCATCAAATCTCGCATAGTGCCTATTGCCACATCATTAACCAAGCCCAACGTTATGTGACGATCACGACACCGTATTTAATTATCGATTTTGTGATGCGTACTGCGCTCATTAACGCAGCACTTCGTGGAGTAACCGTCACGATTATTACAGCAGGTGTCCCCGACAAGAAAATCATTTACGCGATGACGCGCTCCAATTATTTACCACTGATAAACGCTGGTGTAAATATTTATGAATATACGCCAGGATTTATCCATACGAAGTTCATTATGAGCGATGATCATGTCGGTATCATCGGTACGATTAATCTTGATTATCGAAGCCTCGTTCACAATTATGAATGTGGGGTTTTCATGTACCATACCACGGCTTTAAAAACAATGCGTGTAGATATTGCTCAAACACTTAATCAATCTAAGTTACAAACAAAAGAAACCGCGCGACAATCACTATTCACGCGGATATTCAGCAGTGTGTTAAATGCGTTTCAAACGCTATTATGAACCAAAGATAATGTTTTTCAATCGCCTAGCCAAGCCACGGATATCGCGTAGTGGCAGTGAGCAAAGCGCTAACCGGATGCCCTGTGCAATGGGAACAGCATAAATTAATTCTTTTGTCAGTTTTTCATAAACAGTATGTGATTGTTCACATTTGACGATGACATAAAATCCGTTTTTATAGGGCACGATTGGCAAGTCGACAGCTTGTGCTTCTTCTAGGAAGAGGCGACCACGCTCGATGATTGTCGCTCTCGCTTTTCCTAAACCCGTGAGAAATTGAGGTTTCAATTCGGGGCTTAACATTTTATTTAGTAGTTCGACTGCTGGAGTGGGTGTGGCTGACCATGTCCCCCGCGCCATCGAAAAAGCCGCTTCCTTCGCTTTTAATAGCCATTTATCGTCACGGCTTAGCCCGATCAGTGCCCCCATGCGCATCCCGTAAGCTCCAAATGTTTTCGATCCGCTGAATGCGACAAACACATGTACATGTGGTGCTAACTTTAAGAGATGACTCGCTTTCAACCGGTTATTAACTTCGCAAGAATAATCGATATATGCAAGATCGTATAAGAAAATGATTTCATTATTGATTTGACGATTTAGTAAATTAAGCACCGCATCCCATTCTTCAAGCGTGAGTGTATAACCGCTTGGATTATGACACGGATCATTCATAACGATGGTAACTCGATACTGCTTGTCGCATAGTTTCATCAGTTCTTGTTCGAAGCTCGCGAGATTGAATTTTATTCCATCGAATAATAAATGGGCATGCAACTTCACATTAGCCGGTCCGGCAAATCGATCATATTGCCAACGGATATCAGAGACGAGAATTGCTTCACCTTTGGGGACTTGAGTGTTAAACACGGTGGCAATCGCCCCGCTGCCTCCTGGCGTCGCACAAATAAACGAATGAAAACCAGCTTTGATATCAGATGCATATTCTTGAAACACCCAATCAAACACATTATCTTTGAATGGTTGTCCGCCATCAACAGCAGGGTAAGGAATCGAAAGTTCTGGTGGTAATTGTTTATACGTATCAAAGACTACTGGTAAGCCACCAAGATAACCATCTTCATCGATAAACATCCCGATTGATGCATCGATGGTATGAGGAAATTGACGCTTAGCTGTACGAGCGTCACGTGAGATTTGTAAAATATCAATTATCATTTTTTTAACACCTTCCCATATATATTACCACTAGCAATATCGACGAACTAGTAAAGACGGTTTTAATAACATTTTTTGCTATAATGATTAAAATCATTAATTAATTATTGTCATAAAAAAGGAGAGCCTATGAGTATTTATCAAATAACAGTCGAAGATGCAAATAGCAACAAAGTGACACTTGAACAATTTAAGGGGTTAGTATTACTCATTGTGAATACGGCAACAAAATGTATTTTTACACCACAATACAACGCCTTGCAGTATCTATATGGCAAATATCATGATAAGGGTCTCGAAATTCTTGATTTCCCATGCAATCAGTTTGCTAATTCCACGCCTGGTACGCCTGAAGAAATTGAACAATTTTGTTCGAAAACTTATAACACCACCTTCCATCGGTTTGCCAAGATAAACGTCAATGGTCCTGATGAAAATTTACTATATACGTATTTAAAGCGTGAAAAGGGTGGCTTCCTCCGTTCCAGTCTCAAATGGAATTTCACAAAATTTCTCATCGATCGTAACGGTCGTGTCATCAAGCGTTATGGACCTTCTGTGAAACCAGAGAAGATTGAGCGCGATTTAATCAAAATACTTTAATTATCGATTGAAAGGAAAAACAATATGTTTCTCGCTTGGAAAGAATTGCGTCATTCAAAAGGAAAATTCGGACTAATCGTCGCGCTTGTAGCACTCGTGGCATATTTAGTCTATTTCTTAACTTCTCTCGCTTATGGGCTTGCTAGTTCGTACACAAATGGCATTAATAACTGGAACGCCAACCAAATCGTCTTAACTTCAGCCTCTAATAATAACATCATGATGTCGACGATGACTCCGGCTGATTTTGATTCAATCGTCCACACAGGTGAAAAAGCCAGACTTGGATTATTCCCGGCGGTTATTAGTCGTGTCGGCGCTAGCGATACCGAAAACACAAAAGAAGAAATTTATGCTTTTGGAATTGAAAATGGTTCATTTATCGCCCCGGAAATCACACTTAATGCCAATGAGGCAGTTGCTGATAGTTCGCTTAAGGAGCTTGGTTACACGATTGGTAGTCAAGTGCTAATCGCTGGTACCGAAACAAATATCCAATGGACTATCGTTGGTTTTAACGAAAAATCGACATATCAAACGGCACCAATCTTATATGTAACGATTGAAACATGGATGCAATATCGTTTCAATGCGAACATTCCCGTTACTTTGTATAGCGCTGCGGTTATCAGTGGCGAAGTAAGTAGTCTCAGTGATAATCTCACACTTTATTCAATCAGTGAATTCATATCCAATTTACCGGGTTATAGTGCCCAAGTGTTGACATTTAGCATCATGATTGGTTTTCTCATCATCATCGTCGCGTTCGTTTTAGGCATTTTCATTTATGTCTTAACAATTCAAAAAACACCGATGTTCGGCGTTATGAAAGCTCAAGGTATCGCCAATAGTTATATTGGTGGTTCTGTTGTTTATCAAACACTCATCATCACTGGTTTTGGAATCTTTATCGGTCTTGCATTAACAATCATATCTGGAATCTTTCTCGCGGGCATAGTTCCATTTGCCATCCAGCCAATATTTTATATTGTGATTACTTTAGCGTTTTTCCTCTTCTCAATTACGGGTGGTCTTTTCTCGGTTCGCGCGGTCTTAAAAATCGACCCGCGCATAGCGATTGGTTAAGGAGGACTGCTCATGAAAAAGTTAATTGAGATGCAAGGCATCACTAAGGATTTCTTACAAAATGATGAAGTTATTCACGCACTCAAAGAAACAAATTTTTACGCCGAAGAAGGTGATTTAATTGCCATCATTGGTCCATCGGGAAGTGGAAAATCGACTTTTTTAACAATCATTGGCGGTCTTCAGACGCCGACGACAGGTAAGGTGCTCATCGGTGGCGAAAAGTTTAGTCAATTAAATTTGAAGCAGCGGTCAAAAGTGCGATTTGAGAAAGTTGGTTTCATCTTGCAAAGCTCAAATTTAATCCCGTTTTTACAAATCACCGACCAAATGTATTTATACAATAAAATCAGCCAGACAAAGCCGAATACAAAACGTTTAGAAATGCTAGCCGATAAGCTCGATATCAAGAAATTATTCAAAAAATATCCGAATGAATTATCTGGTGGTGAACGGCAACGTGTCGCGATTACAAAAGCGCTCTATCATGATCCCATGGTTATCCTCGCGGATGAGCCGACGGCAAGTCTCGATACTCGACGTGCTTTTGAAGTTGTGAAACTTCTCGCTCGAGAAACAAAAGAGCAAAAGAAGGCTACAATCATGGTCACTCACGATGAGCGATTGACTGAATTTTGCAACAAGGTTTATCAAATCGTTGATGGTGTCATGACAAGAACAAAATAATGACAGATTCTGTCATTATTGCTGATGTCGTTTGCTGACTATCTTTAATTTTATTTTTTAATCGTTGGTTTTTTCTTGAATTCAATACCCAAATTGAATGGCATGCTGTCCAGTTGGTGTTTTTCAAGCATCGCCTCAAACTTTGGAATACCTAATGTGGCCGATGCATCTCGATCAAAGACAGCCTTCACTGTTAAGAATAAAATCTTAAAATCAAGCCAAATACTGTAATTCCTAATGTATATCAAATCAAAACGTAATTTATCAATTGGTTCTGAATTATATTTACCTTGAACTTGAGCAAGGCCGGTAATCCCTGGTTTCACATTGACGCGATACTTAAAATCAGGAATCTCTTTCACGAATTGCTGAATGAATATTTCACGTTCTGGTCGTGGTCCAATCAACGACATGTCACCTTTTAACACGTTGATCAACTGTGGAAGTTCATCAATTCGTGTCGCTCGGAAAAATTTGCCGATTTTTGTGATGCGCGGATCATTTTCCATTTGCCAGACCGCTCCGGTATTTTTCTCAGCGTCCTCAATCATCGTCCGAAATTTATAAAGCATAAATGTTTGGTTGTTGCGCGTTACGCGTTCTTGCTTATAAAAAACTGGTCCTTTATCTTGAGCTTTGATTAAAATTGAAACAATGATGAGTAAGGGGAAAGAAAGAATTAAGCCTGATAATGAAATAGCGATATCCAAACCCCGTTTTAGAAGTCGTTGTGTCAATGTTAGATGTAAAGATTGCGATACAAATACTGGTGTATCGCGAATCTGATCAACCTTCGAGTTAACAATATTAATCTCATATAGTTTAGGAATTAAGAAAACGTTCGTGTATTTACGCGACAAACAATAAGTCATGATGTTATTTTTTAACTGTTCATTAAGCCCTTGGGCAATAATAACGTCATCAACCCGCCGAATATAATCAATGATATCCTCTGAATTATCGACTAATTTTTCAAATAATATGTATTTTAAATTACGTCGCTGATATTTTTCCATCAAGAACTTGGTCGCTATCAAGGTTGCCTCTTCTTTTGGTCCAATAATCAAGACGACACGTTTATCCATTTTGGAAACAACTTTGTGGAAGGCAAATTTATAAATCGCAAAAATGATGATTTGTGATAAAAGCGTATACATCACGACATCTGGGCTAACAAATGAGCGACTCATCAGCACTGAAATGACGATGAGAATCATATTGCTCATCACAAGCGCTAAGATTGCACTCGTCATCGTCTCACCATATGATTTTCTAGTGGCCGTGACTTGGTATACCAAAAAGAGCAACATCACGATGATGATGTAAAGAATTTGCGTTCTCACCACATCCATGTAGGTCGTGAAAAACTCGCTGAATAATCCATCGATTGATTGAAAAAAATCACCTGAGGTGATGAACTCTTTTAATTGGACGACAAAGAGGAATGAAAAGATGATGAAGAACAAATCTAATACTAATTCGATGGCGCGTATTAATGGATAATTTTTCTTAAAAAAGTTTTTAGTCATTTACTGCTCCGTTAACATTTAATTTGCTCTTCTATAAATATCCAAATAAAGATAGAAACATCAGCTAGATAAGAGCCGTCTTTAACCAGCACCTCTATTATAGTTGTTATAAATTTATGTTTCTATAAAAACAACAGCAAAGGAAATGTATAAAATCCATAACACTGCAAATCTCAGTTATATTATTATATTTTATTAATATTAATGTGAATATTCTGCTAAATAGCTAGTAAAAATGATAGGAATTAAAAAACCCTTGAAACATGGCTTATTATTAATTATTAAGCGTGATTTGCAAGGGTATTTTTGT
>CAZXCV010000007.1:6315-66804 GCA_964639215.1 uncultured Staphylococcaceae bacterium
TTGTGCATTTTGGTGGAGCTGACGAGGATCGAACTCGCTACCTCATCGTTGCGAACGATGCGCTCTCCCAGATGAGCTACAGCCCCAAATGCCATATTACAATATCAAATCGACTGATTTTTTTCAATCAAATAGTACGAGTCTTCGCCAGATTATGTCGTTCAAGGATATTGATACAATATTAAGATCTAAAAATCCATTTGCTCAAACTATGAATCATCATAATCGGGAATCAGAAACTATTTGTTTAGTCGTCAATTTGGGGAAAAGGTGTTCGCGCATGATAATGCGTGTGTAGCAATTGATGGGCTAATTCACTATTAGGATGACCAAGAAATTCTTGGTAAAGATTTTGGATGAGCGGATTGAGATGGGCGCTACGGATTGGGCGAGATGCATCCTCATCATAAATAGCCTTTGCACGCTTCATTAATAAATCATTCATCGTGATTTTTTCTTGGAAAGATAATAACCCCGGTTTGATGAACGATTGGCCACCACCATTGATACAGCCACCTGGGCAACCCATGATTTCAATAAAGTGATACGGACTTGTTCCATCCTTGACTTGGTCCATTAACACTTTCGCATTTTTTGTGGAACTCGCGATCGCGATTTTAAGATCTAAATCGATACCCGAGCGTTTGCCATCAATCAAGATATTTTTTAGTGGGATAGTTGTTTCTTTGATTCCTTTAAGACCTCGGACCGCTTCAAATACGACTTTGCCATATTCTTTACCTTGAGTAATCGCGTATACCGTTCGTAACGCGGCTTCGGTCACACCACCAGATACGCCAAACAAAGCACCAGCACCGCTATAATCACCGAGCAAGTCAGTATCAAATTCACCATCGGGTAAACTTAAAAAATCAATACCGCATGATTTGATATAATCACCAAGTTCCCGCGTTGTAATGACGGCATCAACGTCTGCATATGTTTCGTGGCGCATTTCTAGACGCGTTTTCTCATATTTTTTAGCAGTACAAGGCATGACGGACACCATGAAAATGTCTTCGGGTCGAATACCTTGCTTCATCGCATAGTATGATTTAACAAGCGCGCCCATCATCATCTGAGGTGATTTGCATGTTGAGAGGTGATCGAGTTGATCGTGATAATTATATTCAGCGTAGTTAACCCAACCAGGTGAACAAGACGTAATTTGTGGTAACGCTACTCGTTCGCCTTTTAAATGTTTATGAAGTCGCGTTAATAATTCCGTTCCCTCTTCCATGACAGTTAAGTCGGCTGTGAAATTTGTATCGTAAATTCTTTCAAATCCAAGGCGCTTAAGTGCCGTACACATCTTTCCAGTCACGCGGGTTCCAATTGGTAAATCGAATTCTTCACCAAGTGAGGCACGGACTGCAGGAGCGACTTGAACAATCACATGTTTCCCATCAACTTGTGCTTTTTGAATCCGGTGAACTTCTTCATGGACATATAAAGCACCAGTTGGACAAACATTGACGCATTGCCCACAATAGATGCATGGTACTTGTGTCAGTGAACGATTCTCGGCTGGTCCAATCACCGTCTCGAACCCACGATGAATGAAATCGAGAATCCCAATACCCTGGCTCTTTTTACAAACTTCAACGCAACGACCACATAAAATGCATTTGGAGCTATTACGCCGAATGCTTGGCGATAAGCGATCAATCGTCGCTGTTGTCATTGCTCCTTCAAACGGGATTTCGCGAATCCCGCATTTCTCCGCAGCTTTTTGTAGTTCACACCGGCCATTGGCTGTGCAATGGAGGCAGTCATTGACATGATTTGACAAGATTAGTTCAACGCTATGTCGTCGAGCGCGCAGCACGCGTGGTGAGTGTAAATTAACTTCCATCCCTTCATGTACTGGGGTCGTGCATGAAGTGGTCAAAGCTTTCATGCCTTTAACTTCAACCAAACAGACGCGACAAGCTCCGGTTTCGACGAGGTCCTTATAATGACACAATGTTGGAATATCAAAACCAACACTGCGCGCCGCTTCAAGAATTGAAACATACCGGGGTACTGAATATTCTTGACCATCAAATTTAACGGTAATCATTTCCATACATGTACCTATACCTTTCTAATCACATCGAACGGGCAACTGGAGAGGCATGTGCCACATTTGATGCAAGCGGTTTGATCAATGATAAATGCTTCTTTACCCCGCACGCCACTAATGCAATTCACAGGACAGTGAATCGCACATATGCCACATTTTTTACAAGTGTCGGGATTGATATAGTATTTGAACAAGGATTTACACACTTTGGCTGGACACGTCTTATCAATAATATGCGCCTTGTATTCATCCATGAATTTGGTTAGTGTTGATAAAACCGGGTTCGGCGCTGTCTGACCAAGCCCGCATAACGAGGCGTCTTTGATAAAAATGGCGAGCTCGCGCAATGTATCTAAATCTGCTAACGTCGCTGTCCCTGTGGCAATTTTATCAAGTATTTCTTTCATGCGCGTCGTTCCAATCCGACAAGGGGAACACTTACCACAAGATTCATCACAAATAAAATCAAGATAAAAACGAGCGACGTCAACCATACAATTATCTTCATCCATGACAATCGCACCACCCGAACCCATCATCGAGCCACGCGCGATAAGATTATCGAAATCAATCGGTGTGTCTAAATCATCGTCGGTTAAACAACCACCAGAGGGGCCACCAGTTTGAATCGCCTTAAACTTTTTATCTTTTTCGATTCCGCCACCAATGTTAAAAATGAGTTCGCGTAAAGTCGTCCCCATCGGTACCTCAACCAGCCCGACATTTTTGATTTTCCCGGCGAGGGAAAATACTTTCGTACCTTTTGATTTTTCAGTACCGATCGTCTTATAAATCTCGAGTCCTCCTGGACGATATATAAAGGGAATATTCGCAAACGTTTCGACATTATTAATAATCGTCGGATGACCCCACAAACCCTTGACAGCTGGGAAAGGTGGTTTTGAACGTGGCATGCCTCGTTTTCCTTCAATCGAACTCATGAGTGCCGTTTCTTCGCCACAAACGAAGGCACCAGCTCCAACGCGAATTTCAATATCGAATGAAAACTCTGTCCCAAGTATTTTTTCACCTAACAATTTATTAGCACGCAACAACTCAATCGCCTGTTGGAGTCGTTTTGAGGCTGTCGGATATTCAGCGCGTACATAAATGAAACCACGTATCGCGCCGATACCATAAGCGGCAATCATCATTCCTTCAAGAATGAGATGTGGTGTGCGCTCCGAAATAGCTCGGTCCATAAATGCGCCCGGGTCGCCTTCATCAAGATTGCAGATTAGGTATTTTTCAGAATCTGTTTGCATGCGAGCATACCGCCATTTAACACCCGTTGGATAACCGCCACCACCACGTCCACGCAATCCTGAATCAAGGGCAATGTTAATCACGTCTTCTCCGGTTTTGTTCTCGAGCACATGAGCAAGTGCTTCATAACCGCCGATTCCCATGTAATGATCAATATTGTCTGGTTCAATAGTGGCAAAGTCAGCCATTGCAATGGCTTTTTGCTTTTCGTAGAAAGGTATTTCTTCTTGTTTGGCGTAAAAAGCGCCTGTGTCCGGATTCTTAAATACGAGCGATTCAACGATGCCAAATCCTTTAAGATCTTTTTCAAAAATTAAGGTGGCATCACTAGGTTTAACTAAACGGTAAAGCGTTCCTTCGGGATAAACTTTTACAAATGGTCCTTGTGAACATAAACCAAAACATCCAGCATACAAAATCGTAATTTTATCACCAAGACCTTCGGCCTTAACGAGTTCATCAAGCTTGTCTTTTACTTCGGATGAATGGCTGGCAAGACATCCGGTATCACCGCAGATAAACACAACTTTTTTACCACCGTAAAGTAATTGTTGATATTGTGTTTTAGCTTCTAGTAATAACGCCTTTAATGATGCGATATCAGTGACTGGTCTCATGTTCAACCGCCTCCTTACGGACGTATTCATCAATTATTCGTTGTAAATCATTAACCTTCACACGTGGCAAAATTTTCTCATTGATCACCATGACTGGGGCTAATGCACAGGCACCTAAACATCGCAAAATATCGATGGTGAACAACCCATCGCTTGTGGTTTCCCCTGGTTTGATCCCGAGTATTTCTTCAAGGCGATTGGCAATTTGTTGCGCCGCTTGGACATAACAGGCGGTTCCTAAGCAAATACCAATTACGTATTTCCCTTTTGGTTTTAATGAAAACATTGAATAGAAGGTCACAATGCCATAAATCTCAGCCACAGGAATATCCAAGCGTTTTGAGATAATCTCTTGTACTTCAAGTGGTACATAACCAAATTCCTTTTGGAAATCACTTAAAATCATCATCAGTGGTGTCTTCATGCCTTCATAATGAGCAATGATTTGATTAAGGCGGTCTTTCGCAAGACTTGTGATAGGTTTCATGCATGTCCTCCATAACGGTATTTAAGCGCCTTTGTCACTGGAATCGCGGTCATCATCGCCAGCAATCCTCCAATGAGCGCTGTTGGTAATTGGTTAATCGAATATACAGCAGATAAAAGCGTAATCTGTGTTGCGTTTAATGGTAATGTCGGCAATAACAATATGACGATTGTGAGATACATTACTCCCGTCTTGATCAATGCGGCGATAGCGACGCTTATGAAACCAAGAACGACTTTGATATTCGCGGTTGCTTTGATTTTATAAATAAAATGCAATGTAATAGCAAAGATTCCATTTGCTAAAGCAATCAACGGGATGATCTCGATAAATGGTGGTGCGATTCCAACTAATAACGCGACAAACGGAGAAATAACACCGAGCGCCAATCCATACGGCCAACCGAGAACTATGGCTGCAAGGGCTAATATTAAATTGACCCAGCTACCAACAAAATATTGTGAAAGTGGCGCGCCAATGAGACCAAAGACCAGTTGACCCACAATTAGCAATGCCAAAAAAATCGCTGTGATTGTAATGCGTCGAATCTGTTCTCTCATTTGAACATTCATGATTAGATATTAACATCATTATTTTATAAATTCATAGTAGTTATGGACATTTATTAATGAAAAAAAGACCATTGCTCATGGTCTTTCCTAAATCATAAAATGTAAGCGCTTTTTATGAGGCCGGCGTATCCGTGGCCTCAACAAATGCCACGAAGGTCGACACTAAATCATACGTGGTGCCATCGTGCTCAAATGATGCAATGCTCGTAAAGAAGCCAAATGGGTTACTCGGAGTCGTGATGCTTAATAAAAGTGAGTTTTCAGGACGAAGACCGCCCGAAGCTAGTGGTAAAACTTCACCAAATTGATAGGGAGGTTCCGTCGGGTTTTGAATTGCCGCTAAGCCAGCAGTTAATGGGCTAAAGGCAATCGTGAACATCAAGACGTATAAATATCCTTGAGCTAAACCAAGCACACCACCGACAATTCCGATTTTCTTTTTAGCAAGCGATTTTAATAGTGGTTTCCAGATGACGAGCCATAATAATCCGGATACAAGCCAACCAATAACCATCGTGACCATGGCGACAACAAACCAACCGATGGCGCGTGATAACGCGAGCGATAATGAAATCAAGAATGCTTCATCGGCATAAATTGACGCTGGAGATAAAGTTCCAACACCTTCGGCATATGCCGCAAATCCAATCACTAACTCTTGCACCGAGTTAAATGACACAGCCGTGCCACCAATATCCATCGTAATGCCCATACCCGTCAATGCCCAGAAACCTTGATTAACGAAATCACCAAGCGCCGGCAGTGCAAAGATGTTCACCAACACCAATGCTATGACCACAAAGATGAGACGCCAAAGCGAGCGCCAGAGACCACGCTTTACTCCAATAAAGAAAGCGATTAATAGAAAGATACCAATAATTATGTCGACGAGATACTGAAATCCAAAGATGGCTCCGAGTATTTGTTGGACAATCGCTGATTGCATCATAGTATAGCTCCTTAAAAAATGTCGATACGTGCGTGATAACAATTGATTACTATACTATGGCAACAATGTGTTCAATGCAATATTAGATAGTTAAGGTTTTAAAATATATTTTATGAGTACATGCCTAGAATTATCGATGCCGTTATACACGAGCCGAATCCGAGCCCACTAAACTCAAATTCATACGTAAAATAATTTTTAGCCGTCTTTCGTTGTCAGTGTCATGCTAAGCCTATTTACCAACTGAAATCAAGACTTAAAATGAATAAAATGGCGCTTTATAATATGAACAATCTAAAGCAAAGGAGTTGCCAAAAACATGGCCGATCAAGTCGTCGCTGTTATCGATTTGAAGGCGTTTTACGCCGTGGTAGAATGTGTCGAACGCGGGCTCGATCCTTTTACAACGCCGCTCCTTGTCGCTGATAAATCTCGAGGCAAGGGCACAATTGTTTTGTCGGTGTCGCCTTTTTTAAAGGCGCGTGGCGTTCCTTCGCGTTGTCGGGTCTTTGAACTTGTTAAATTTAATGTCACGATTGATAATATCTTATTTGCCACACCACGCATGAGTCTCTATTTAGAAAAATCGGCAGCCGTCATTTCGATTATGCTCGATTTTATCGGCGAGGATGATTTACACGTTTATAGTATCGACGAATCTTTCCTAAACCTCGGCCCCTATTTGAAACTATATCGCGCAACGCCACGGCAACTTGTTACTCGCATCATCAAAACAATTCATCAAAAACTTGGCTTGTATGCTACTGCTGGTATTGGCCCTAATAACTTCATTGCTAAATCTGCGCTCGATCTTGAAGCTAAAAAATGTCAAGATGGCATCGCTGAGTGGACACTTGACGACATTAAAACAAAACTTTGGCCTCGGATTCCACTATCAACGATGTGGGGCATCTCCTCACGTCTCGAAGCCCGCCTAAACGAGATGGGTATTCATTCAATCAAAGATCTCGCCCATTTTCCGAAAGAAGCGCTTGTGGCTTACTTTGGGATCATGGGAGCGCAATTATGGAATCACGCTAACGGCATTGATGATTCACACATCCGTCAAAAATACGCTCCAGTCGCTCCAAGTTTGAATATGGGACAAGTGCTTATGCGTGATTATCATAGCCATGAAATCCCAATTGTGATTCGGGAAATGGTCGATGATTTGTGCATCCGTCTGCGTCTTGAAGGAAAACTGACTGGTCTTGTGTCGTTATTTGTCGGTTACAGCGAATATGGTGGTTTTTCACACCAAATGTCACTGCAACAAGCCACGGATGATAATCAAGTATTAACTGAAGCTCTACTGACGCTTTACCACCGTCATATCGATGAGCGACGCTTTGTTCGTAACGTCGGGTTCTCGTTTGGAAAACTTGAACCGCTCGTCTACGAACAACTTAATCTTTTTATTGACCCTCATGAACAAGATGATCGTCGCCGCTTGCAACATGCACTCGATGAAATTCGCTATCGCTACGGTAAAAATGCCGTGTTGCGCGCCAACGCTTTACTTAGATCCAGTACGACCATCGCGCGGCATGAACTCATTGGAGGACATCGTCGATGAGCGATCGGGGAATGAAAAAATGGGCACCATACGCTTCTTTAATTGAACAAAAAGGCGTGATGGCAAAGATGCTCTATAACCGTAAAAAAGTCGCGCGCCCGCATATTAGCCATGATCAAGCGGAACTAATAGAACGACAACTTATTCAATATCAAGGCGAACACCTTAATATTACGTATTTTGACGATGGTTTCATTTTAAAAATGGTCACTACGATTACCAAAATCGATTCCTTTCATCGGCTGATTGTGTGCGATGATGTGACGATTTCCTATTGTGACATTATTGCGATTGAATAAATAACCAATAAAAAATAGTTATTGTTCGTTTATTTAATGAGGTTAATCCATCACTTGCATCGTACCTAAACGATTGCGTTATTATTAAGCTAAGATGAAACGCCAAATCGATCTTGCATTAACGAGCATACAACAAGGCGAACGTGATGGATTAGCCACTCTATATGAGCAATCCAACCGCGTCGTCTTTGCCTTTATTTTGCCGCTGATCAATGACTATCAATTAGCCGAGGACATTATGCAAGACACCTACGTTAAGGTTTATCAATCGATTGCCTCATATACCAAGGGTACGAATGGTCTGAGTTGGCTCTTAACAATTGCTAAAAACATGGCTTTAACTTTGTTGGAGCGACAAAAACGCGAAGAAAAAGTCGATTTTGACGCAAGTTATGAGCGAGCTGGAGCGATTATCGAACATCCGAATCTCGACCATCCAACCATCGATTTAGCCAAACGTCTCTTGCCAAATGATGAGCAACAAATCGTCTTCTTGTATGTCATTGGTGAATATAAACATCGGGAAATTGCCGAATTGCTCAACCTGCCAATCGGAACCGTTACTTGGAAATATCAGCAGGCGATGAAAAAACTACGTGATTATTATAAGAAAGGGGGAACGCTTAATGAATCGACGTAAATTAGAGAAGCAGCTGCGAATTGAAGCGGAACGCTTACGTCCAAATGTACTTGATCAGGTATATCAAACGCTCGGGCTTGAACCACAAACCACAAGTCGACGTCCCCGCTTTTGGAGTCTCGGTCTTTTAGGAGCTGTGACGACACTAGCTCTTGCCGGTACAATCGTCATCACTGCGATTAATAAACCAATCGTTGTCAGCCAGGCTGAAACATATGTCCGTTTACAAATTGTCCCCGCCTCAATTGCAAATGATCAAGCTGCCATCCTGCTTGCTCAAAGAGCGCCTGATGAAGCGATCGTCCCAACTTTCTCATATAAAATAAATATTTATGGAAAAACAAGTGCGCTTGATAATGGAAAAAACAATGCGTTACACGCTGAAAATGAAGCGGCAAAAATCATTGCTAGTGGCTTAGAACTTCGAAAAACGATAAATCAAGATCCAGCCACACTTGCCGTCTCATTAACACGCCTTGCTCGCCAAGCCGGCTATCTTGAATCATATGAGATCGGCAATATCGTCCGGTTCCGTCTCAGCGGTGATGATAATAATTATCGAGCAACATTAATTGAACAAATTCGAACATCGATTCAAAATTATTTACGTGATGAACTCATCTATGGTGTAGCTACAAATGACGAAACAATGAGTCCTCCTGATTTTGCGTCATATCAAGATTTTTCAAATCAACTAAATGAATATCGTCAATCATTCGATATGCGTTGTCAGGACCATGAAGATGATGATATGCGTCGTGGACCAAACTGGGGTCAAGATATCGACACCTGGATTGAGACACATGGCGGCCATGCAAATCATAATAAAGATGCATCCGATGCTGGTCACAGTGCCGGTCGTTAATGTTTTTTGATTAGAACCTGCGTTGTTTTCCATTTTTACGTTCAAATATATGCGTCTATGTCATCTTTTTAAAAATGTGTGGTAAATAATATTGCATTTTAGTCCGAAATCATCATAATTTTATCTATCGCAATGAGGTAACAATTATGAATGGCAATCGCTATACAAAAAAAGACATTATCCAATTAGCCGCTGACGAAGGCGTCCGCTTTATCCGCCTGCAATTTACCGACATGCTCGGCACGATTAAGGCGGTGGAAATTCCATCAACCCGACTCGAAGACGCCCTAAACGGCAAAATTATGTTTGATGGTTCATCAATCGAAGGATTCGTTCGTATCAAAGAAGCTGACATGTACTTACGACCCGATATCAACTCATGGCTCATCTTAAGCTTTGAAGATATGAACTATGGGAAAGTCGCACGCCTAATTTGTGATGTTTATACCCCTTATGGGAAACCATTTCAAGGTGATCCACGTTTCATTTTAAAACGCGCGATTAAAAAAATGAACGATATGGGAATTGCCAATTTGAACATTGGCTTTGAACCAGAATTTTTCTTATTCAAACTCGACGCCCAAGGTAATCCGAAAACGACATTACCAAATGATGATGGTGGCTATTTTGATATGGCGCCACTTGACGGTGCCGAATACGCGCGACGTGACATCGCTCTAGAAATGGAACGACTCGGTTTCATCGTACAAACGAGTCATCATGAAGTCGCTCATGGTCAACACGAAATTAATTTTATGTTCGCCGATGTCTTGTCGGCCTGCGATAATGTCCAGACATTCAAGCAACTTGTGAAAGTCATCGCCAGACGCCATAACTTATTTGCAACTTTCATGGCGAAACCGATTGCCACAGTCAACGGTAACGGGATGCACACCAACTGTTCGCTATCCGATGAAAACGGGAATAATCTTTTCTATGATGAAAATGACAGCATGAAATTATCGTTATTAGCGCGCAAATGGATTACGGGAATATTGAAACACGCTCGTGGTTTCGCCGCGGTCACGAATCCAACCGTCAACTCATATAAACGGCTAATCCCCGGATATGAAGCCCCTTGTTATGCTTGTTGGAGCGATGCTAACCGCAGTTCCATGATTCGAATTCCGGCCGCTCGTGGTGAAAGTACACGCACGGAAATCCGAAATGTCGATCCGATGGCAAACCCCTATCTCGCCCTCGCCGCTATCTTAATGGCGGGACTCGAAGGCATTGAGAATCAATCGAATGAAACACTACCACCAGTATATGACAACATCTTTTCCTTAACGCGAGAGCAACGTGAAGCTCAAGGCATTCCAAACTTACCCGAAAACTTAAAGGACGCGATTAAAGAACTTAAAGCTGATCCATTGATGGTTGAAACGCTCGGCGATCACACGATTAATAGATACGTCTACGCTAAAGAACTCGAGTGGGAAGAATATCGCAAGCTCATTACCGAGTGGGAACTGCGTAAATATTTATCGAACTAAACAAAGAGGGTCACATGACCCTCTTTCATTTTGTTAAATTTTAGTGATGGTGAGTGTGGTTTCGGTACTACTCATTGCAGTAATTGCAATTGAATAACCAATTTGAGTTCCATCATTAAAGCGCCCCCCTGTGCGTGGGAAGAATGTTGCAAAAGTGCTGGGAGTGAACGTATCACCTGCTTGGAAAAGCGTCGCGTTTGTTGCATAATCGTCATAATCTTTAAACGTGTTGATACCGCCTGCCTCAATGAGGTGTAACAATTTATATTCTTCAGTCTGACTATATTCAGACGAATTACTCGCGGCAATATACGGATATGTTTCACTACTTGGTTGCGCGCGATCGGTATAACCCATAAAATGATTGTCTTCATTAGCATAAAGACCAAGGCGCGAATCAACATGATATATTTTAATGCCCGGTTCAGTAAAAGCGCGCAAATTATTGCTGGGATAACCACCAGGCAATGAATCTTTATAATTCAAACCGGTTGGAGTATAAAATTCTATCGCGAGATATTCATCATAGGCTGAACTATTCCAACTATTGTTAATCAAAATGAAATCGCCTGATGATTCAAATGGATCGAGCGTAATTACGGTGACGTCTTGGCTCCCATCGATGACATAAGGACGGACCCAGCCAAGAATAAACTTTGAATAGGCGTTATGATCGACAACGTTGTAGTCCATCATATCGATAGCACCCGCCGCACCCCAGTCACCTTCGGTATACGTATAATAATCATCGAGTCCAAGAACATGGCCTGTCTCGTGAATATATGTGTGTGCATCAATCCCAAGGGAACCGTAGCCGTCGTACATAAAATCATAACTTGCCCAGGCATAAGTCATCGAGACTGGACTACTGGGATTATCGTTCCCAAAGTTATCGTAATTCCAATATGTGTATGCCCAATAAATATCTTCGTACGCCTTTGGATATGTCTTATTGCGACTGCTTGGTGCGTTATAAACAAGCCAAAGGGCATCGATATAACCGTCACTGTCTTGATCATAATCTTGTAAATTAGAACTAGAATAATTTTTATACCAAGCCACGGCTTGGTCGGCCACAATCCAAGTTGGATCAAAGTATTCAAGATAATCGCTTGAAGGTCTTGAACTCAGCCCTAATTCTGCGGTTGACATATTCATTTCAAAATACGGGGTAACGATGCCCTCAAGTGTTAACTTACCATAACTGGATTTTTCATAATAACTAGCAACTGATTCCCAGCTTGTTTCATCACTAGTTCCAAAAAATGTCGTTTGAAGATCAGCACGCCTTGCGGCACAACCACTGCCACACGGATAATCTGTGAACGACACGGGAATGACGAGCACTTTTTGGGTTCCCGTTGCTTCTAGTGAAAAAGATCCTGAGGCGTTTTTGTATTGTTCTTGGGTAATCGAATAGGCTGATGGGCGATAATAGCCACCCTCTGATTGGATTGGAATTGAGGAATTGACACTACCACTCGAATTAGGCAGTGAAAACGTAATGTCGCAAGCGCTGAGTGCGAGTGTTAAAAGTGCTAATAGTGGTGTCAGTTTTTTATAATTCATAATGCGAAACTTTCATGTAAAACAAAATATTTTATGGCTTATTTTACCATAGTACATATTTGTATATGTAAATATTGCAATTATTTAGAAAGCCCAGCTACCGTGTTTGAAAATTTGGATACGCTGTCCGTCTTTTGTATAACCAACGATATCAAGATCGCGTGTGCCAATCATGAAATCGACATGAATCATCGATTCGTTGACTCCTAATGCTTTAAAGTCTTCTTGTTTCATCTTTTCAAATCCTTTAACGGCATTAGAGAAACCACGACCTAGAGCAAAATGGCACGCGGCATTTTCATCAAATAACGTGTTATAAAAGAGGACGCCGCTTTTGCGAATTGGCGATTCATAAGGCACTAAAGCAACTTCACCGAGCATCGAAGCACCCTCGTCCATCTTCACCATTTGTTCTAATAACGATTGATTGCGTTTGGCGGCCACTTCGCTTACCTTACCATCTTTAAAGGTGACTGAGAAATCTTCAATCAGTTCGCCACGATAACTGAGTGGCATCGAAGCGACAATTTTTCCTTCAGCTTTTCCACGCATCGGGGTCGTAAATGTTTCTTCGGTTGGCATATTCGGATTAAAGAAGACGCCCTTTAATGTTTTTTCGCCACCGCCCAACCATTGTGATTCGTTCATTAACCAAACTTTAAAATCGGTGCCAAGTTCTGATTTATAATGCAAGTGATCAAGTTTTAAACTATTGAGATAATCGCACCGTTTCTGAATATCGGCGTTGTGTTCTTTCCATGCTTTAATCGGATTATCAGTAATCCGGGTTGAAGTTAAAATTGCATCCCACAAAGCTGCCACTGCTTTCTTTTTTGGCAAATCTGGAAATACTTTTTGCGCCCAAGCTTCACCAGGTACCGCAACAATCGTCCACTGATATTTATTATCCATTGCGTCATGGAATGGTTTAAAAATCGGATATCGTTTCATTTGTGCTTGTGTCATTTTTGCTTGGTCAATGCCTTTTAATCCATCCGGATCTTGACTGGCAATGTGTATCATGACTGGTAATTTGTCGACATAATGCTGCATCCGAGCTTTTTGCCATTCGGTCACGTCAGATAGCGCCTCTAAACTCATATAATTGGCGTTTAATCGCGTTAATGGCAAATAATTCCATTCAACGGTGACAGTTCGAGCGCCGGCTTTATAAGCTTCCTCGACAACCATCATCACAAATTCAGGTTGATCGAAAGCGGCATGAACGAGCACGTCTTGCCCTTTACGCACGTTTCCGCCCATCTTGACGACTAACTTCGCAAATTTTTTTATTTGACTCTTTTTCATGGTAAACTCCTTATGTAAGTATTACTTTCATTATTTTAACGAGATTACTAGCAATTACCAACACATATGAGGTGAAAATATCGTGAAAAGCACACATTTAAAAATCGGGATTTCAATCTTACTCATCATCTTTGGCATTGCGTTAATGGTGTGGCCTTCATTTGTTTATGGTATCGCCACATACATTCTTGGTGCTGGTCTAATCCTCAATGGATTAATTTTGATTTATGATTATATTCAAACTTCAAAATCCGTGAAAGAGCGTCCATATACGATTGTGGGCGCGATAGCATTCATCCTTACGGGATTGGCAATGCTCATCATTCCCGTTAATTGGATTCAATTAGCGCTCGGTCTCGTCATCGCCATTGGTTTGCTGCTCATGAGTATTGGAACCGTCAGTCGTGCCATCTTGGAACGAAGTCATAGTGATAGCTGGATTATTCGCCTACTCGTCGGTATGATTCTTTTTCTTGGAAGTGTCATTGTCTTCTCACGCATCAATCAAGCTGGCGATGCTTTGGCATTTGTCATCGGCGGCGTTGCTATTTATGTTGGTATTAGTAACCTTCTTGGCACCGTGCTCATTAAAACCAAGACCAAAAAAGATTCTAATCACATCGATATTGATTTCAGTAAAAAATGAATTCAGCTAATTAGCTGTTATCTTTTAATAAATAATTAGTCAATTCTTGAAACTGCGGTAACGTTTCACACCACTGGCAGAATTCACGCCATTCAATCAGTTTATGATTACGACGTTGGAAATACATCGTTTTTAATTGTTGGTAATTTGTCGTCATCGTAGCCCCAAGGCAAAATCCTGATGGTAACGAGGCAACAATCGTGCGCCACATTTCTTTCCGATCATCATTATCTTCATTTATCGCATGATACTGATCAATCAATGACTGGACAAGTTTGATGACATCAGGATGCGTACTTTCGACGCATTGATCAACAAGTGAAAATTTTAACAAGCAATGCATCGTTGATTGACTCGAAACGAAATCAAACCAATGATACCGCTGAGCTTGTTTCCACCAATATAATGGTGCCATCACGTGCATTTGCACGATGATGCCCTTTAAAAAATTATCATGCCCTTCGCCATTACGCGTTTGGCCAAGTCGGGAAGCTCGCGCATAATCCTTATCTTCAAGCGGACCAGTTTCAATGACTGTGCGCATTGGATTACCACTCGCTTTAATCGCTTTTTCAAGCCCATAAACCTCGGTTCCCGTGATCTTAAATTCCATGACGATACGCCTCCCAAACATTTTGTAATAACGCTAACCGTGTCAATAGTCCAATCCCACCAGGTACCGGTGTTTGCAGTTGCACTTTTAGCCCAGGGCGAGCATCGCCATAAAGGACGCCTTCGTGCCGATTGATGCCGACATCAATTACAATCGCTGATGGTTTCAATGGCTGCGTGTCAAGAAACCATTTTTTTCCAACAGCAACACACACAAGATCGGCATGGATCAGGTAATAGCTTAAATCATCTAATGTCGTCTTTGAATGAAGCAAGGTAACATTTGCGTTTTTATTTGTTAAATAGCTCGCTAGTGGTCTACCAACAATATTTGATCGACCAATAACCACGGCGTTTTTGCCGCTAAAATCAAAGCCATAATCAGTTAAATAGTCAATAATTCCTTTGGGGGTACATGTTTGTAATTCACTAAGAGGATGAAAACCGTCAACATCTTTGCTGGGAAAGATTGCAACCTTAACGGCTTCCTCGCGAATGTGTTTAGGAAGTGGCATTTGCACGATGATTCCATGAACTGATGGATCTTGATTAAATAATTTAATCGTGGCTAATAGTTCGGCTTCACTCGTAGTAATCGGTAACTTAATATGTGTGGCGAAAATTCCGACGTCATGACAGTCGCTTAATTTTCCACGAATATATGTGTCTGAGGCTGGATCATCATTTGCTTGGATAATGACAAGGTGTGGTTCAGCACCAGCGGTTTTGATTTGTTTTTCTAATTCTTT
The DNA here is from genome assembly GCA_964639215.1 of uncultured Staphylococcaceae bacterium. Taxonomy (GTDB): domain Bacteria; phylum Bacillota_I; class Bacilli_A; order RFN20; family CAG-826; genus UBA6120. Next base: position 22,032 of record CAZXCV010000007.1, read on the forward strand.
TTTCTTCTGGCTAACATATGTTTTTATTTCCATTGTCATACCTCAAATCGATAGCATTATAACACGCGGTATCATGATACCGCAGCGATAAATAAAAAAAGAGCCAATGAAGGCTCTTGACTAATTTCAAGCAAACGTTATTAAGCTGGAACGACTGCTAATGCATTAACAAGTAGCGCCAGCATGAAGAAGACAACCGCAAAGCCAAACGTTAGCCACGAAATGAATAACTCACTGCCACGTTCCTTGGTTTTCACGAAAATATTGAGACCACTACCAGTAATCGCTCCTGACGCACCTTCAGATTTACCACCTTGTAATAATGATAAGATAATGACGATGATCGCAACGATCAAGAAGATAATATCCAATGCACCCATAATTTAACCTCCAATAGAAACCACTTAATTCAAAGCAAGTTACATTTTACCATTTAATACATAAATATAAAGAAAAAACTCATCGTAATATTATTTAATATTATATTCGCTTTTAAGATCAAACATAATGTCGCGAATTTTTGCGGCACTTTCAAAGTCAAATTGTTTGGCAGCATCGCGCATTTGCCGTTCAAGTTCTTTGACGCGTTTTTCAATTTCACTGCGTGGAGCTTTGCCGATGACAGTTGCCAATTCTCCAAGTTTGTCATCAATCGCGTGAATCGGTCGCTGAATATCCTTGACGATCGTCGTTGGAATAATCCCGTTGACATCGTTGTAGTCTAGTTGAATATCGCGTCGACGATTAGTTTCATCAATCGCGGCTTGCATTGACGCTGTGATTTTATCAGCATACATGATGACGTGGCCATTGACATTACGAGCGGCACGCCCAATTACTTGAATTAGTGATCGCGTTGAACGAAGAAAACCTTCCTTATCAGCATCAAGAATGGCAATCAGGGAAACTTCAGGAATATCAAGTCCTTCACGTAGCAGGTTAATGCCGACGAGCACGTCATATTTACCCCTGCGGAGTTGATAGAGAATCTCGGTTCGTTCAAGTGTTTTCGTCTCATTGTGCATATAGACAACTTTCATATTTCGATGCTTGAGAAACGAGGTTAAATCTTCAGCCATTCGAATCGTCAGCGTAACAATCATCGTCCGTTCGTTATTTTGAACACGTTTATTGATTTCATTCATCAAATCATCGATTTGACCAAGTGAAGGTCGGATTGAAATCGTTGGATCGACAAGACCGGTCGGGCGAATAATTTGTTCAATGACATGTCCACCGCATTTTTCTAGTTCATAATCACCCGGCGTCGCACTCGTGCAAATCACGTGTGGCATTAATGCTTCAAATTCATCATATCTAAGTGGGCGATTATCAAGCGCTGATGGAAGTCGAAAGCCGTATTCAACTAATGTCGTTTTACGACTGCGGTCGCCATTATACATCCCTCGAACTTGGGGAAAAGTGACGTGTGATTCGTCAACTACGAGAAGAAAATCGGACGGAAAGTAATCAATCAGGCAAAATGGTCGCGATCCTTCCGCTCGCTTGTCGATGTGTCGCGTATAGTTTTCAATCCCGGGACAAGTGCCGAATTCTTGCATCGATTCAATATCTTGTTTCGTGCGCATTTCAAGTCGTTGGGCTTCTAATAATTTGTTGTTTTCTTCAAAATATTTTAAGCGTTCGATTAATTCTAATGAAATCGTGTGGCAAGCATCGAGAACACGCTGATGGGTTGAGGCGTGGGTGTAGGCGGGGAAAATATAATAAATATTGTAGCTTCGGCGAACTTCACCGGTCGTGAGATCCACTTCGGCAATCCGTTCTATTTCATCACCAAACATGTCAATTTTTAGCGCGATGTCATCGCTGCTTGCAGGTGCAATTTCGATGATGTCACCACGAACGCGAAAGGTTCCTGGCGCTAAATCGAGATTGTTGCGTTTATACTGTCCATCAATTAAAGCCTTAAATAGTTTTTTGCGATTAATCGTTTCACCAACACGAATGAAAAACACGAGTTTTTTGTACTCTTCAGGATCTGTTAAACCATAGATTGAGGCAACTGAGGCAACGATAATCGTATCGCGCCGCTCGACGAGTGAATTAATAGCACTCGTGCGCAGCATTTCAATCTCCTCATTCATTAAGGCGCTTTTTTCAATATAGGTGTCTGATTTTGGTAAATAGGCTTCCGGTTGATAAAAATCGAAGTTTGAAACGAAATATTCAACGCGATTATGTGGAAAAAGCTCCTTAAACTCACCATATAATTGTCCCGCCAACGTTTTATTGTGAACGAGCACCAATGTTGGTTTTTGGACCGTTTGAATCACATTGGCAATTGTAAAAGTTTTCCCGGTTCCCGTCGCTCCTAAGAGCACTTGCATCCTAGCGTTATCGTTAATGCCTTGAACTAATTGCTCAATTGCTTGGGGCTGATCGCCAGTTGGTTTATACGTCGTGACGATTTGAAACTTTGTTGTCATTCGTTGCTTTTCTTTTTTTCTTGGCGAGATTGATTGACCGTTGCGGAAATGGTTCAAAACCATATCCGTTGATCGATTTGACATTTGTGAAAATGGCAAATGCTTTTGGATCAGTGTGCGCGATAAAGTCTTTGAGTTTGATTAACTCTTTACGATCAAACGCGACTTGAATCATTTGATAATTTGCGCTCGTTAGTCCGCCCTTAACTGGAATTATCGTTGAGCCACGTTCGAGGTCGTGCAAGATAAATTCATTAATATCTTCCCACTTGGTCGAGATAATCGTGCCGAGAAACGATGATGATAATCCGATAAAAACGACCTCAATCACAAACGCCGAAATAAAGGCAGAAATAATCCCATATAAACCTGTCATTATACCAATGGCAAACATGCCGCCGATGATAATTCCGGCATCGATCAAAAACGCGGTAATTGATTGTTTGATGTCAAAATATTTTTTAAGGATGAAATAAATGACGTCAACGCCACCAGTCGAACCACCCGAAAGAAACGTGATGGCAACACCTAAACCTAAGAGTGCTCCACCAAAAATACCGGCTAATAATGTATGCATTTCTTTTGTTTCAGCACTTAAAAAATCAAAACCGAGCGGATTGTAGGGTACGAGTCGCAATAAGATCGTCAAGGCTAACGGATATACAATCGTAGCAATCAGCGTATTCACTGAAAACTTCCATCCTAAAAAGAAAAGACCAATGAAAAACAGCACAATTGATAAAATAGCGACCGTCAAGTCGACGGGGAATTGTAAAACAGCTAATAAAATGATGGCAATACCAGAAAGCCCACCGTTAATCACATTGCCTGGTACGAGAAAAAAGGCGGTACTAATTGCTATCACGAGGCTGCCAAACGCGATGAAAAACCAATTTTTAATCGTTTGGATGCGATCAGCGCGCGTCATGTTTTTAAGCACTCCCATGTTTCTTGGCCTCGCTTTCTAAATAACTGTACATAAATTTATCAAGGTGTCCGTCCATCACTTTATGAACATCGCCTTCTTGATAGTCGGTCCGATGATCTTTGACCATGGTATAGGGACAAAAGACGTATGAACGAATTTGACTTCCCCATTCAATTGTCTTTTGCTCACCGACGATTTTATTCATCGTCGCTTGTTTTTCTTGCGTTTTTAGTTCATAAAGTTTCGCCTTTAACAAATTAAGGGCAAGCGTCCGATTTTGAAGTTGCGTTCGCGCAGATTGGCTTGAAGTGACGATGCCTGTTGGAATGTGGGTGATTCTAACAGCCGTTTCAACTTTGTTGACATTTTGGCCGCCGGCGCCACCGCTACGATATGTATCGACTTTGATATCTTTATCAGCTATTTCAATATCAATCTCATCATTAAATTCGGGAATAACGTTAACCGAGGCAAATGAAGTATGGCGGCGACCATTCGCGTCAAAGGGCGAAATGCGCACCAAGCGATGGACCCCTTTCTCGCTTTTAAGAAGACCGTAGGCATGATGACCTCTGATGATCATCGTCACGCTTTTTAGCCCGGCTTCATCACCCGGAATATAATCGAGCACTTCCATCTCAAATTGCTTTTCTTCAGCCCATCGGACATACATCCGATAAAGCATGTCGGCCCAGTCGGTTGATTCAGTGCCTCCAGCACCTGGATGTATTTCAATAATCGTGTTAAGTGCATCAAATTCATGGGCAAACAGGAGTGTAATCCGCATTTGTTCCACAGCTTCTTTCAAAGTCAGTAATTCTCTTGCTGCTTCAATAAGTAATGCCGGATCATCTTCGGCGAGGAGCACAAGTTCCTTCAGATCTTTGTAAGTCGTTTGAATATATTGGGCGCGTTCGAATAAGCGCTCGTTTTCTTTTAAGCGTGAAGTAATCGTTTTGGCTGTTTTGGAATCTGCCCAGAAATCATCAGCTTCCATTAAGTGATGATCAGTTTTTATGGCGTTGGCGAGTCGATCCAGGTCAAAGTGAATCACTGACTTGCTGCACGAGTGGCGCTAAGTCATTTAACTCCGTTTTTATCGCAAGATATTCCATTTAGGCGTCTCCTTTTGGAGTTTCCGTTACTTGATTTTCATCAACTGGCGGGACGCTGTCTTGTTTCCGCACCTCAATTTTAGCATTGAGTAAGTTTAAAATAACCTCAACGGCAATCGTTTCATTGCATTCTTGGAAAAGACGATAACCCTCATTGACATAATCTTGTAATGGATTCGTGTTCGCATAGCTACGTAAGTGAATACCTTCACGCAAATGCTCCATCGTATCAATGTGCTTCGTCCAGTTGCGGTCAATTGAACGCAGTGAAATTTGCCGCTCAATTTGGTTGGAAACTTCAGATGGCCATTCATTTCGGCGTTTCTTATAATTGTTAATCATTAATAGTGACAAATCCTCAGCCACTTCTTCAAGTGGTGATTCTTCGTAGGCTGCTGGCTTAATTGTCCCTTCAGGCAAAAAGCGTGGTTCCACTTCTTTTTTTAGCAATTGGCCATGGACCGTACGACTCCGATCATCTGGTTCGATCGCTTTATTAGCTAAAAACGACCCCGCTAAATCAAAGAAATCTTGGATTAAATAATTAATTTCTGACGCGTACAAAATATCATCGCGCTTCTTATAAGTGATTGAACGTTGTTTTGCCAAGACATCATCGTATTCAAGGAGGTTTTTCCGAGCATCGAAGTTTTGTCCTTCAATTCGTTTTTGTGCTGAAGTTATTGATTTCATAACTAAGGTATTTTCAATTGCTTCATCGCCAAGTTTGGCAAAAATATTGCGTAGACCATCACTTCCAAAGCGAATCATCAATTCATCATCTAGACTCACATAAAAACGAGAGTAACCAGGATCGCCTTGACGACCGCTACGACCACGAAGTTGGTTGTCAATTCGGCGTGATTCATGACGCTCCGTGCCAAACACGCATAATCCGCCAATTTTTTTAATTTCGTCATTGATTTTTATATCGGTTCCACGGCCAGCCATATTGGTGGCAAGCGTAATCATGCCTTTTTCGCCCGCATGTTTAATGATGTCGGCTTCGCGGGCGTGATTTTTCGCGTTTAAGAGTTCGTGCTTCAAACCTTCTTTTGTTAAAATCGCGCTTAATTCCTCAGACGCTTCCACTGATGGTGTCCCAATGAGGATTGGTTGTCCGATTTGATGCCGTTCTTTAAGCTCGTTAATAAGCGCTTTTAATTTAGCCTGTTTATTTGCATAAACGAGATCGACGGCATCGTTACGAGCAATTGGACGATTAGTCGGAATCACGATGACGCGCATGTTATAGATTTTACGGAATTCTTCTTCTTCGGTTTTCGCGGTGCCGGTCATTCCCGACAATTTTTTATACAGTCGGAAGAAATTTTGATAAGTGATTGTCGCTAAAGTAATCGTCTCCTGCTTGATTTCGACGCTTTCTTTTGCTTGGATTGCTTGATGAAGGCCATCGCTATATTCACGGCCTTTTAAAATGCGACCTGTAAATTGGTCAATCAGCTGAATCGCGCGATCAGCATCAACCATGTATTCAACATCACGCATCATAATATAGTTTGCTTTGAGCGCTTGATGAATCCGGTGCACCAAATCGGCGTATTGTGGATCATATAAATTTTTGACCCCAAACATCCGCTCAGCCATGTTGTTTCCTTCATCAGTTAAGTTGCATGTTTTTGTTTTAATATCGACGGTAAAATGCTTTTCACGTCTGAGTGTCTTCACAAAACGATCGGCAATATTGTATTGACTTGCCGTGGCTTTCGCACCACCAGATATAATTAATGGTGTGCGTGATTCATCAATGAGAATCGAGTCGGCTTCATCGATAATCGCATATTCAAGACCACGCAAGACGCGATCAGGGACGCGGCTTGCCATATTGTCGCGAAGATAATCAAATCCAACTTCTGAATTTGTCGTGTAAGTAATATCGCATAAATATGCCGCTTGTTTTTCACTCGTTGTTTTTTCACGTAAATTAACACCGACTGTCAAGCCCAAGAAACGATAAATTTGACCCATCCACTCAGCATCACGACTCGCTAGGTATTCGTTAACCGTTACGACATGAACGCCTTTTCCTTGCAATGCATTCAGGTAGACCGCCATCGTTGCTGTTAACGTCTTGCCTTCACCAGTTTTCATTTCCGCAACATCGCCTTCGTGTAAGGCTAATGCGCCTATAACTTGTACTTTAAATGGAAATTCTCCAAGTGTTCGCTTGGCTGCTTCGCGACTCACGGCAAACGCTTCGTACTTAATATCACTCAGTGTTTTACCATTCGCTAACAGCTCACGAAAATATGGTGTTTTCGCCTTTAATTCTTCGTCGCTCAAAGTGGCCATCTGCGCTTCATACGCTAGTACTTGCATGGCTTCTTTTTCTAATTTCTTCAAGGCACGGGCATCAATCCGTAACAATTTATCTAAAAATCCCAATGTCCGGTCCCCCTTTCAAATCCAATTGTATATTTTATCTTATAAAATAACTTATTCCAATTGATTACTTACTATTGTCGTTATTTTATCGTCGTTTTTGTCTTTGACATCACGAGTATTTTTACTTCTTTAACATCGGCTTTCTTCACTAACTCATAAGCTTGCTTCATCGAAGTTCCCGATGTATAAACATCATCAACTAAGAGAATGCGCTTATTTATCAATAATTGTGGTTGTTCGAGTGCAAATAAATTTTTGATGTTGTGCCGCTCTTGAAACGGTATCATCGCTTGTTTATGGGGCACGATTTTTCGGAGTGCTAAAATCATTGGTAGTCGTAAGAACGAGAAGATTGTCTCGACATGATTAAAACCTCGCTTATTATCATCCTCGTACCAACTAGGAATCGGGACGATGTGAAACCCACGATATTTTATGTGTAACCATATTTTGATGCGATCGAAAAAAATACCGGCAAGTTCGACATCACCACATCCTTTCAGTAAATATAGTTTTTCCTTGATGTAGTCATCATAGTCATAGATTGCGAATGCCGAAACACCCTCGACATTGAACTGCTGATACTTTGGGCTTAACGCCCGATAACAGCGATCACATAATGCGACATTTTTTAAAAATAAAGTGGTAAAACTTTGAACAGTGATTGGTTTAAAACACACTTTACAAATGTTGGTTGGCATAAGATATTTCTCTAATTGCTTCCTTCATTTCATTAGTAGATCGAATGGCAAGAAAGACGACATCGCCAGTTGGAGCTTCACTTTTACGCCCGACACGCCCTGCCATTTGTAGTAACGTACCACGATCAAATAATGAATGATGGGCATCATATATTAATACTTGTAGATTCGTTAAAGTGATACCTCGTTCCAGCACGGATGTGCTTACTAAATATCGATATTTTCTCTTTCTAAAATCATTAATAATGGTTTCGCGATCTTTACATTTTGAGTGAACGAGTGCGCCACCATTACAAAAACACTTGAGCCAGCGAAATAAGGATTCGCCACTCTGGATTGTCGGAACAAACACAATGATTGGCCGTTCCTTTTTGATGTGTAGCTTGATGAAATCAAGTGTATAGTCAATTTTAAACATAAAATGACGCTTAACAATCCGTGGAATCGGTAAAGGATGACGGTGATATCGAGTCCAAAGATGTAAAATCTTGTGACCAGTCGTTTGAAACCTCCGCATCATGGTGGATGTTGGAGTCGCCGTTAAAGCCACAAGTGGTCCCCGTCTACTTCGAGTTGCTAAAGCCATGAGCACTTCGTTGTCTTTAAATGGAAAAGCGTCAAATTCATCGATGATTAATAAATCAAATGTTTGTTCATATCGATAAATTTGATGGGTTGTTAAAATGATGAGATCACCGGCTAATTTATCGTGATGGCCACCATACACGGCAATCACATTTATATGTGGGAACGCTTGCTCGAAGCGTTTTGTCAATTCAATCACGACATCACGCCGGGGAATCGCAAATCCAATCTGGGCTTTTTTCATTAATGCATGCTGAATCAGTGGAAAAACAATTTCGGTTTTTCCTGCTCCAGTTACAGCATGGATGAGTACATTCTGTTTTTGCTCGTATGCTTCAATTAACGCTTGTCCTAAACGTTGTTGCTCTTCGCTTAAGTGATACGTGAGTTCGAGCGTCGGGTCTATGTTATCGTCGATGGTATCAACGACAGCATCAGCACCAGAAAAAATAATGCACGCACGACAGTAGGGTACATGATTGAGATAGCCAATTTTTTCAAATGTGCGATTACCACAACGTGGACAAACATATTGGGTGCCCATACTTAGTAATAGTCACCCTGAATCGCGTTTAGAGTTTATTTATAAATCTGATCTTCATAAGCTTTGATGATATCGACGCGGGTCGCATGACGTCCGCCATCAAAGGGAGTCGCTAGGAAGATATCGACACGGCGCAATACATCTTCAAGCGCCATAAAATGGGCGCCAAACGAGAGCATGTTCGCATTGTTGTCTTTACGGGTTAGTGCAACAACAGTGTCGTCATATCCAACGCCGCAGCGAACACCTTTAACTTTATTAGCGGCAATGGAAATGCCAATTCCCGAATTACAAATGACAAAACCAAACATCGCTTCGCCACAACTGATTTTTTCACCAGCGCCAATCGCAAAATTTGGATAGTGCGTTGATTCGAAACTATTGGTGCCGACATCAATCACATGGTGTCCCTTGGCTTCAAGATGTTTGATAATCGCGGCTTTATAAGTGAAGCCACCATGATCACTTCCAACAACGATATTCATACGTGCTCCTTTTTAATAAGTTTGATTTGCTCTAGGGTAATCATCCCTTGACGAATCAATTTAATATTATCATCTTGATCAATCTCAATCACCGTTGAAGGTGTCCCCGATGTGACATTACCAAAAACAAGCGCATCAATCTCACCATCAAAGACCGCGAGCACTTCATCTGGCGTCAGTGCCGGTGGTTGCTCGGCTTTGTTGGCACTTGGTACGAGTAGAGGCTTTCCAACTTTCATGATTAACGATTGAATCGTTTGGAGATTCGATACACGAATTCCAACTTTACCAGTATTTAGATGGACCCAAACCGGCATTTTTTTAACAACTGGCAAAATAATCGTTAATGGTCCTGGTAAAAATGTATCGAGGATTGCTCTTGTCACATCACTAACATAAGCAAAATGTTCAATATCGTCAACCGCTGCACACATGAGTGTGAATGGTTTATCTGGACGTCGGTTTTTGACGGACACTAAGCGATTAAACGCTTGTTCATCGTCATAGACAACTCCAAGACCAAACACCGTCTCCGTTGGAAAAGCTACAAGACCACCTTGTCTTAATATTTCGGCAGCTTGATCGAGGTTAATATATGTTAATGATCGTGTTTTCATATTATAACTCCACGGTAATGAAGCGATTTTTCCCTTGCAAATCCCTGCTTATTTTAATTTTAGCATCTTTAAAGTAGCTCGATGCAATTGCCTTAACTTGTTGGTCTTGTTCCTCATCAATTTCAAGTATGATCACACCGTGGGGGTTAATGATGCGTGATGCCATACTTAGAATATGCTGATGATTACTAATGCCATCTAATGCAAATAACGCTGAGTGTGGTTCGTGTTGAAGCACATTTGATGCAACGGTTTTCGATGAGGCAATGTAAGGTGGGTTGGCGATAATAGCATCGACATTGATTTGTCGACGCTCGAATGGTTCAAGCCAATTGCCCTCCAAAAAGATGATATCAGTCCCATGGAACTTAGCATTCTTTTTTGCGACTTCAAGTGCAGTTTGTGAAATATCACTCGCATAGACAATCATGTGTGGATAACGTTTTTTTATTGCGATTGCGAGACATCCTGATCCTGTACCTAAATCAGCAATAACCTTAATTTGACGATGCTTCATCGATGCGATTAACTCATCAATCAACTGCTCAGTTTCAGGACGAGGAATCAGGACGGCTTCATCGACATAAAGTTCTAAATCGAGAAAATACGCCTTATTCAATAAATACTGAATTGGCATTCCATCAAGATGTTTCAAGATGAGCATCTCAAAATCAGCAAGATGTTGCATTGGTTCATGCATGTGAAGAAATAATTCATTGGTGTCTTGATATTTTAAAACGTGGGCCATGAGTATTTGGATGGCTTTCGTTTCAACTTGATAATTATTAATCGTTTTGGCGTACACTTGGCCAATCGTCATTTAAGAATTTCCTAATAATTTTTGCTCTTGATCATAATTAACAAGTGCATCGATCACTTCGTCAAGTAAGCCTTCCATCACACGATCGAGCTTTTGGATTGTAAATCCAATGCGATGGTCGGTTACACGATTTTGTGGATAATTATATGTGCGAATTTTTTCAGAGCGTTCACCGGTTCCGACTTTTAATTTTCGTTCACTGCCGATTTTTTCGTCTTGCTCGGCTTGTTTTTGGGCTTGAATTTTCGCCCGTAACATTTTCATGGCCAGTTCGCGATTTTGCATTTGTGACTTTTCAACTTGGCAATAAACGGTGACTCCGGTTGGAATATGAGAAATACGAACAGCGGATTCAACTTTGTTGACATTTGACCACCCGCTCCTTGAGAACGGAATGTATCGATTTCAAGATCGGCGGGGTTAATTTGAATATCGACTTCTTCAACTTCTGGCATAACTAGTACCGTTGCTGTCGATGTATGAATACGTCCTGATGCTTCTGTCTTTGGCACGCGTTGGACGCGATGGGCACCACTTTCAAATTTCATTTTTGAATACACCTGGTCACCTTTGATCATGAATGAGACCAAACTAAAACCACCAGCTTCAGATGGAGAACCATCAAGCATTTGTATTTTCCAACCATTACTTTCGGCATATTTGGTATACATGCGAAAGAGATCGCCCGCAAAAATGTTGGCTTCATCGCCACCAGCTGCGCCACGAATTTCGATAACGATATTTTTATCGTCATTAGGGTCTTTGGGAATTAATGAAAACTTTATTTTTTCAAGCAATTCATCAAGTTTGGTACTCAAAGATCGTACTTCTTCCTTACCGAGTTGGGCAATATCAGGATCAGTGTCATCTTTCATGATAAGCGCATCATCGAGATTGGCTTCTGTTTTGTTATATATCTGGAACAAATCAAGAACCGGAACAATTTCGGCGCGCTCTTTCGATAAATCGCGAAATTGACGAAAATCAGCGGTGATATGCTCATCGAGCAGTAACTTATCAATCGTCTCTAAACGTTGCTGCATGGCTAAGAGCCGCGCTTTTAATGTATCTTCCATAGTTCCTCAAGTAAATCCAATGTATTTTATCATATCCGAAGGATATTAAAAAGAGTGACTTCCTAGCATCTAGACAAAGAACAAAACAGGGTTTTATGTTTCAGAAACACCCCTCATTATGTATAATGATACGTAGGTAATTTATGGCATATAAAGCACTCTATCGCACATATCGTCCGTTAACTTTTTTAGAGGTGGCTGGGCAAAAACATATCGTTAAAACTTTGCAAAATGCACTAAAAACTAACAAAGTCGCCCACGCATACTTATTCACAGGTCCCCGGGGCACTGGTAAAACATCGATGGCCAAATTAATGGCCAAAGCCTTAAACTGTGAAGAAGGCATCGGCCACCAGTGCAATGTCTGTCCCAATTGCCTCGCCATCAATGATGGTTCGCATCCTGACGTGATTGAAATTGATGCGGCAAGTAACAACGGTGTCGACGAAGTTCGTGATTTAATCGACAAAGTCAAATATGCGCCGATTAAAGGCAAATACAAGGTTTATATCATTGATGAAGTGCACATGATGACGAGTGGGGCCTTTAATGCTTTGTTAAAAACGCTTGAAGAGCCACCGGCACACGTTGTCTTTATCTTAGCAACGACCGAACCTCATAAGGTCATCGCCACAATCGTCAGCCGGTGCCAGCGCTATGACTTTGCCAAGGTCAGCGATATTGATATCAAAACACGAATGGTCGAAATTCTCAAACAAGAAAACATATCGTATGAACCTCGCGCCATTGACACGATTATCAGTCTCGCTGATGGCGGTGTTCGCGATGCTTTATCGCTTCTCGATCAAGTGATTGCTTATAGTGATGAACAAGTCAATGAAACCGAGATTTATGAATTGTTTGGTTTGGCTGGTACACCAGACAAAATTAAATTACTGAAACACGTTGCAAATGGTGAGACGAAACTATTGCTTGAAACACTCCAACAATTCATGGTTCAAGGCGTCGATATTAAGCGTCTTGTTAGCAATCTCCTCGATATTCTCAAAGACTTACTAATATATTTACAAACTTCAAATCATCGTTTGCTGCAAACGCTTACGGCCACTGAAGCCGATGATTTACTCACAATTCTTGATTATGAAGAAGTTCCCGTATATCTTGATGCCTTACTCAAAGCGCAACAAGATTTTCGTTATGTCGCCTCAATTCGAACACTATTCGAAGTCGTGCTCTTGAAACTTGCGCATAAAGAATCTCCTGTTCCGGTCGAGCCCACCATTAAGCAAGAAATCATTAAAAATGAAGCGACACCACCATCGATACCACAAAGAGAATCCCTTCCGGAAATTGAGCCGTCAAACGAACCAGCGCCAGCACCAATTAAAGACGACGACATTACTTTTAAGCCAGTTAATGGTAACGGTGAATCGAAAATCAACCACTTTCCAAAAGTGGTGCGCCCCGACACTCAAGAAATTCCAAAAGTGCCCGAAGAACCTCTAGCTATTTTTGTAGAATTAAAAAAAGAAGTGACGCCACCACCCGAACTGGTGATTGAAGATGCACCCGCAACCGTACTCGCCACAAGTGGTGATCACATTACGATTGATGATGATAACATTATCAAAATCATGGTTAGTGGCCTTAAGGACGATAAACTCGCATTGCTTAATCGGTGGGGTGAATTACGCTCACTCAGTGTTGATTTAGCAATTGGACGTTTTGCCGCTTTATTAAGTGATGGACGTCCCTTCGTATTATGCAAACAAGTGTTGATTTTGGAATATGATTTAGCAACACTTGTCGAAAAAGTGAATATTGTTGCTAATCAACCTAGTTTTCAATCGATTATTAAAGCGATGATCAAGCGTCACATCGTCGTCTATGCCTTAACGCGGAGCGAATGCTTGCGACTAAAGAAAAAATATTTTGAATTGAATCAAATCAAAAAATTACCCGATCGTAAATCATTGACGATAGAAATCAAAGGTTATGACTTATGAAACAACTTTCAACGCTCGAAACGTTAATCGAAGCATTTCACCGCCTCCCTGGTGTCGGGCTTAAGTCCGCTGAACGCATGGCCTACAGTCTCTTAGAAATGGAAACATCTGATGTCCGTGCTTTTATCGAAGCACTTGAAAATGTCAGTAAAAATATTCACCGCTGTCCCATCTGCGGTATTTATACCGAGCATGAACGCTGTGAAATATGCACCGATAAAACGCGTGATCACCATACGTTAATCGTCGTCAGCTACGTGAAAGATGTCTATGCGTTTGAAAAGCTTGAGAACCCGCCGTTTGTCTACCATGTCCTCGGGGGCGTCTTATCGGCGGTTAAAGGCATTAATATTGAAGATTTAAGCATTGATGCCATGCTTGAACGTATTAATACCGAAGATATCCATGAAGTTATTTTGGCAACTAATCCGACGATTGAAGGAGAAACGACAGCGCTGTTTCTCTCAAAATTATTAATGAACCATCCCGTTAAAGTAACGCGATTAGCTTATGGTTTACCAATGGGTGGCCATCTTGACTATGCCGATAGTTTAACGTTGGCAAAATCATTGGCTAATCGGACAAAATTGAAGGGGGAATCATAATGTTTATTACGATAGAAGGTCCTGAAGGTAGTGGCAAGACAAGTGTCATGAACGTCGTGACGGAACGCCTTATTGCCGATGGATACAAAATTGTTCGGACGCGCGAACCAGGTGGAACCCCGATTGCCGAAGAAATTCGTGATATTATCTTAGATCGTCAAAACACTAACCTCGATCCGAGAGCGGAAGCGTTATTATATGCGGCAAGTCGCCGGCAACACTTAATCGAAAAAGTATGGCCAGCGTTAAATGAAGGAAAAATCGTCATTTGTGATCGCTTTCTCGATAGTTCGCTCGCCTATCAAGGTGGGGCACGCAAACTCGGAATTAATAATGTTTTAAAAATTAATTTATTTGCAACTGAAGGAACATATCCCGATTTAACATTGCTCTTTGATATTGATCCCAAACTTGGACTCGCCCGCATTAATAAGACGGCCAATCGGGAAGTTAATCGCCTTGATCTTGAAGCGCTATCTTTTCATCGCCTCGTCCGCAAAACATTTTTGAAACTTGCAAAAAAATACCCAAATCGCTATGTGATTATCGATGCTTCATTACCGTTTGATAAAGTTGTGGCCTCCGCCGAGTACATTATCCGCGCCAAATTACACACGTCATGAATGTCAGCGCTTATCTTACAAAGCAACAACCATTATTGTTAAAACAATTTAGTAGTGCATTGCTGCGCCAACATTTATCGCATGCTTATTTATTGTCAGGTGAAGCTGGCGCACCTTTACTTGAAATTGCCAAATACCTAGCCAAATCAATCGTGTGCGAAAACGCGACGCCACTCGCTGACGAAACGTGTATGCATTGCCTGCGCATTGACGATGGTAATTATGCAGATATCCAAATATTCGATGGTGGAAACGCGACGATTAAAAAAGAAGAAATTCAGCAGCTCGAAACATCGTTTGAACGCACCCCCGTCGAGAAAGCTGGGAAGCTCATCTATATCTTGCATTTAGTGGAAAATTTGACCGTCGAAGCGATTAATTCACTGTTAAAATTTTTAGAGGAACCACATCAAGAGGTCTATGCGTTTTTAACGACTGAAAATGAAAACAAGGTGTTAGAAACAATTATTTCTAGAAGTCAACGACTGCGCGTTTTGCCGATTAATCGCTCATTGATTATCAAAGATGCGCTCGATGATGGAATTCCTGCTAATGATGCCGAACTATTATCGTTCTTTTATCATGATTTGAATATCATGAAAAATGTAATAAACGAAGATTACTATATCTCAATTCGCGATGCGATGATCGAATTTTTCAAACAGTTAAATGAAGATGTCAATGAAGCCAAGTTAATTTTTCTTGAACGGTTCAGTGATGCCTTTTTTCAAAAAGACCAATTGCGATTTCTCATTGACGTATTTGTACTCATGATCACGGACATTCATCGTTATCAAAATGGGCAAATGCGACAATTACCAAGTTATGCTAAAATATTAAAGCCCCTTACCGAGTGCTTTCCACCACTGGCCGAGGTGCTCCATCAATTGATGCTACTACGCGGTCAGATTGAATTGAATGTCAATCCCGCGTTATTGCTTGATCACGTCTTATCTTTGTTAACGAAGGAGTTTATTCATGTTAAATGATGCCCCATCCCTAATGGAAACGCCAACTGGCTATTTTGTTGGGATTCGCTTTACCGAAAGCGGTAAGTCATATTATTTTGAAACGAAAGATGCGAATCTCGAGCTTGGCGTTTATGTGATTGTGGAAACAGTCCGTGGCCTTGAGCTTGGAACCGTTTCGATGATTCCCGTAACATTAGCTAAATATCAAAGTCCCCTCAGCCTCAAACCAATCGTTCGCAAAGCAACAGTTAGCGATATTGAAGCATTTGAGCATAACCGCGAGCAAAGCCGGAGCGCTTATAAATTTTGCCAAGAACAAATTACATCATTAAAACTGAACATGAACTTGGTATCTGCCGAATACACACTCGATCGCAGTAAGTTGATCTTTGCCTATCTCGCTGATGAACGCGTCGATTTTCGTGAGTTACTGAAAATATTGGCTTCACACTTCCATACTCGAATTGATTTAAGACAAATAGGTAGTCGCGATAAGGCAAAAATGATTGGTGGCATCGGCATTTGCGGTCTCCCCTTATGCTGTGCGACATTTTTGAATGAATTTGATAATATCTCGATTAATCGAGCGAAGAATCAGTTATTGACGCTTAATATTCCTAAATTATCTGGTCATTGTGGCAAACTCATCTGCTGCCTAAAATATGAAGATGACGCTTATACCGAACTTAAGGAAGAATTTCCCAAAGTTGGGCAGCGCGTCACTTATGATGGTGAAATTTTCCGCATTACTTCGATGAATATCTTAACAAAGATTATTAAACTTGAAAATTCTAACGCTGTTCACTTCCTTAAACTTGAAGAAGTTAATCAACTCCCAAAAGTGAGTGCTGAATACCGCAACAAATGAAACGTCATCGTAGCTTTGAAGCACCGGTCGCCCGATTATATCTTCTAGCGACACCAATTGGAAATCTTGCTGAGGTATCACCCCGGGCTTTAACCATTCTTGAAAGTGTCGATTACATCGCCTGTGAAGATACGCGCGTCACCGCCAAACTACTCCACCATTTTTCAATTAAAAAACCGCTAATTACTTGTCATGAACATAATGAAGTACTGGCGGCTAACGAAATCATCGGTTTGTTACGCGATCAAAAAACGGTCGCCTATGTATCTGATGCTGGATATCCGGGTATCTCTGATCCTGGGCGCCGTCTCGTCGCCTTTGCCCTGGAATCTGATATCAAAGTTAGCGTCATCTCGGGACCGAGCGCTATTTTAAACGCACTAGTCGCCTCGGGTCTCGACACCGAGCACTTTTATTTTCATGGTTTTCTGCCAAGTAAGGCTAATGCGCGACGTCAAGATTTAGCATCGCTTTATCTACGCCAAGAGACACTTATTTTTTATGAAGCACCCCATCGAATTATCGCCACGCTTAAAGCGATGCGCGATCAATTTGGCAACCGCAAAGCTTGTCTTGCGCGTGAATTAACGAAGAAGTTTGAAGAATATATTTATGGCACGCTCAATGAACTAGCAGAACTCGACGAAGCGACGCTTAAAGGTGAAATGGTTATCGTCGTCAGTGGCAATCAGGATGAATTCCAAGCCAAGATTGGCGATGATGAAATCGTCCGCTTTATTCAGTCGCTCACCGATGTCGGCATCTCGACAAAAGACGCCATTAAACAGGCGAGTTCCGTTTTAAAAGTTCATAAAAATTATATTTATAAATTAATGCACCGCAGTTAAGTCGTCGCATCAAGTGGAAGCGCGGGGTCATCCTCGCGTTTTTGTCTGAGCGTCGTCACTAAATAAACCGCTGCCCAGCTCCCACCGAATAAAGCAAAGCCTGCTAGAGAAATCAGTAAACCTTCAGTCAAATATGGCGTCCAATAAGACACGATATATTCGGTTTGTCCTACTTCTGAGAGGAAGCCAACGAAGCCTCCTTGCGCTTTATAAACTTTCGGGGTGGTCGTAACGCCATCTCCGCTAATTGCTTTGATGGACCAGCCCGGGTCATAGGGCGTCGTCAACACGATAAAGCGCGCTTCATTGAAATTAGTCGTAAATGTTTGACGATTGGCGCTATAGGCAAAGTTTTCTAAAGGATAAGCGGCTAAATCGTCGTGTCGTGTTAGGAAGTTGCCATAAGGCTCGCCATACAACCGTGGATAATCAATATCAAAGGTCGTGACGTTTTTCGGGATAATCATGATTTTAGCGACTGGTTCGTCGGCGTAAAATCCTCGCATGTGCTTAAAACTCGAAGTAACAAATGAATGGGCATCGCGCACGATGATTTCATTCGCTTGATTAAGTAAATACACCGTGGCATGATGTGTTAACCGTAGTTCTAATGCGTAAAAGTAATCTTGATCTTCCGTTCCAAAGTAAGGTCCATCATTGGGTTCAATCATGATGGCAGAGCGATGGCCAACATAACCAGCAATCTTGCTATTTACATAAATGAGACGACGGCTACAACCGATGTACCCATCGGTGCGTAACGGATCGATATATTCACCTTGTTCGATTGGACAGGTGATGAGGGTAACGTCGGTGGATTGATACTGAATATTACGATTTGGTCGCGAAATTCTTGCTAAATTAGGCGCGCCACTCAGCACTTCATCAACATCGGTATTTCGTAAAATCGCACCGCGTAAATACGCTTCTTCATTTGCCAATACTTCAGTCGTCGTATTCACATAAAAATCAGATCGTCCCGTTGTCTCATTGTAATTAGTATCAATTAAGGTGTCATAAGAAAAGCCACCCTCGATATAATTCGTATTCATGTAGACTGTGTGTAAATCAGTCGTATACTCATCCATTTTGATAAAGCCATGCGGTACATTTTGATAAAGAAAGTTTCGTCGTCCATCTTCACCGATTTGACTCGTCCATGAATCATATTCATTTTTCAACATGTAATATTTGATGTTCAAAAAGAGATCGAGATTATAACGTTTTTCATGATATCCGAGTGACCAACCGTTATGGTTATAATTCATGTGTGACCATTCATTGAATTCGGTCGTGTAAAAATTATAGAGCGAATGAAACGCACCAAGACCGTTATAACCAAGGCGCATGTTAATATTGCTGGATTCACCAGCATTTAGATTATAAATGCGATAAAAACTTTGATCGTCAGTCGTGATTTTTTTAATAATCGCTCGTTCATCATTGACGATTTCTAAGCCGCTATCATAGTCATTAACATAGAAAATGAGCCCTTGCATCGACATTGTCATCGCCCCCATGACAATCGCCTCAAGCGTCACGAACCATGTCAGATACTTCGTGAAAATTTGGCGTCTTGCATGCACGCGCATGATGATATAAGCGGCCACGATGACTGCAAGTTGGTAAATACCAATATAAAGTCGTTCTTCGAGTGCCGAGAAACCATATTTATATTGGAATTGGCTTGCCTGATAAAACGTCAAGGCGGCCATCACCAGCACCACGGCGCCAGACACATCATAATACCAACGTTTAAATTCATGACGCTCCTCAAAGTTAATCGCGATATAGGCGATTAACGAAACAACCACGAAGATTTGCCACCGTCCGTAATCAACGGTAAAGCCATGGAAAAGTTGATAAAAGAATGGCGTGAATAACGCAAAACTAAAGAATAGGAGTGGAATCAGATGACTAAATTTCTTTTTGCGCAGCGAATGGATGAGCGAGGGGATAAAAAGCAACATGATCGGGGTATAAATGAAGAGGCTTGAAATGGTGTTATCATAAGCGCTCGTTCTTAATAACGTGGAGCTGCGGTTACTGACGGTTGGGAAGAAAAAAGTAATCAGTGGATACAGTTTTTTATAAGGCGATGACCAGGCTGTCACATATTCGTAGACGACATCCCAATTTTTGACTTCAATCACAGCTAAAAGTCGTTCGAGATAACTGGCATTGACAGCCCGATCGCTCATGGTTGCCACAATAATCGATGGCCAAAATACAAACGCCGACATCATAATTCCAGTCGCGAACGCGAATACACCAAGTGGTGCTGTAATCAGACGATCTTTCCAACTCTTCTTAGGCGCAACTTGAAAATAACGGAATAGCGCGTAGATCACGCCGACCATCGCGGCCGTGACGAGGAAGAAATAATTCGTTAATCCCATGAGGAATAATGCAAAAATTAAAAACCATGGGCGTTTATCTTTGAGTAATTTTTCTATTCCAAGGAAGATAAGGGGGAAAACGACCGCAACTTCCATAAAGTGATTGAACCACAAGTAATAAGTAATCCATCCGCAATAAGCGTAGACGAGTCCAAATAACCGGGCTGATTTTTCACTGACACCAAAGTATCGTAAATATAGCCGCATTGCCAATCCAGCCAGGACGTTTTTGGTAATCATTAAAATCGCCAGCCCTTGTGGCACTAGTGCGCGTGGAAATAAGATAATCGGAATGAAAAATGGATTGAGGTAATAGTAAAATGAATTGCTGCCAATATTATTAACGCCAAGATATGTGGAACTATCCCATAAGACGAATTCACCAGTCTTGATGAAATGCCACCAATCGTCATAACCGTTAAAGTAAAACGGAATTTGCTGAAGCACATAATCGCCACTTAATGGAATCGTAAATAAATTGCTGATGAGGGCGACGCCATAAAAACAGATACCGACCAAGGTTAGATAAATAATATAGCGAAGCATACTATGTTCATCTTTGAGGGCTACCATCAAACGATGGAACGATTTTGAAAACCAAGCGGTAATATGTGCGCTTGTTCGTTTGGTTGATTGTTTAATTTGGCTCATTAAATTGTTCATTTTAATCGAAACATATTAATTATAACTAGTTACTATCTATTTTCTAATAGGAGTTTGTTTTTTTCTAAAGACGACCGGCTCGTCTTTTTTACTAGTCGGAGCTTTCATAAATACTTTGAGAAATTCAACTGGTAACTTCGCTTTGAAACTGTATCCTTTGCCAGTCTCGGGATGTTTTATTTCCAAAGCGTAAGCATGAAGCCCCAAGCGATTGATCGGATTGAGTAACGTGTCGTATTTATCGTCTCCGACAACTGGATGACCGATATGGCGCAGTTGCACGCGGATTTGATTTTTTCTTCCTGAATCGATGTTAACGTCAAGCAGGGCATAATCAGGTGCGCTTTTAATCACTTTATAATGTGTGATTGCTAACTGTCCGTCGCCACTTCGATCAGAAATGTACATTAAGTGGGTACTTGTTTCCTTCAAGTAGTGTCGTAAAGTATCGACTTCTTTTTTCGGAACACCAGCGACAAGTGCATAATAGCCACGTTTTGTGACTAAATCATTCCATGCGTCTTGCCATTTCTTACGTAACGAGTCCGACTTTGCAAAAAGTAACACACCTGAAGTATCTTGGTCAATTCGATGAACAACGAAGACGCGGGCTTTAGGATCGATCCCCCGGAGATAATCCATTACTTGCCGATAAGCAGTCGCGGCTTTTTCTTTATCGGAAGCAATTGAAAGGAGTCCCGCGGGTTTATTAATGGCAATCATCTCCTGGTCTTCATAAATAATGTCGATTTTTGGTGATGTGTGACGATCAAGGCGTTGCTTAGCAATCATCACAATGTCCCCAGGATAGACAACAAAATCAAATTGAGCAACTGGTGCACCATCGACGGCGACTTGTCGCCTCTTGAGTAACGACTTGATATTGTTCCGAGAAACACCAGGAACATTTTCTAACAAAAACTCGAGTAACCCGCTTTGCTTTTTTACGCGGATTTGATTGCTGAATTCAGTTTGTGAACGGGAATTATGGTTATTTCTCATCATTCATTTCCTTGATAAATCGTCCGTAGCGACGCACGCTTCGATATGGCATGCGCACTAGTTCATCTTTCTTGTGATATTGAGCGGTGGTATACCAGCCATCAAAACGATAGCCTGCTTGTGTTGGTAACGTGATATCGCTGATGTCTTCTTGGCCACGGTATCGTACCTCTCGATAGTATTGACCGTCGATATATAGTAACATTGGTCGCTTAAATGACAAGAAATAAATGATGATAAACATCGATAAAAATGACATGGGAATAATAACTGCTAGCCATGGGAACTCACCGTAGATCGTTAGCCAAACGGAACTCGTTTCATGGCGAGTTCGATCAATCAGTTGGCCACTACCATCATAATTGGGGGTACGATAAACAAGACGATAGCCATGATAACCATTACGAAGCGGTCGATAAGTCGTTCCTGTCGCGCCAGCGATATCCCGCCAAACACCCGTTTCATTTAATTTCATTTGCCACTGATATCTGACGTCAGTTTGCATTGCTTCAAATAGTTCAAACGATAATGTGATTGTTCCGCTTTTGAATTCATCGCCCACACTTGACATGCTTAATTGAGCTTTCATGACACTATCATCTTGATAGTCCCAACGCGCATATAACATCATTGAGTTCATAACTGGTGTTGAAAAATTCCAGGTTTCTTCAAAATCAAGTCCGAGATACCAACCATTAAGACTAACATTTTCACGCATAATATACGTCGGGGCACTGATTGGTGCTGGTTCATCAAGCGTGATACTTGAAAGTGATTGGTCATCGTTTACAATCGAAAAGGTAATCGTAAGCGTCTCCGCCTGAACGCCTAAAACGTTCCTAAATGGAAAAAGACCGAGCCAACATAAAAGCGTCCCGCTGACGAATATTAATTTATGAAACCGTTTAATCACTGTTAAAACGCTGGACCGTTAAGGAGACGGTGAGGTTTCCATTCCGTTCCCGGATTTCATCAAGCAACATTTTCGGCGAAGCACTTTTCTTTAAGACGACAAAAAAAGTTAACTCAAACATCGTGCCAAAATCAGTCGTACGTACACGATTTGTATGATAAGAGAGACATGCTTCTTTGAGTAAATCATCAAATAAATTTTCGAAGTTAAGGCTTTCGGGTACAATGATTTTTAACACCATGTGACGATCGCTCGTTTGGCCAAACTTCACCATGTACATTGTAAATAGAGCAATCATCATGATGAGTGTGAACACAGCTGAATAGGCAATGTATCCAGTGCCATTAATGACACCAATGACGACTGTTAATAGTATAAAAGCAATGTCCTCGGTTTCTTTTTGTTGGGTCCGAAATCGCGTTAAGGCAAAGAGTCCACCAACAGCGATGCCACCAGCAAGATTCGTCGACAGCATGATGATGAGCATCGAGACAACGGGTGGGATAATTACAAGTGTCCATGGAAAATCATGGGTAAAACCGACTTCACGTTTTATGCGCATATAAAATATTGCGAGGACAAGACCAAGTATTAATGAAACAAGTGTCGCAATCAAAGCGACCATAATAATATCGGCGACATAAAGTTGAATTGGGTCAAATATATTCATCTGGATCGAGCTCCTTTTTCATGCGTTTTTCAAATTCCTTACCGTATTTTGAAAAACTAGTTAAATAAATTTTATACTGGCTTAACGCCTTTGCAAACCATAGTGGCATCGCTTTACCAACTTTGACTTCCATGAGGCGATAATCATCGTCAATGAGGCGTTGGCCACTTGGACGATAATCGAAGGCAAAGTTTGATCTCCGTGTATAAATATTGTGGTCAATCGTCAGCCGAAACATCTTCGTTTCACGGTCGATATATGCATGACGTTCATAACTGATAAACACGGATGGGACGATGGCATATACCTGTAAATAATAACCGATTTCACCGAGGATTTGACGTGAATAATAATCTTCTTTTATCGGGATATTATGTTCATGAATCAAGCCATTTGCTTCTGCTAAAGTTAATTTGACCCGTCGTTTAATACCCACGCCTTGATATTTGCGTTTAATCTCGAGATATACCTCATCGGATGGATCATCACATGTCCCATACTTTCGTAAGCGGAGTTTTTCTTTAAACTTCGGTTGATCAATGGATCGACGGATTACATCATGATCGGGCGTATCAAAGTAAATCGTTCTCACCGTGTAGGTTTCGCCATTAAGACAAAAAGGATCGAGATCCATATGCTTCTCGATAATTGGCAAAATATCTTCTAACTGTGCTTTAGTTAGTAAGAACTTTTTTTCGTAGCGGCGAAAAACATTAATGACCATAGCTATAACGTTTGGTTATAAGTGATAAAAGCTTCATTAACGACGTTATTAAAATCACCTTTTGTTGAATTAGCATAATCAACCATAACAATTGGCATTGTGACAAGCCACGCTTCAAAATCAGCGTGTTCGATTAAAGCCATATTCGAAGAATTTGCCAAATCTAAGAGTGACCAGCCAAAGATGGTGTCCCACAAATCGCTACCAGATAAAACTCCGGTTTTTTGGGCTTGGTTGACCCGGAGGATATCTTGGTAAATAACTGTCGTATTTAAATATTCGTGTTCAGACGTGATTCCTTCTAATAACGTGGTAGTGTCTGCGGTGTTATGCCAGAGACTACGAATATTAATGACCGCGGTGTCACCATTGCCACGATTATAGTGATAAGGCAAGGTGACGCTTGAAGGAGTCTTGGCTAAAATAACAACACCCGCGCTTGTCTGGTTATTTGTGACAATGTCATAAGTTAGATCTCGCAATTGCTCGGTTAGCGGATCGTGGTGCACAAAATCCAATAGTGACTTTCCCGATACTTGATAACTTCCAAGATAATCAAACAAGTCATCATAAGTGGTACCATCAGGAAAATAGACGTGCTGCATGTCAAAAATAATGAATTCGGCTGGATGATTGGCTAAAAAAGGAATCAGTTCATCGAGATAGGTACTTAAGTGGTCCGATAATAACCCGTGCTTGGTCCACCAAACACCATCAACATAACTAAGGCGCACATCGAAATAACGAACCCCAGCTTTAAGTAAGGTTGCAGCCCCGCCTTTTTGAGCGCGTGACAATCTGACGAACACCCCATCAACGATTTTGCCAAGTGTCGCATTACGCAAAAGCGAGCCCTCTGGCTCTCCTGGATCAACTTGCGAGGTTGTCGTGATGTGATGACTAAACGCATCGTGAGCGCCGAGCATCGCAATATCAACAATCGAAGCATCACCGTTTGTAACACCATCTTCGATCACATTCGAATAATCTTCTTTACTCGAGGAGAAAGTAAGACTGAAACCTCCTTTAGCAAACAGTATTAATGGGGCGATAATTAACGCTAAAACAATTAGTGGACGAATGATACGTTTTCGAATGAAGCGCATAAGTAAACTCCTTATTATGAATATATCATATATGTTAATCGTCGCTTTACCGTGATATTTTTACTAAAATATGTATGAATTTTTGAAAAATTGATGCTTAACCCTTTATTATTAGTAATAGGAATTAAGCTTGTGGAAGGATGATTTTTTATGGAATATGCATTTTCACTTAAACATGTCAGTTTCCGCTATCATAAAAAACGGCCCTTGGTACTTCAGGATATTTCACTCGACATTAAACCCGGGACAATCTTTGGTTTGCTTGGTCCCAGCGGGGCTGGTAAATCCACAACTCAAAAACTCATGTCCAAATTACTAGGCGATTACGATGGTGAGATTATTTATTTCGGCAAGAATCTCAAATCGTTTAATCACTCCTTTTATGAAGACATTGGCGTTGGATTTGAAATGCCCGTTCATTTCAACAAACTGACCGCACTTGAAAACTTAGCGTTTTTTGCGAATCTTTATAAAACGCATATCGATTATGAAGCATTACTCGTTCGCGTCGGGCTTGGTGAAGCAAAAAACCAACAGGTTGGCCAATATTCAAAAGGCATGAAAGCTCGGCTTAATTTTGTGCGAGCATTACTTAATAATCCCCACGTTATCTTCCTTGATGAACCAACGAATGGTCTTGATCCTAGTAATGCTCGGATTATTAAAGACATCATTTTAGAACTTAAAGCACAAGGGAAAACGATTTTCATATCGACTCATTTAATGGGAGATGTTGAAGAATTATGCGATGAAGTTGCTTTTATCGCACATGGCAAACTAATGGCAATCGATTCACCAAAGAATCTTAAAATGCAATATGGGACTCGTCAAGTACGCCTTGAATACTTAGATGGCGATACATCAAAAATGTTAAGCGTCCCCCTTCATGAATTATCAAGCAATCAATCGTTCCTCGACATTATTAAAGAAAAACCAATTATAACGATGCATACCGATGAAGTTAGTATGGAACAAATTTTCATCGACATCGTTGGAAAGCAAGCTGACCAATGAAATCCTGGTGGACATTGTTAAAAGGCGAAATCATCCGTCTTTTCAAATATAAAATCATGTGGTTTGGCATCGCCCTTTCCTTACTATGGGTCTTAGTTCTCGTTTTATCATCTGAAGCTGATGCCCGAGCGCTTATGCCTTTTCTTATTGTTTTGGATACTGGGATGATGGCCATCATTTTGTTAGCATCGAGTTTTTATTTTGAAAAACAAGAAAGCACAATCAAAACATTATTTGTCGCTCCAGTGACAATCAGACAGATCTTAAGCGCCAAGGTCGTTGCTTCTCTCCTATCAGGCGTTATCTCAATTGGACTCGTTGGTTTAGCGATGCTCATCGTTCATGGTGTCGTCATTAATTACGCATTAGCGTTTCTTTATGCAATATTGTCGACATTAGCACATGTATCGATTGGTTATATCATCGTCTTCTACAGTGTTGATTTCATGGCATTTCTTATGAAATACATGGGTATGGCTATTATGTTAATGGTACCCGTCTTACTCGTGATGCTCGACATCATTCCATCTGATCTGATCGGATTAGCGTTCATCTCGCCAAGTTACGCTGCTCAATATCTTATCAATAGCTTGTTTACGACAAGTGATATTTGGCTAATTGTCTTAGGAATCGCCGTTCTCATCGCCATTCCTTCAATCTTATATCCACTAGTGGTTTATCCGAAATTCAAGGCATATGCGGTCCGAGGTTAACTATGAAAAAATATTTAAAACTCGTAACCTATGAACTAAAGACAATCCTTCGCGATCCCTTAAATTTGTTTTTATTGATTTATCCCGTCATTATGTTTGGACTAATCGGTTGGCTTTTACCCGCCAGTTTGTCGCGAGGTGGATTGACGAATACTGATCCAGCTTATAGCCTTACGCTCCTGATTGCCTTTGTCGTGATTATTTCGATTGGTGGTTTCGTTAGTGGTGCCCTCCTGGGCTTTTCATTACTTGAAAACAAAGATGAGAAAACAATTTATTCGATTGCGGTCACTCCCGTTTCTATCACCGGATATATCACATTTAAATCAATTTATACATATGTGCTCGCCGTCGCTGGTAATCTCTTCATGATTTATGCAATTAAGTGGTGGGCTTCCGATTACTATAGTTTTACATATGGACCATATACGTTCGGGTTTGATAATCTTACGGCAATCCATATATTCCCATTCGCACTGATTAGTTCGTTATTCGTTGCCGCGGTCGGATTGCTAATTGCCTCGGTTGCCAAAAATAAAATTGAAGGCTTTGCGTTTATGAAAAGCGGTGGCATCATCTTCATGATTCCCGTGCTCGTTTTGCTTGATGCATTTAGCGATGGAAAGCAGTATCTGTTAGGCATTGCTCCCAATTTCTGGACGACAAAGGCGTTATTGAATGTCGCCTTAAACGCTGAAGGGGCTAACGATTTGCCCTATTGGGCTTATTTGTTAATTGGTGGTGTTTATATGCTTGTTTTGGCGGTAGTTGCCATTATCGCCTTTAGTAAAAAACAACAACACGGAGGTAATTAGTCATGTTAGCAGCTACTGGAAGTTTCCCGTGGTGGGGCTGGGTGCTCATCGGAGTTGGCGTCATCGCGCTTGGAGCGTTAAAATTGTTTATCTTTGATAAAATCAAAAAAAATCACAAAGCCAAGGACGAATCCAAAAAAGATATCAACGAAGACTAATTTTGATTATTTTGATATAATTATTTTTAATCTACTGCTGGTCGTAGCTAGATATTCCAAGGAGGAACATTATGGAAGATGTTAAGTTATCACGCATGCCTTTGATTGGTGATCCCGCCCCTCATTTCGTCGCTAAAACGACACAAGGGACCATCACTTTCCCAGAAGACTACAAAGGAAAATGGGTCATTCTCTTTTCCCATCCAGCAGACTTCACACCCGTCTGCACCACTGAATTCATGACCTTTGCGTCAATGATTGATGAATTCAAAAGCTTGAATACCGAGTTGGTCGGATTATCGGTTGATTCGCTTTATGCTCATATCGCCTGGTTACGAAAGATTCAAGACATTAAATGGAAGAAATTTAAAAACATCGAAGTTACTTTTCCATTAATTGAAGACATCCGCATGGATGTATCAAATCTTTACGGGATGATTCAACCAGGACAAAGCAATACCCAAGCTGTCCGGGCTGTTTTCATTATTGATCCGAAGGGTATTATCCGTTTAATGCTTTATTACCCATTATCAACTGGCCGTAACTTTGATGAAATCAAACGTTGCGTCCTCGCCTTACAAAAAGCCGATCAAGACGGCGTTGCCACTCCTGCTGATTGGCGCCCAGGCGATGATGTCATCGTACCAACCGCTGGTAGCTGTGGCACAGCCAAAGAACGGATGGAAGCCACTGATGATGATATGTATTGTCTCGATTGGTTCATGTGCTTCCGGCGTGAAAAGAAAGCTAAATAATCATTAGTCTCACACAATAATTAAGATGGCGTTATCCAAATTGCGCCATCTTTTTTCTATGAAGACACCGTTTTAAAAGAAAATAAGAAAAGCCCTAGACTGATGTCTAGAGCTTAATGGTTATTAGCAATTAGAGATTCTAGGAAAAACTATTGCCGTTTAGCTTTGAAGATGCAGAATACGGATCCGGCAAGCAATGTTAAAGTCATGATCATCAGAGCGATGATATAACTAACGTTTGTTGTAGCACTTTCAACAACTTGGATGAGTCCCGAACTACCACCACCGTTTTCGGCATTAAACAAACCTTGCATCATCGTATATTTTGCATAGGCGTCGGTTGCTGCAACAGTTTCACGTGTGCCAGTTGTATAGTCAGTTTTATCTAAGAAGTCTTTGATCAATTGACCGCCTAAATCACCTTCCATATTCCAAACTTCGGCTGTTCTTGGCAAGAAGTTCGTATCGATGTCATCAAAGGCCATGAAACCATTGATTGCACTTTCATCACAAGATAAATAGCCTTCAAGCACTTTGGCGAAGAAACTATTATAAATCCGTTCAGTAATTGCGCCTTTGGTAATTGACCAGTTGGGATCAACAAAGTTAATTTTCCAAACTTTATTGTTATCGCCCGCTGTATAGGGGACGGCAGGAATTTCTACGGTGACGCCAAGTGAAGCATTAACGATTGTGATTCCAATATCACCAGTAAGTTCTGAAATCGGAACATCATAATAGGCAAACCATCGATTGGTTTCTGTTAATTTAAGCGCCATTTCCCAGCCAGTTGGCCGATATCGTGTTTCACCAATTTTTAAGGCGTGGGTGTAACCATCTTCGTAATGACCACCACGATCGAGCCAAATACGGACTTTATCGCTCTTAATGCCAGGTGTCGTATCTGACAACGTTACCGTTGGTGGTAATGGATGATCGTCTGGATCATAAACGCTCCAAGTCGTTGTCGCACTATCCCAAGCACCATCTGGAATCGTAAACAAATTGTTAGTACCATCATAGGTTAAGTCCGCTGTTTGATTCCACTTATTATCCCAATTATTTTCAGTTGTCGCGCCATTCATGCGCGTGAAGATGATGGTTGCGTATTCAGTCGCTGGTGCCACGACTTTATAAATGTCGAGGACCCCGGCTTCGGCGGTAAGATCAACCCATTCACTACCACCAGAAGTTGTATAAAAATAAGCCGCGAACCGTTGGTCAGCACTAAGCCAGTTAGAATTCGGTTTCAAATAAAGTGATGTGCCAGATGGAATTGCCACGGCTCGGGCTGGCATCATGTCTTTTTGGTTACTGATCACGCTTCCTAATCCAAGCGCTAATGCCAGCGTACCTAAAAAGACAAAAAGACGATTTCTATATTGTTTTTTTGACATAAGTTTTCCTCCAACTTATTTTGATTTTGTCAACTTAGTTTAATTATGGTTAGAATTAGTTTTTTTGTCAACGTGAAAAAAGTGGTATGGCACGACTTAAATTATTTGCTGCGAGTCTCATAATTGGTATTTTTGAAGAATTTTAACAATATTATCGATGCGACTTATATTTCTTGGCTTGCTCATCGGTATAAATTATTAAAAAATAGCGTTAATAACACATAAAAATTAAGTGAACATTTACGGTGATTCCATCACAAAATATCATTTTTAGTTATTGGATTATCCTCGTTCGTATTGGCTAATAACGAGTTCGGGTTGATATTTTTTTGCTGCTTCCATGAGCAAGAATGGATGTAACAATAATGGTCTTCCAAAGTAGATTAAATCAGCCTGATTACGTTCGAGCGCGGCTTCAGCATCTTCCACACTATTGATAAGACCGCCTCCAAATGTCAATAGACCTTTATTTCTAATGGCTTCTGAGAAAGTTAATTGATAGCCGGGATATGCCTTTGGAACAATTGGAACGATTCCACCCGAGCTAACATTAACACCATCAATGAATGGTTTGATTATATCGACGACTGCTAGTGTTTCTTCGATATGGTGCCCTTGCTTGGCATATTCTTCGGCTGATAACCGAACCCATAAAGGTCCATCCCATTCTTTGCGAATTGCTAAGATGATATCTAACAAGAATTTTGTGCGGTTTTGTAATGATCCACCGTATTCATCGTTACGATAATTTGTTAAAGGAGAAAGAAACTGGTTAATTAAATAACCATGGGCTCCATGAATTTCAATTCCATCATATCCAGCGATTTTGGCACGCCGCGCCCCCTGTCGAAAGGCGTCAATCACATCTTTTATTTCATCGCTTGATAAAGCAACTGGCGTGTCATATTTATCATTAAATGCCTCATTTGAACTTGAAACAATCGGTGTTCCAGTCGCTCGGCTTTTGCGTCCGGCATGAGCGAGTTGGATTGCCATTTTGCTTCCAGCAAGATGCACATCATCAATTAATTGCCTTAACGGTTCTATTTGCTCATCACTCCAAAT
This sequence comes from uncultured Staphylococcaceae bacterium, assembly GCA_964639215.1. Lineage (GTDB taxonomy): Bacteria > Bacillota_I > Bacilli_A > RFN20 > CAG-826 > UBA6120. The sequence goes on from CAZXCV010000007.1 coordinate 53,035, forward strand.
TCCTAAGTCATGATCCGTGATGCGCCCACGTGGTTCGACACCTGTTGCTTCTTGAATGATCAGACCAATACCTCCATATGCTCTCGCAGCATAATGAATGTGGTGGAAACGAGCGACGAGTCCATCGCGAGCGGCTGAATACATGCACATCGGCGCCATGACCGCGCGATTTTTCAATTTTAAATCTTTGATTTTAATTGGTTCAAATATTAGCATACAGTACTCCTTAAATCGTATTCACACCGAGAATAAAAGCCGCGCTTGACACTGTAAAACGCTCAGATTCTTTGTATAAATACCCATTTATGTAACGAAGATATAACGTAAAATCAAACCCGTTATTACTACCGGTGTAGGTCATTTCCGTTAAAGTATAACCTTCTTTGCCACGCTCAACATTGTCATAGAAATATGCCGCAACATCATACATGTCAAACGTAATGTCGATATTATCATTCGTTAACTGATAAATACTTCCGGTCACCGTTATTGATAATAATAGATCACTGCCACTCTCGAGTGGTAACGGAGTGATATCATACAAAAAATCGAATGTTGAAAAACTATTAAGATCGATAGCAATCGTGTCCAGTTGATAATTGACGAATTGATACTCTTGTTCACCGCCACCAATGTAGAAAAACGGAAAACCAAAGACGGTTTCAAAATCAAGATAGGTGTAATTATCGGGTAGATATTTAAGTCGATGAACACCTATTTCATCAGCTTTGATGATTAATCTGACAATTGCTTCTTTTTCGGAAAGGGTTAAATCATCACGTGGCACAATTTGATTATCAACTAGCATATTGTTGCTAGTTAGAATCGCTTTAAATTCGGCATTATATTGATACGTCGCTATGTTAATAACATTAATGAATGGGAAAAACATAATTAGAAACAGTGTATCCGCCCCTGATAAGAAAAATATCTGCCCACGACTCATCTTGAAAAGTGGTCGTTTTATGATATTGATGATTAGGACAGCGATTAACCAAATGCCTAAATACACCGATGTCATGTGCATCATGATGAAACCATCAGTGATAATTTGACGGATTACTTCAACGATATAACCGATCATCACTGGCGCGAACACATACGGCCAATATTTGGCATAAATCGTTAAATGTGGGGTGTCTTTTATAAATGGATCGAGGGCAATCAAAGCCGCAAAACCCCCACCACCAACAACAATCGTCGCAATGACAAATACCTCAGGATAATAATTTTGATTAAATGATGATGTGATGATGTATATGAGAAGAATCATCGTAAATACCGTCACAACCGGGACGATTATTAATGAGAAAACCGTTTTCCAAATCTTGTGATAATCGTCGATTGTTAGCTCTTGATCTTGCATTGGGATAAAGCCAAGGAAAATTGGAATGGCGACCAAATTAGCAATGATAATTAAAAGGTTTAAGTAAATATATGTGCCAAAATCGATATTAAATAGCGATTCCATGGCAACAAAAATTGCGACAAGGGAGCCATAAAGTACGCCGGCATAGAAAAGCGTGGCGAATAGTTTCGTTGCGAGATACATCACATAGATTGAAAAGTTTTGGCGCCTTGGAAAATACGCTACGCATAATGCCAGAACACTAATGATGCCGAGCAAAGCTGCAAACCGGAAATTTTCAATGTAGCGAGAGCCTTCGAGTGGTCCAACAAAGTAATAAACAAGCGCACCGATGACGCTTAAACCCATCAGTGCATATCGATGCCATGTTTTTAGTTTGAAGCGAGCGACAATTAATGTCATCAATAACATGAGTGAAAGCAACAACCAAAGTGATTTTAAAATCGGATTAAATATTTGACGTAATTGGGTTTCATTACTCGTTATTTGTAAGACGATGATGATGAGACTAACAACAACGGCTTCGGTAAATCGCGAAAAACTTCGCAAAAACGGATCAATCAACGCGGTCTTCATGAATAAGACAAATTTATTAGTCATATTATTTTCTCCAGTTATAACATATCACAAAAAAAGCGAGATAATTCTCGCTTTATCGATTATGTTTTTACTTTTCTTGTTATCGGCGATTATTTTGGTTGTCATGAAGACAATCATCAATCATCAACATCAGCGCGATGAGCAGTTCTGTTTTGCTTTCATCATGAATGGTAATTTCATAAGTATCGCCCCACGATAACCATTTTTTGTGCACTTCAAGTAATGTGGTTTCACCTTGTTTTACCTCAAAGTCATGCCCCCACATATTGCCTTCCATCTCTAACTCTCCAAGCGTGGACTCGATATGGAATTTATGTTTCATGAACGCAAATTTCTTCTGGACAGTCGCCGTTTCTTCACCATTAACTCCAAGCAGACGATACTTAGGCATGAAGGAAAATAATTTCCGTTTAATCGTGTAAAGATGCTCTTTTCCTTCGGTTTTATAAAAATCCATTTGCCGTGAAAAACTAAAAAGTTTGCCTTCGCAGTAATAAGTAATCTGTTGCTGTTCGTCATAAACTTTATAGCGATCTCTAAATGCAAACACTTTTTGCTTCAAATAGTATTTTTTCATATTGTGCTCCTTAGTGTAATTTTACTATGCTTGGTTGTCATATTTGAATAGTTACTGCCTGACAAAAATAAAAAAGCTAGGGCGAATATGCCCTAGCCTTATTACTTAATATTCTAAAGTATTAGGATGGTTGCATCGCGCCGAAGAGCACAAGCCATGCGAGGATTGATTTAGCAACGAGCGATAACACGATATAAACGCGTTCTCCGTATAAATAGTCTTTCCATTTTCCGACTTTGAGATATTGGAGAATCATGTTGATCGGGAAGGTGTTGAAAGCGACGAAATAGGTGCCAACAATCGCCCAAACGAACCATGGGACTTGATCATAATTTCCTGTACCAAACATATAAATCATAATGACAGCCCAGGGTGTTAAACCAGCGATCGTTCCCCAAACAAATGGACCCCAATCGAGGTGCTTTCGATCTTTGCCAACATTCAATTGTTCCATCACAAGACCAAACAAATTCATCGCGGCATTAACGACAAATATTAGTATCAGTGAGGCGATGTCTTTAACCCCAAATAACGTGGAAATTAAGACAATCATGACCGAACTAGATAACGCATATTCAAACCATCGGAATTTGTTAATCCCGACTTTTAAGTCGCGTTCATATATCGCATACGTGGGTTTTGGGAGCGAAATAAGGGCGTGGGCTAGTGCTGAAATAATGAGGAATGAAGCGACAAGCACACCAAACGGTAAATTGAATAGGAATTGAGAATCGACAACCAAAGCTTGGGTCGGAACATCATAACGAATAAAGAATTGAACGATTTGAGGTTGGAATTCGGCAATCTTCTGAATGACTGTTCCCGCGAGAATGAGCATGATGAGGCCTTGTAATAAGTGCACGGCACCCATGATCACATTGAAGCGACGTAAACGGTCCATCTCAGTCGCCCCTTTAAAGAAGGCAAAGTATTGTTTCATGGTTAATTTCTCCTTTTTTATAAAAAATATTATACGAATTCGAAATATTTTTTTCTAATGAAATGCTCAACTTTTTTAATGACTAACTTTTACTTTATTTTTTTTATTTAAAACGACTGAAGACCATTAATAATTTTTAAAAATCGGTAGCGTGATTAACGTGAGTTAATGATTTCTAATATATCCTTGTGCTTTTTTATTTTGTGCGGCTTAGCCGAGCTAATTCACGGTGCGGAGTAATATCGCTACTTGATATTTATATTTGAAGTGCTATCATAAAAGCAAAGAGTCGGTCATTTGACCGAGAAACATTATGGGTCGTCCGTTAGGATACATAAACAAAACCACGATTCTTGAGGCAGTTGGTCGGCTAATCGCCACGCGAGGCATTAACCAAGTTTCTTTGCGTGATATCGCCAAAGAAACAAAACTGAGTCCTGGCACTTTGTATTATTACTATGCGACAAAAGATGAGCTGGTCTTCGATATCATCGCCAAACATATCGATGAATTAAAAGATGAATATCTTGCATGGATTGGACGACACGAACATGACTTAACAGTCGATCGCTTTTTAGAAGTCATCTTTTTTAAGGGAGTCAAACTATTCAACCGCGCGCGGTTACATATTTTTATTATTAATCAATGTATGGCTGACAATGAGACATTAAAACAACGATTTAATGACAAATATTCCGAATGGCGAACCGCGCTTCGTCAAGGTGTCATCAATATTTTTCCAAATCATCATGATCCTGAAGCATTTGCGACGCTTCTTTTGACAATTATCGATGGCCTAGTCATCCAAGAAGTTTTGAATCTGCCGGAAATCGATCAAACCCGACTCATTAACCTCGTCAAGCGGATGGGAGATTCCACGATTGAATAAGCAAAAATTGTTAAAACAGACGATTAAGCAAATCGAGCTTTCATTTCCGAAAGTCAACGTTAATGTTCGTGACAACATCATCTTTCTTGATGGCGAACTCTCAAATTATGACGAAATTGTTGCGGTGGGCTATTTAGCGGCAAAAGCAAAAACCGAAGGTGTTGTTAATCGGATTAAATTATCGGGTTATCAAGAAGAACCTATGCGTATTTCACCCGAAAATGACATGAAGTATGATGGTACGTCATGTGATGTTTTGATTATTGGAGCTGGTATTTGTGGTGCGGCAATCGCACGAGAAATGAGCAAATATAAGTTAAAAACAATCGTGATTGAAAAAGAAAATGACGTTGGCCTTCATGCGAGTAGTCGCAATGATGGCGTCATTCATGTTGGGATTGATCTTAAGGTCAACACCGAGAAACACCGTTACCTTCGGCAAGCAGTGGCGATGTATCCAAAGCTGGCATCTGAATTACATATTCCATACATACAACGTGGTCAACTTGTCGTGTTTTCTAAAGCATGGCTGCGCCCATTGATGTTCATCTTTCGCAAGATGGCGAAAAAGCGTAATATTCACGGTTTTGAAATTTGGAATCACCAGCGTTTAATGAAGGAAGAACCGCAACTAGGACCAGATGCGAAATTTGGCATTATTTTTAAAGAAGGGGCAAATATTTGTCCATATGAGACCGTCATTGCACTTTCAGAAAACGCGATTGAAAACGGTGTGACTTTCTATCTTGATACCGCACTACTTGACATGGTAGTGACTAATGGCGTCATTAAGAAAGTTAGCACAAATCATGGGACAATTTATCCAAAAATCGTCATCAATGCTGCTGGAACATTTTCTGATAAAGTCGCTGCTTTGGCTCATGATCAATTTTATACAATTCATCCACGCCTTGGGATTGAAGCAATTCTAGATAAAAAGGCGAAGTCCCGCTCTTCATCACGCTCTGTATCAATGTATCGAGGAAGTCACGATCGGAAAAAAGACCACACGAAAGGTGGCGGCATTATTCCAACGGTTGACGGTAACGTATTAATCGGGCCAACCGCTGTTGAAACACCCGAACGTGAAAATTTTGAAACCGATGCTGAAAGTATTGATGTATTATTTGCAAAGCATCATCCGACATTGCCAAAACTAGGCAAGCCCGACGTTATTACCTACTTTGCCGGCATTCGAGCTGCAACTTATGAAGAAGATTTTATCGTTAGAATTGGTAAATGGACGCAGAACATCATCCACGTAGCCGGCATTCAATCACCTGGGCTGACCGCAGCACCAGCGATTGCCGTGACTGTCGCTAATTTAGTTGCTCGCCTCCATGGTGCGCCATTACCATTAAATGAGACATTTGATCCGATTCGGAAAGTAAGACCTCCGCTTCACAGTTTGTCACTGAATGAACGTCATCGCCACATTCTCGAAAATCCCGATGATGGTCAAATTGTTTGCCGTTGTGAAGAAATATCTCGAGGTGAAATAATCGCAGCATTGCATCGTCCACTAGTCGTCCCAACAATCGATGGCATCAAACGGCGCGTTCGTGCTGGTATGGGGCGTTGCCAGGGTGGTTTTTGCGGACCATTAATTACCAAAATCATTCACGAGGAATTAGACATTCCCTATCTAAATATTTATAAAAAAGGTCATGGCCACATTATTTTGCGAGAGACAAAGGAAGCAACTTATGGCGAACTATGACATTATCATCATTGGAGGCGGACCCGCTGGTTTGGCAGCCGCTTTAAAATTAGGTCAAACATCAACCTCCGCTCTACTGATTGAGCGTGAAGCACGACTGGGCGGCATATTAAAACAATGCATCCATGATGGATTTGGCCTCTTGCGTTTTAATGAAAAATTAAGTGGGCCTGAATATGCCGAACGTGAAATTGAAGCGCTTAATGCCAGTAACGTTACGGTCAAGACCTTAACGTTTGTCACTGACATCAAAAAGCGCGATGTTGGTTTTGAATTAACGTTAATTACCCGCCAAGGCATTGAAATTATTACTGGCAAGCGCTTGATATTAGCAACCGGTTGCCGTGAACGCACCTCAAAACAAGTCGCGATTCATGGAACTAATCCTAGTGGTGTCCTCACCGCAGGGAGCGCCCAATACTATATGAATATTTTGGGACAAATGCCGACCAAACGTTGTGTGATTTTAGGAAGTGGCGATATCGGTTTAATCATGGCTCGTCGCATTACGCTTGAGGGAGGTCAAGTGCTGGGCGTCTATGAAATCAAAGACCAACCTTCGGGGTTAACGCGCAACCTCATTCAATGTCTCGAAGATTACAATATTCCGCTATATCTCAAAACGACAGTCACGCGCGTGTTCGGTCATGACCGCCTGACTGGGGTGGAAATCGCCCAAGTCGATGAAAAAATGCAACCCATTAAGGGAAGCGAACAATATCTGGCATGTGATGCACTCATCTTATCAGTCGGCCTAATCCCAGAAAATGAAATGGCTGAAAAACTTGAGGTCCCAATCAATCCAAAAACCAAAGGTCCATATGTTGACCAAGGGATGGAAACGTTAATTAGTGGGATCTACTGTTCCGGTAATGCTCTTCATGTCAGTGATGTCGCTGATCTTGTGTCTGAAACAGGCGAAATGGCTGCGTTAACTGCCCAAAATTATCAAAAACAATCGCGAAACCTTATTGAAATTGATATTAATGAACGTATGGCATATGTCGTGCCTTCTCATCTTGATTTAAATAAACCGCACGATAAAGTCATCTTCTATTTCCGCTCACGCACTTGTCTTAGCAATCAACAGCTAAAAATTTATGCTGGTGACCAATTGCTTTTATCACGAAAATATCGCAATGTACGACCACCGGAGATGGAACGGATTATTGTCGATTTAACAAAAGCAAAAAATCTTTCGACATTAAAACTACAATTGGAGGATGAATCATGAAAGACGTAATTTGCATCGTGTGTCCGAATTCTTGTCACCTCCAAGTCGATCCGAAAACAAACAATGTAATCGGGCAACTTTGTCCTCGTGGCGAAGCTTATGCTATCCAAGAAATCACAAATCCAAAGCGTTCAATTACCTCAAGTGTGAAAACAATATACAAAGAGCAACCACTCATTAGTGTGCGCACTGTAAGTGAAGTAAATAAAAACCTAATTCCGATGATTATGCAAGAAATCAAAAAAATCGTCCTTGATAAACCATTGCCAAGAGCGACTGTTATCATTGAAAATGTAGCTGGTAGCGGTGTTGATATCATCACGACAACTACTTTGCATAAAGGAGATAGTTATGAATCGTAATCCACTTGTTCTAACGTTTGATTGTGGGACGCAGAGCATTCGCGCTTTAATATTCGATCAAACTGGGGCGCTTCTTGCAAAAGAACAACATTCGTTTACTCCCTATTATTCACTCAAACCTGGTTATACCGAACAAAAACCAGCGGTATATCGCGATGCCTTAAAACGCGTTTCTACTCAAATTATTGCTAATAACCCGAACTTAAAAGCTTCAATTGTTGCAGTAACAATTACGACGATTCGTGATACGTGCGTCTGTCTTGATGAGAATGGAGAGCCGCTGCGCGACATTATCGTTTGGCTCGACCAACGCATGGCGCAGTGCTCTAATAAATTACCGGCTGTTTCACGCGCCTTATTTGCCGTCGCGGGAATGACAGATGCCATTGCCGACCAACGAAAAATAACTAAAAGCAACTGGCTGATCGAAAACGAACCCGAACTATGGAATAATACCGTTAAATATGTGATGTTCTCGACATATATGGTGTCACTATTAATCGGTAAAATCATCGATAGTTCCGCGAGTCAAATCGGACACATTCCGTTTGATTTTAAGAATAAGGCTTGGTATCAACCATCCCATTTCAAGTTTCCAATCTTCAATGTTCCACTTGAGAAACTACCTCCGATTATCGAACCGGGCGAGACGCTTGGTTATATTAGTAAAGCGGCAAGTCTTGAGTTTGGGTTACCTGAAGGATTACCACTAATTGCTACTGGTTCTGATAAAGGCTGTGAAACACTAGGGACTGGCGTTGTTGATACGACGATGGCTTCCTTAAGTTTTGGCACGACGGCGACGATTCAAACGACAACAAGGAAGTACCTTGAACCAGTCCAATTCATGCCGGCATATCCTGGCGTCGCCCCCGGTACCTATAATCCCGAGATTCAAATTTACCGAGGTTATTGGATGGTCAGTTGGTTTAAAAAAGAATTTGCAAGTAAAGAGGTTAATGAGGCGCCACAACTTGGATTATCACCAGAACAATTATTAAATCAACGGCTCAAGGAAATTCCGCCCGGTTGCGATGGGTTATTATTACAGCCGTATTGGGCGCCACTACTCAAGAGTCCAGAAGCCAAAGGGGCAATTATCGGCTTTTCCGGTGATCACACGCGCATTCATATCTATAAGGCGATCATTGAAGGAATCGGTTATGGTCTGATTGATGGGCTTCGCCATCTCGAAAAACGTCTCCATCATAAAATAAGAGGATTAACCGTATCTGGTGGCGGTTCGCAAAGCGATGAAATTTGTCAAATAACGGCCGATATGTTCGGATTACCTGTATCCAAGATTCAAACGTATGAAGCTTGTGGTCTTGGTAGCTCGCTCGTCGCCTTTGTGGCTTTAGGGATTCATAAAACATACGAAGATGCAGTAAAAGAAATGGTGCATTACGAAAAAGTTTATCAACCAAATGATGATGTTCATCGTATCTATGACCGTCTGTACCGAAAGGTATACACAAAAATATATCCATCCCTTCGTCCCCTCTACCGCGAATTAAGAAAATTTGAACAAGACAAGGAGTAACCTTATGAGCAATAAACCTTACAAAGGCTATGAACCACAATGGATTGCCAGACCAGCACCAGCCAATTCATTTCGCTCAATTTTTCGCTGGGGTGACCCCAATTATTACAAATGGCCGAAAGAAACTTTATTCAAAGCCATCAAGGAAAAATTTGGCTTAACCGATGATGATTTCAAGAAGTATGATGGGGATCTCGGATTCGGAGAAGTAAAATATCATGTGCCTTCAATGATTGAGGAGCGTCACATCGAGGCATTTAAAAAGATAGTCGGCGTTAATTTTGTTCGGGTCGATGATTATGCTCGTCTTAGCGTCGCTTATGGTAAAACGATGTTTGACGTTTTACGAATTCGTCAGCAAATTATCGAAAATCTGCCTGATGTCGTCTTATATCCCGATGACCGTGAACAAATCGAGGCAATTGTTGCTTACTGCGTCAAAGAAAAAATCCCGGTCTATGTTTATGGAGGCGGGTCAAGTGTCACTCGCGGTGTTGAATGTATGAAGGGTGGCGTATCGCTTGATATGCGACTACGCTTCAACAAGGTTGTCAGCTTCAACGAGATTGACCAAACGATTACCGTGCAAGCAGGTATGAGCGGTCCGCAACTCGAAACCGCATTAAATGAAGCGCCAGTTCGCTTTAAAGCAAAACGCCAATACACATGTGGTCATTTTCCCCAGTCGTTTGAATATAGTTCTGTCGGAGGTTGGGTCGTGACCCGTGGTGCTGGGCAAAATAGCACTTATTATGGAAAAATTGAAGATTTGGTACTTGAACAGAAATATGCCACCCCAATTGGAAATATCGTGACGTCCCCTTATCCACGCGAAGCGACCGGTCCTTCGCTCAACCATATCATGATGGGATCTGAAGGCGCTTTTGGTGTTTTAACCGATGTCACGCTCCGAATATTTCGACTGACAAAAGCCAATCGCAAGAAATTTTCTTATATGTTCAAAACTTGGGATGATGGCATGGCGGCCACACGCGAAATGATGCAATGTGAAGCTGGATTTGCCTCGGTGTTCCGTCTTTCAGATGCTGAAGAAACCGATGTAATGATGCGCTTATATAATGTCGATGAATCGCCACTTGCCCCCATTTTTAAAATGCGTGGGATGAAACCGATGGAACGCTGTTTATTTTTGGGTTGGAGTGAGGGTGAAAAAGGCTTTGCCAAAAATGTCGCCCGAAACATCCATCGCATTGCCCGAAAACACGGGGGCATGAATTTAACAAGCATTGTCACAAACGCATGGGAACATGGACGGTTTACCGACCCCTATTTACGTGATTCGATGCAAGATTTTGGCATCTTAACCGACACGCTCGAATGCAGCGTCTTATGGTCAAACATGGAACAAGTTCATCAAGCTGTGCGCACTTATTGTAAATCACGTCCACAAACGATTGTGACGACTCACCTATCACACGCTTATCCTCAAGGCGCCAACCTCTATTTCATTTTCATTACGAAGATGAACGATATTGATGACTATCTTGCCTACCACTCGGGTATTCTTGATGCGATTCAAGCTTCAGGCGCGAGCATGAGCCATCATCACGGGATTGGTAAAATGTTCGGGCGCTGGTTAGAAGGTTCACTTGGAAGCATTGAATACAGTGTTTTAAAAGCATTGAAACAGCATTTTGATCCTGACAATTTAATGAATCCTGGTGGAACATTGGGATTTGATTTACCTAAAGAGAAACTTAAGTTTTTAAAAAAATAACTTAGATTAAACGAGTGTTGCTGAGCAACCTCGCTTTTTCTTTTGCTACAATATTTATATGGAACGCATTCATATTTATAAACAAGGCGCGGCCGACCATCCAGTCTTCCTATTACTACACGGCACTGGTGGTAGCGAATCTGATTTAATCGATATCGCTCATTTCATCGATGCTAAGGCGACGATTCTCAGCTTGCGTGGCGAAGTAACTGAAGATGGTCTTACCAGACATTCCAAACGTTTCGGTCCGATGACATTCGATCAACTTGACTTAAATAAGCGAACGCATGATTTGCAACATTTTATTGAATGGGCAGCACCTCATTATGGTTTGGATATTCATCAAATTATAGGAATCGGTTATTCTAACGGCGCGAATCTATTGGCAAGTCACATGTTTCGCTATCCACAAGCGATTAAAGGCGCCATCTTATTCCATCCGATGAGTGGTGGCGAAATTAGTGATGTGCCTAATTTATTTCAGCTACCAATATTTATTGGCGCTGGAAATAACGACCCCATCTGTCCCCCTGAAATGACCGCAGATTTGCAGCAGAAATTACAAAAGTTTGGGGCTAATGTCTCGCTGTCATGGCATAACTACGGTCACCAATTATCTTATGAAGAAATTCAAAAAGCCGGGAGTTGGTATATCAAACATTTTGTATCATCAACTTAAAATAACTGAACGTTTTCCTCATAATAACGACGGTCAATAATATACACCACATCATCAAGCACAAGGCCATCGTATCGTACGGTGGCTTTTTTAATCGTGGCTTCATATTGAAAACCACACTTTTCAATCACGCGTTTTGAACGCTCATTAAAGGGATAGTGTGTCGCACTGATAAGATCGAGACCAAGTTCATCGAAACCATAACGAATGACCGCTCGAGCGGCTTCAAGCACTAAGCCCTGTCCCCAATATTCATCATCAAGAACAAAACCAATTGATTTGGCTTTAGGGTTACGCCGATGGTTATCATCATGAAGTCCAATTGATCCAATCAGTTGGTTATTTTTTTTATAAGTGATTGCCCATAGCGATTCTTGATTCACAAACCGCGACAATATTTGTAACGATTCGGTGACTGATTCATGCGGTTTCCAACCAGCGCTTGGACCAATATTGGGTTTCGATGCGTATTGGTAAAAACTCGGCAAATCGAGTAACGTAAATGGTCGTAATAATAACCGGGCTGTTTCGAGTGTTTTCATAAATTTAGAATATACGATTTTACGCTTCTTGATAATGAGGGCAATTGCTTTATTTTATATTTCAATTATTATAAAGTTAATATAAGTAATCCATCTTCGTATATTCCTTGGAGGAATGTATGGTAACCAAAATGCCTGATGACCAGTTATGGGTGACATTTGCCGAACATAGCGATGATCATTTTTGGATGATTACCCCTGATTATCAATATGTTTGCCTCAATGATGCTCATGCGCGCTTTTTCAATGCGACACCACAAGATTTTTATAATAACAACCGCACCTTAATTACCAACGATTTTATTACATGCATCAAAATGGATTTGAATCGGGTGTTCAAAGGCGAACACATCATGACTGATCATGATTTTTTGTCGTCATCGGGTCAACCTCGAACACTAGAAATTCGCATGAATCCCGTCTATGACCACAATAAACGCATATGTTACGCGGCCTGTGTTGCTCGTGATGTCACTGAATACAAAGCACGACAAAGTGAAATTGAATATAGTTCATATCATGATTATTTAACCAATTTGTATAACCGTCGTTATTTTGAACAAAAACTCGAGCAACTAGATATCCCAATAAATTATCCACTCACTGTCATCATGATGGATCTTAACGGTTTGAAACTAATTAACGATACATATGGTCATCACATTGGAGATTTAGCACTAAAGCGCATCGGTTATATCCTCAATAACGTTTTTTATAAGCAAGGCGTCATTGCCCGGATTGGGGGCGATGAATTCGCTGTCATCCTATCGCTCGTAGATGAGGCGAAAATTACGCTACTCACCAAACGATTAATGAAAGAAGTCAGTCGCTGCAAAATTGAAAACATCAATCTTTCACTCGCTTATGGTTATGATATCAAGCGTCATCACGCGATTGAAATGTCAGAAATCTTGCGCCATGCTGAAAATAGCATGTATCGTCATAAACTAAATGATGGTCAACAATCGCGTAATCAAAGTGTCCGGGCCATTTTAAAAACATTGTGGGAACGCGATGCGTATGAAAAACACCACAGTCAAGAGGTCGGAAGTTTGTGTCATGCACTTGGTGTTGCCTATGGGATACATCAAGAAGACTTGATCCGGCTACGATTAGCAGGCGAATACCATGATATTGGCAAAATATCGATTGCCGCCGCGATTTTACATAAGACAGAACCACTGACAGCTGAGGAACGCACCATCGTGAAGACCCATGCTGAAAATGGTTATCAAATATTGAAAGCAGCTGATAACTTCTCTGATATCGCCCCCCACACCCTCTATCATCACGAGCGATACGATGGTTCCGGTTATCCACAAGGGTTAGCAGGCAACGATATCCCGCTCTTCTCACGCATGATTACCATCGCTGATAGTTATCACGCGATGCGGTCAAGTCGCCCATATCGCAATAAGGCACTGACAAAAGAAAAAGCCATCAAGCATTTGCTCGATGGCCGTGGCACTTTATACGATTGTGATCTCGTGAACATCTTTGTTTTGAAAGTTTTACCTCATTATTGAAATTGTGATTCTTGACTCGCTAATTCTAGGAACAAGTGACCGATAAGATTA